>NZ_NKCN01000049.1 GCF_002245535.1 Mycobacterium lehmannii | reverse complement strand
GGCCGCTGCAGCACTCAACCTCACCCGACTCCACACAGCCACCGCATAGACCGGGGCCACACCACCAACCTGTACCACCAACCTGTCACCGCCCACCGGCAACCAACCACAAATCGCAACAGCCACTGGGCGAACGAAATCACGCCCAAGTCGCCTGACTACGATGGGCGAGTGCCCACCACCGAAGGAGATCCAGCCAACCCCGATGTGCTGATCGACTTCGCCAAGGTGTCGTTGCGGCGCGGGGGTCAGACCCTGATCGGCCCCATCACGTGGGCGGTTGAACTCGACGAGCGCTGGGTGGTCATCGGCCCCAACGGCGCGGGTAAGACCTCGCTGCTGCGCATCGCGGCGGCGCTGGAGTACCCGTCGTCGGGGACGGCGTACGTGCTCGGTGAGCGACTCGGCCGAACCGACATGTCCGAACTGCGCTCGCGGGTTGGGCTGAGTAGTTCGGCGTTGTCGCAGCGGGTGCCCGACGGCGAGGTGGTGCGCGACCTGGTGGTCTCGGCCGGCTACGCGGTGCTGGGCCGCTGGCGCGAGGCTTACGACGACGTCGACTACGAGCAGGCGATCGACATGCTTGAAAGCGTCGGCGCCGAACACCTGGCAATGCGCACGTACGGCACTCTGTCCGAAGGCGAACGCAAGCGCGTGCTGATCGCGCGGTCGATGATGACCGACCCCGAACTGCTACTGCTCGACGAGCCCGCCGCCGGACTGGACCTCGGTGGACGCGAGGAACTTCTGGCCCGGCTCGAGGATCTGGCCGCGGACGCGGATGCCCCGGCGATGGTTCTGGTGACCCACCACGTCGAGGAGATTCCGCGCGGTTTCTCACACGGACTGATCTTGTCCGAGGGCAAGGTGGTCGACTCCGGGCTGCTGCCCGACGTGCTGACCGCCGAGAACCTTTCCAGAGCTTTCGGCCAGGCGATCACGCTCGAGGTCGTCGACGGGCGGTACTTCGCGCGTCGTGCCAGGAGCCGGGCCGCGCACAGGAGACGAGCATGACCGAGGAACCACTGACGCCGAGGCCCGCCTCGACCGTGATGCTGATCCGCGACCAACGGGATGGGCTCGCCCGAGGAGTTGAAGTTTTCCTGATGCGACGGCACTCGGCGATGGACTTCGTCGCCGGCGTGATGGTGTTCCCCGGCGGCGGTGTCGACGACCGCGACCGCAACGCCGACATCGACTGGTTCGGTCCCGAACCCGACTGGTGGGCAGAGCGTTTGAACGTGGAGCCGAACCTGGCGCAGGCGCTGGTGTGCGCGGCGGCGCGCGAGACGTTCGAGGAGTCCGGGGTGTTGTTCGCCGGGGCCGCCGACGATCCCGACGTCCTGGTCGATGACGCCTCGGTCTACCACGAAGCACGCGCCGCGCTGGTCAACCGGTCGCTGTCGTTCGCCGACTTCCTGCACCGCGAGAAGCTAGTGCTGCGCGCCGATCTGCTTCGGCCGTGGGCCAATTGGGTGACGCCGAAGGAAGAACGCACCCGCCGTTACGACACCTACTTTTTCGTCGGCGCCCTGCCGGAGGGCCAACGCGCCGACGGCGACAACACCGAGACCGACACGGCCGACTGGATCACCCCGCAGCAAGCGCTTGACGATTTCGCCGCAGGCCGGACGTTTTTGCTGCCGCCGACATGGACCCAGCTGGACTCGCTCGCCGGCCACACCGTCGACGAAGTGCTTGCCGTGGAGCGTCAGATCGTCTCCGTCACACCGCATCTCGCGGCGAACAAGGACACCGGCAACTGGGAGATCGAGTTCTTCGACAGCGACCGGTACAACGCCGCCCGCAACCGCCGCAGCCCCGAGGGCTACGGATCCGACGCGCGCCAGGCATGAGCGAGTTCGTCTCGGTCCACACCAGCGATGAGCGGCCCGGCATCGCCACGTTGCTGCTGTCGCGCCCGCCGACCAACGCCCTGACCCGTCAGGTCTACCGCGAGCTGACCTCCGCCGCGCGAAGCATCGGCGACCGCGACGACATCCATTCGGTGATCGTGTACGGCGGCCACGAGATCTTCTCCGCCGGCGACGACGTGCCCGAACTGCGCACCCTCAACGCCGAGGAAACCGACACCGCCACCCAGGCCTGCCGCGAGGCCGTCGACGCCCTGGCTGCCATCCCCAAACCCACGGTCGCCGCGATCACCGGTTACGCGTTGGGTGGTGGGCTGACGCTGGCGTTGGCGGCCGACTGGCGGGTCTGCGGCGACAACGTCAAGTTCGGTGTGACGGAGATCCTGGCCGGCCTGGTGCCCGCGGGCGGCACCGCCCGACTGGTCCGCACCGTCGGCCTCAGCAAGGCCAAGGAGCTGGTCTTCAGCGGCCGGTTCATCGACGCCAAGGAGGCCCACGCGCTGGGCCTCGTCGACCAGATGGTCGCGCCCGACGGCGTCTACGACGCCGCGTTGGCCTGGGCGCAACGGTTCGTCGAGCATCCGCCCCAGGTACTGGCTGCGGCCAAGGCGACGTTCGACCTCTAGGCTGCCCTGTTATGAGCTTTGAGGAAACCGACACTGTTTCTGATGTCGCCGGCTCCCCGGCTCCGGTGTCCGATGTCGCCGGCTCCCCGGCTTCGGTGCCGAACCCGCACGCCACCGCCGAGCAGGTAGAAGCTGCCCGCCACGACTCAAAACTGGCCCAGGTGCTGTACCACGACTGGGAAGCCGAGAGCTACGACGAGAAGTGGTCGATCTCCTACGACAAGCGCTGCGTTGACTACGCCCGCGACCTGTTCGACGCCACGGTCCCGTTCGCCGAACAGCGCAAGCTGCCCTACGACCGGGCGCTGGAGCTCGGGTGTGGCAGCGGGTTCTTCCTGCTCAACCTGATCCAGGCGGGCGTGGCACGGCGCGGTTCGGTGACCGACCTGTCCCCGGGCATGGTCAAGGTCGCCACCCGCAACGGCGAGAACCTCGGCCTCGAGATCGACGGCCGGGTGGCCGACGCCGAGGGCATCCCGTACGACGACGACACCTTCGACCTCGTCGTCGGCCACGCCGTGTTGCACCACATCCCCGACGTCGAACTGTCGCTGCGCGAAGTGGTGCGGGTGCTCAAGCCCGGCGGCCGGTTCATCTTCGCCGGCGAGCCGACGAACGCGGGGGAGAACTACGCCCGCCCGCTGTCGACGCTGACCTGGCGGGCGGTGACCAACGTGACGAAGCTGCCCGGGCTCTCGGGATGGCGTCGGCCACAAGCCGAACTCGACGAGTCCTCACGCGCGGCCGCATTAGAGGCGGTCGTCGATTTGCACACCTTTTCTCCGGGCGACCTGGAGCGCATGGCAAGCAGCGCCGGCGCCGTCGAGGTGTCGACCGCCACCACCGAGTTCACCGCCGCGATGCTGGGCTGGCCGTTGCGCACCTTCGAGGCCGCGGTCCCGCCCGGGCGATTGGGTTGGGGCTACGCGAAATTCGCGTTCCACAGCTGGATCGCGTTGAGCTGGGTCGACGCCAACCTCTGGAGCCGCGTGGTGCCGAAGTCCTGGTACTACAACGTCATGATCACAGGGGTCAAGCCAGCCGCGTGACGGTGGCGTTCGGCGTCGAGGACGTCGACTATCTGCGCAGCCCGGCGGGTATCGACGCGCTGCGGGAAATCGCCACGCTGCGGTTGGCCGGTAACACGCTCGTCGCCGACATCGCTTCGGCGCGTAAGCGTTTCGGTCATCGAGCCGCCGTGCTGGTCGAGACCACGCTGCTGCGCCGCAAGGCGGCGGCCAAACTATCCAATCCCGATGGTTGGTTGTTCACCGACGAGGCCCTGCAGCAGGCCACCGCCGAACCGGTCGCCCGGCACCGCGCCCGTCGACTCAGCGGCACCCGGGTACACGACGCGACGTGCTCGATCGGCACCGAGCTGGCCGCGCTCCGCGAATCGGCAGACCTCGTCATCGGCAGCGATATCGATCCGGTGCGCCTGGCGATGGCGCGCAACAACGTCTACGGTGTGGACCTCTGCCGCGCCGATGCCCTTCGGCCCATCACGCACGGCACGGTCGTCGTTCTCGACCCGGCGCGGCGCAGGGCCGGACGCCGCCGGTTCGACCCGCGTGACTACGCGCCCCCGCTCGACGAACTGCTCGATGTCTACCGCCAACACAACACCGTCGTGAAGTGTGCTCCCGGAATCGATTTCGACGCCGTGAGGCGGTTGGGTTTCGACGGTGAGATCGAGGTGACGTCGCTGGCGGGCAGCGTGCGCGAAGCGTGCCTGTGGTCAGCCGGGCTCACCGAGGGTGGGGTCAGGCGTCGAGCCTCGTTGCTGGACACCGGCGAACAGGTCACCGACGACGAACCCGACGACTGCGCGGTGGCACCCGCGGGGACGTGGATCGTCGACCCGGATGGTGCCATCGTGCGCGCAGGGCTGGTCCGCCACTACGCGGCACGGCACGGACTGTGGCAGCTCGACCCCGACATCGCTTACCTGTCGGGCGACCAACTCCCGCCCGCTGTACGCGGCTTCGAGGTGCTCGACGAAGTCGCCTTCAGCGAACGGCGATTGCGGCAGGCCCTTTCGGCGCGCGAGGTCGGCGCAGTCGAGATCCTGGTGCGCGGCGTCGACGTCGAGCCCGACACGCTGCGGCCGCGGCTTCGCCTGCGCGGCTCACAGCAAGCTTCGGTAGTGATCACCCGCATCGGCACCGGAGGCGCAAGCCGGGCAACGGCATTCATTTGTCGTCCGTCGCGCTGAGCGTCCACGTATCCTTGCGGAGATGCGCCGGTATCCGGACCGGCGCCGGCTGCGAGGACGTCGATGCGCAATTTCAGGTGGACCGCTCTGGTTGCGGTGGCCGCCGTCGCCGGCACCGTCGCGATCCCCGCGGCCGCCGCCCAGCCGGGGTGCGCTGACCTGCAGGGCACGGTGGGGCCGGATCAGATATGCCGGGTGAACGTCGAAAAACCGAACTACACCTACGAATTGAGTTTCCCCAACGACTATCCCGACCAGGCGCCGCTGGTGGCCTACCTGACGCAGGCGCGCGACGGCTTCGTCAACGTCGCCGAGAACCCGGGTGCGGACGGAATGCGGTACGAACTCGACGCCGAAGGCACCGGCTACCGATCGGGGCCGCCGACCACCGGCACCCGCAGCGTGGTGTTCAGCGTCTGGCAGAACGTCGGCGGGGTGCGCCCGCAGACCTTCTACCAGTCGTTCAACTGGAACCTCGCCACGAATGCGCCGATCACCTTCGACACCCTGTTCAGGCCGGGCTCCGAGCCCATGGACGTGATCTACCGCGAGGTCGATCGATACCTGGAGAGGCAGGGACTCATGGCCCCGGTTCCGCCGGGCCAAGGCACCGATCCCGCGAACTACCAGAACTTCGCGCTGACCGACGACTCGCTGATCTTCTTCTTCAGCCAGGGCGGACTGTTCCCCGAATCGGCAGGCCCGGTTCAGGCGACGGTACCGCGCGCGGCGGTGGCGCCGATGCTCGCGCTGTAAGGCTCAAGTCCGCACCGATTCCCGCTTCTTCCCGGCGAGCGGGTCGTAGTTCTCCCAGAACGTCGCGCCGACGATGTCGAGCGCGTGCGGGTCGAACACCGGGTCCAGCCCGGCCCTCTTCTGCTCCTCGTAGTCCCACAGCGCCCGGTAGGCCGGTTGCTGGAGGATCAGGATGCCGACGATGTTCAACCAGGCCATCAACCCGACGCCGATGTCGCCGAGCACCCACGCCTCGGTCGCCGTCGACACCGCACCGAGGACCACCGAGACCAGGATCAGCGCCTGCAGCACCATGGTCGCGTTCGAGCCCACGGTGCCGCGGATCAGCGGCACCGGTGTCGTCGACGCCCGGCCGAGCAGAAATCGAAGGTTCGTCTCGGCCATGTAGTAGTACGCGATGATTGTGGTGAAGCAGAAGAACGCCAGCGAGACCGCGATGAAGGTCGAACCGGCGCCGTTCCAGAGGGTGTCGAACCCGATCTGGGCGAAGGCGGGACCGACCTCGACATCGTCGGGAAGCCGGCCGCCGTCGGCGAGCACCGCGCCGGTCGCGCTCTCACCCTCGAACACGCGGTACGCGCCGGTCGACAGGATCAGGAACCCGGTGGCCGAGCAGATGAACAGGGTGTCGACGTAGACCGCGAACGCCTGCACCAGACCCTGCTTGGCTGGATGCGACACCTCCGCGGCGGCCGCCGCGTGCGGGCCGGTGCCCTGGCCGGCTTCGTTGGAGTAGATGCCGCGTTTGACGCCCCACATCACCGCCGCGCCGATGATCGCGCCGAACGCGGAATCCAGGCCGAAGGCACTGGCGAAGATCATCTCCAGCACCGTCGGAATCCGTCCGGCGTTGAGGAGGACGACGATCAGTGCCAGCAGGATGTAGACGACGGCCATGAACGGTACGACGATCGAGGCGAACGCCGCGATGCGCTTGACGCCGCCGATGATGACGAACGCGAGCACGATGACGGTGCCGACGGCCACCCACCACTTGTCGAAGCCCCACGCCGATTCCATCGCAGAGGCCATCGAGTTGGACTGCACACTGGGCAGGAGCAGCCCGCATGCCAGCACCGTGACCGCTGCGAAGATCAGTCCATAGACTTTGAAGACGCGGGCGGCGCGGGTGTGGGCCAGCGCGCGGCTCAGGTAGTACGCGGGCCCGCCGCGGTACTCACCGGTCAGCGGGTCGCGGGTCTTGTAGATCTGGCCGAGCGTGCACTCCACGAACGACGTCGATGCGCCGAGAAACGCCACCGCCCACATCCAGAACAGCGCGCCGGGGCCGCCGAAGGCGATCGCGGTCGCGACGCCGGCGATGTTGCCCGTGCCGACCCGCCCGGCCAGCGACATCGTCAACGCCTGGAACGACGACACCCCCGACGGCGACTTCTCGCCCTTGAGCATCAGCCGGACCATCTCGCGTACCTGGCGTACCTGCACGAACCGGGAGCGAATAGAGAAGTACACACCTGCGGCCAGGCACAGATAGACCAGCGCGTCGCTCCACACGTAACCGTTGACTGCGTCGAGGAACTCGGACAATACGTCTCCTTAGCTCGGGTGCGTCCGCACGCGCCTCGCGGGGGTCACACGCGCACGGTGGCATGCTGGCATGCCCGCGGCCTCTATGTGTTTCGTTGCGGTGACAAACTCGATACGCGGCCGGTGCCGTGCACTACGCCGGTGCGAAGCCGTACACCATGCCGTCGCTGGTGGCGGTGACCACGCGGCGGTCCTTTCCGATGGAGACGCCGACCGGCCAACCCGTCGCCCTGGGCAGCGGATAGCTGTTGAGGGTGCGCCCGTCGGCGGGATCGAAGACCAGCAGCGCCTGTCCGGCGTCCTCCCCGTCGCCGTCGCGGACGACGGTGTAGGCGAGATCGGCGCCGGATCGGCTCGAGGTCGACAGCGGCGTGACGTCGTCGCGGGTCCATTGCACCTCGCCGCGGTCGCCTGCGTCCTTGATGGCGGTCAGCTTCGCCCCGGGCCCGCCGCCGGCGACGACCAGCCCGTCGGGTGACACGGAGGGCGGGGTCTGGGCGAGGTAGTCGAGCGGCACCGACCACTTTGCCTTGCCGTCGGCGGCGTTGAGCGCCCAGAGACGGTCGTCGCGTCCGTTGACGTAGACGGTCGATCCGTCGGCCGAAAACACCGGACTGGCAAGGGGTCCGCCGCCGACGGCGTCGCTGGTCCACTCGCGGGTCAGAAACGGCGACTGCCCGGGCCGGTAGCGCAGGCCCACGAGGATGGGGGCGTCGGCACCTGGCTCCCACAACGAGAGGACGACGGTCCCGGTGGCAGAGGCGAACGCCGGCGCGGCGGCCACCGGGCAGCGCGGGCGGGCCGGCCGGCAGTCGGCGAGGCCGCGCTCGGAGTCCTTGGGGTCGACGCCGGCGACCAGGTCGATCGGGCTGCCTTCGACCGTGCCGCGGTGGGCGTCGAAAACCAGCACCTGACCCAGGTGCGTCACGACCAGCAGGTGCCCCGGGCTCAGGATCCGCGCTGTGGTCGGCACCCCGATGACCGGTTGACGCCAGCGGATCCACTGCGTCGGGGGAAACGACAGCATGGCGCCGGGCTGTCCGATATAGAGGTTGTCGAAACCATCGAACAGCGGGCTCGACGCGCCGCCGCCCTGTACGAGGCGGGTGCACCAACGCTGCCGCGCCCTGTTGTCGGCCTCCCACACCATCAGCGAGCATCCGTCGGGGGTCTGCGCGTTGGCGGCCAGATAGCTGCCGGTGCCGAGTGCCACCGCGGCGCCGAGATCACCCTTGACAGACCGCATCCATTCCAGGCGCAGCGTGTCTGCACCCACGACGGGTTGGTAGCTGCTGTTGGCGGCATCGCTGTATTGGGCGGCCCAGCCGTCAGCTGCCTTGGCCTCGACCCAGGAGGTGGTGTCCTGGCAGCCCGCCAGTGTGGCCGTGATCAGCGCTGTCAGTAACGACACTGCCAGCACGGTCAATCGCCGGATCACTCGATCCTTCCCGTTCCTCGTCATCGGTCCACGTGAGGGTAACCGTTGCCGATTCGGACGCTCGCGTAGGCTTTCCGGCCATGACGACCATGTGGGGCGCGCCGCTGCACAAGCGGTGGCGAGGGTCGCGACTGCGTGACCCGAGGCAGGCGAAGTTCCTGACCTTGGCGTCGCTGAAATGGGTGCTGGCCAACCGCGCCTACACCCCGTGGTATCTGGTGCGGTACTGGAGATTGCTGAAGTTCAAGCTGCGCAATCCGCACATCATCACCCGCGGGATGGTCTTCCTCGGTAAGGGCGTCGAGATCGAGGCGACGCCGGAGTTGTCGACGATGGAGATCGGTCGCTGGGTGCACATCGGCGACAAGAACACGATCCGCTGCCACGAGGGCTCGCTGCGGTTCGGCGACAAAGTGGTGCTCGGCCGCGACAACGTCATCAACACCTACCTCGACATTGAGCTGGGTGATTCGGTGCTGATGGCCGACTGGTGCTACATCTGCGATTTCGACCATCGCATGGACGACATCAACGTGCCGATCAAGGACCAGGGAATCGTCAAGGGGCCGGTGCGAATCGGGCCCGACACGTGGGTCGGTGTCAAGGTCACGGTGTTGCGCAACACCACGATCGGGCGTGGTTGCGTGCTCGGATCGCATGCGGTCGTGCGCGGCGACGTGCCCGACTTCTCGATCGCCGTCGGTGCGCCCGCGAAAGTGGTCAAGAACCGCCAACTCGCATGGGAGACATCGGCGGCGCAGCGCGCCGAACTGGCCGCGGCCCTCGCCGACATCGAACGCAAGAAGGCCTCCCGCTAGCGAGCGTCACCTCTGTAGCGCGAGCGTCACCTCTGTGGCGCGAGCGACCGTGTCTGCGCACGACTCGCCGCTGGATTACGACAGTTCGCGGACGCTCGTCGCCGTTCGGCGACCGCGAACTGCTGACCACGACCCCCCCTAATCCCCTAATAGGGGCTTGAGCCGGCCCTGCATCCGTCTGCCGGAAGGAGGGGGTTTCGGCCCGTTTTCGGGATGTCCGCGGATTCGTAACGTTCGCATCAGTTCGCCGGAGGTCGGCGACCGGACATCCGAAAGGACCACTGAGATGAACGTAATCGACTGGATTCTGAACCTGTTCCGTGACGAGGTCTCGGCTCAGGCCTTCGTCGACGATCCAGAACGGGCCATGTGCGGCGCCGGCGTGCAGAACGCGTCCGCAGCCCAACTGCAGCACGCCGCCGCGGCCGTGACGCCTGCGGCGGTGGTGCATGGGGGTGGTGATCCGGTGGTGGGTTTGCAGCAGGCGGTGGCCCAGACGCATGGGATCGCGTTTGCCCCGCAGCGCCAGACCGAGGTGTTGTCCAATAACGACACCCTCAGCCACAACGACACCCGGTTCTTGAGCCCGGAGACCAACACGGTCAACCACGCCGGTGAGGACCAGCAGCAGGGTATCGGCAACTTCGGGTTGGAGTTCGGTGACATCACCTTTGGTGACAAGACCACCAACACCGCCACCGACGGCGGGGTGGTCAACACCGGCACCGCAGGCGATATCGATGCCACCAACGTCGAGGGTGACGGCAACGTCGTCGG
>NZ_NKCN01000048.1 GCF_002245535.1 Mycobacterium lehmannii | reverse complement strand
AGATGTGTATAGAGACAGAGGCGGCGGCGGGGCGAACGGAGCGGCCGGCGGGGCGGGCTCGTGCCCGGCCATCATCACCACCGGCGCGGGTGGGGCACCCGGGACCATCGGCTGCTCAGGCGGCACCGGCAGGAACATGTGATTGGTGAACTGGTCCTGGTAGGCGCCGCCGCCCCCGATCTTCACGCCGCCGCCCTCACCGGACGAGACGGGAGTGCCGTCGGGCAGGGTGGCCGCGGTGTGGCCGCTGTTCCAGCCGACCACCAGGGCACCGGGCTGGGTGCCGTACTGGAAACCGCGCTCGAGCAGGGCGCTCTCGATGTTTCCCGTGTTGAACCGGTCGCCGTACACGGGCCGACCGGTCGCTGCATTCGTCACCCAAGACACCAGGCCCGAGCAGTCCGTACCGGCAGGCGAGTCGCCGCCGGTGACGTACGGCGTGCCGGACACCTGGTTTACAAGCGTCAAAAGCGTGGCAATAGCAAACACGCGGTCGGACGCTACAAGTTTCCGGAGAGTGCCACCAAATTCTGTGATGGCCTTCACAGCCTGTGGTTTCTATTACCTACTTCACGAATAGCATTGCAGAGTCACCCTTTTGGCGTTGGATTAGCAACGTCGAATACCACCGGTTGAATTTGACCGTGCAGCAATCGAATTGCCACTGCGCTGCCGCATCACGGCCTGAATCACGTTGGAATCCAGTCGATCTGCCGTGCACCGCGAGGGTCGCGGCGAAAGCTCAGCCGAGCGCCAGCAGCAACGGAACCGTCTGTTCAGCGAAGGTGAGCGACCCGTGGTGCCCGATCAGCGACGATTCCAGCGGTTCGGTGGTGCGCCGCACGATCGCCGCGGTGTCGCGGGCGGCGGCCACTATATCGCCGATGCGGGGCCGGACCTCGTCGCTGACCTGGGGTCCGAACCACCCGGCCTCGATGGCTTGCTCCCTGGAAAGCACCCACGCACGCTCACCCAGCACGGCCCGCCAGGCGTCGAGCACATCGCCGTGGGAACCGTCCTCTATATAGACGTGCCGGGCGCGCGCCTCTCCGGCGACGGCCTCGACGCCGTCATGCAGCGCCGGGGTGGCGTCGACATCGACCGTGTCGCCAGGGGAGACCTCGACCATGCCGTGGTCGGCCACCACGGCCAGCAGACCGCCCGGCGGCAACGCCTCGACCACCGATTCGATGAGCGTGTCGATCTGCCGCAGCTGCATGCGCCATTGCGCCGACCCCGGGCCGTACAGGTGGCCCAGCATGTCGAGCTCAGCGTGGTACCCGTAGCAGAATCCGCCGTCGGAGAGCGTGGTCTGCACCGCCGCCGCGAGATCGCCGAGCGCGTGAACACCGACGTAGCGTCCGCCGCGGAGCACGGCACGGGTGAGCCCGGAGCCGGTGAACTCGGCACCGGAGATGACGCTGACGGCGACGCCCGCCGAGGTGGCCCGCTCGAAGGTGGTGGCCAGTGGCTGCATCTGTTCAGGAATGACGGTGCCGCGAAGGTCCTGGCCCCAAGGGTGCGGGCGCCAGCGCAGCGCGTTGATGACGCCGGCGTCCGGCACTCGGAACGAGTAGCCGACGAACCCGTGCTCGCCGGAGCGGCGGCCGGTGCCGACCGCCGCCAACCCCGCAGCGGTGGTCGACGGGAAGCCGACCGTCAACGTCTTGCCCCGAAGCGACGCCATTGCGGGCGCATCGGCGGCGTACCGGTCGAGAAGTTCGGCGCCCAGCCCGTCGATCAACAGGACACAGGCCCCGCCGAGGTCAGCGGGGAGCCCGAGGGAGTTCGCGAAACCGGGCGCACCGATCGCCGACAGCACCGACGGCACCACGTCGGCCAGGTGTGGCAGGTCCGGATCCGGCGTGGGCAGGTCCACGAGGCGAGCCTGCCACACCTCGAATGAGACTCACCGGACCTCAGTTCGTTGACAGCGCAAAGACCCAGCTCCAGGGGTCCTTTACCGGTTCTTGACCGCTTGTTGAATCGGCCCTCAGATGATCGGGATGTGATTACGCTCCAAGAGGTGGAACTGGGGGTTCTAGGACCTCTGCAGGTCCGGCAGTATGGGCTGCCGGTCACTATCCCGGGCGCCAAACCCCGGGCCATTCTCACCATGCTCGGCCTGTACGGCGGTTCGGTCGTGTCGGCCGCCGCCCTTGTCGAGTTGTTGTGGGGGGATGACCCGCCGCGGACCGCCGTCAAGGCGTTACAGACCCACATCTCCGCCCTGCGTCGCGCCCTCGGCGACGGATTCGTGGTGACCCAGGGTGCGGGCTGGACCGTAAGCACCACCGAGATCGATGCCACCCGGTACAAGTCCGCCGCGAAACTGGGCCGCGAAGCGATCGCCACCGGGGACGCCAGCGAGGCGGTGGCCCGGTTCGACGAGGCGCTGACGCTTTGGCGCGGTATGCCCGAGCTGCCCGATGGCCGGCGCGGTGCATCCGAGAAGACGCGCTGGATCGAAGGTCATGCCGCCCTGGTGGAGGATCGGGCGGACGCGCTGCTTGCGACGGGTCGGGCCGCGGAGATCATCGGCGAGCTCGAGGCCGCGGTCGCCGACGCGCCACTGCGCGAGCGACGTTGGGGTCACTTGATGCTCGCCCTCTACCGCGCGGGCAGGCAGGGTGAAGCCCTGGGCGCGTATCGGCGGGTGCGGGCGCTGCTTGCCGACGAGCTGGGCGTCGACCCGGGACCGGACCTTCGCCGGCTCGAGGCCGCGATCGTCGCGCAGGATGTATCACTGGAACTTCCAGTGGCGCATCACCATTCGGCAGTGACGCGTGCGGTGACCTTCCTGCTCACCGACATCGAAGGCTCGACCGCAGCGTGGGAGGCCGACGCGGACGCCATGGCGGTGGCGCTGGCCCGACACGACGAGATCGTCGAGCAGGTGGTCACGTTCCGCGCAGGACGGCTGATCAAGACGCGCGGCGAGGGTGATGCGACGTTCTCGGTGTTCGATCGGCCGTCGGCGGCCGCTGCGGCGGCGATCGAGTTGCAGGAAGCGATCCGTCACGAGCCGTGGGCGCTGGCCCAGCCGATGCGCATCCGGGTCGCGCTGCACACCGGTGAGGTCGAGTTTCGCGATGGGGACTACTTCGGTCGGGCGGTCAACCGGGCCGCCCGCCTGCGGTCACTGGGCATCGGCGGCCAGATCCTGTGCTCGGGCGCGACGGCCGAACTGGTCATCGACACCCTTTCCGACGATGTGGTGCTGGCCGATCTGGGGATGCGCCACCTCAAGAACCTGGCGCGCCCCGAGCATGTCTTCGAACTCCGGTTGGAGACCGCCGGCGACACCCGCGCTACCACAACCGATGCGCCGATGGAGCGGCCCGACTTGCCCGCGGTGCTGGCAGGCCCTGGGCCGTTCGTCGGGCGTAACCATGAACTCGAGCGGTTGCTGGCGGCCTGGCAGACCACGCTCGCGGCGGGCACCCGCGCAGTGCTGATCGCCGGTGAACCGGGCGTGGGCAAGACGCGGCTGGCCGGCGAATGGTCCCGGCAGGCCTACGAGCAAGGCGCCGTCGTGCTGTACGGCCGCAGCGACGAGGACATGGGGGTGCCCTACCAACCGTTCGCCGAGGCACTGCGGTCGCTGGTGGGCTGCCTGGGTACCAACCGGTTGCGCGCCTTGCGCGGCGTCGAGGCCCTGCTGTCCTTGGTTCCCGGGCTGACCGACGTGCTGCCCGATCTGGCGGCGCCACCGCGCGCGGACGCGGACACCGAACGCTACGCACTGTTCGACGCCGTCGTCGGGCTGCTGGGAATCGCATCGGCGAGCGCACCGGTCGTCCTGATACTTGATGACCTGCACTGGGCGGCTAAGCCGACCCTGCTTTTGTTGCGCCACCTATTGCGCTTCGGGGAGCAGGCGCGCGTGCAGATCGTCGGCACGTACCGCAGCACCGACCTGGACCGCTCGCATCCGCTTGCGGCGATGCTGGCCGATCTTCACCGCAGTGCTGGTTCTGGTTCGGCCGATCGTCTTGCGCTGGGCGGTCTCGACGAGGACGACGTCACCGCATACGTCGCCGAAGCCGGCTACGACGACGAAGAACTGGCGCGGGCGTTGGCGTCGGTCACCGGTGGCAATCCGTTCTTCCTCATCGAGGCGCTGCGTCACGTCGACGAGAGCGGTGGCCACTGGGACCCGAGCACGCTGCCGCAAGGGGTTCGAGAAGCCGTTAGCCGCAGGCTGTCTCGACTCCCCGCAGAGACGAACAAGGCCCTCGCCGCTGCTGCAGTGGTCGGCAGCCGGTTCGGTGTCGACTTCGTCGAGCGGGTGACCGAGCAGGATCTCATCGACGCCTTCGACGAAGCGTCCAAGGCGGGCATCCTCATCGAAGAACACGGTGGCTACTACCGGTTCAACCACGCGCTGGTCCGGCAGTCGCTGCTCACCGAACTGGCATCGGTGCGGCGGATGCGACTCCATCAACGGGTCGCGACAGCGCTTGAGGCCCAACCGGGCGCCGACGACGAATTGCTGGCCGAACTGGCTTACCACTATTTCGAGTGTGCGTGGGCGGGCAACGCGGCCAAGGCCGTTGAGTACTGCCGGCGTGCCGCCGATCAGGCGATGGCCCGCCTGGCCTACGAGGGTGCGGCGGACCTCTACGACAAGGCGCTGCACGCACTCGACGAACTCGACGAGGAGCTGCCCGACCGCGACGACCTGCAGGCGGAACTACTTGTCGCGCGCTGTGAGGCGCTGCTGGCCGCCGGGGACGTGGTGTCGGCCACCGGCGCCGTTTCGCAGTTGCAATCAGCCGCAGGCGATTCCCCTCGTCTCGCGGCCTGGGGCGCATGTTTCGATGGCCAGCTGTCGATGCTCACCAATCCCGAACGCTTGGATGATATCGAAACCGCAGTGGGCGCGGCCGCGGAAAGGCTGGCCGAACTTGACGACGCCGCGGGGGAGGCCAAGGCGCACACCGTCCGCGCCGCGTGTCTGGCGCGTCTCGGCCGCGTCGGCGATTGCGAAACCGCGTTGGACCATGCGCTGACCGCGGCGCGACAGGCGCGCGAACACCGCCGGGTGAATGCGGTGTTGGCGGGCGCGCCGCTTGCGGCGCTGTGGGGTCCCAACCCTGTACCCCGTGCGGGCGGGCGGTGTCTGGATGTGGTCCGCCTGCTGCGGATTACGACCGGGTCGCCAGTGGTGGAGGCGACGTCGACTCGCTGCCAGGGAGTGCTGGACGCGTTTCGCGGACGCGCGGCCGCAGGGCGTCAGCTGATCGACTCGGCCAGACGGACGCTCACCGAACTCGGCATGCGACACGCACTGCTCGAGGTCGAGCAGTTCGCGGGCATTGTCGAGCTGGTCGCCGACGATGCCGCGGCCGCCGAGCCGCACTTGCGACGGGCCTACAACGGTTTCCGCCGCATGGGCCTCGATGCCGACACGGCTGAGACCGCAGCTTTGTTGGCGCGGGCTTGTCTGGCGCTTGACCGGGACGCCGAAGCCGACGAATTGTGCGCGGTGGGTGAGCGTCTCGCCGGCCACGCGTTCAAGGCAGCGATCGCCTGGCGGACGGTTCGGGCGCAACTGCTCGCGCGGCGCGGTGACCACGACGAGGCCCGGCGAGTGGCCGAGGAAGCCGTCGCCGTTGCCGAGCGCACGGACGCGTTGGTCGATCACGGCGACGCGTGTCTAGCCTTGGCGACGGTTCTGGGCGCCGCCGGGGATGTCGCGGGTGCGCGAGCCGCCGCCGAGCGCGCCGTCGAACTGTATGAACGCAAAGGTGCCGCGGCACTTGCCGAGAAGGCGTGCAGCGTTCTCGGCGAAAGTATCCAGCCGGTTGCTTCGCTTGTACCAGAGATGCCGAATACCGAACTCGACAACGAATGCGTGCGAGCCGGCGAACGCGTCGTGGCCGCTATTGATCGCGAGGACTGGGACGAGTTCGAGCAGCTATTTGCGCCCGACGCCATTGTTGAGAGTCGCCGGAAGGTCGTCGGCTTTAGGCAGATCGACGTTCCATTGGGCGAGTGGCCACATATGAACAGGCGCATGCTCGAGACGGGCGCCACACGGGTCAGCCAAGTAATTATTGCCGTCCGTGGCGAACGCCTGGCGCTCACTCTGATAGCGGTGGGCACTGCCGACGTGAGCCCTGGGGCACCACAGGACGAATTTCTCCTGCTATACGGCATCGACCAGAACGGTCGAATCACGCTGCAGGTGTGGTTCGATGCCGACGACATCGACGCCGCGATCGCCGAACTCGACACTGCGTACGCCCGGCTCCAGGAACACCCGCGCGCGCCGCTGGAGAACGCCGCGAGTCGAGTCGCGGATCTGGAGTTCGCACTCATCGCGCAGGGACGCCCGGATGACGTCGGCGTGCTACTAGCCGACGACCACTACGATGAAGACCGGCGGCACGGGCTCCGTTGCGAGACCAACGGCCGTGCCGCTGCGATGAAAAACATCCGTGCGATGGCAGCCCTGGGCGCCAACATCACGAATACGCCACTTGCCCTGCGAGGTAATCGTCTCTGCCTCAGCCACCTACGGTTCGAAGAACCGACCAAGCGGCGCGCTGCGTTCTACGTGGAAACGCTGGAGCTCACCGAAGTCGACACCACCGGTGTGATGGCAGCCAGGATCGTGTTCGACCTCGACGACTTTGATACCGCCATCGCCGAACTCGATGCCCGGTACCTCGCCGGTGAAGCGGCCGAACACGCGAACACATGGTCAGTCGTCGCGGATGGCTACGCCGCGCTCAATAGGCGAGAGATTCCCCCAACATCTACAGACTTTGTGAACATCGACCACCGCCAGGGGACCGCGTTCGCGCCAGGCGAGCAGAATCCGTTCATTTGCGCCTCGTGGGAAGACACCCCGAACATCCGCATCTACATCGAGGCCGTACATCGGCTTACCGACATCGGAGCCGTCACTGCCAATGTGAGCCGTGGCACGTCGAAAGATGGCTTCGATGCCGAATGGCGGCAAATCAATCTGCTGACGGTGGCAGGTGACATCAACCGCTGCGAAATCTTCGACGAGGCAGACCTGGACGCAGCGCTGGCACGATTCGACGAACTTGATCGGCCAGTGCGGCAACTGGAGAACTCGGCAAGTCGAGCCGATGATCGGTTCAACGCGCTCTTCGCCGACAGACGTCTGGACGAGATCGGCGCGCTGTACGCCGCTGAAGTCCGGGCCGAGGACCGGCGCCGAGGTCTCCGGCGAGTGAGCAACGGCCGTGCCACGGAGATGGCCAACGTCCGAGCGATCGCCGACTTGGGCGTCGCCAAGATCACGCGCACGCCCGTGGCCTTGCGGGGCGATTGTCTCTGCCTCAACCGAGCACGATTCGAAGAGCACGACCGGGGGCCGGACCCATTCAGCGCTCAAACGCTGGAAATCACCGAAATCGACAGCGACGGGCTGATAGTCGCCAGGACTGGATTCGACCCCGACGACATCGATGCCGCCTTCGCCGAATTGGACGCCCGCTACCTCGCCGGCGAAGCAGCACCGTACGCGCAGACGTGGTCGGTGGTTACAAATGCTTATGCCGCGTTCAACCGCCGCGAGATTTCTGCGACAACTCCGGAGTGGGTGAGCATCGACCATCGGCGGGGCGCAGGTTTCGCGCCCGGCGACATGACTGTCTACCTCTCTGCGGCGTGGGAAGACTCACCGGACACCAGAATCTACATCGATACCGTGCATCGCCTGAGCGAGCTCGGCGCGGTTGTGACTCACGCAGCACGGGGAATCTCGCGAGCTGGTTTCGAGGCCGAATGGCGAGACATCAACTTGCTGACCGTGGATGGCGACCTGATCAACCGCAGCGAGCTGTTCGACGAGGACGACCTCGACACCGCGCTCGCCAGCTTCGAACAGCTGAATCGTCCAGTGCCTCAACTGGAGAACGCGGCAAGCCGCGCGTACCGACGTTTCGAGGCATACTTCGCGTCCCGTGATTGGGACGCCTTAGTCGGGATTGCGGCCAAAGACTACTCTGTCGACGATCGTCGGCGGACCGTGAATGCCGGCCTTCGACGAAGTGCGGGTGGCGACATCGAAGATTTGCGGGCCGCGGCCGGCGCCGGATTCGCCACCATCACCGCAGCCGTTATTGCGACGCGCGGCGACCGCCTCGCCCTCGCTGTCGCCCGTGCCAGCGCCTCAGGTGTCGACGAATCGGAAACCTTTCACGGCGATGCCATGAATCTGATCGAGGTCGACGCCGACGGGCGATTCGCGGCTGTCGTCGTATTCGACCTGGCTGACTTCAACTCCGCCATCGAGGAACTCGACGCTCGTTACCTCGCAGGTGAAGCGGCACCGTACGCGCGGATGTGGTCCGTCATCGCCTGCGGCTCTTCCGCTATCAACCGGCGCGAACTCCCCTCCATGACAACGGACGTCGTCAGTATCGACCACCGCCGGGGGCAGCATTCGCCCCGGGTGACATGTGGGCATACCTTCGCGTCGGGTGGGACCACGAGCAGGACTTGAGTTACTACATCGAGAGTGTGCATCGGCTGAGCAATCTCGGCGCGGTCACCACCGGTGTAGGGAAGTCGACGTCAGAGGGGGGCTTCGACGCCGAGTGGCGAACCGTCACTGTGCTCGTGTTCGAGGGCGACCTGATGAGCCGCTGCGAACTGTTCGACGAGACCGACCTGGACACCGCACTCGCGAGATTCGACGAGATCAGCCGTCCAACAGGGCATCTCGAAAACGCCGCAAGCCAAGCGGAGGCTAGGTTCTGGACGTATTTCGCCGCCCGCGACTGGGCCGCGATAGGGGAGAGGGTGGCCGACGACGTTTGCACGGACGATCGCCGTCGGGTCGTCAATGCCGGGCTCCGACAGGGTCGAGACGCCCTGATCGCCGAAGCCTCCGCAATCGCCGAGGTCGGGGTCAAGAACGTGACCTCAAGCGTCATCGCGACCCGTGGGAGGAATCTCGTCCTCAGTCGTGTCCGTTTGTCGGTGCACGATCAAGAGCCAGACATGCTTGTCATGGAGGTGCTCGTCGTCGTCGAGGTCAACTCGAACAATCAGTCGACGGCGCGCGTCCTGTTCGACCTCGACGACATCGATGCCGCCTTTGCGGAACTCGACGCCCGATACCTCGCCGGCGAGGCGGCCGCCTTTGCGCAGACATGGTCGGTCGTCGCGCAGACCTATACCGCGATCAACCGACATGAACTCCCACCGACCACACCGGACTGGGTGAACATTGACCACCGGCGGGGGGCAGCATTTTCGCCTGGTGAAATGACTGCCTACATCCGTGCTGCGTGGGACCTCGAGCAAGACAACAGCATTTGCATCGAGGCGGTGCATCTGCTGAACAACCTCGGAGCGGTCTTTACCCACGCGGCGCGTGGGACCTCACAAGAGGGCTTTGACGCCGAGTGGCGGGAGATCCACCTTCTGACGGTCGAGGGCAACTTGATCAGCCGCTGTGAATTCTTCGACGAGGCGGACCACGACGAGGCCCTTGCCCGCTTGGACGAGCTGAGCCGGGCCGCGTTGGGGCTAGAAAGCGAAGCAAGCCGGCTCTATGACCGCTTCAAGGCGTCTTTCGCGGTCCGCGACTGGCACGCAATAGCCGAGATGCTGGCCGACAATGTTGTGAGCGAGGACCGTCGCCGGGTAGTCAATACCGGCCTACGACGGGGCCGAGATGCGTTGATGGCCGAGTTCTTGGCGCTCGCCGACGTCGGGGTGGAGACCATCACGTCAGACGTCATTTCTACTCGCGGCGCGCACCTCGTCCTCAGTCGTATCCGATCCTCGGCGGGAGCTGGCGGGTTTTATGCATTCGTCCTCGACGTCATCGAGCTCGACGCCGACGAACGAGTCGTCGCACGGATTGTGTTCGACCAAGATGACATTGACGCTGCTGTCGCCGAGTTGGACACCCGCTACGCCGCAGGCGAAGCGGCACCGCACGCGGACACGTGGTCGGTCATCGCGAAGGCCTACGCCGCGCTCAACCGGCGAGAACTCCCAGCGACGACACCCCACTGGGTGAGCGTCGACCACCGTCACGCTACTGCGTTCGCGCCCGGCGACGGCAGCGCATACATCCGTGCAGCCTGGGAACTCACGCCGAATTTCTCCAGTCGCCTCGAGTGCGTGCATCGATTGAGCGACCTCGGGGCGGTTGTCACGCACACAGTGCATGGGACGTCGGAAGCTGGCTTTGACGCTGAGTGGCGGGAAATCAACCTTCTGACCGTCGAGGGCGATCTGATCAACCGTTGCGAGGTCTTCGACCACGATGACCTCGACGCTGCAATCGCAAGTTTCGACGAACTTGGCCGTCCGGCACCGCGTCTGGAGAACGTGGCGACCCTTGCGTCCGCGGCCCTCGATGCCGCTTTCGCCGTCCGCGATTGGCGCACCACCGCTGAGTTGTTCGCCGTGGACGTATCTGCAGAAGATCGCCGTCATGTCATCGGCGGCGGACCCCGCGCCGGTCGCGACGCAGAAATCGCGAACCTACGCGCGATGGCCGACCTCGGCGCGAAACACCTGGACTCAACCGTCCATGCCATTCGCGGCGAACGGCTTGCTCTCATCCGATCCCGTGCCCGGGAAGACGACGGGCGCGAAGTCTCCTGGCTCACTGTCCTCGAGACCAACCACGACGGTCGGATTTCAACTGTCATCGTTTTCGACCCAGACGATCTCGATGGCGCGCTCGTTGAACTCGACACTCGCTACCTCGGCGGAGAAGGAGCCCCCTACGGGGACACCTGGTCGGTCATCGCCAGTGCGTTCGAGGTGGTGAATCGGCGCGAGATCCCCGTGACGACGCCCAACTTCGTCGACGTGGACCATCGGCCGGTTGCAGGAATTGGACCGGGTGACTTGATGGCATACCTTCGTGCCGGATTCGAAGACATGGCGGACAACCGTTTGTACATTGAATCCGTTCATCGGCTGGCCGACCTGGGAGCAGTTGTCACCCATGTGGCGAGGGGGACCTCACGACAGGGGCTCGACGTCGAGTGGCGTCTAACCGATGTTCTTACGGTAAGAGGCGACCTGCTCAGCCGTTGTGAGATGTTTGACGACGCAGACCTCGATGCTGCACTCGCGAGATTCGACGAACTCAGTAGTCAGGCAACGCATCCGGAGAATGCGGCAAGCCGGGTGTACGAGCACATCAAGGCGTGCTTTGCGTTGCGCGACTGGAACGCGATAGCGGCGGTGCTGGCCGAAGATGTTCTCAGCGATGATCGTCGTCGGGTGGTGAATGCCGGTATCCGACGTGGACGCGATGCAGTGATCGGGGAAGTGGCGGCAATCGCCGCTGTAGGAGTTACGGCGCTTTGGTCAGCCGTCATTGCAACCCGTGGAGAGCGCCTTGTCGTGAGTCGTGGCCGCGCCTACCAAGGAGACACCCGACCTGACGCGTTTCGCAGCGACCTCATCGACGTCGTCGAGATCGACGCCGACGAGCGAGTCGTGGCACGCGTCATATTCGACTCCGACGACATCGATAATGCCTTCGCCGAACTCGACGCCCGATACCTGGCCGGCGAGGCGGCACCACACGCCCGAACATGGTCGGTCATTGCGCAGGGGTACGCCGCAGCCAATCGCGGCGAAGTCGCCGCCACGACGCCCGACATGGTGGACATCGACCACCGCCAACTCAAAATGATTGAGTCAGGCGGGTTAGTCCCTTACCTGCGCGAAACGCTCGACGAGCTCGCGAACATCAGCACATACCCGGAGGCTGTGCATCAGCTGACCGACCTCGGCGCCGTCGTAACTCATGTGGGCGCCGGAACCTCAAAAGAAGGGTTCGAAGCCGAGTGGCGGATGATCAACGTCATCATGGTCGACGGCGACGTGCTCAGCCGCACGGAGGTGTTCGACGAGGAGGACCTCTCTACCGCCCTAGCGACATTCGACGAACTCCACTGGTCAGCAAAGCAATTGAACAATGCGGCAAGCCGCGCCGGGGAGCGATTCACACGATGCTTCGCAAGTCGCGACTGGGATGCCCTGGCCGAGACCATCGCCGGCGACTTCACGCAGGACGATCGCCGTCGCATGGTGGGCGCAGGAGTCCGACACGGTCGAGATGCTGAAATCGAGGACCTTCGGACGATCTCCGACGTCGGACTCACGAATGCGACGTTCACCATTCTTGCGACCCGGGGGGAGCGACTCGTGCTCTCCCGAGCCAGTTTCTGGGGAGGGGATCCGCGATCGGATGGGGTGCACACCGACATGCTCAGGGTAGGCGAGGTCGACGCCAACGGCCGGATCACAGCAGCCGTTTCGTTCGACCCCGACGACATCGATTCCGCCTTCGCCGAACTCGACGCCCGTTACATCGCCGGCGAAGCGGCCGCCCACGCGGACACGTGGTCTGCGATCGCGAACGCCAACGCCGCGTTCAACCGGCGCGAGATGCCACCGACGACGCCGGCCTGGGTCAATGTCGACCACCGTCGGGGTGGGACGGCTTTTGCGCCCGGTGACCAGACGGCATACATGCGTGCGACGTGGGACGTCGCACCCCGCATCAGCAACCGCATCGTGGCCGCACATCGGTTGGGCGAGCTTGGAGCGGTTTTCACGCAGTTTGTTCAGGCAACTTCTCGCGAAGGCTTCAACGCCGAATGGCGAGATGTCGTCGTACTGACTGTCGACGGCGACATGATCAACCGCTGCGAGGTGTTCGACGAGGACGACCTCGACGCTGCGCTCGCGCGTTTCGACGAACTCGGCCGACCCGGTACGCCTGCCAGGCAGCGGCGCGACTCGCAGGTGGACGCATCTAGCTGTACTGACCACGGACGTTAGGTACGGCGTGGCGTGGTGACATAACGAAGACCTCCGAGTGAAGTGCGAGCTGCTGAAGAACGCACAACTCACTCTGGAGGTCTTCGTGTCCCACCGTAATG
>NZ_NKCN01000047.1 GCF_002245535.1 Mycobacterium lehmannii | reverse complement strand
AGAGGTGTATAAGGGACAGGTGTACGCGCCGATCGACGACGACAACGCGGACTCGAAGCTGTCGAAGTTCGCTCCGCCGGAGCCGCCGACAAATCCCGTACCGCCGTGTGTGGTCGAGTTGTACCAATCCGGCTGTGGCGCAGCCGCTCCCATCGTCGTTTCGTACTTCTTTGCCCACAGTGCCGCGGCGCCCGCAGCGACCGCGAACGGAACGTAGGCCGAGTAGAGGTCTTTGCGCGCCCCGAAGTCGAAACGCGCCTCGGCCGAATCGGTGGTCAACATGCGGTGGAAACCACCTGCGCGCGACCAGAGATCGCGGCCGGCCTCGGTGCGCCTGGTCCCTACGCCCGCGGCCCACGAACCGATCGACAGCAGGAAGAACGCCGCGAACGGCAACGCCCACATCGTGGTCGGAAAGAGCCAGCGGAAGACGGCGCACAGCATGAGCACGAACGCGATGGCGTTCGCGGTGCGGAGCCAGAGTTCGTTGCGCCGTTTGACGAGAAGCTTGTTGTCGAAGGCCCAGTTCTGGACGGCCTTGGCCAGATCGGTCTTGGCCTTGTTGAGCTTCTGGCCCGACTTGACGGTCTTCTTCGCTTCGAACTCGCCGCCCGGATGCAGAACCTTCAACACCGACCCGACGGTCACACTGACCGGGTCCACGTCGACCCAGGCGCCGTGCTCGGCGATGCCGCGGATCCGCCAATGCTTCTCGCTGACCTGGCGCAGTTCGATCAAGCCCCGCTCGGCGAGGTAGAACAGCGTCGCGGTCAGGGCTTGTTTGGGAACTGTCTCGGTCCGGATGTACTCCGTCTGCACCGGGCCGAGGCCCTCCGGTGGCGCGTACTGCAGTGGGAAACCCGGCGACGGTTCGACGGTGGTGCGGTACCACAGCAGACCGGCCAAGCCGGCCGCCACGGTCAGCGCCGCCACCCATAGCGCTCCGGCCAGCGACTGGCCCAGCACGCGGTCCCATTCATAGGTCCAGGGCAGCTCGGTCCGCGGCGGCGTCGGCACGTCCACACTTGCCCGCACTGTCACCGGCGTGCGCGGCGGGAGGTTTCGGGCCGAGAATTCCACCCTGTTCCCCGTGGTCGTCAGGTCCAGGCACTGCCCGCCGACGCCGTATCCGACCGAACACTGCACGCGGGGAACGTCTGCGGGCAGCCCGATCGAGATGTCGGCGCGCTGGATCCGGTTGTTCCAGGCCGGCGCGATCACGTTCCAGAAAAACACCGATTCGGTCGCGGCGGGCTCACCCGACGATGTCGCGAATCTCCGGTCCGCACCGGTGGTTCCGGGATCGAGGACACCGTCGATGGAGTAGCGGATCTCGTATACGTGCTCGCCGTAGCTCAGGTAGCTGTCGGGATCGCCGATCTTGGCGACCAGGAACCGCTCACCGTCTTCCCACAGCAGCTCGTAGGGCGCCGGGTCGCCGTCGAGGAGGATGGAGTCGATCTCCGGCACCTGGCGCACGTGAGGACTGTTGGGGTTGGTCACATCCCAGTACCGGAAGATGCCGTGCCTGCCGCTGGGAAAATCCGCGGTGATGGTCTCCACGGCGTCGAGCCGCCCGTCTTCGTCGACGAGGAGGTCCACGTCGTAGTCCGTGATGACGACGGGGTCGTCGGCGGGTGCGGCCTCCGAACCACCACCACCGCTGAACACCACTGGCCAGAGCACCGCAAATGCCAGTACCAGCAACGTGATCGACCACGCGAACAGCCGGCGCATGCGGTCCTCCTGTTGCGTGCGACGCCAGGTTTCCGGTTCACCCTAAGTGCAGCGGGCCGATTTCGGCGCGAACTGGCCATCGGCTCACCCGATGTGCAGCGGGTCGATCTGAACGCGAACCGGCTGTTGGTCGTGACGGGCGCTGAGCACGGCGGTGGCCCGGCGCAGGGTCGAGGAGAGGGCCAGTCCGGTGTCGCGGGGAACCCGCAACAGCATCCGGATCACCGTCGTGTCGGACGCCAGTCCCGGCGGTCGGCGCGCGCCGACCGGCAGGTCGACCGGGCCGAGTTGTTCGGTGCCCTCGGGCGTATCGGCGATGTCGAGCAAGCTGTGCACCGCCTCGGGCGGTCCGTCCACCGCGGCCATGTGCACGTCGGGCGGCAGGCCGACTTCAGCGCGCGCGTTCAACTCGGCGTCGGCGTGACCGACGGGGTCCCAGCGGATCAGCGCCTGCACGGTCGGTATCGCGGACTCGGCCACCACCGCGATCACCCCGCCGTCGCCGCGGTTGCGTACCAGGGCGCCCGCGGCCATCCACCGCCGCAAGGTGTCCTCGGCCGCCCGCAGGTCCTGGCGACCGAGCAGCGCCCAACTGTCCAACAGCAGCGCGGCACCGTAGCCGCCCGCGGCTATCGGTTCGGCGCCGGGCGTGGCGACGACAACCGCGGGCTGCGACGCGACCTCGGCGACCATCGCGTCACCGCCGGAGGTGATGACCGTCGTGCCCGGAAACGCCCTGCCGAGTTCCTCGGCGGTGCGCCTGGCCCCGACGACAACCGCGCGCACCGCATCCGAGCCGCACCGCACGCACCGCAGCGACGGGTGGGCGCGCCCGCACCACCGGCACACCGCGCCTGCGGCATCGCGGTCGGGCAGCGACAACGGCCCCGTGCAGTTGCGACACCGGGCGATGGTTCGGCAGCGCCCGCACGCGAGGGCGGGGACGTACCCGCGGCGGGGCACCTGCACCAGGACCGGGGCGCCGGACTCCAGCGCCTTGCGCGCCGCATGCAGCGCCATCGACGGGAGCCTGGCCGACCGGGCGGCGGGGTCGCGTTCCTGCTCGAAACCGCTGTCATCGAGGGCGACGACGCGCGGTGAGGCCGCCCGCACCGTCGGCCGCAGCGCGACCAGGTCGTGCGCCCAGCCGCTGCGCACCAGCGCCTGGGCCTCCGCGGTTCTGGCGAATCCGCCGATCAGCGCGGCGCAGCGCAGCTGATGTGCCCGCAACATCGCCACCTCGCGGGCATGCGGATAGGGCGCACGGGGTTCGGCGAGCGTGTCGTCGCCGTCGTCCCACACCATCACCAGACCGAGGTGGGCGACAGGTGCGAACACCGCGCTGCGGGTGCCGATGACGAGCCGGGCGCTGCCGCGCAACACCGACAACCAACGCCGATAGCGTTGCGCGGGGCCGAGTCCCGCCGACAAGGCCACCACCAGGTTCTCGTCGAGGCGGTCGAGCGCGGCGGCGTGCACCGCGTCGATGTCGCGTTGATCCGGCACGATCACCAGCACACCGCGGCCCGCGTTCACCATCACCGCCGCGGCCTCGGCCAGTCGATCGGCCCACGCCTCCCCGGGCAGCGCCTGCCAGACCGCTCGGGCGGCTCGTTCGCTCGCCACCGCCGCGAGGAACTGCTCACCGCTGCCGTAGGCGTTCCAGGAATCGGTTGCGACGGGTTGCGGGTCGGTCGGCGCCGTCGTCGGCGGCTCCTGTTTTTCGACCCGGGCGTGCCGCGGCGGGATGGCCAGCCTCAGGACGTCCGCGCGGGTGCCGGCGTAACGGGCCGCCACGGCGTCGGCGAGTCGACGGATCTCGGGCGTCAGCACCGGCTCGGGCGAGACCACGCGGTCGAGCCAGCCGAGCTTGCCCACGTGGTCGGTGTCGGACCGCCTCTCCAGGATGAACGCGTCGACCAGCCTGCCGTGGAACCGCACCCGGACGCGGACGCCGGGCTGCGCGTCGTCGGACTGCTCGGCGGAGACCAGGTAGTCGAACTCGCGGTCGAGGTGCGGGACGGTCAGCATCGGCAGCACACGCGCGACCGGCTCGTGCTCGGCAGGCTGTCTGGTGGCGCCCGGGCGGGCCGGGCTGTCGGACCCCGTCACGCAGGATTGGTAGCAGACGGCACCGACGTCCTGCCGAAGAAGAACCCGGCCGTGATGAGCACCAGCGACGCCGCATACACCCACCAGATCGGCACCGCCAGAGCCTCGGACCCCAGCACGAACTTGCCGATCCCGATCATCGCGTCCGACACCGCGAAACACACCGCACCCAATGCCGTCCACGGCGTGGGCAACCGGGCCATCAGCGCGGCGCACACCATTGCGCCGAGCACCGCGATGTACAGCGTGACCGGTACGGCCATGCCCTCGGCGATGAGCCGCGGCCAGAACCACACCAGCAGGGCCAGGCAGGCCGCGACCGTGACCGCGGCGGCGGCCAGCCTCGGACCGGAGCGGGCGACCAACGGCCACAGCGCGCCCAGAAAGCACAGGTGGGCGACGAGGAACGCGGCCAGCCCGAGCACGAACGACGGCTCCCACCACGGCAGCGCCAACAGGAAATCACCCGCCGCGGAGAACATCAGCGCGGCCACCAACCAGCGTCGTTCCCGGGCGATCGGGTGTGTCAACGCGGCCGCGGCGAGCAGCACCGCCGCAGCGGCCTTGACCGCGGGCTGCAGCGCGAACTGACCGGTGAGCTCGGCACCGCCGGGCAGCCGCACCGCGGTCGCGATCAGGAACACCCCGTAGCAGGCGGCCACGACGGCTGCGGCCACCCACAGCAGCCGGGTCCGCCGGTGAACGTACGGTGTCCCCATGTCAGTCCCTGAGGTAGGGCCGGCCAGCCCGGAACCCATCGACGCCATTCTGCTGAAGGTACTGCAGGCAGTTCCGTTCCAGTTGACAACCGACGGGGGCGTGCAGGCCGCCCGTGAACGGTTCAACGCGCTGCCGCGGGTCGAGATCCTGCCCGAGGTGCGTGCCGAAGACCGCACGGTCGACGGGCCCGCCGGCCCGATCCCGGTCCGGGTGTACCGGCCGCCGACCGCCTCCGATGCGCCCGCCCCCGTGGTGGTGTTCTTCCACGGCGGCGGTTGGTGCGTCGGCGACCTCGACAGCTACGACGGCACCGCGCGTCGACATGCGGCCGACGCCGAGGCCGTGCTGGTGGCCGTCGACTACCGGCTGGCACCCGAGCACCCCTACCCCGCCGCTGTCGACGATGTGTGGGCGGTGACGCAGTGGGTCGCCGCGAGCGCGGACGAGCTGGGCGTCGACGCGGGCCGGCTCGCGGTGGCCGGCGACTCGGCGGGCGGCAATCTCGCCGCGGTGGTCGCACAGTTGGCACGCGACGCGGGCGGGCCCCAGATCCGTTTCCAGTTGCTGTGGTATCCGGCCACGACGTGGGACACCACATTGCCGTCGTTCGCCGAGAACGCCGACGCGCCAATACTCGATTTCGCTGCGATAGGCGGCTTTTCGCGTTGGTATGTCGGCGACATGGAGCTTTCGGACATGCCCGCGACGCTGGCGCCCGCGCGCGCCGAAAACCTGACCGGGCTGCCGCCGGCCTACATCGCCGTCGCGGGCCATGACCCATTGCGTGACGACGGCGCCCGGTACGCGGAGTTGCTGTCGGCCGCCGGGGTTCGCGTCGAACTTCACAATGCTGAATCGCTCGTGCACGGCTACCTCGGCTACGCCGGGGTGGTGCCCGCCGCGACCGAGGCCACCGAACGGGGATTGAGAGCGCTACACGCCGCGTTACACCCGGTGTGAACACATCGAAATCCATCGACATCGTGCACGCGTTCTGGGACGAGGTCTGGAACGCCCACGACCCAGCGGCGGCGGACCGCTTCGTGGTCGACGACTTCGTGATCATCACCGGCGGCGAGACGGTGCGTGGCCGCGAGGATTTCAAGGCATGGATCGCCGGGTTCCTGAGTAAGGTCGACGACTTACATCTCGAGGTCGTCGAGTCGTTCGAGAGCGCCGACGGCAGCCGCGTCGCGTCGCGGTGGCTACTGACCGGGAGGAACAACGGCTACCTCGGAAGCGCGCCCGACGGCAGCGAAATCGCGATGACCGGTACCGCGGTCTGGGCTGTCGGTGAGGACGGCAAGCTGCTCACCAACTGGGTCGAACGCAGCGCTTGGGAGTTGTCGCAACGGCTGAACAACGGGGGTACCGTGATCGGGACGTGAGCGACACGGGGAGGCTCGATGACAGTGCCCGATCACGACACCATCATCGTCGGCGCCGGCTTCTCCGGCATCGGCGCGGGGATCAGCCTCGACAAGGCGGGGTTGGGTGACTATCTGATCATCGAAGCCGGCGAGGGACCGGGTGGGACGTGGTACTGGAACACGTATCCCGGTATCGCCGTTGACATTCCGTCGTTCTCCTACCAGTTCTCGTTTGAGCAGAGCCCGGAATGGACCCGCACGTACGCACCGGGGAGCGAGTTACGCGCCTACGCCGAGCACTGCGTCGACAAGTACCGTCTGCGGCCCAAGATCCGGTTCAATACCAAGGTGCTGGGCGCCGTCTACGACGACGAGCAGAACCTGTGGCGGATCGAACTCGACTCCGGCGACGTCCTGACATCACGGTTTTTGATCAATGCGTGCGGGGTGCTGATCACGCCGAAACTGCCCGATATCGACGGTGTCGACTCGTTCGCCGGTGTCACCATGCACACCGCGCGTTGGGACCACGAGCAGGACTTGACCGGCAAGCGGGTCGCGGTCATCGGCACGGGCGCGTCGGCGGTGCAGGTGATTCCCGAGATCGCGCCGATCGTCAAGCAGCTGACCGTTTTTCAGCGCACACCGATCTGGTGTTTCCCGAAGTTCGATGTGCCGCTGTCGCCAATGGCGCAACGGATGATGCGGCTGCCCGGCGGCCACGTGGTGCAGCGTCTGCTCAGCCAGGCCTACGTCGAGTTGACGTTCACGCTGCCCGCGCAGTACTTCACCGTGAACCCGATGGCCAAGAACATGTCGAAAGTCGGCGAGGCGTATCTACGCAAAGAGGTCGACGACCCGGAGGTCCGCGAAAAGCTCACGCCCGAGTATGCGGTCGGCTGCAAGCGGCCCGGCTTCCACAACACCTACCTGTCGACGTACAACCGCGACAACGTCGAGTTGGTCACCGAGCCGATCGACAAGATCACCGGTTCAGGTGTGGCCACCGCCGACGGCATGACCCGCGACATCGACGTGCTGATCCTGGCGACGGGTTTCAAAGTGATGGACGCCGAGGACATGCCGACCTATCCGGTTACCGGTTCGGGCGGCCGGACGTGGAGCCGGCACTGGCAGGAGAACCGGCTGCAGGCCTACGAAGGAGTGAGTGTGCCGGGTTTCCCGAACTTCTTCACGGTGTTCGGACCCTACGGTTATGTCGGGTCGTCGTATTTCGCGCTCATCGAGACGCAGACGCATCACATCGTGCGCTGTCTCAAGCACGCCCGACGCAGGGGCGCCCGTCGCGTGGAGGTCACGCAGGAGGCCAACGACCGCTACTTCGAAGAGATGATGCGCAAACGGCACCGCCAGATCTTTTGGCAGGAGAGCTGCCAGCGGGCCAACAGCTACTACTTCGACAAGAACGGCGACGCCCCGCTGCGGCCGACCACCACGCTCGAGGCGTACTGGCGCAGCCGCCGCTTCCCGCTACGGGATTACGCGTTCAGTTCCTGACCGTTGGCGCTGCGTAGGCCACGCCCACGAGCCGCGAGACTACGGTTTCTGACGGAATTCGGCCGATATCGCTCAACAACCGTCGTCTCGGCGTCAGACGGCGGCCTTGAGCTCGTCGACCTTGTTCAGCTGCTCCCAGGGCAGCTCGACGTCGGTGCGGCCGAAGTGGCCGTACGCGGCAGTCTGCGCGTAGATCGGGCGCAGCAGGTCGAGGTCGCGCACGATCGCGCCGGGACGCAGATCGAACACCGAGGTGATGGCCTTCTCGATGCGGCCCGGATCGACGGACTCGCTGCCGAACGTCTCGACGAACAGGCCGACCGGAGCGGCCTTGCCGATCGCATAAGCGACCTGGACCTCAACGCGCTCGGCCAGACCCGCCGCGACCACGTTCTTCGCCACCCAGCGCATCGCGTAGGCCGCCGAACGGTCCACCTTTGACGGGTCCTTGCCCGAGAACGCGCCGCCGCCGTGACGGGCCCAGCCGCCGTAGGTGTCGACGATGATCTTGCGGCCCGTCAGCCCCGCGTCACCCATGGGGCCGCCGAGCACGAACTTGCCGGTCGGGTTCACCAGCAGGCGGAAGTCGGAGGTGTCCATCGAGTCGTGGCCCAGGTCGGCAAGGACGGTGTTGACGACCTTCTCGCGGATGTCCGGCGTCAGCGTCCCTTCGAGGTCGATGCCCGCCGCGTGCTGCGTCGACAGCACAACCGTGTCGAGGCGCGCCGGGGTGGTGCCGTCGTACTGCACGGTGACCTGGGTCTTGCCGTCGGGGCGCAGGTAGTCGAGCACACCGCTCTTGCGGACCTCGGTCAGCCGGCGCGACAGCCGGTGTGCGAGCGCGATCGGCAGCGGCATCAGCTCGGGCGTGTCCTTGATCGCGTAGCCGAACATCAGGCCCTGGTCGCCCGCGCCCTGCAGATCGAGCGGGTCGCCCGCGCCCTCTACGCGGGTCTCGTGCGCGGTGTCGACGCCCATCGCGATATCGGGCGACTGACGACCGATGCCGATGTTGACGCCGCAGGTCTCACCGTCGAAGCCCTTCTCCGACGAGTCGTAACCGATCTCCAGGATGCGCTCGCGCACCGTGGTGGCGATGTCGGCGAAGGCCTCCTTGGCCGCCGTCGTCACCTCGCCGACGACGTGCACCTGCCCGGTGGTGACCAGTGTCTCCACGGCAACTCGCGACTTGGGATCGCCCGCGAGCAAAGCGTCGAGCACCGAGTCGCTGATCGCGTCGCAGATCTTGTCGGGGTGGCCCTCGGTTACCGACTCACTGGTGAACAGCCGAGCTTCACTCACGGTGTGATCCTTCCGCTCAAGTCATCTTGAGGTAGTTAGTCCATCAAATTGTAGGAGTGCCCTGTTGCACCCAAGCCTGTGCTTGCCTCGCGCGCAAGCATTTCACGCAGCCGGATGCGTGATCCGCGCTACCCGCTGCCGCTGTGCAGGAAGGCCACGATCGCGTCCACGATACGGCTGGCCATCAGCGTCTTCGAACCGTGCTCCAGAGCGGACTCCGCGCCGTCGGCCGCGAGCAGCCAACCGTCGTTGTTGTCCACTTCGAACGCCCGATTCTCGCCCACCGCATTGACCACGAGCAAATCGCATCCCTTGCGCTGCAGCTTCGCGCGAGCGTGGTGAAGCACGTCGCCGTTGGCGTCGCCGGTCTCGGCAGCGAACCCCACGATGGCCCGCATATTCGGCAGCTGCCCGTCGGCGCGGGCCCGCACGGCGCCGGCGAGCACGTCCTCGGTGCGGGTCAGTTCGATCACCGGCGCGGCGGCGTCCGGATCGGCCGACTTCTTGATCTTGCTGGTCTGCATCTGCGTGGGCCGGAAATCCGCGACCGCGGCCGCCATCACCAGCACATGGGCGTCGGGGGCATGCTTGGACACGGCGTCCTTGAGCTGGGCGGCCGACACGATGTGCACGACCTCGACGCCCGCCGGGTCGACCAGCCCGGCGGTGTTGCCGGCGATCAGCGTGACGTCGGCACCGCGCTGGGCCATCACCCGCGCCATCGCATAGCCCTGCTTGCCCGAACTGCGGTTGCCGATGAAGCGCACGGGATCGATCGGCTCGCGCGTCCCGCCCGCGGAAACCAGCACCTTGACCCCTGCCAAGTCGTAGGGCAGGGCGTCCGGGCGCGTCAGCAGAAGCTGGGCCAGCGTGCTGATCTCCTCGGCCTCGGGCAGACGGCCCGCGCCGCTGTCGGCTCCGGTCAACCGGCCCGACGCGGGTTCGAGGACGACGGCACCGCGGCGGCGCAGCGTGGCGACGTTCTCCACCGTCGCGGGGTGCAACCACATCTCGGTGTGCATGGCCGGGGCGAACAGCACCGGACATCGCGCGGTCAGCAGCGTCGCGGTCAGCAGGTCGTCCGCGCGGCCCGCGACGGCCCGCGCCAGAAGATCCGCGGTGGCGGGGGCGACGACGACCAGGTCGGCCTCCTGGCCGAAGCGGACGTGCGGCACCTCGTGGACGTCGTCCCAGACTCCGGTGTGCACGGGATGACCCGAGAGGGCCTCGAAGGTGGCGGCACCGACGAACCGCAGCGCGGACTCGGTGGGGACGACACGGACGTCGTGTCCGGCCTCGGTGAGCTGTCTGACCACCGTGGCCGCCTTGTAGGCGGCGATACCACCGGCGACGCCGACGATGATCCGCTTGGGCTCCATGGCGGCCGCTCCCCTATGCCTCGCGGTGTTGCTACTCGCCTTCGGTGTGCTCGAGCAGGTCGGCGTGGATCTCGCGCAACGCGATCGACAGCGGCTTCTCCTGCAGGCCCGGCTCGACCAGCGGGCCGACGTACTCGAGGATGCCGTCGCCGAGCTGGTTGTAGTAGTCGTTGATCTGGCGGGCGCGCTTGGCGGCATAGATCACCAGCGCATACTTGCTCGACGCGCGATCCAGCAGCTCGTCGATGGGCGGGTTGGTGATGCCCAACGGCGTGTCGTAGGCGCTGGCTGCGGACGTGTCGAAGTCGTCCACAGCTGCCAGCTGCGTGTCGGCGTGCGGGGTGCTCACGAAAAATTCTCCTGGCGGTTTTAGCTGAATGCGAGATAGCTGTCGGGCCTGCGGCGCCGTCTCCGGCGCGTACTTATCGGTGGCCCACCAGCAAGGATACCAATTCGGCGCAGGCAGACTCCAATTGACTGTTCACGACCACGGTGTCGAAGTCGTCCTGTGCGGCGAGTTCGGCTCGCGCGGTCGCCAGCCGGCGCTCCATCGCCTCGGGTGTCTCGGTGCCCCGTCCGGTCAGCCGGTTCTTCAGCTCATCCCAGCTCGGCGGCGCCAGGAAGACGGTCAGTGCCTCGGGCATCGCGGCCTTCACGGCCCGCGCGCCCGCGAGATCCACCTCGATCAGAACGGGCCTGTCGGCGGAGATCGCCTCGCGGACGGGCCGGGCTGGTGTTCCGGAGCGGTGCAACCCGCCGTGGATCTCCGCCCATTCGAGCAGGGCGCCATCGGCGATCAATTCATCGAATTCGTCGGGGGTCACGAACGAGTAATCGACGCCGTCGACTTCACCCGGCCGCGGGGCCCTGGTGGTGACGGACACGCTGAAGTGCAGTTCGGGAACGCGTTCGCGCAGACAGCGAACGACGGTCGACTTCCCGACGGCAGAGGGGCCGGACAGCACGACTACCCGGCCGGCCCCTCGGCCGGCGCTCAATTTATGCGCCTAGGACTGGTCGAACTTTTCCAGCAGCGCCTTGCGCTGGCGATCGCCGAGGCCGCGCAACCGGCGGGTCGGGGCGATCTCGAGTTCGGTCATGATCTCCTGCGCCTTGACCTTGCCGACCTTGGGCAACGCCTCCAGAAGCGCCGAAACCTTCATCTTGCCCAAGACCTCGTCGGTCTCGGCATCCTTGAGCACCTGCTTGAGGTTGGTGCCGCCGCGCTTGAGCCGATCCTTCAATTCGGCTCGGGCTCGACGTGCGGCGGCAGCCTTCTCCAACGCGGCCGCGCGCTGTTCGTCGGTCAACTGGGGAAGGGCCACGGGTTCCTCCGTCTCATCACCATCAATTTCCACTGCCTCGGCTGATAGAGAAAACCCTCAAACAGCCAGCGACGACGACCGTACCCACGCTGGCTGACGAATGCGAACCCCACCCCCTGGTTACGGCGTCAAAAGCCCAGCGTGTCGGGCGGTCGCGCCGCGCACGCGCCGACGCCGTTTCGTGGCCAGGACCGGCGAAACCTCATTTTGTCTCGCCGGAACCGCCTGCATATCAAGGCATTTCGGATTGCACGAGAGCGCTAATCGGGCGCTCAGCGCGTGACCTGCGCCACACTTCGGCGGGTCAGCGCCGCCGAAAAAGAAAATTTTCGCTGGTCATCAGCTTTCGGGCGTGTCGCGAGCAGCCGGTTTGTGACGCTTGTGACTGGTGAGCCTCGCGTTGCCGGTGTTGTGTCGTCGGCGGAGGTGTCAGGCCAGGTAGGCGACCGCGTCGCGCATTGTCTCGGCCGCGGAACGCAGCGCGCCCACGTCCGGGCCGGCGCGCAGCACTTCGCGGGACACCGCGGGCAGCAACTGCCCGGGTTGGGCCCCTCCGAGCCCGCTCAGCGCGTCCGGGCGCCCGCCCTGGGCGCCGACACCCGGGACCAGGACCGGTCCGGCGAGCGCGCTGACGTCGGGCGGTTCGGCCAGGGTGGCGCCGACGACGACACCGATAGGGCCGGGTTGCGCGGGCACGGTGTGGTTGACCGCCGCGGCGGCGTCGACGATCGACTGCGCGACGGTGCGCCCGCCGGCATCGGCGCGCTGTACGGACGCGCCCTCGGGATTCGAGGTGGCCGCGAGCACGAACACGCCGCGGTCATTGGCCAACGCGGTCTCGATCAGCGGTTGCAGCGAGCCGAAGCCCAGGTAGGGCGATGCGGTCACCGCGTCGGCGGCCAGCGGCGAATCACCCGCCCACGCGGCGGCGTAGGCGGCCATCGTCGAACCGATATCGCCACGTTTGGCGTCGGCGAGCACCAGCACGCCGGCCTCGCGGAGCGCGGCGATGGTGTGCTCGAGCACCATGAACCCGGCGGCGCCGTACGCCTCGAAGAACGCGACCTGCGGTTTGACGACGGCGAAGTCGGCGAACGCCGTCACACACACAGAGCAGAACCGGCGCAACCCGTCGGCGTCAGCGGTGAGTCCCCACGCGCGCATCAACTCCGGGTGCGGATCGATGCCCAGGCACAGCGGTCCACGCCGGGCCACCGCGTCGGCCAACCGCAGGCCGAAACCCGTCACGGCCCCAGCACGCTGTGCAGTTCCTGCAGCGACATCACGCCGATGTCGCCGCGGATGCCGGCCTCGATGCCCTGTACCGCCGCGGACGCGCCCTGCACCGTCGTCACACACGGGATGCTGTTCGCCACTGCCGCGGAACGGATCTCGTATCCGTCGACACGAGGACCGGAGTTGCCGTACGGGGTGTTGATCACCATGTCCACCTCCCCGGCCTTGATGAGGTCGACGGCCGACGATGCGGGCCTGTCCTCGCTGGGCTCCTGGAAGTGCTTGCGCACCTCCTCGCACGGAATCCCGTTGCGCCGCAACATCTCCGCGGTGCCCTCGGTGGCCAGAACCCGGAACCCGAGATCGGCGAGCCGTTTGACGGGGAACACCAGCGATCGCTTGTCGCGGTTGGCCACCGACACGAACACGGTGCCCTCCAGCGGCAGGGACCCGTAGGCGGCGGTCTGGCTCTTGGCGAAGGCGCTTCCGAAGTCGTGGTCGATGCCCATGACCTCACCCGTCGACTTCATCTCCGGGCCCAGCAGCGAGTCGATCTGCGTGCCATCGTGTTTGCGGAACCGGTTGAACGGCAGGACGGCCTCCTTGACCGCGACCGGAGCGTTGCGTGCGGTGCTCGCGCCGTCCCCGGTGCGCGCCAGCACGCCTTTCTCGCGCAGTTCGGCGATCGTCGCGCCGAGCATGATCCGCGCACACGCCTTGGCCAGGGGCACCGCGGTGGCCTTCGAGACGAACGGCACGGTGCGGCTGGCACGCGGGTTGGCCTCCAGCACGTAGAGCACATCGTCCTTGAGCGCGTACTGCACATTGAGCAGGCCCACCACGCCGATGCCGTGGGCGATCGCTTCGGTGGCACGTCGCACGGCCTCGATGTCGCTGCGGCCCAACGTCACCGGCGGCAGCGCGCACGCGGAGTCACCGGAGTGGATACCGGCTTCCTCGATGTGCTCCATGATGCCGCCGATGTAGACCTCGGTCCCGTCGCACAGCGCATCGACGTCGATCTCGATGGCGTCCTCGAGGAACCTGTCCACCAGCACCGGATGTTCGGGCGAGAGTTCGGTGGCCCTGGTGATGTAGCCGTGCAGCGTCTCGTCGTCGTAGACGATCTCCATGCCGCGACCGCCGAGGACGTAGGAGGGACGCACCAGCACGGGGTAGCCGATCTCGGCGGCGATGCGCCGCGCCTGGTCGAAGCTGGTGGCCAAGCCGAACTTCGGGGCCGGCAGGCCTGCATTGGTCAGCACCTCGCCGAACGCGCCGCGATCCTCGGCCAGGTCGATCGCCTTGGGGCTGGTGCCGACGATCGGCACCCCGGCGTTCTGCAGGCGTTCGGCCAGTCCGAGCGGTGTCTGGCCGCCGAGCTGCACGATGACGCCGACGACGCCGGGACCGCCCGCGCCGGAGACCGATTCGGCGTAGTACACCTCGAGCACGTCCTCAAAGGTGAGCGGCTCGAAGTAGAGCCGGTCGGCGGTGTCGTAGTCGGTGGACACCGTCTCGGGGTTGCAGTTGACCATCACGGTCTCGAAACCGGCCTGGCTCAACGTCGTTGCGGCGTGCACACAACTGTAGTCGAACTCGATGCCCTGCCCGATGCGGTTGGGGCCCGATCCGAGGATCAGCACCTTGGGCCGCTCGGCCTGCGGGGCCACCTCCGTCTCGGCGGCGGGGTCGAGCTCGTAGCTGCTGTAGTGGTACGGGGTCTTGGCCTCGAACTCGGCGGCACACGTGTCGACGGTCTTGAACACCGGGTGGATGGCGAGCCGCTGGCGCAGCGCCCGGACGCCGACCTCACCGGCGAGTTCGGGCCGCAGCGCGGCGATCTGACGGTCGGACAGCCCGTGGTACTTGGCGCGCCGCAACAGGTCGGCATCGAGCACCGGCGCATCGACGATCTCGGCGCGCAGCGCGACCAGCCCGGCGATCTGCTCGACGAACCACGGGTCGACTCCGGAGGCCTGAGACACCTGCTCGACGGTCGCGCCCTTGCGCAGCACCAGCTCCAGGTCGTACAGGCGCCCGTCCGACGGTGTACTCAGCCGCTCCAGCAACTCGTCGACGGTGACTGTGTCCTCGTCGGGGTCGGCTTTGGTCCAGAACCCGGCGCGGCCGGACTCCAGCGAGCGCATCACCTTGCCGAGCGCCTCGATGAAGTTGCGCCCCAACGACATTGCCTCGCCGACCGACTTCATGGTGGTGGTCAGCGTGCCGTCGGCGCCGGGGAACTTCTCGAATGCGAAGCGCGGGGCCTTGACGACGACGTAGTCGAGCGTCGGCTCGAAACAGGCCGGGGTCTCCTTGGTGATGTCGTTGACGATTTCGTCGAGCGTGTAGCCGATGGCCAGCTTCGCGGCGATCTTGGCGATCGGGAACCCAGTGGCCTTGGACGCCAGCGCGCTGGACCGCGACACCCGCGGGTTCATCTCGATCACGATCAGGCGCCCGTCGGCGGGGTTGACGGCGAACTGGATGTTGCAGCCGCCGGTGTCGACGCCGACCTCGCGCAGGATCGCGATGCCCAGATCGCGCATCGTCTGGTACTCGCGGTCGGTGAGCGTCATGGCCGGCGCGACGGTGACCGAGTCGCCGGTGTGCACACCCATCGGGTCGAAGTTCTCGATCGAGCACACCACCACCACGTTGTCGCGGCCGTCGCGCATCAACTCGAGTTCGTATTCCTTCCAGCCGAAGATCGACTCCTCGATGAGCACGTTGGCGCTCGGCGAGGCGGCGAGCCCGTCACCGGCCATCCGGTCGACGTCCTCGGCGGAGTACGCCATCCCCGAGCCCCCGTCCCTTATACACATCCCCGAGCCCCCGAGACGTAGAGCACACTAGTGTTCCCTCTTCTGCTTTGCAACACAACAACATATA
>NZ_NKCN01000046.1 GCF_002245535.1 Mycobacterium lehmannii | reverse complement strand
CACCCGCCCCGAAAACCCCGGCACAAGCACCACCACGGCAGGCCCGAGGCTGCCGCCCACGAACGGCGGAGAATATTCAGAGATTCTGGCAAACATGATGTAACTTCAATCGACACACGATGCGGGGTTGGCCGCTGTCGAGGGGTTAATAGAGACGGTGGACGCGATACCTTTCGGGCACTACCAGCTGCAGGAATTGATCGGCCGCGGCGGTATGGGCGAGGTCTATCGCGCCTACGACACCAAGACCGACCGCATCGTCGCGCTGAAGGTGTTGCCGCCCAGCATGGCCGCCGACGAGATCTTCCAACAGCGCTTCCGGCGCGAGTCGCAGGCCGCCGCCGGGCTCAACGACCCGCACGTCGTGCCCATTCACGGGTTCGGCGAGATCGACGGCCGCCTCTACCTCGATATGCGCCTCATCGAGGGCCGCAACCTCGGCGCCATCCTCAGCGACGCCGGTAAACGCCCGCTGGACACCACGCTCGCGGTCAGGATCGCCGAACAGGTGGCGACGGCCCTCGACGCCGCCCACGCCCGCGGCCTGATCCACCGCGACATCAAGCCGTCGAACATTCTGGTCACCGAACGCCAATTCGTGTACCTCATCGACTTCGGCCTGGCCCGCAGCGCGGGCGAGAAAGGCCTGACCACCGCGGGCAGCACGCTAGGGACGATGGCGTACATGGCCCCCGAACGCTTCGAGGGCAAACCCGTCGACCAGACCGCCGACATATACGCACTGGCCTGCGTGCTCTACGAGTGCCTGACCGGCGTGCGTCCCTATCCCGCCGACAGCCTCGAGCAGCAGATCGCCGGTCACATGAGCAAGGACGTGCCGAAGCCGTCGGCGGTCGATCCGCGATTGGCGGCCTTCGACGAGGTCATCGCCAAAGGTATGGCCAAGACGCCTGCCAAGCGGTACCAGAAGGCCGGCGACCTGGCCGACGCCGCGCGCCGTGCCCTCACCGCACCGGTGCGCACCGCTGGCAGCGGCAGGCACCAGGCCCGACGGGCACCGGCAACGGCACGCGTCAGGCGGGTGCCACGCCGGGCGCTGGCCGTGGCCGCGTCGGTCATGCTGGTCGCGGCGCTGGGCACGTTCGGCGTATTGCAGTGGCGCGGCGGCCAGGACGGCAGCGCTAGACCGGCCAGCGTCGAAGAGACGACGGCGCCGCCGCCCGCCGCTGAAGGCGCGGTGGCATCGATCGCGGCGACGGTGCCCGAGGAGATCCGGTCGACGGGCAAGCTCGTCATCGGTGTCAACACCCCTTATGCGCCAAACGAATTCAAAGATGCCGACGGTCAGATTGTCGGCTTCGACGTCGACCTGATGAACGCGATCGCCCGAACGCTGGGCCTGGTTCCCGAATACCGCGAAACCGCGTTCGAGGCGATTCTGCCGTCCGTGCGCGCCGGTGACTTCAACGTCGGCATGTCATCGGTCACCGACACGAAGGAGCGCGAGGAGTCCGTCGACTTCGTCACCTACTTCCAGGCGGGCACAATGTGGGCGCAGCGGACCGGGTCCGGGTTCACCCCGGCCGACGCGTGCGGGCTGCGTATCGGCGTGGCGTACGCGACGCTTCAGCAGACCGAGGAGATCCCGGCGAAGAGCAAGGAGTGTGTGGCCGCCGGATCGGCGCCGATCGACGAAGTGGTCTACGTGACGCAGGACGACCTCACCAAGGCGCTGGTCAACGGCGAGGTCGACGTGATGGCCACGGATTCGCCGGTCGCGGGGTTCGCGATCAAGACCTCGGGCGGTGCGCTGGAGGCCGCAGGGGACGTTTTCAACTCCGCGCCGTACGGCTGGCCCGTGGCCAAGGGGTCCGGGCTGGCCGAGTCGCTGCGCCAGGCGTTGGCGCATCTGATCTCCACCGGCGAGTACCGCACCATCGCCCTGATGTGGGGCGTGGAGAAGGGCATGATCTCCACGCCGCAGATCAATGGCGCGACCCGTTGATCACACGCTTCTGGGTACGGGTGTAACCTGAAGGCAGCCGTCTCCGGTTAGCAGCCATCTTTTCCACGCGATGGAACTGCGCTTTGACACCGCGCGCCACTTTCGGCATCGGCCGCAGCGGAACGTAACGAAGGACTTGCTACATGCAGTCGAACGACCTGTTTTCACACCCTCAGCAGCCCGAGTACGTCTCGAGCGAAGACCACTCCAACGAACCCGTGACCAATCCGGTGTTCTCCGACCGCCCTGAACGCGGTCCGTCCACACCCTCCGCATGAACGGCCTCACGGGGACGCGGCGGCTCGCCCGACCCGTCCGCCTCGTGCTCGCACCACAACTCGGCTCCGACATCGACGGTGCCTGGTGGCCCCACACCGGCTCGGTAGCCGGTGAACTGCCCGAGCTGATCGAAACCCTGCACAAGACGCTGGGTGAGATCATCGACATCCGGGTCAACTGGGCGGCCACCGAGGGCACGCTGGACTACAACTCGATCCTGTCGAGCACCAGGACCAAGAATCCCGGCCCGCGCCGTCCGCATCGACTGATGGTTGTCGCCGGACGCTCGGCGTCGGTGAAACTGCTTGTGATACCGCATATGACGACACCCGCGCTCGGTGCGATGGTCATGCGTTGCGCGGTCGGCAAATCGAACGACGGCACTCCGGAATGCGAGCAGTGGAGCGACGCCGCCGACACGGTCATCCGGGCTGCCCAGTCCGACAGCGTGGCCTGGACGGCCAGGGCATAACTTTCAGCGCACGACGATCGTGTGCTCGCCACGCGGTACCAGTTCGCCGATCACGGGTGCGCCCGGAATCTCGCCGGCGATCAGCAGCCCACCTGAGGTCTGCGCATCGGCCAGCAACAGCGACTCGTCTTCGTCGACCGCGGTCAGATCGACGTGCGGCGCCACCCATTCCAGGTTGCGCCGAGTTCCGCCGCTGACAAAGCCCTGCGCCAACGCCTCTCGCGCACCGTCGATATAGGGCACCGCCGCGCTGTCGATCACCGCGGTGACACCGCTGGCGCGCGCGAGCTTGTGCAGGTGTCCGAGTAGCCCGAAACCCGTGATGTCGGTGGCGCATTCGACACCGGCGTCGACGGCGGCCCGTGCGGCATCGGCGTTCAATGTGGTCATCACCGCGATCGCCTCCGGGAACGTCTCTCCGGTGTTCTTGTGCCGACTGTTGAGTACCCCGACGCCGAGCGGCTTGGTCAACGACAGGGGCACACCCGGTTTGCCTGCATCGTTGCGCAGCAACCGATTCGGATCGGCCACGCCGGTGACGGCCAACCCGTACTTTGGTTCCGGGTCGTCGACGCTGTGCCCACCGGCCAAGTGGCAGCCCGCAGCCCCGCACACGTCCAGGCCGCCGCGCAACACCTCGCTGACCAACTCGAACGGCAGCACCTCGCGCGGCCAGCCCAGCAGGTTCACCGCAACGACCGGTCGTCCGCCCATCGCGTACACATCCGACAGCGCGTTGGTTGCCGCGATGCGGCCCCAGTCGTACGGGTCGTCGACCACCGGGGTGAAGAAGTCCGTCGTCGCGATCAGCGCCAACCCGTTGTCTGAAAAACCGACGTCGATGCGCACCGCCGCCGCGTCGTCACCGTCATCGAGGCCCACCAGCAGCTCGCCGACCGGATCGCGCGGCGCCGCGCCGGTCAGCCCCCGGACCACGTCCTCGAGCTCACCGGGCGGGATCTTGCACGCGCATCCGCCACCGTGGGCGTACTGAGTCAGTCGGTAGGTCATCTGCTCCGTCACAGCCTCCATGCTGCCTGGCATGATCGGGCGGTGGGTCAGGGAGGCGTATCCGGTCTGGTGACCGGCGCGGTCTTCAAAATCGCTGAGCGGCAGATCCTGTCGCTGGCGGGTTCGATTCCCGTCCGCCTCCGCCACCCTTTCCGGTGATCACCCGTCCCACACCACCAGGCCGTCATCGCGGATCCGCGCTCCGTCCGACGGCTCGTGCGGCACAAGCCGACCGTCGTGCATGAGGTGCATGACCGGCACCGAGTACCGCAACATCGCGACGTCGGCGACGATCCGGCGGTGGCACCGCCACCACACCGACTCGCTGCACATCATCGCGGTGTGCTGTCGCTGCGACTGCTCCACGAGCTCGCCCATGGCGGCGTCGAACTCCTCGGTGCGCGTGTACGCCGCGTACGCGGCGAACTGCTTGACGCGCCACCACGGATCCTCGGGCTCGGACCCCGAGGACAGGCTTCTGCGTCCGCCCAGTCGCTGCTCCCAGCGGTAGCTCAGCCCCGCCTCGTCGGCCCACTCGGTGATCGCGGCCATCGCCACGTCGGGATTGTGCCTGCTGTTCGGATAGCGGCGGATGTCGATGAGCGCCTCGACCTCGGCTTCGCACAGCAGCTTCGCGAGCTCCGACTTATCGAGCGCACCATGGCCCACCGACGTCAACACACCACCGGTGTACCCGATCGACGCCGTTGCGCCATGATGGCCTCATGCGATTTGTGCACGTTTTGTTGCGCTGGGCGCCCCTAGGTGCACAAATCGCAGGGGGTGGCCCGGTGACGGATCCGCGACGACGGGTGCCGCGCACCGATGCGCTGCTCGCCGATCCACGCCTGGTCGAGGCATCGCGGGTACTGGGCCGGACACTGGTGAAAACCGTTGTGGGACAGTCGCAACAGCGTGCGCGGGCCGGTGAGATCGAGCCGGAGCGGGTTGCTGACGACGCGGTCGCATCGCTGCCGACGAGCGCGGCCACCCTGCGCCCGGTCATCAACGCCACCGGGGTCGTCGTGCACACCAACCTGGGTCGGGCGCCACTGTCGGGAGCCGCGGTCGACGCGGTTGTCACCGCAAGCGGCGCCACCGACGTGGAGTTCGACCTCGAAACCGGACGCCGGGCCCGGCGCGGTCGTGGCGCGCTCGCCGCGTTGGCCCGAGCGGTCCCGACCGCCGGCGGCGTGCACGTGGTCAACAACAACGCCGCCGCGCTGCTGCTCACCGCGATGACGCTGGCACCCGGCAAGGAGATCATCGTCAGCCGCGGTGAGCTGATCGAGATCGGCGACGGTTTCCGCCTGCCCGAACTGATGGAGTCGACCGGTTCTCGCATCCGCGAGGTCGGCACCACCAACCGCACCCACCTGCGCGACTACGCCGACGTGCTCGGCCCCGACACCGGTTTCATCCTCAAGGTGCACCCGTCGAACTACTCGGTCACGGGCTTCACCTCGACTGTCGGCGTGCCCGAGCTCGCCGAACTCGTCCGGGGCGAGCGAAGCGACGGGAAGAAGGTCGTTCCGCTGGTCGCCGACATCGGCTCGGGGCTGCTCACCCCGCACCCGCTGCTGCCCGACGAGCCCGACGCGACCACGATGCTGCGCGACGGCGCCGACGTCGTCACCGCCAGCGGGGACAAGCTGCTCGGCGGGCCCCAGGCGGGCCTGCTGTTCACCTCGGCGGAGCTCATCGAGCGGCTGCGCCACCATCCGGCCGCGCGGGCGCTGCGCGTCGACAAGCTGACCCTGGCCGCGCTGGAAGCCACACTGGTCGGCCCGCCGCCGCCGGTCGTGCAGGCGCTCGACGCCGACGTCTCCGACCTGCGGGCCCGCGCGCAGAACCTGGCCGCCCAGCTCCCGGGAGCCGAGGCCGTCGACTGCACCGCCGCGGTCGGCGGAGGCGGCGCACCCGACGTCGCGCTGCCGAGCGCCGCGGTCAGCCTGCCGGAGTCCTACGCCGCGCCGCTGCGCACCGGCACACCCGCGATCGTCGGACGGCTGGAGGGCGGTCGGTGCCTGCTGGACCTGCGCACGGTGGCCCCCGAGGACGACGGCCTGCTCGCCCAGGCGGTGCTGGCGTGTACGTCGTAGCGACCGCGGGCCACGTCGACCACGGCAAGTCCACGCTCGTCGAACGCCTCACCGGCATGTGGCCGGACCGGCTCGCCGAGGAGCAGCGTCGCGGCCTGACCGTCGATCTCGGCTTCGCGTGGACCACTCTCGACGGGCGCGAGGTCGCATTCGTCGACGTGCCGGGCCACGAACGGTTCGTCGCGAACATGCTCGCCGGCGTCGGCCCCGTGCCTGCGATCGTGTTCGTCGTCGCCGCGACGGAGGGCTGGATGCCGCAGTCCGACGAGCACCTCGACGCGCTGCGCGCGCTCGGCGTTCGGCATCTGCTCGTGGTGATCAGCAAGGCCGACCTCGCCGACCCCGCGCACGCGATCGGACAGAGTCGCGAGCGACTGCCCGACGTTCCGGTGGTGCTCGGCACGGATCTGGAAGCCGTTCGCAGCGCGGTCATTTCGCTTGTCGACGCGCTGCCTGCGCCCGATCGCGACGCCGACGTGCGGCTGTGGGTGGACCGGTCGTTCACCGTCCGCGGCGCGGGCACGGTGGTGACGGGAACGCTGGCGGCGGGCACCTTGCGCGTCGGCGACGAGCTTGAGCACGCGGGACGACGGTTGACGATCCGCGGCCTGCAGTCGCTCGGCCGGGACCGGCGGGAGGTCGGCGCGATCGCGCGGGTCGCAGTGAATGTGCGCGGTGTCGACCGCAGGTACATCGGCCGCGGCGACACCATCCGCACGCCGGGTGCGTGGGTGGACACCGCCGAAATCGACGTTCTGTTAAGGGAATCCGGTGAACTGCATCGGCAGCTCGTGCTCCACGTCGGGTCGGCCGCGGTGCCGGTGCACGTGCGTCCGCTCGGCGCGGCGGGCGCGCGGCTTCGGCTGACGCGTCCGCTTCCGCTGCGGGTCGGTGACATCGGCTTGCTGCGTGACCCCGGCGAGCACCGTATCGCCGCGGGCGTCGAGGTGCTCGACGTGCGGCCGCCCGCGCTGCGGCGTCGCGGTGCGGCACGCGAGCGCGGTGAGGAGCTGGCCACCGGGCGTGTGCGTCCGCCACCGTGCGCGCGCATAACCGATTTGCGCGCCATGGGTTTCGACGCCGACGGCACCCACATCGGGGAGTGGATGGTCGACGATGACTGGTGGGCCCAGCGTCGCCACCAGATGACCGCGGCGCTCAACGACTGGACCGCCGGGCACGACGTCGCGGCGGGGATGCCGCTGGAAGCCCTACGACAGCAGGCCGGTGTGCCCGCCTCCGAACTCCTGCTCGCGCTGTTGGAGGGCACCGGACTTCAGGTGACCGACGGCGTGGTGCGACGCCCCGACGCGGAGTTGCCCGCACGCGTCGACAAGGCGGTGCGAACGGTCGAGGAGTGGTTGGCAGCTGAGCCGTTTCACGCACCGGAGGCCGACGAACTCGCCGACCTGAACCTGGGTCCGCGGGAACTCGCGGCTGCGGTACGCGCCGGACGGCTCACCAGGATCGCCGAAGGCGTCGTCCTCGGCTTCGATGCCGCTGACCGTGCCGCCGAGATCCTCGCGACGCTGCCGCAACCGTTCACCGTCGCCGAAGCCAAGCGCGCGCTGAACACCACGCGGCGGGTCGCGGTGCCGCTGCTCGAACTCCTCGACGCTCGAAAGGTCACATGCCGGGGTGCCGACGGCACCCGAACGCTTCTTCCGCGGGAGCGCTCAACGCCCAAGCCTCATTAGCTCGGCAGCCTCCTTAGCTTCAGCCTCATTAGCTCGGCAGCCTCATTAGATTCAGCCTCGTCTGCTCCACCAGCCTCACTGGCTCTACCAGCCTCACTGGTTTCTGGTGGGTTCCGCATCGCAAGTGCCCGCCTCAGAGCGAATTATTCGCTCCAAGCGAATAATTCGCTGATAGCCGGGCAGCGTCGAGGGCTGTCTGCCGGAGCCCAGGCGGCGTCGAGGGGCTCCCTGCTCGACGCTGCTGAGGGCGACTGTGACTGCTGACTTACGCGGTCGTCCACACGTTTCGTACCTGACGGAGCGCTCGTTCCGTCACAACCCCAGTTCGCTCAGGCCCGGATGCTCCGTCGGGCGCGGGCCGGAGCGGTCCCAGTGGAACAACCGTTGCTCGTCGGTGATCGCGACATCGTTGATGCTGGCATGGCGCGTCTTCATCAGCCCGTCGGCGGCGAACTCCCAGTTCTCGTTGCCGTACGCCCGGAACCACCTGCCCTCGGCGTCGTGGTACTCGTAGGCGAACCGCACGGCGATACGGTCATCGCCGTACGCCCACAGCTCTTTGATGAGTCGATACTCGAGTTCCTGCTCCCATTTGCCGGTCAGAAACTCGATGATTTCCTCGCGGCCATGAAGAAAGGTCGACCGGTTGCGCCACCGGCTGTCCGGTGTGTACCCCTTCGCGACGCGCTCGGGATCACGGGTGTTCCAGTTATCCTCAGCGGCACGAATTTTCGCGACAGCGGTGTCGTGAGTGAACGGCGGTACCAGCGGCGGCGTGCTCATCGCGTGTCCTTCTCCGTGTCCTGAAGCGGGTTCACCTACAAACCGTACGCTCGGCGTCAACATTCCGACGCGCGGCTAGCGTTCCGCCTTGATCACCTGCGCCAAACTGAACTGCCAACGCTCGACCAGTCGGAAACCCATGTCGTGGCTGACCGCGAACGCCCGCGTCCCACCGAAAAGGGGACCGGGTGGAATCGCCACCCCCTCTTCGTGTTCGGGGGCGTCGGGATCGGCCTGCGTGATGATCCACACGACGCCGCAGTGCTCGAGCGGTCCGACCGAGGCCTCGGGGATCAGGTTGGTGTCGAACACGTGGCGGCGGTCGGCAGCGCGCTGCCACAGGCTGACGTCGACCAGGCCGGCGTAGGCGTCGGGGCGCGCGGCCATCAACGGTCGCATCGGCGCCGGATGGAAGGTGACGGTATCGTTGACCAGCAAGCAGTCACCTGCAGCGGCCTCCACGGAGATCAGGTCGGCCACCGGGCTGTAGTCCATGTGGTACTTGGCGTACGGACCACGTTGCACGGCAATGAAAGTGGGCGCCGCGACCAACGCGAACACCACCACGACCGCCGCCGCCACCCACGCGGAGCGCGCCACCGCCATGATGCAGACGCCCAGCAGCAGCGCCATGGCCGGTGCGGTGAAGCACAGATATCGGGGGGTGTAGAGCGGTTCGCGCACCGCCGAGTACGCGACGATCAACGCCGTTGGGATCGCCAACCAGGAGACGGCCAGCACGACGGCTTCCCGCTCGCCGACACTCGGGCGCCTCGCGAAGACCCACAACCCGATCGCCGCGAGTACCACGACCGCGGCCAGCGCCGCGAAATACGGGTTGCGGTCGAAATACTGTTGTACGGCAATGTCTTCGAACGTGCGCGAGCCGATCGGCGTGATCCAGCTGATCTGCTGGGCCTGCCCGGCGACCACCGCGACAAACGGCGCCATCACCGCGACGCCCACAACGGACGTGATCGCGAACGGCAGCACCACCTCCCGTCGCCGCCGGAACGCCAGCACGAACACCGCGTACGCGAGGACCAGCAACGCCAGGTAGATGTCGAACAGGATCGACACCGCCAGCAGTCCGCCGTAAACCCCCCAAACCCAACGGGATTCGCGTCCGGCGGCCCACACTAGCGCCACGGCCAGCCAGACCGCCAGCATCATCGTCAGCGCATACGGGCGCGCTTCTATACCCGCCCACGTCGCTCGAGGCAGGATCGCGCACATGACGCCGGCCGCGAGCCCGACCGCCCGCGACGACAGCTGCCGACCCAGCACCACCACCCCAGCCGCGGCGGCGCCGACGGCCAGGCCGCTGGGCACCCGCGACCAGAATTCCGTCGGCGGCACGATGGTGAACCAGCCGTGCATCAGCACGTAGTACAAGCCATGTACGGCGTCGACGTCGCCGAGCATCTGCCACAGCGCAGACAGCGACCGGCTGTAGGACGCCGAGATCGTTGCGGCTTCGTCGTACCAGAACGACGGTCGTCCGGCGCCCGCGAGGCTCACCGCGGCACCGAGAATGCCGACGAAAAGCGGTTCCAGCCACGCCAGCCGACCGCGGGCGGCGACGTCTACCAGACGCGGATCCAGTCGATGAGCATGGCCGACGGGTAGGGCGCCCGACGCGGATCCCCGCCGCCCGAACCGCCGACCGCGAGGTTGAAGATGGCCTGCAGCCAGTAACCGGGGATGCCGAACGGCCACCGCAGGTCGCCAGGCCGGCCGTGGACCGGGATCGGGTTGTTGTTCACGGTGAAGTACGGCTCGGCGCCGTCGACGTAGTCACGCCAGAAGCTGAACCCCTCCTCGCCCCAGTGCACCCGCCAGTTGTGCCAGGCGGGATCGACCAGCCCGGGAATGGACTTCCCCTTCCAGGTCCGGCCGTTGGACGCGGCGTGCACGGTGGTCCCGGGCGGCCAGTCGCCGTTGCCGTAGTACTCCAAAACGTCTACCTCGCCGTCCGGCAGCGGGTCCTGGTTCAGCAACCAGTAGGCGGGCCAGAGACCCGGGTGCATGCAGTCCAATTTGATCCGCGCTTCCCAGGTGGTGCCGATCTGGCCGCGGAAGTGGCTGAGCACCTTGCCGCTGAAGTACTGGTCGCCTTCCTGGGTGGCGCACAGCACGAGGTTGGAGTTGCCGTCGATGAACACGTTGCGGCGGTCGTCGCGGTAGTGGCCCGCGATCGGCGGGTTCACCGGGTCGTCCCAGCTCTGGATGATCCACTTCGACCGGTCGGGCGCCGATCCGGCCGGACCGTCGAATTCGTCGTGGAAGAGGTAGGTTCCGGCCGCCGCGTCCGGTGGTGGTTGCGACGGCGGGGACGGCCGGACCGGCGAGGCGTTGGCCAGCGGCGATTGGATTGCGGCCGCGCCCACGGCGGCGGCTCCGGTCATCATCATCAGGGTGCGACGGTCGATTTCGGCCACAGCAGCACCATAGAGGGTGCAAACCATGATCGGGTCGGGTTCCGACCACCGTGGCGCCCACAGCAGTCATCCGACGACGGCGCCCGCCCGCGCCGCACCCCGTGTGACTAGGCGCAACGCCGAGATACGCCCGGTTGTAGCAACCGCAGCCCGCACGCGGTTTGATGGGGGCAACGTCGGGTAAGGAGCCTTCGAGGCCTGAAGGAGGCGCGGTGGACATCAAGGGGTTGTTCCAGTCGTGGCCGGTGTACCGGCAGCTCACGGGTCAGGACCCGTTGGGGCGCGGCCACGCCGCCCAGTCGAAGCGCTCGATCGAGTTGACCCCGCGCACCGTCGAAGCCGACCGGGTCGCGCACTCCGTATGCCCGTACTGCGCGGTGGGTTGCGCGCAGAAGGTCTACGTCAAGGACGAGAAGGTCATCCAGATCGAGGGCAACCCCGACAGCCCGGTTTCGCGAGGCCGCCTGTGCCCCAAGGGATCTGCGAGCAAGCAGCTCGTCACAGGTCCGCAGCGGCTGACCAAGGTTCGCTACCGCCCGCCGTACGCCACCGAGTGGCAGGAGATCGACCTCGACACGGCGATGGACATGGTCGCCGACCGGGTGCTCGACGCGCGCAACAAGGGTTGGCAGCAGTTCGACGCCGACCGCAACACGCTGCGCCGGACCATGGGCATCGCGAGCCTCGGCGGCGCGACGCTGGACAACGAAGAGAACTACCTGATCAAAAAGCTGTTCACCGCCTTAGGAGCGCTACAGATCGAGAACCAGGCGCGTATTTGACACAGCGCCACGGTTCCCGGTCTGGGAGCCTCCTTCGGTCGCGGCGGGGCGACGGACTACCAGCAGGACCTCGCCAACTCGGACTTCATCGTGATCATGGGTTCGAACATGGCCGAAGCCCATCCGGTCGGGTTCCAGTGGGTGGTCGAGGCCAAATTGCGCGGCGCCAAGGTCGTGCACATCGACCCGCGGTTCACCCGCACCAGCGCGCTGGCCGACCGGCACCTCACGCTGCGGGCGGGCAGTGACATCGCCTTCCTCGGCGGCGTCATCAATTACATCCTGAGCAACGACCTCGACTTCCGCGAGTACGTCACCGCCTACACCAACGCCTCGTTCCTCGTCGACGAGCGGTTCCAGGACGCCGAGGACCTCAACGGTTTGTTCTCCGGCTACGACGACGAATCCGCGTCCTACGACCCGTCGACGTGGCAGTACCAGCGCACCGATCGCGAAGGCGGCGGGTCCGGGGCCAAGGAGCAGGCCGCGCCGGACCAGCAGGGGTCCGGCGGCGCACCCATCGACGACACCGCGCACCGGATCCCCAGCGATCCGACGCTGCAGCACCCGCGCTGCGTCTTCCAGATCCTCAAACGCCATTACGCCCGCTACACCCCGGAGATGGTGGAGCGAGTCTGCGGTGTGCCCGCAGAGGATTTCCTCGACGTCGCGCGGGCGTGGGCCGAGAACTCCGGCCGCGAACGCACCGCCGCGCTGGTGTACAGCGTCGGGTGGACCCAGCACACGCTGGGAGCGCAATTCATCCGCGCCGGGTCGATCATCCAACTGCTGTTGGGCAACATCGGCCGCCCCGGCGGGGGAGTGTTCGCACTCCGCGGGCACGCCAGCATCCAGGGCTCGACCGACGTGCCGACGCTGTTCAACCTGCTGCCCGGCTACCTCGCGATGCCGCACGCCGGCCAGGAGACGCTCTCGCAGTACGTCGACGACATCCGCGGCGACCACCAGAAAGGCTTCTGGCACAACGCCGATACCTACATGGTGTCGCTGCTCAAGGAGTACTGGGGCGAAAACGCCACCGCAGACAACGACTTCTGCTTCGACTACCTGCCCCGCATCAACGGCGACCACGGCACCTACCGCACGGTGATGGACATGGTCGACGGCAACGTGTTCGGGTACTTCCTTCTGGGGCAGAACCCCGCGGTCGGGTCTGCGCACGGCCGATTGCAGCGCCTCGGCATGGCCAACCTGGACTGGCTGGTGGTGCGCGACCTCGTCGAAATCGAAAGCGCGACATTCTGGCAGAACGCGCCGGAGATCGAGACCGGCGAGATCGACCCGAAGACCTGCCGCACCGAAGTGTTCCTGTTCCCCGCGGCTTCGCACGTCGAGAAGTCCGGCACGTTCACCCAGACGCAGCGCAAACTGCAGTGGCGCGAACAAGCGGTCGAACCGTCCGGCGACGCCCGCTCCGAGCTGTGGTTCTTCTACCACCTGGGCCGGATTCTGCGCGAAAAGCTCGCCGGCTCAACCGATGAGCGCGACCGGCCGGTGCTGGACCTGTCGTGGGACTACAAGCTCGACGGTGACGAGCCGTCGGCCGACGACGTGCTGCGGCGCATCAGCGGGGTGGACCTGACGACCGGTCGCGCCGTCGACAACTACCTGTCGCTCAAGGCCGACGGTTCGACGATGTGCGGCTGCTGGATCTACAGCGGCGTGTACGCCGACGAGGTGAACCAGGCAGCGCGGCGCGAGCCACACGACGACTCCCAATGGGGTTGGGCGTGGCCGATGAACCGCCGCGTGCTCTACAACCGCGCGTCGGCCGATCCACAAGGCAGGCCGTGGAGCGAGCGCAAGAAGCTTATCTGGTGGGACCCCGATAAGGGGGAGTGGACGGGTCACGACGTCCCGGACTTCGAGAAGACCAAACCGCCCGACTACGAACCACCTTCGGACGCAGTCGGTGTCGAGGCGCTGCGCGGTGACGACGCGTTCGTCATGCAGGCCGACGGCAAGGGATGGCTGTTCGCGCCCAACGGGGTACTCGACGGGCCGCTGCCGACGCACTATGAACCGCACGAGTCGCCGATGGCCAATGCCCTCTACATGCAGCAGGGCAACCCGGCGCGCAAGGTGTACGGGCGAGCGGACAACCCATCGAATCCGTCGCCGCCGGAGTTGCACGGAGAGGTGTTCCCGTACGTCTTCACCGCCGCACGGTTGACCGAACACCACACGGCGGGCGGGATGAGCCGCCAGTTGCCGTATCTCAGCGAGCTGCAGCCCGGTCTGTTCGTCGAGGTGTCACCCGATTTGGCGGCCGAACGCGGTCTGACGCATATGGAATGGGCGCACGTGGTGACCAGCCGCTCGGCGGTTGACGCGCGGGTGTTCGTAACCGACCGGATGCGGCCGTTGCGCGTCGAGGACCGGGTCGTGCACCAGGTGTGGATGCCTTATCACTGGGGCAGCGTCGGTTTGATCGACGGCGACGTGGTCAACGACCTGCTCGGGGTGGTGGCCGATCCGAACGTGTTCATCCAGGAGAGCAAGGTCGCGACGTGTGACATCCAGCCGGGGCGGCGGCCGCGGGGTCCGGCGCTGCTGCAGTACATCGCGATGTACCGCGAGCGTGCCCGCATCACGCCCGAGACCGGTACCAACCTGGACACCACCGAGCCGTCGGAAGACCACACCGAGGAGCAGTCATGAGCCACAACAGCTTCTACGGCCCTCTCGACGACGTCGCCGCCGACGCGGGCTACGACGAACATCCGCCGCGGATGGGCTTTTTCACCGATACCTCGGTGTGCATCGGCTGCAAGGCGTGCGAGGTCGCGTGCAAGGAGTGGAACGAGGTGCCCGACAGCGGCTACAACCTGCTGGGCATGTCGTTCGACAACACCGGTGAGCTGGGCGCCAATTCGTGGCGGCACGTCGCGTTCATCGAGCAACCCTCACGCGAACGCGTTGACCTCGGGATCCCCGGTTTCGAGCGCCCCGGCGACACGATGAGCGCCGAGACCCGCCAGGACTTCCGATGGTTGATGAGCAGCGACGTCTGCAAGCACTGCACCCACGCCGGGTGTCTCGACGTATGCCCGACGGGCGCGCTGTTTCGCACTGAGTTCGCGACCGTCGTTGTGCAGCAGGATATCTGCAACGGGTGCGGTTACTGCGTGTCGGGCTGCCCGTACGGGGTGATCGAGCGGCGCGAGGGCGACGGCCGAGCCTGGAAGTGCACGCTGTGCTACGACCGTTTGCGCGACGGGCTCGAGCCGGCCTGCGCAAAGGCGTGCCCGACGGACTCCATTCAGTTCGGTGTGCTCGATGAGCTGCGCGACCGAGCCGCCCTGCGCGTCAACGAGTTACACGAGCGGGGCGTCACCGAGGCGCGGCTGTACGGCGAGGATCCCAACGACGGTGTCGGCGGTGACGGCGCATTCTTCCTGCTGCTCGACGAACCGGAGGTGTACGGGCTGCCGCCGGATCCTGTGGTGCCGACACGCGACATGGGTGCGATGTGGCGGTACGCGGGCATGGCGGCGTCGGCGATGATCGGCATCGCCGTGTCCTCGTTCTTCGGAGGGCGCAGCTGATGGCCCGCGAGCAGCTCGCCGTGCCGAAGGCCGAATTCCGTTCCTACTACGGCAAGCAGATCCTCAAGACTCCGGTGTGGGATTGGAGGATCGCGGCGTACCTGTTCTGCGGCGGGTTGTCCGGGGGGTCGGCGATGCTTGCGGCGGGAGCGGACCTGACGGGGCGGAACGAGTTGCGCAAGGTCACCCGAATCGGCTCGCTGGTCAGCATTTTGGCGAGCCTGTATTTTCTGATCGCCGACCTCGGGCGGCCGGAGCGGTTCCACCACATGCTGCGGGTGGCCAAGCCGAGCTCGCCGATGAGCATGGGCACCTGGATCCTGTCGGCGTACGGCCCGGGGTCGGGCGTGATCGCGGTGGCCGAGCTGATGCCGCGTCGACTGCGCAAGACTGCGTTGGGCCGCTTAGTCGAGCGGGCGGCGCGACCGGCCGGGCTGTGGGCGGCGGGAACAGCGTCGGGGGTGGCTTCCTACACCGCAGTCCTGTTGTCGCAGACGGCGGTTCCGGCGTGGCGGGAGGCGCACCCGTATCTGCCGTTCGTGTTCACGGGTTCGGCGGCGGCCAGCGGCGCCGGTCTGGGCATGTTGTTGGCGCCCTACGACGAGACCGGTCCGGCACGCCGCATGGCGGTGCTGGGCGCGGGCATGGAGGTGGGGGCGTCGCGGCTGATGGAGCGGCGAATGGGTGTCGAAGGCGAGGCGTACACCACGGGGCGCCCGCACCGGTTGCGCCAGCTGTCGGAGGTGCTGACCGTGGCAGGAGCCGTCGGCGCAGCGCTCGGACGGAACCGGGGGACGATGGTCGCGTCGGGAGCGGCGCTGCTCGTCGGCAGCGCGCTGCAGCGGTTCGGGGTGTTCGAGGCCGGGGTCGCGTCGACGCGCGACCCGAAGTACGTCGTGGTCCCGCAACGGGAGCGGGTGGATGCCCGCGAGCGCCTACGCACGAGATCGCACTGAGGGCTGTTCACGACCGACCACGACCCTGAGTGCAATCTCGCCCATAGGACCATGAACAACATCCATCCGACGGGATTCTCCGTCGGATACCGTGTCCGTCCATGACCGTACCGACCACCGAAGCGCAGCCGCCGCGGTCGACTCCCGCTGAGACCAGGCGGGCGATCTGGAACACGATTCGCGGCTCGTCGGGCAACCTCGTCGAGTGGTACGACGTCTACATCTACACGGTGTTCGCCTCGTATTTCGAGGCGCAGTTCTTCGACGAGTCCGAGAAAAACTCGACGGTGTACGTCTATGCGATCTTCGCGGTCACCTTCGTGATGCGTCCCGTCGGGTCGTGGTTCTTCGGACGGTTCGCCGACCGGCGAGGCCGGCGCGCCGCGCTGACGGTCAGTGTCTCGCTGATGGCGTTCTGTTCGATGGTCATCGCGCTGGTGCCGTCGCAGGCGACGATCGGGGTCGCCGCGCCGATCGTCCTCGTGCTCGCGCGCCTTGTGCAGGGATTCGCGACCGGGGGCGAGTACGGGACGTCGGCGACGTACATGTCCGAGGCCGCGACCCGCGAACGTCGCGGGTTCTTCTCGAGCTTCCAGTACGTCACGCTCGTGGGCGGGCACGTGCTGGCGCAGTTCACGCTGCTGGTGCTCGACGCGTTCCTCAGTGAAGACCAGCTGCGCGACTTCGGCTGGCGCATCGGTTTCGCGATCGGCGGGGTTGCGGCGGTCGTGGTGTTCTGGCTGCGCCGCACCATGGACGAGTCGCTCAGCGAGGACGTCATCGAGGCGACGAAGGCCGGCGAGGACAAGGGCGCCGGCTCGATGCGCGAGCTGTTCACCCGCTACTGGAAACCGCTGCTGCTGTGCTTCCTCATCACCATGGGCGGCACCGTCGCGTTCTACACCTACAGCGTCAACGCCCCGGCGATCGTGAAGACCGCCTACAAGGGCGAGGGTATGACGGGCACGTGGATCAACCTGATCGGCCTGATCTTCCTGATGCTGTTGCAACCGGTCGGCGGGATGATCAGCGACAAGGTCGGCCGCAAACCGCTGCTGCTGTGGTTCGGCTTCGGCGGGTTGGTCTACACCTACATACTCATCACCTACCTGCCCGAAACCCGTTCTCCGCTCACCTCTTTCCTTCTGGTGGCGGTCGGGTACATCATCCTCACCGGCTACACCTCGATCAACGCGCTCGTGAAGTCGGAGTTGTTCCCGGTGCACGTTCGCGCGCTCGGCGTCGGTGTGGGATACGCGTTGGCGAACTCGATGTTCGGCGGCACGGCACCGTTGATCTACCAAGCGCTCAAGGAACGCGATCAGGTGCCGCTGTTCATCGGATACGTCACTGTGTGCATCGCGATCTCGCTCCTCGTGTACATCTTCGCGTTGAAGAACAAGTCCGAGACGTTCCTGGACCGCGAGCGCGGCGCGGCGTTCGTCCGCTGATCACTGCTTTCGCAGCCTGGTATGGATTCGCCTGTGCACCAGACCGTTTAGTTGGTGGGTGGTGGTTGGGGTTGGAAGGGTTCGTACCAGCGCCATTGGGCGTGTTCGCCGAGGGGTCCGGGGCAG
>NZ_NKCN01000045.1 GCF_002245535.1 Mycobacterium lehmannii | reverse complement strand
GGCCGCTGCAGCACTCAACCTCACCCGACTCCACACAGCCACCGCATAGACCGGGGCCACACCACCAACCTGTACCACCAACCTGTCACCGCCCACCGGCAACCAACCACAAATCGCAACAGCCACTCACCGAACGAAATCACTCACAAATCGCAACAGTTTTGGGGCGCTTGCCTCATGTCGGCGGCCTGCCCGGCGGCGCAGGATCACGGCATGACCACAGCACCTCAGGCCTTCGCCGCCGCCACCAAGACCATGCCGCTGCCCGATGGAGACGAGGAGCGGGTCGTCGGCTTCGGCGTCATGGGCTTGCCGTTCGCCAACGGCCACTACCTCGCCTACCGGGATTTCCCCGAGACGTCGTTCTCCCCCGCCTACAAATCGGTGTGGCATCGCACGCCGGATGGGGTGTGGACGTTCTACGCCACCACACCGGGACCGCAGAGCTGTTCGCGGTATTTCAGCTCGGCGACACCGGTCGACCCGGTCGTCTGCGCCATCGACGCCGCGTGGCTCACACCGTGGTCGCTGTCGATTTCCATTGCCGGAGTGCTGGATTGGCGCGTTGACATCGCAACCACAGCGGCCACCCGCCTGATGAGCGTCCTCGGGTCACGCATCCCCGCCGCCGCGGCGCGCAACCGCCCAATGCTGATGGCGATGAGCCGCATCGTCGGCCCGGTGCTGGGCGTCGGCAAGGTTCGGCTGACCGGCAACCTGCCCAACGGGCAGGAATTCCGCATCGCACCCCGGCGGGTGTGGGCAGTGGCCGACTCGTCGGCCGTCGCACACGGCGTCGACCTCGGTCCCGTCGGGCCGCACCCGATACAAGGCAGCCTGGCCGACTTCCAGCTGCCGCAACGGGGTATCTGCGTGGTCGCCCAGGGCCGGTTCGAGGCGTTCGACGTCACTCGTCACCGCGATGCGGTCCGTCTTGACCTATCGCACTGATCCGGCATGCAAACGGTGCAGAATCGGGCTGTGGCCGGCGCTCGAACCCCGCAGGAGCCTCCGACCCGGGCGGAAGTGCTCGCGGCGCTCTCTGTCGCGGTCGACCTCGGACTGGGTCAGCCCGCCGAGCACATGCTGCGGTCCGCACTCATCGCGACGCGAGTGGCCGACCGGCTGAACCTCACTGCCCGGCAGCGTGACTGCATCTACTACACGACGCTGATCATGTGGATCGGTTGTCACGCCGACTCGCACGAGTACGCCCGGTGGTTCGGCGACGACATCGCGGTGCGACGAAGCTCCTACCTCGTCGACTGGTCGGGCCTGCCGTATCAACGCTTCCTGCTGACCAACGTCGGCCGCGGGGAGTCACTGCTGACCCGGTTGAGGACGGCGGCGACGCTGTATGCCAATGCGCGAGGGCATATCTCGCAGCTGATCCACTCGCACTGTACGTCGGCCGGCCTGCTTGCCGAGCGCATCGGCCTGGACGCCGACGTACAGCACGCGCTGCGGTACACCTTCGAACGCTACGACGGCGGCGGACTGCCGACCGGCGCGTCCGGCGATGCGATACCAATCGAGATGCGGGTCGCTCAGGTCGCCGACATGGTCGAGGTGCACCAGCGCGAGTACGGCATCGACGGCGCGGTCGCGATGGCCCGCAGCAGGCGCGGGGGTCAGTTCGACCCCGCGGTTGTCGACGCGTTCGTCGCCGATCCGGCCGACGTGCTCGCGGTGCCGTCGACCGGAGACGTGTGGGCGACGGCCCTGCAGCACGCACCCGATCGCGGAACGCGCCTGGACTCCGGGTCGCTCGACACACTGCTGATGGCCCTCGGCGAGTTCGTCGACCTGAAATGCCCGTTCACACTGGGACATTCACGCGCGGTGGCCGATCTCGCCGCAGCCGCCGCCGAGGTGCTCGGGCTCGACGACGAGGCTGTCGCGACGACACGACGCGCCGGGTATGTGCACGATCTCGGCCGCATCGGGGTGTCGAACCAGGTCTGGTCGAAACCCACCGCGCTGACCATGGCGGAGTTCGAGCGCATGCGCCTGCATCCTTACCTGACCGAGCGGATCCTCTCTCAGGTGCCGGCCCTCAAGGACATCGCGTCGGTGGCGGCCAACCACCACGAGTGTCTCGACGGCTCCGGGTACCCGCGGGGTCTGGGCGCACGGCAGCTGACGATGCCCGATCGGTTGCTGGCGTGTGCGGTCAGCTACCAGAGCGCGCTGGAACCGCGACCGTACCGGGAGGCGCTCGGCCCCGCGGGCGCGGCGAGGCGGTTGCGCGAACGGGTGTCGAAGGGGCAATTGGATTCCGCGGCCGCCGATGCGGTCCTGCGCGCGTCCGGGCACGCGTCGGGCAGGCGACAGCCCCGCCCGGACGGTCTCACGAGCCGAGAGGTCGAGGTGCTGCGAATGGTCGCACAGGGCGCGAGCAACAAGGCCATCGCCGCCACGCTGGTGCTCAGCGAGAAGACGGTGCGCAATCACGTCGAGCACGTGTACGCCAAGATCGACGTTTCGAACCGGATCGGGGCCAGCATGTACGCACTCGAGCACGGCCTCGTATCAGACTGAAGACGTCCGTCAACCCGCGCCGAGCAACTCGCCGGCGCGGCGGTGGTCGTCGTCGGCGTTGAGGGTCAGCACGCCGACGACGTCGCCGCCCGCCTCGTACCAGACCGTGAACCCGGTGTGGTGGTCGACGAACCGGACCTCGTCGAAGTCGACACCCCAGCCGCGGTACTTGAGCACGGAAGTGCCGATGGTGCAGGAGAACCCGGGCACGGTGTCCCAAACTGCGCGGTAGCCGGCCGCGGTCAGGCCGGCGACGCGGCCTTGATGCGCGGCGTCGCGCCAGTGTTCGGCGACGATGGGTCTGCCAGCGGTGACGTTGTGCGCCAGCGCCGCATCGCCCGCGGCGTACACGTTGCGTGCCGAGGTGTGCATGTGCGCGTCGACGACGATGCGCCCGTCGCGGGTCTGCAGTCCGGCGGTTTCGGCGAGGCGGATGTCGGGGCGCACACCCGTCGCGCACACGACGAGGTCGGCGTCGACGGCCTCGCCGCTGTCCAACACCACATGGGTATCCTCGATCGCGGCGACGGCCGTCTCACCGGCGAACCGGACCCCGCTGTCCGACAGCAGTTTCGCGACGCGCTCACCGGCCTCGATCCCGAACCGGCGCTGCAGCGGGACGTGTTCGGCGGCCACGACCATCGTCGCGACCCCACGCTCGGCGAGACAGGACGCTGCCTCGCAGCCGATCAGGCCGCCGCCGATGACCACGGCGCAGTCGGAGTAGCGGGCGGCCATCTTCAGCGCGACCGCGTCGGCGAACGACCGCAGCGTCAGGGCCGACTCGATACCCGGGATGGGCGGTCGCACCGGGATGGACCCGGAGGCGACCACGAGATGCCAGTAGGGATAGCGCTGACCACCCGCCGTCACGACCTCCTGGCGGTCCACGTCGATGCGCTCGACGGTGATGCCGCGGACAAGGTCGACGGCATTGCGTTCGAACCAGTGCTCGCTGTGCAGCGCGAGTTTGGTGTCGCGGCCGCACAGGAAGTCCTTGCTCAGCGGCGGCTTCGCGTACGGCAGCGCCGGGTCGGTGGTCAGGATGCGCACGGGGATATCGGGGTGCTTGCTGCGGAACGTCTCCGCGGCGCTCACCCCGGCAGCACCGCTGCCCACGGCAACTAACCCTGGAGCCACCACGGAATGTGAGTACCAACTTCGGGCCCGCGATAACCGTGGGTCAGCAAATCGCCTTCGCCGCTAGTCGGGGATGCCCCAGACCAGACAGAACGTGTGTCCGGCGGGGTCGCGGAACACCCGGAACTTCGCGTCCTCCTCGGCGTCGGAGACCCGGGTGGCGCCGAGGTCGAGCACTTGATGTTGGGCGGCGTCGGGGTCGTCCACCGCGATGTCGAGGTGGAACTGTTGCGAACCGCGCGGATCCGGGAAGCGCGGCGGCTCGTGTTCCGGCGAGAGCTGGAACGCCAGCCGTCGGCCCTGCGGATCGGTGAGCACCACCCAGGTGTCGTCCTGCTTCTCGACCTGCCCGCCCAGGACGTCCGCGTAGAAGGTGGCCAGCCGCATCGGGTCCCGGCAGTCGACGACGGTGGATCGCAGCTTCCCAATCATGATCGTCGGGTTGCCGTTATTCAGGCGGCACAAACGACGGTGTGGCACCATCTGCGCATGAAACCCGAGGACGACCCGGAGGCGCGTATCCGGCAGCTGGAGCAACCGCTGGCCGACTACGGCGCGGTCGAATTGGGCACCTCACAGCCGGCCGGCACCGACTACCAGACGTCGGCCCTGCCCCCGCCGGTCTACGGTCCGCCGCACCAGCAGCCCTACCCCGCGCAGTCTCCCTACAGCGCACCGCCGTTCGGTGTCTCGTTTCCCCCGGGGCCGACGAAGAGCGGCGCGCCGTTCGGGTTGATCTTCGGGTTTGTCGCGGTCGTCGTGGTGGTCATCGTCGCAGGCATCGGCGCGCTTGTGTGGACGTTGTCGTCGGCGACGGAGGAGATCGCAGGCCAGCCCGGCATTTCCATCGCGACCGGGGACGATCCCCGCGGCGGCAGCGTGACGATCGGGCCGTCGCGCGAGGCGCCGACGTGGCTTCCGGACGACGAGCCGCCCAAGGTCGCCGTGGCACCGGCGGGCGGGCAGTACAGCGTGTCCGGGGTCGACGAAAACGAGACGATCGAGTGCAATGGCGCCAACATCAGCGTCAGCGGCGTCAACAACACGGTGACCCTGCTCGGTCACTGCCTGAGCGTCACGGTGTCGGGCGTCGAGAATCAGGTCACCATCGACAGCGTCGACCAGATCGGCGCGTCGGGGTTCGACAACCAGGTGACCTACCACTCCGGGGACCCCGAGGTGAACGTCACCTCCAGAAACACCGTCACCCAGGGTTAGGTGCGCCAGTCCAGTATTCGCTCGGCCAACTCGGGCCCGCAGTCCTCCTGTACGAAGTGGCTTCCGTTGATGCGGGCGTGGGGTTGCCCGGCTGCGCCGGGAACATGGTCGATCAGCGGACGGTCTGCGCGGCCGAGGATGGGATCCTTGGCGCCGAACACGCACAGGAACGGTTTCTCCCAGCGCCCCAACGCTTCCCAGGCCGTGCGGTTGGCCGGTAATGCCGGATCGTCCGGCTCGGTCGGTACCAGCGCCGGGAACGCGCGCGCCCCAGCCTGAAATCGTTTGGCGGGAAACGGCGCATCGTATCCGGCCCGGATGCGTGCGGGTACGTCGGTGACTGTGCCGAAGGCGACGATGCGTCCGGCAGGCAGTATCGGTGAGTGACGCGCGAACGCCCGCCAGATCCGAAAAGGTAGGTTGGCCGGGGTCTGACCGGCAGGCAGAAAGCCGTTGGCGACGACGATGCGCGCGACGCGGTCATCTTGTTCGGCGGCGATGCGCAATCCGATCAACGAACCCCAGTCCTGCACGAAGATCGTCGTGTCGCGCAGGTCGAGCGCCGAGAACCACGATGTGACCCATTCGACGTGACGCTGATACGTGTAATCCTCGATGCGACTGGGCTTGTCGGAGCGGCCGAACCCGATCAGGTCGGGTGCCAGTACCCGGTAGCCGCCGGCGGCCAGCGGCGGAATCATGGTGCGGTACAGGTAACTCCACGTCGGTTCGCCGTGCAACAGGACGACGACCTTGCCGTCGTGTGGGCCTTCGTCGACGTAGTGCATGCGCAGCGCCTCGGTGTCGGACGCGGTGACGTCGACGTAGTGCGGCGCGAAGGGATAGCCCGCGAGGTTGGTGAAGCGGTCGTCGGGCGTGCGCAGAACGTCCATGGGGTGCTCCTATCCGCCCCCTGAAGCTTAGGACCTGTCCCCCGATCGGTGGACACATGATTCGTCCGGTTCACCCGCCGGTCGGTCGACAGACATCGGCGCCGCGGTGCAGCACTGTTGAGTCATCGCCGGAGAACCGGCGCACAACCGGACTCGACGAGGAGATCCCGACATGAACGCCAACACCGCCCGCCGCACCGCCCAGTTCTTCGCCCTGCCGATCGTGGCAGCCGGAATCCTGGCCCTCGCCCTCGCCTTCGCCGGAGCCGCCAACGCCGAGACCAACTCCCCCGCGCCGCGGCCGCCCAGCATCGTCGCAACGCCGACGTTCACCGCGCACCCGGCCCCCGGCGCCCCCCACACTCACGGCATCCCTCATCTGCAGCAGGTTCAGCCCGGCTACCAACGTTGACCCCACAGCCACTCATCACAGAGGTCCTCCAGGTCGCTCTATCTCTGGAGGGCCTCAGTCATGGTCGGGAGCCGCGCGCCACCGGGCGCGACGGGTCCGAACTCCACTGCGACCAGGAACCGGGGAACAGCGCCGCGTCCACACCCACCGCCGCCAGGCCCGCGATCGTCAGCGCCGCGGTGACGCCCGACCCGCAGTAGACCGCCACCTCCCCGTCGCCCACATCCCCGAACGCTCGGGCCAGCTCGTCGTCGTCCAGCAGGGCCCCGCCGTCGCTCAGCAGGCTGGTGCTCGGCACGTTGACCGCGCCGGGGATGTGGCCGGCGACAGGGTCGACCGGTTCGACGTCGCCGCGGAACCGTTCGGGGGCCCGCGCGTCAAGCACCAGCCGGCCCGGCTCGAGCAGCGCGTCGGCAGTGACGGTCCGGCGAGCCCCGGCGTACAGGTCGTCGTGGGCGACGGTCACGTCGCCGGGCGCGGGTTCGACGACGCCGGATTCCAGTCGGCCGCCCGCCGCAGTCCACCCCGCGAGCCCGCCGTCGAGGATGCGGACGTCGTCGATGCCTGCGGCGGTCAGCACCCACCAGGCGCGTGCGGACCCGGCGCGGTTCCAGTCGTCGTAGACGACAACCGGCACCCCGGCCCGCACGCCCCACCGGCGGGCGGCGGCTTCAAGCGCCGACCCGGACGGCAACGGGTGCCGCCCAAGGTCTTCGACGGTGTGATCGCTCAGTTCCTCGTCGAGCGACACGTAGACCGCACCGGGCAGGTGCCGCTGTTCGTATGCCGCGCGGCCGTCGGGTTCCGCGAGGCTCCACCGCACGTCCAACAGCGTCAGGGTTTCACCAGCATCCAGCCGCCGCGCCACCTCTGCGGCCGAGATCCACACCGTGTCGCGTGCGCTCATACTCAGACGGTAGCGGCGACCGGCGGGCCGATCTCCTCGGCCAATGTCTCGATGACGCGGGACAGTTCGTCGACCAACCAGCTGTCGCTGCGGCGCCGGTACACCTCGAGCAGCGAGCGGTAGTACCACAGATGCTCGTGCGGGTCGTCGGTGTTGAAGCGCTGCCACACCTTCGGACCGAAGCGGCGCAGGTCGCGCAGGATTGCCCTGGCGTTGTCCAGCTTGTCGGCCATCGACACGCGAATCGTGCTGTCGGAGGCGGTGTTCAGGTGTTCGATGTAGCTCTGCTTGCGCTCGCGCCACGGCGGTTTGGGTGTGACGACGGTGTCGCTGCACTCCTCGACGATGGCGGCGACCTCGGGTCCGAAGCGCTCCTCGATGAGCACCAGTGTCGCGTCACCGCCCTGATCCTCGGCGGCGTCGTGCAGCAGCGCGGCGATGGCCTCGGTTTCGGTGCCGTCGGCCTCGATCACCAGCCCGGCAACCGACAGCAGGTGCCCGACATAAGGGACCTCGCTGGCCTTGCGGGTCTGGGTGCGGTGCAGTTCTGCGGCGAACCCCAGCGCCTCGTGGAATTTCGGGCCAAGGCGCGGTGACGTCGTTTCGCTCACCTCGCGCTCCTTCCTCAGGCCGTCGGTGGCGGCGGATCGAGCATCACGGCGCGGTCGCCGTTCCAGCGGTACCGGGCGCTGTGGATGGCCGCCGGCTCGCAGGCAGTGCACTCGCCCGGCACCTTGTAGGTCAGCACCACCATGTCGTCGCTGCTGGCCGCGGTGTCCAACGAGGTGAAGCCGTACGCCTTGGAAGTGCCCGTTCCCAGGTATTCACCGCGATGGAACAGCAGCGCCTGCACGGGCGAGCTACCGGTGCCGCCCTCGGTGGTCACCAGGATCGTGGACAGTTCCGCGCACGGGTCGTAGTTGCTGTCGACGGGCGTGGTGTCCCACTTGGCGCCGGTGAGCGGCTCGAACGGCAGCTGCGCGAACGCAAGGCGCAGCGCGTCGGCTTGGTCGGGACCGCAGGATGGCTGCGCGTTCGCGACCGGCATCGCGATCAACGGGATACAGGCGGCCACGGTCATCATCGCGGCCATCGAACGAAACATCGAGTGTTGGCTTCCCTGGCTTCCTCGCTTGCAAACGTCGACCGCCACCGTAAACCCCGCGCCGCGTCGGACCGACCTCCTATCGTGGGCTGCGATGGCGCTTCACATCCATCGGGCAGAACGCACCGATCTTCTCGCCGACGGGCTCGGCACGCTGCTTTCCGATCCCCTACCTGACCCGTTCGCCGAGGAACTGGTGATCGTTCCGGCCAAGGGTGTCGAGCGCTGGTTGAGCCAGCGGTTGAGTCACGCGCTCGGGCGTGGCGCCGGCAGCGACGGCGTCTGCGCCGGCATTGCGTTTCGCAATCCCCGTTCATTGATCGCCGAGCTCACCGGCACCGAGCAGGATGACCCGTGGTCGCCAGACGCGATGGTGTGGCCGCTGATGGAGGTCATCGACGCCACCTGCTCCGAGGATTGGTGCACACCGCTGGCCACCCACCTCGGCCACTTCGAAACCGGCGAGGAAAAGGAGCTGAGGCAGGGCCGGCGTTACGCCGTCGCCCGCAGGTTGGCCGGGCTGTTCGCCTCCTACGCCCGCCAGCGCCCGCAGCTGCTGGTCGACTGGGAGAACGGCGCCGACGGCACCATCCCGGCCGACCTCGCCTGGCAGCCGCCGCTGTGGCGCGCTCTCATCGAGCACATCGACGCCGACACGCCGCACATCCGGCACGCCAAAACCGTTGTGAGGCTGAGGGAGTCGCCGACCGATCTGCCTGACCGGCTGTCGTTGTTCGGGCACACCCGGCTGCCCAGCACCGAGATCGAACTGCTCGAGGCACTCTCCACCCATCATGACTTGCATTTGTGGCTCCCGTATCCCAGCGACGACCTCTGGCAGCAACTCAAGGGAACACACGGCCAGATCCCTCGTCGCGAGGACACCAGCCATCGCCGTGTCGGCCACCCTCTGCTCGCCACGCTCGGCCGCGACCTTCGCGAACTGCAGCGTGCGCTGCCCGACGACGCCCGCACCGACGAATATCTCGGCGGCCGGCCCCACCCGAACACGCTCCTCGGGTGGCTGCAATCCGACATCGGCGACAACACGATCCGGCGAGAAGACCGGAGGCACAACGCCATTGACCGCTCGGTGCAGGTGCACAGCTGCCACGGGTCCGCCCGCCAGATCGACGTGCTCCGCGAAGTCCTGCTCGGACTGCTCGCCGACGACCCGACGCTCGAACCGCGCGACATTCTCGTCATGTGTCCGGACATCGAGACCTACGCACCGCTGATCGTGGCCGGTTTCGGGCTGGGTGACATGATCAAGGGCGTGCATCCCGCACATCAGTTGCGGGTCCGTCTCGCCGACCGGTCCCTCGTCCAGACCAATCCGCTGCTCGGGGTCGCGTCCCAGTTACTGGCATTGGCCGGGGGGCGGGCCACATCCAGTGAGGTGCTCAACCTCGCGCAGGCCGCGCCGGTGCGGGCCCGCTTCGGCTTCACCGACGACAACCTCGAGGACATCACCCGCTGGGTGCGTCAGGCCAACATCCGCTGGGGCTTCGACACCGAGCACCGCCGGCCGTATGGCGTCGACTTCGTCCAGAACACATGGCGTTTCGGCATCGACCGGGTGCTGGCGGGGGTGGCCATGTCCGACGACTCCCAGGCCTGGCTCGACACCACGCTGCCCCTCGACGACGTGGGCAGCAACCGGGTCGACCTTGCCGGCCAGCTCGCCGAGTACATCGACCGCCTGCGACATGCCGTGCAATCCCTGACCGGGACGCGACCACTCGAGCAGTGGCTGCAGGCACTGACCGACAGCATCGCCTTGCTGACCCGAGTTGGCGACGACGATGCCTGGCAGACAGCGCAACTCGAGCGCGAGTTCGCCGACGTGCTGGCCACCGCGGGCACTCGCGCAGACACCTTGATGCGGCTGTCCGACGTCCGCGCCCTGCTCGACCGCCACCTCGCGGGCCGGCCGACCCGCGCGAACTTCCGCACCGGCACCCTGACGGTGTGCACGATGGTGCCGATGCGGTCGGTGCCGCACCGGGTGGTGTGCCTGGTCGGTCTCGACGACGGAGTGTTCCCCCGGCTGGGAGTGGTCGACGGTGACGACGCGCTCGCCCGTGAGCCGATGACCGGAGAGCGCGACATCCGGTCCGAGGACAGGCAATTGCTGCTCGACGCCATCGGCGCGGCCACCGAGACGCTGGTAATCACCTACACCGGCGCCAACGAGTACTCCGGTCAGGAACGACCGCCCGCCGTTCCGCTGGCCGAACTGCTCGACACCCTAGACCGCACCACCGAGCACCCGGTCCGCGACACGATTGTGGTGCACCATCCACTGCAGCCGTTCGACACCCGCAACGTCATCCCCGGCGCGCTGATCCCGAAGGAGCCGTTCACGTTCGACTCCACGGTTCAACGCGCGGCGCTCACCCGCGCGGCCGAACGCGCGGAACGGCCGGCATTCGTCTCGGGACCGCTACCCCCGCCCCCACCCGACGACGTCGTACTCGCCGATCTCGCCGGGTTCTTCCGCGATCCCGTCAAGGGGTTCTTCCGCGCGATGGAGTACACGTTGCCGTGGGAGGTCGACGGTGTCGACAATGCGATGCCCGTCGACATCGATGCGCTAGAGGAGTGGACGGTCGGCGATCGCGTGCTGCGGGACATGTTGAGCGGCATGGATCCCGACCAGGCGCGCCAGGCCGAGTGGCGGCGCGGCACGCTGCCTCCCGGCCACCTCGGATGGCGTCGCGCTAATGAGATCTGTGAGCAGGCCTCGCTCATCTGCGACGTCGCGCGACCGTACCGAGGCGCCGATGCGACGGCGATCGACATCGACGTCGAGATCGGCGGTGGCCGGCGGGTCACCGGAACCGTCACGCCGGTCTACGGTGAGCGGCTGGTCTCGGTCACCTACTCCAAGCTCGACGGCCGTCATCTGCTGCAACCGTGGATCCTGTTGCTGGCGTTGCTGGCTCACGAACCCGGTCGCGAGTTCAAGGCGGTCAGCATCGGGCGGGCCAGGCGCGGCACCACGCCGCGGGTCGAGTCGATGGGCAGGCCGGCCGAGCATGCCCGCGATCTGCTCGCCGATCTGGTGGCGATGTACGACCAGGGCCGCCGCGAACCGCTCCCGCTGCCGGTGAAGACGTCTTACGCGTGGGCCGAAGCCGTGCACGGCCACGGCGACCCCGAGCAGCGGGCCGGCTACAAGTGGCGCTCCGGTATGTATCCCGGCGAGGAGGCCGAACCCGCCTACCAACTGGCGTTCGGCAAGAACACGTGGTTGGCACACCTCGTCGGACGCGGCCTCGACACCTACGCCGGGCGGCTGTGGCTGCCGATGCTGCGGGCGCTGGAGACCTGATGCAACCCTTCGATCTTCTGGGTGAGCTACCCGCCCACCGCTCCACCACCGTGCTGGAAGCCAGCGCAGGCACCGGTAAGACCTTCGCGTTGGCCGGGCTCGTCACCCGCTACCTCGCCGAGGGTGTCGCGACGCTCGACCAGATGCTGCTGATCACGTTCAGCCGCGCGGCCAGCCAGGAACTGCGCGACCGGGTCAGGCGCCACATCGTCGACGCCGTACAGGCTTTCGTCGACCCGTCGAGCGTCGACACCAACGAGATCATCGACCATCTGCTCCAGGGCACCCCCGACCAACTCGCCGACCGCGAACGCAATCTGCGCGACGCGCTGGCCGCGTTCGACGCCGCGACCATCGCCACCACACACCAGTTCTGCCAACTGGTGCTCAAATCGCTGGGTGTCGCCGGCGACAGCGACTCCCGCGTCACTCTGGTCGAGAGCCTCGAGGAACTCGTCACCGAGATCGTCGACGACCTCTACCTGCACCACTTCGGCCGCGAACGCGACAACCCGCTGCTGACCTATGCCGATGCGCTGCGGCTGGCCAAACAGGTCGTCGAGCACCCGGCGACCGAGCTGCGGCCGAAGGACCCCGCACCGGATTCACGCGCGGAGGTCTGCGTCCGGTTCGCCAGAGACGTTCTCGACGAGCTGGAGGTCCGCAAGCGGCGCAAGGGGATTCTCGGTTACGACGATCTGCTGAGCCGGTTGGCCGATGCGCTGGAGGCCGATGACTCCCCGGCGCAGCTGCGCATGCACCAGCGTTGGCCGATCGTGATGGTCGACGAGTTCCAGGACACCGATCCGGTGCAGTGGCGCGTGATCGACCGCGCGTTCAGCGGACGTTCGACGCTCATCCTGATCGGCGACCCCAAGCAGGCGATCTACGCGTTCCGCGGTGGCGATATCGTCACCTACCTGAGCGCCGCCTCGAAGGCCGACGTCCAGAAGACGTTGGCCACCAACTGGCGCAGCGACGAGGCGCTGGTGAACCGGCTGCAGGCGGTGCTGCGCGGCGCGCAACTGGGCCACGACAAGATCGTCGTGCACGACGTCGCCGCCAAGCACGAAGGTTCGCGGCTCGTCGGCGCCCCGTGCGACGATCCGTTCCGGTTGCGGGTTGTGCGCCGAAACACGTTCGGCCGCAGCGGAACCAGCGTCCTGCCGATCGATCAGCTGCGCGCCCACATCCCCAAGGATCTGGCGGGCGACATCGGTGCGCTGATCGACGCCGGCGCCACGTTCGACGGTCGTCCCCTCGGTGCGGGTGACATCGCGGTCATCGTCGAGAACCACCGCGATGCGCGGGTCTGCTACCGGGCGCTGTGCGACGCGGGCATTCCCGCGGTGTACACCGGCGACTCCGACATCTTCAGCTCCGACGCCGCCGAGGACTGGTTGGCGCTGCTCGAGGCGTTCGACCAGCCGCACCGGCCCGGTGTGGTCCGCGCGGCGGCCGCGACCATGTTCTTCGGCGAGACGGCAGAGTCACTCGTCACGGGCGGCGACCGGCTGACCGACCGCATCGCAGAGACGCTGCGAGAGTGGGCGGGTCACGCCCGAGAGCGCGGGGTGGCGGCGATCTTCGAGGCTGCGCAACTGGCCGGCATGGGCGACCGCGTGTTGTCGTGGCGCAACGGTGAGCGACAGATGACCGACCTGGCCCACATGACCCAGCTGCTGCAGGAGGCCGCCCACCGCGAACACTTCACGCTGCCCGCGCTGCGGGACTGGCTGCGGGCCCAGCGCGACGAACGCAGCGGCGCCGCTGAGCGATTCCGCCGCCTCGACAACGACGCTGCGGCCGTTCAGGTGATGACTGTGTTCGTCGCCAAGGGCCTGCAGTTCCCTGTCGTCTATCTGCCGTTCGCGTTCAACCGTCACGTGTTCGAACCCGAGCTGGTGCTCTACCACGAAGGCGACACACGGTGCCTGCACATCGGCGGCAACGACAGTCCCGACTTCCACGCGGTGTCCAAGGCGGGCCGCGAGGAGGACGCCAGCGACGACAGCCGCCTCATGTACGTCGCGATGACGCGGGCCCAGTCGCAACTGGTCGCCTGGTGGGCGCCCTCCCGTGACGAGCCGAACGGTGGACTGTCACGGCTGCTGCGCGGCCGGCGGCCCGGCGAGCCGATGGTTCCGGATGTCGTTGTCCCCGGCAAGGTTTCCGATGACGACGCAATGGCGCGCTTCAGAGAGTGGGAGGCCGTCGGCGGACCCGTGATCGAGGAGTCGGTGCCGCGTCCGAGGCCCGCGCGCCCGGAGCCGCCCGGTCCCGAAGAAGTCCGGGCCCGCCATTTCCACCGTCTCATCGACACGGCGTGGCGCCGAACGTCCTACAGCGGGTTGATCCGCGCGGTCGAGGCGACACCGGTCAGCAGCGAACCCGAAGTGGCCGAACTCGACGACGAGGTCGCCGAAATCCCGTTGACGACAGAGGCGGTCGGGGCCGACGTGCCGTCGCCGATGGCCGAGCTGCCGACCGGCGCGAAGTTCGGCTCGTTGGTGCACGCGGTGCTCGAAACCGCGGATCCGTTCGCCGTCGATCTCGCCGCGGAACTTCAGGCTCGGATCCGTGAGCACTCCGCGTGGTGGCCGGTCGACGTCGACGCCGGTGAGCTGGCGGCGGCGATGGTGCCGATGCACGACACGCCGCTCGGACCACTGGCCGACGGCGCCACGCTCCGGCAGATCGGGCTGCGGGACCGGATGCTGGAGATGGACTTCGAATTCCCCTTGGCGGGCGGCGATTTGCGCAGGTCTGCGCCCGACATCCGGCTCGCTCACGTCGGCGAGCTGTTACATGCACACCTACCCGCGGACGACCCGCTGGCCTCGTATGCGGAGCGGTTGACCGGAGCGGGCCTGGGACCGCAACCACTGAAGGGCTACCTGTCGGGCTCGGTGGATGCGGTGCTGCGCATCAACGACAGTTACCTCGTCGTCGACTACAAGACGAACTGGCTCGGCGACCCCAACCGGCCCCTCACCGCGGCGGACTACTCCCGCCCGCGACTGGCCGAGGCGATGCTGCACTCGGACTATCCGCTGCAGGCGTTGCTGTACAGCGTTGTGCTGCACCGCTTTCTGCGGTGGCGGCTGGCCGGGTACACGCCCGAGCGGCATCTGGGCGGCGTGCTGTATCTGTTCCTGCGCGGGATGTGCGGGTCGGACACCCCGATCGAGGACGGTCATCCCGCCGGTGTGTTCAGCTGGAAACCGCCGACGGCGTTGATCACCGCGCTGTCGGATCTGCTCGACGCGGGCAGGGCCGCGGCGTGACCGGCGTGGAGTGGCGGCGGGCGATCAGCGCCACCGGGCTGCTGCGCACCTTCAGCGACGCCGAAGTTCTCGATGCGTCGGATGTACATGTTGCACAACGGCTCTGTGATCTCGTCAAGGCGCCCGACGAACGGGTCGCGCTCGCTGTTGGGCTTGTGGTGCGCGCACTGCGCAACGGGTCGGTATGCCTGAACCTGCGGACCGTCGAGCAGCAGGTCGGCATCGACGGGCTACCGTGGCCCGCCGTCGACGATTGGTTCGCCGCCATCGCCGCGCACCCGCTGACCGGTCGGCCACCGGTGCTGCACGTCGACGGAGACCTGCTGTACCTCGACCGGTACTGGCTCGAGGAGCAGCAGGTGTGCGACGACATCCTGTCGATGACCGCCGGCAGGCCCACCCCGCCGTTGCCGGACCTGGACAGGCTGTTCCCGCCGGGCTTCGAGGAGCAGCGCGCCGCTGCGGAACTGGCCCTGTCACAGGGTCTGACGGTGCTCACGGGCGGGCCGGGCACAGGGAAAACCACGACGGTGGCGCGCCTGCTCGCCCTCCTCACGAGGGGAACACGGCTGCGAATCGCGTTGGCGGCGCCGACGGGCAAGGCGGCCGCGCGTCTGCAGGAGGCGGTGCAACTGGAGGTGAACAAACTCGACGCTGCCGACCGCCAAGCGTTGTCCGGGCTGCACGCCACGACGTTGCACCGCCTGCTCGGGAGCCGGCCGGACACGTCGGCGCGGTTTCGGCACAACCGCTACAACAGGTTGCCGCACGACGTGATCGTCGTCGACGAGACGTCGATGGTATCGCTGACGATGATGGCGCGACTGCTGGAGGCGGTGCGGCCGGAGGCCCGGCTCATCCTGGTCGGCGACCCGGACCAGTTGGCGTCGGTGGAGGCGGGTGCGGTCCTCGCCGACCTGGTCGACGGTCTCGGCGAGGACCGGATCGCGGAGTTGAAGACGTCGCACCGCTTCGGCGAGTCGATCGGGCGGCTGGCCACCGCGATCCGCACCGGCGACGAGAACACGGTCATTGACGTGTTGCGCTCGGGCGGAGACCACATCGAATGGGTGGACACCGAGGAGCCGTCCGAGCAGCTCCGTAAAGTATTGGTGCCGAACGCGATTGCGCTGCGAACGGCGGCGGTTCTCGGTGATGGCGACGCGGCGTTGGGCATCTTGGCCGAACACCGGTTGCTGTGCGCGCATCGCCGCGGCCCGTTCGGGGTGCGGTATTGGAACCATCAGGTCGAGCGGTGGCTGTCGGAGTTGACCGGCGAGCCGATCTGGTCGACGTGGTACGCCGGGCGGCCGGTGTTGGTGACCGCGAACGACTACGGGCTCAACCTCTACAACGGCGACGCCGGGGTGACGGTGCTGCGCGACGGGGTGCTGCGCGCGGTCATCGCCGGCACGGAACGGTTGGAGTTCGCGACCAGCCGGCTCGCCGAGGTCGACACGATGCATGCGATGACGATTCACAAGTCGCAGGGCAGCCAGGCCGACGAGGTCACGGTGCTGCTGCCGCCCGAGGATTCGCGGCTGCTCAGCCGCGAGTTGTTCTACACCGCGGTGACCAGGGCGAAAGAGAAGATCCGCGTCGTCGGCCCGGAGGCCTCGGTGCGGGCCGCCGTGCAGCGCCGGGCCGTGCGCGCGTCGGGCCTGGCGCGCCGCCTGCGCACCTGACCTCCCGCGCGCCCCCAACGCTCGCCCGCCGCCCGTGCCCCTGACTACTCCCGCGCCGCCCGCGCCGCCGACTTCTGGCGCGAACGTGGGTTACCCGCACACTTTTCGCGTCTGAAGCGTGCGGGTAACCCACGTTCGGCGACCGGCCGGACGCGCTCGCGATGTTTAGCCCCGCCCATCGACCGGGCACTCCTTCCCGGCGATTGTGGCGTTGCACACACCACCGGGTGGACGGAGCCGGCAATGAGCACGGAGAACCAGGTCACACCGACCGACGTCGACAAGGCCCTGCTCGGCAGCGCGACCTACCGAAGCCTGGGCGAACAGAAGCTCTCGCCGCGAGAGGAACGGTTCGAGAAGGGCCGCCGCACGCTCGGCCTGTTCCTCGCCCCGCTGCTGACCGCCGTCTTCCTCGTCCTGCCGATGGACATCCCCCGCGAGCAACAGGTGCTCGGGGCGGTCCTACTCGGCGTGATCGCGCTGTGGATCACCGAGGCGGTGCCGATCCCGATCGGCGGCCTACTCGGCGTCGCGGTCGCGGTGTTCCTCGGGGTCGCACCCGTCGACGATGTGCTCGGCCCGTTCGGATCCTCGACCATCTTCACGTTCATCGGCGCGTTCATCCTCGCCCAGGCGATGCTCAAACACGGTGTGGCGCGGCGCTTCGCGTTCCGCATCCTGGCCCTACCGCGGGCCGGCCGCTCGACCACCGGCGTCATCATCGCGTTCGGCGCGATCACGGCCCTGCTGTCGGCGTTCGTGTCCAACACCGCGACGGTGGCGATGCTGTTGCCGACGGCGATCGGCATCCTGTCGGTGATCGCCAAGCTCCTCCAGCAGCGCGGCGACGTCGAACCCGACTTCGACCCGCAACGGCTGCGGGTGGGCGCGGCCCTCATGCTGATGCTCGCCTACGGCGCCAGCGTCGGCGGCCTGCTCACTCCGGTCGGCAGCCCGCCGAACCTGATCGGGCGCGGGCTGATCGAAGAGGCCACCGGCGAGCGGATCAGCTTCGGACAGTGGATGGTGCTGGCGATTCCCATCTGCTTCGTGATGTTCCTGCTGCTGGCGCTGATCCTGCTGCGGCTCAACAAACCCGAGATCAAACGCATCGACGGCGTCGCCGAATACGTGGCCAGTGAACGCGAGAAACTGGGCAAGCTGTCGCGGGCCGAGAAGAACACGCTAATCGCGTTCGGCGTCACCGTGACGCTGTGGATCCTGCCCGGCGTGTTCGCGGTGATCACCGGAACCGAGTCCACCACCTACGAATTCGTCAGCGACCGCCTCGACGAGGGCGTGGTCGCGGTCTTCGGCGCCTCGCTGCTGTTCCTGCTGCCCACCGACTGGCAGAGCCGCGAGTTTACGCTGCGCTGGAAGGACGCCGCCGAAATCGACTGGGGCACAATCATCCTGTTCGGTACCGGCATCATCTTCGGCTCGCTGATCTCCTCGACGGGGCTAGCCGAGACCATCGGCACCTCCGTAAACGACGCGCTCGGCCTGACGAGCGGCATCGCGATCACCATCTTCGCGGTGATCCTGGCGATCATCGTCTCCGAAACCACCAGCAACACCGCGTCGGCCGCAGTGGTGGTGCCGATCGTGATACCGGTGGCGGTGGCCGCGGGCATCAACCCGTTCGTGCCGGCGCTGGCGGCGACGTTCGCGGCGTCGTTCGGCTTCATGCTGCCGGTGTCCACCCCACAGAACGCGATCGTCTACGGTTCGGGCGTCGTCCCGATCACGAAGATGATCCGCTCCGGCGTCGCCTTCGACATCGCGGGCGCTATCCTGATCATCATCTTGCTGCCGCTGATGATCAGCCTCTTGGGATTGGGTACATGACCGATATCGCCGTCATTCCCGGTGACGGGATCGGTACCGAGGTTATCGCGTCGGCGCGCGCGGTGCTCGACGCGGTCGCGAAGAAACATGGAATCGCGTTGTCGTACACCGAGTTCGACTGGTCGTGTCAACGCTACGCGGACCAGGGCGCGATGATGCCCGACGACGGAATCGAGACACTGCGCGGATTCGACGCCATCTTCCTGGGCGCGGTCGGGTGGCCGGGCGTGCCCGACCACGTGTCGCTGTGGGGTCTGCTCATCCCGATCCGCCGCGCGTTCCGCCAGTACGTGAACATGCGGCCGATCCGGGTGTTCGACGGCGTCGAAAGCCCGCTGCGCACGGCGCAAGATGTCGACTTCGTCGTGGTCCGCGAGAACGTCGAAGGCGAGTACAGCGAGATCGGCGGACGGCTCAACCGCGGCTTTCCCGACGAAATGGCGGTCCAGGAGTCGGTTTTCACGCGCAACGGCGTCGGCCGCATCGCGGACTTCGCGTTCGAGCTCGCCCGCACCCGCCGCGGGTACGTGACGTCGGCGACCAAGTCCAACGGCATCGTGCACACGCTGCCGTTCTGGGACGAGGTCGTCGCCGAGCGGGCGTCGCACTACCCCGACGTGCGGCTCGACAGCGAGCACATCGACGCGCTGGCCGCCAAGTTCGTGCTGCAGCCACAGCGATTCGACGTCGTCGTCGGCTCGAACCTGTTCGGCGACATCCTCAGTGACCTCGCCGCCGCGGTCGCGGGTTCGATCGGGATAGCACCGTCGGCCAATCTCGACCCCACCAAGCAGTACCCGTCGATGTTCGAACCCGTACACGGATCGGCCCCCGATATCGCCGGGCAGGGCATCGCCAACCCGATCGGCGCGGTGTGGTCGGCGGCGCTGATGCTCGAGCATCTCGGACACGCGGACGCCGCCGGTGAGGTGCTGGGCGCCATCGAGTCGACACTGGCCGCGCCGGAGACCCGGACCGGCGACCTCGGCGGGCGGGCGTCGACCGCCGAAGTGACCGACGCGCTCGTCGCGCGGTTGGGGTAACCGATCCCAGCAAACTTCTGCACTCCACCGACACCCCGCTGGGACCGCCCGAAATTCGTGCATCTAGGGGTATCGCGGCGATGGTAATGTTGGCCGGCAAACATGTGTGTCCCTTGGACCGCCGGCGAGCGTTGGGAAAGGCGAATGAGCGACAATCTGCGGGTAGACCCCTTGGAGGTCCGGATGGCCGCCGACCACGTCAACGCGGCCGCCGACAGCCTGAGGTCTGCCCACGGCACCGCGCACGAGCGAATGGGCGCCGCCGCGCCCGGCTGGATCGGCTCGAGCGCCTCGGGACTCTCAGCAACCACCACGAAGTGGGAAGAGGAGTCCGCCGCGCATTACACCGAACTCGTCAAACATGCCGAGGATCTGCGCTCGGCAGCGGCGAAGTATGTACGCACGGACGACAATGCTGCTACCGAAATCGAGTCTGCGGGATCGAATTTGGGCACCATGGGGCTCTGACCCGTGGGGATGACGTTGGCCGACGTTGCGCGTTGGCAACCCGAGCAGATCGACGAGGTCTCCAAAGCCGCGGCGCACCGGGCTCGCACCAGCGGTGAGACCGCCGAGGCGCTGCGCAATCTCTCGGTGTTCGGGTCGTGGAAAGGCCGGGCCGGCGAGGCCGCGCAGCAGGCCATCGAGCAGTCGGCCACCAAGCTCGACACCACGCAGAAGGAAGCCATTCTGGTGTCGCTCGGCGCGCAGAAGGCCGCGGCCGATGCCCGCTCGGTCAAGAACGACCTCAACAGCCTCGTCGACTACGCGGCCGCCGCCCCGGCGGTGCAGCTGGACCTGAACACCGGCACGGTCACTCCTCCCGACACGACCGGGTGGACCGACGAGGAGATCGCGCAGCTCGAGAAGAAGATGGCCGAAGTGGAGAACCGCGCGGTCGCGGTGCTGGCCGCCGCCGAGGAGGTCGACGGCGACCTGGCCCGGGTGCTGTCCGCGGCCACCGGCGGCGATCCAACCGCCCCCGCCGAGCAGGGCAGCGCCGACGGCGAATCGCTGCAAGACGGGGAGCTCACCCCCGAAGAGCTCGCGCGACTCGAGGAGAACACCACGCTGACCCCGCAGGAGCAGGAAGCGTTGGCGCGCGGTGAGCTGGTACTGCCGGCCAGCCAGATGGACTACCTGAACCAGCTCTCGCGGTCGCTGGATGGCAAGAGCCCGGCCGAGATTCGCGCGATGATGGACAAGCTCGGCCCGAACGGGGGTCGCGTCGCCGACGCGCTGCAACTGGTGTCCAACGAGAACATCACGGTCGCCGGAGCCAACCCCGACGCCAAACCCGGCGACGCCGGATACGTGCCGGCTCGCGGTGGTATGCAGAACCTGCCGTCGGGCATCCGCGAAACGTTCGAGGCGCCGCTGCGCGGACCCACCGCACCCACCCCCGGAACCAACGACAAGGGCAACCCCACCCTCGAATGGCCCGACGGCAGGTTCTGCATACCACCGCGAGCCGGCACGTAT
>NZ_NKCN01000044.1 GCF_002245535.1 Mycobacterium lehmannii | reverse complement strand
GAGCGTGATCGCGCTCGCTCCAGCCGCCTGGTGGGGAATGTGGCGTCTCGCTCGAGCGCCATCCATCACCTAAGGCGACCGTGCAAACGGTAACGCACGGCGCTGCTGCTTTGTCGTCGGTCAGCTGTGCGCCAGCGGGCACGCCGCAGATCATCTACGGTGTTGCTACGTATATAGTCACGGGAGATGCATATTTTCACGTCCGTTCCGATGCGCCGCTACAGTGCGCGGCCACCCCATCGCCCAACGGACGCTCTCTGACAGAAGGACGTACTCAGATGGCACCCATCACACGCATTCTGCTGACCGCGTTTGCAGTCATCACCGTGATCATCGGGGCCGGCGTCTACCTCTCGGTCCAGAATAAGGACACGCCCGCCGCAGCGCAGGCCGGAGGCGGCGAGGTAGGTCAATTGGTCCGGGACAACAGCCGCCGCCTCAACAACGCCCCGGACAGCGATGTCACCCTTGTCGAGTTTCTCGACTTCGAATGCGAGGCGTGCCGCGCAGCATTCCCGATGGTCGAGCAGGCGCGATCCCAGTACGGGGACCGCGTCAACTTCGTCATCCGCTACTTCCCCATTCCGTCTCACTTCAACGCCGAGCGAGCAGCACGTGCGGTCGAGTCAGCCGCCCAGCAGGGCAAGTTCGAGCCGATGTACAAGAAGATGTATGAAACCCAGAGCCAGTGGGGTGAACAGCGGACTCCGGCCGACTCCACCTTCCGCGGCTTCGCCACCGAACTGGGACTCGACATGGCCGCGTTCGACGCCGCATACGACGATCCCGCCACGCTCGAGCGCGTCAACGTGGACGTCGCCGACGGTCAGGCCCTCGGCGTCCAGGGCACCCCGACCTTCTTCCTCAACGGAAACCAAGTGGAATTCAGAAGCTACGAAGACTTGTCGGCCGCGGTTGAGAAAGCCTTGAAGGAGCAGCCGTAAAGGATGGGCGGGTATGCCCTCTTGCGGTAGGTGGCCACCTTCACGCGTCAATGGTCGGCGCACGTAGGTTGTCCGTTCGCAGGCAACCGGTACGCTTTGCGGCGACGATTGCGATGACCGTCAACATCGCCACAGCACTACTGACTGAGACGATTACACCGCCCATTCTCTGGTCGCTCAGAAGGTTCGTCTGCCAGTTCAGCCTCAGTGAACGGTAGAAGTTGCCACCAAGGACAGCCTGCATCTGCACCACCACAATGCCTGCGACCACGAACTGGGACAGCGCGAACAACGTCATTGCGACTCGACGCTGCTTGGACATCGGCCCTGGCATTGGCCCCGCGCCGCTGACGGCAACGAAGAACAGCGTGCCACTGAACAGGAAAAAGCCGATCGTCGCCATGTGCGCGGCATGGTCGCTCATTGCGACGTCGTAGACGCCCGCAATGCATAGGCCGTAGACGCCCACCATGAGTATCGCCAGCGCCGTCCACGGTTGGGTGAGTAGGCGCGTCATCGGTGCGGCCACGACGCTCTGAACCCATTCGCGTGGGCCGGGAGCAGAATTCGGCTCAGCTGCCCCCAGCGCCTTGAGTGCCAGCGTCACAGGCGCGCCCTGGACGAGCAGCGCCGGCACCGCGATGGTGAGCAGCAATTGAACGATGGCGTGCATGCTGTACATCGCCGCCATGTACATGCCCAGTCCCGACGAGGTAGCGAATAGCATTGTGATACAACCGATCAGCCAACATATGATGCGTCGCTTCGACCACGGGTCCCCACGGCGGGCCAGCCGGTACACCGCAGCGAGGTAGATGCTTGCCATGACGACCGCTGCTGTACCGAAGATGAGGTCGAATCGCCAATCGGTAAACACTGCAGCAATCGTTGGCGACTCGGAAAGGTCGAATCCGAGCGCAACCTCAGCTGGCGAGGGCTCGCTTCTCGTCGGAGGCGGCGGAGTGCGACCAAGCCCGACCGCGACTCCGACCGCGATGCCGAACAGGGCAGCCTCGCCGAGCGCGAGCCGCAGGAGCGGTCGACGTGCAGTCGAATCATGCTGCAGCGCAACGATTGCCGAACGCCGTTGGCGCCAGCCAAGAACACCGAGACTAACAAGCGCCGCCACCTTCGCCAGAATCAAGAGTCCATAGGTACTGGTCCAGAGGTTCGTCAGGTCGATCCGCACCGCGGCATTGATGAACCCACTGGCAGCCATCGCGACGAAGCATCCAAGCGCCAGTCGCGAGAATCGTCGAGCGGCGAGGTCGGTGTAACTGCCACGGCGCAGCGCGTGTACGACCAGCGCGAGCAGTCCACCGGCCCACAACGACCCGGCAACCAGATGGATGAGCAGGCTGTTGGTCGCAATATCGTGTGATCCGCCCGTGGAAGAGTGCCCCGTCACGGCGACCGGCACCAAAGTCACCAGCCCCCCGATCAATAGGCCAGGTGTCCACGACCACCGCAACACCGTCAGACTCGCCACGGCGACGACTGCGGCCAGGATGGAGGTGGTGCGCCACGCCGCAGTGGTTTCGACAAGGCCGGCCGCCGACCAAACATCCAGCGGTGTCAGGTCCGTCAACGGCACTCCCGACACATCGGAGACGGTCAGCGCCACCAATAGCGCAGCGCACATCGCCCACACCACACAAGCGACAGCGCCGACCCGCACCGCGCGGTACCCATCAACGTCGAGCACTCCACTGGTTTGTGGCGGCACGAGGAAGGCGGCGAACAAGAAGTGCCCGATCGTCACTATCGCAGCGATCTCACCGGCGCCGCGCAGGAAGGGCAGCCCGTAGGCAGTGGTCGGCCCAGGATCTCTGAGTCCTGTTACCTCAAGCGCGTCGTCCAACATGAGGGCGCCGATCGCGCCGGCGGTCACGCCCGCCACCAATGCGACACCGAGCAACACCGGCCACACCACCCGGCGACGCCCACCGGCAACGGAGGTCGCCGTCACGTTTTGCGCTCCGTCAGCGCAGAAGGCCGCTCACGCACCGTCATATCGGAAGTGTGGTGTTGCTGACGAAGACATCGCGCACCCACGTCACCACCTCATTCCACAATCCGGTCAGCAAGGCGATGCCGACGACGACGAGGAGCACGCCACCAAAAGTTTGAATTCGCCGCGTGTTTCGACGAAGCCAGCCCAACGCCTTAACTGCGCGCCCGGATGCGATTGCCAACAGCACAAACGGGATGCCCAGCCCGAGACAGTAGGCGACTACAAGCAAAACGCCACGAAATACAGTTGGCCCCTCGGTGGCAGAGGCCACTGCTATGACGCCCGTAAGCGTCGGACCCAAACAAGGAGTCCAGCCGAGCCCGAAGACAGCCCCAAGCAGCGGTGCACCCCCGAGCGTTGACAACGACTTCGGCGCCAAACGCGCTTCCCGTTGCAGTGCAGGGATGACACCCATAAACACCAGACCCATCAAGATCGTGATGACCCCACCAAGGCGTTGCAACCACAACCCGTTACTGATCACCGTCGACGTCAGGCCCAGGATCGCGACAGAACCCATCAGGAACACCGCCGTGAAGCCAGCCACAAACAAACCCGCGGCGCCGGCGACCCGCAAGTGCGCACTGACTTGCCGCTGGGCACGTGCCTCGTCGTCGACGCCAACAATGGCCGCCAAATAGGACAGATACCCGGGTACGAGCGGAACGACGCACGGCGATGCAAATGACACCAGCCCCGCCAGCACCGAGACAAGCACGGCGAACAGCACATGTCCAGACGTCGCGATCTCGGTGAAACTAGTCACGGCGTTTCAGACTCTTCACATCCACCTGTCCTGAACTCCCACATCTACTACGTAGGTCAGCAGTCACGCTATGCGCTGCCCATCATCTACTATGCAACTACGTAGCAACTCGGCGGCCGTCGACGTCCTCTAACGCATTGACGGCGACCAGTGGATGGGAGAAGACCTGTATGCGGTGTCCGCCGCTAACGCCAGTCGTCGCGATATTGACATCCCTCTTCGCGGCGATGGCGCTCCTGGCCGCGCCGTCAGCCTCCGCCCAACCACCAGTACCCGTGCCTACGCCCTGCGACCCTATGGGGATCCCAGTACCGACCTCGTCGAACCCTTTCGTGCCGTCCCTCGGGTCGGCGCCGGCGACTGCAGACCCACCCGCCGGCCAGAATCCGGCACCGTACCTCGGCCCGCCAGTATTCGCGCCACCCACGTTCAACCCGGTGAACGGCTCAACCGTTGGCGTCGCCAAACCCATCATCATCAACTTCCAGCGGCCGATCGCCGACCGGCCTCTAGCCGAACAAGCCGTCCACGTCTCGTCGAACCCCCCGGTTCCCGGCAAGTTCTACTGGATGAGCGCGACTCAACTCAGGTGGCGCCCGATCGACTTCTGGCCCGCCAACACCACGGTGACCGTCGACGCGGGCGGAACTAAGTCGAGCTTTCGCACCGGTGACGCGTTGGTGGCGACCATCGATAACGCGACCCTCCAAATGGAGGTGATGCGCAACGGCGTGCTCGAGAAGACCATTCCCGTGTCTCTAGGTAAGCCGGGCTATGAAACACCCAACGGCACCTACTACGTGCTCGAGAAGTTCGCCGACATGGTGATGGACTCCTCGACCTACGGCGTGCCCATCAACTCCGCCGAGGGCTACAAGCTCAAAGTCAAGGACGCGGTGCGCATCAACAACGCGGGCATCTTCGTTCACGGCGCACCCTGGTCGGTGGCGGACCAAGGCAAACGGAACGTTAGCCACGGCTGTCCCAACCTCAGTCCAGCCAACGCCCAGTGGTTCTACGACACGTTTGGTAGCGGCGACCCGGTCGTGGTCAAGAACTCCGTCGGCGTGTACGACGAGAACGACGGTGCGCAGGACTGGCAGATCTGATACGCGCACAACGGGTCCCGCGTCTCCCGACCCGGTGGCCGCCCCTCGATGCCCGGAGGCTAGGTGGTGTCACCGTCGATGCGCTGAGCGAATTGCTGCATGCAGGCGGTCGAACAGAACCGGTACGACGTACCCGCATGCGTGATCGTCAATTCTCGGACGCCCGTCGCGACGTGCATCCGACAGACAGGATCCACATGCTCGCGGTGATGAGTACCGATGTCGAGAGCAAATGCACCAATAGGCGATCCGACGTTGCGCAGCGTCAGTGATCCCAACGCGGTCATCGCCGCGAGATCAGCTGCCGGAAGCGCCGACGCGACACCTTCATTGACGACGATCTGCCCGGCCTGCGCGAGGCTAGCGAGCCTCGCCGCGGTGTTGACCGTCGAACCGAAGACGTCTCCGCGTCGCTTCACCACGGGGCCAGCGGCGATGCCGGCCCGCAACATCGGAAAGCCTTGGACGCGACTGATCTCGGCGGTGAGTCTTCGGAGGAAAGTCACTGCCGTAGCCGGGCTCTCACTCACCACCAGCACCGCATCGCCGATTGTCTTGATGACCTCGTCGGCGGGACCGAGAACCCGTGTCGCTGAGGCGGCGAATGTTTCTGCCAGCTGTGCAGCGCTGTGATCGCCGTGGGTTTCGGTGAACGCGGTGAAGCCAGACATGTCGACGAAGACGACGGCTGCTTCGACATCGGCGTGCTCGAAGTTCGCTGCTGCACTCAACATCATCACGGATCCTGTAGGAGCCTCGCGTCCGCCGTAACGCTCGGTTCTGGGGCTCTCACGGGTTCCATCCGCATCCCTAAGAGCCGAAGTGCATTGGCGACCACGATCAGTGTCGAGCCTTCGTGAATGAGTACGGCGGGACCGATGCCCAATCCGAGGATCGTCGCCGGAATGAGAAGCGCGACGATGCCGAGACTCGCCCACAGATTCTGCTTGATGATCCGTGAGGAGCGGCGACTCAGGCTCACGGCGAACGGCAACGCTCGCAGATCGTCTGCCATCAGCGCGACGTCAGCGGTTTCTAAGGCAACGTCGGAACCGGCCGCACCCATCGCGATGCCTACGCTTGCGCCCGCCATTGCGGGCGCGTCGTTGACGCCGTCTCCCACCATGCCCACGCGTCCGTAACGCTCACGCAGAGCAGCGATCTCAGCCACCTTGTCCTCGGGCATCAGATCCCCGCGGGCGTAGGCAACACCGACTTCGCCGGCGACGGCGTCGGCCACCCGCTGGTTATCTCCGGACAGCATCACGGTCTTTGAAACGCCGATCTCGGCGAGACGGGCGATGACCGCCGACGCCTCTGCGCGAGGAACGTCCATCAATCCGATCGCACCCAGCCAACGCTCGCCTGCGCGGACGAGCATCGTGGTGCGGCCGGCCTGTTCGAGGCGCTCCACCTCGCCGGCCAAATAGGCTGGCGGTCGCTCGTCGGCGCCGGTGAACATTTCGGTCTTGCCGATGCGGATCTCGACCCCATCGACGGACGCCACGATGCCGCGGCCTGTGAGAGCTCGAACGTCCGTCGCGCGGGGTACTGCCGCGCCCGCGAGGCGCTCGCGGCCGTCGCGGACGATGGCACGGGCCAGCGGATGATCACTCTGCTCCTCAACGGCAACGGCGACGGTAAGCAGCTCCGCCTCATTGCTGTCGGCGCTGGCAACGACCTCGGCGATCCCGGGCTTACCCTCGGTGAGGGTGCCGGTCTTGTCGAAAGCCAGCACATCCACCCGACCCAACTCTTCGAGCGCGGCTCCGCCTTTCATCAGGATTCCGGCTCTGGCCGCTCGCGCCACCGCCGACAAAACCGCACTGGGCGTGGCGATCGCCAGCGCACACGGACTGGCAGCCACCAGCACGGCGAGTGCGCGGTACACGGTGGCGGTGAACGGTTCATCGACCACGAAGCCGGCGAACAACAGCAGGACGACTCCGATCAGAATCGTCGGCACGAAAATCCGCTGAAACCGGTCGGTGAACCGCTGAGTAGAGGTGGTCTTGGTCTGCGCCTCGGCCACCAACCGGACGACTCGGGCAAGGGTGGAGTCACCGGCGAGCCGAGTCACCTGGATCTCGATGGCGCCGGCACCGTTGATCGTCCCGGCGAACACCCGCGATGCCGCGTCAATGAGGTCGGGCGACGCCGCCGCTGCCGCCACATCCGGCACCGGATACTTATCGACGGGAACGCTTTCCCCGGTCACGGGGGCCTGATCGATGCTAGTGGCGCCAGCCACGACGAAGCCGTCGGCAGCAAGCCGCACGTTGGGTCGCACGACGACGATATCCCCAACGCGCAGGTCGCCCACCGGCACTTCCACAGTGTCGCCCGTGCCGCCGCGGCGGACCAGGGCCGTCTTCGGAGCAATCTCGGCGAGCGCTTCGATCGCCCGGCGGGCTCGCCCCATCGCATAGCCCTCGAGCGCGTGGCCGACGCTGAACAGGAACAGCAGAAGCGCGCCTTCGGCGACTTCACCGAGCGCCGCCGCACCGGCGGCCGACACCAGCATCAGGAAGTCGATCTCGAACCGACCCTGACGAACGCTGGCGAAGGCTTCCTGCACGGTGAAGAACGCACCGAAGAAAAAGGCCAGGGAGTAGACCACCAACTCCGTGGAACGCGGTGTGTCGGCGAAGGTCGCTAGCAACCAACCCACCAGGAGAAGCGTCCCCGCCAGGCCCGCGAAGATCAGCTCGGTGCGCTCGCCAAAGATTCCGCCGTGCTCATGCTGGCGCCCGGTGTGCTCCCCTTCTTTTACACCGTGGTCCACCGGATGGTCCGTCTCGGCGACAGTCGCAGGTGTCGTGTCTGGCCCGGCGATGGCGGCGATCACGTCTACCAATTCCTGGGCCGTGACCGAGGATCGTTCGAACTCCACTTCGAGTGAGGTCGTCGTAGCGGTTGCGGCGACGACGCCGGGCATCCTGGTTAATCGGTCGACCAGTGCCGTCCTCGTCGATTCGTCATCCTCGGCGGTTCCGGTCAGCAACCAGCGCAGATGGCCGTAATGCGAACTGATGGTTTCGGCGACCTGCCAAGCGCGTCGTTGCACATCGACTGCCGTCGCCGCGGCAGCGTCGTAGTGCACGCACAGGCGCGGCGTGAGCGTCCCGCCGTCGACGACGTGGACTTCGTCAATCAGCGGAGTCGCTGCCAAATCGCGCGTCAGACGGTCCGCGCAGCGGTCGTCACTGCCCGGCAAGAGGTCCGCCAGGTCGAGCGCCAATGTCTCGTTCGCCTGGAGACGGTCGGCATCGCGGTTCATATCGCACTCGTCGCGACGTGTCATACATGCGACTATACGCATGTATGCATGTACTGAGTCAATACCTACGTTTGATCGTTCGGTGCGGGTTCAGTGCGTCGCCCGACGCCCTGCCCCGGCCCGACCGCGCTCAGTCAGGTACGGACATGTTCATCGTCAAGCCGCGTCACGTCCCCGTCGTCTGGCCCATGGGCGCGCCCGACGTGCGCCTCGGCGCGCATCCGGTCGACCATATGCGGATAGTGCAGCTCGAAAGCCGGTCGTTCCGAACGGATACGCGGCAGCTCGGTGAAGTTGTGCCGCGGCGGCGGACAACTTGTGGCCCATTCCAGTGAGTTGCCGTAGCCCCACGGGTCGTCGACAGTGACCGGCTCGCCGTAGCGCCAGCTCTTGAACACGTTCCACACGAACGGAAGTGTCGAGACTCCCAGGATGAACGCACCGATCGTGGAGATGATATTTAGGGTGGTGAAGCCGTCGGTGGGTAGGTAGTCGGCGTAGCGGCGCGGCATGCCTTCGTTCCCGAGCCAGTGCTGCACCAGGAAGGTGGTGTGGAATCCGATGAACGTCAGCCAGAAGTGCAGCTTGCCCAATCGCTCATCCAACAGGCGGCCCGTCATCTTCGGGAACCAGAAGTAGATGCCCGCGTAGGTCGCGAACACGATCGTGCCGAAGAGCACGTAGTGGAAGTGCGCGACGACAAAGTAGCTGTCGGTGACTTGGAAGTCCAGCGGGGGGCTGGCCAGCAGCACACCCGACAGACCACCGAGCAGGAAGGTGACGAGGAAGCCGACCGAGAAGAGCATCGGTGTTTCGAATGTCAACTGCCCCTTCCACATCGTGCCTATCCAGTTGAAGAACTTGATACCGGTTGGCACGGCGATGAGGAACGTCATGAACGAAAAGAACGGTAGGAGAACGGCACCCGTTGCGTACATGTGGTGCGCCCACACCGCGACCGACAGCGCGGCGATCGAGAGCGTCGCGTAGATCAGCGTGGTATAGCCAAAGATTGGCTTTCGGCTGAAGACAGGGAAGATTTCGGACACGATGCCGAAGAATGGCAACGCGATGATGTACACCTCGGGGTGGCCGAAGAACCAAAACAAGTGCTGCCACAACAACACGCCGCCGTTGGCCGGGTCGTAAACGTGAGCGCCCAGATGGCGGTCGGCCGCCAATGCAAAGAGTGCGGCCGTCAGGATCGGAAACGCGACCAGCACGAGGATCGACGTCACCAGGATGTTCCAGGTAAAGATCGGCATCCGGAACATCGTCATACCAGGCGCGCGCATACACACCACCGTGGTGATCATGTTGACCGCGCCCAGGATGGTGCCCAACCCGCCGACGATCAGGCCCATGATCCATAAATCCGCGCCGGCGCCCGGGCTACTGATGGCATTCGACAAGGGCGTGTAGGCGGTCCAACCGAAATCAGCGGCGCCGCCCGGCGTGATGAAGCCGCCCATCGCGATCAGCGCACCGAACAAGAACAACCAGAACGAGAATGCATTGAGCCGCGGGAAGGCGACGTCGGGAGCTCCGATCTGCAGCGGCAAAACCAGGTTGGCGAACCCGAACACGATCGGCGTTGCGTAAAACAGCAACATCACCGTGCCATGCATGGTGAACAGCTGGTTGTACTGCTCGTTGCTGAGGAACTGCAGCCCCGGTATCGCCAGCTCGGTCCGGATGAATAATGCCATCAACCCGCCAGCGAAAAAGAACACGAAGCACGTGACGACGTACATCATGCCGATCAGCTTGTGATCAGTGGTCGTCACCAGCTTGTAGATCAAGGTGCCTTTGGGTCCCACGCGGGCCGGGAAGGGACGGCGTGCCTCGAGTTGTCCGACAGGCGGCGCTTCGGCGACCAACGAATTCTCCCGCTACTAGTTCGACGACAAGATGTGCAATCTACGGACTAAATCAGTAGATTCTTCTACTGAGCAATCTAGTACTAATCGATGTAGTTGAACACTCCGACCACCGGTAGGCCGCATCACCCGGCACGACGGGTGTCCCGCTGGGGCGGGTGCCGAGTACTCGCACCCGCTCCGGCCTCCCGCACACCGACCGACGCCATATCGAGATCTAGTTTGCCAAACACTTGTTTACTACGTACGTACGTGTACTTCACACGGCAGGCTGCTCAAAGAGATAGCTGGTCACGGGCGCCACGCGTGGTTGACACACGCGGAGCCGAAGTAGACGGGCGCACGGAAAGCGGCAATCGTAGGCTTGCCGAATCGTGAGCGTTCGGTTAGCGTCTCGCCAACTGATAACGAACCGGTAACGGTAAGGAACGTCTCGATTGGTGGCACACCGCCGGACCGCGCGGCCCAACGCGCCACGCAGATACCTGTGGGACGCCGAAGCCACTGAGATCATCCCGGTCAATGAGTTCAGCCCGGCGGCCGATTCAACGGTCAATCGCGGTCCTTTCGCCACCGACGTCGAGGTACTGACTGCACCCGAACTCGACGATCTGAACGACCTGACCGACGAGTGGCCACTACTTCTACTTGCGCCTACGCGTACGTCGCGATCTCCTCGCCCCGCCTCCACTGGCCCTTCACGCGTATACGTTCAACAAACTGGCCAACGTGCAACGTCGGCCGGTGCGCACCGTCGGATACCCGCGACACATCGGAAACGGCCTGAGGGCGCTGGGTCAGTGCACGGCCGGCTCGTCGTTGCGGGTGTTGCTGCTGGGGCCATAGCCGCTGGGGCGAATGCGATGGTGGAAGCGTCGGAAGTTCCGGCCAACCCGACTTTGATCGCGGACGCCACAACAGCGCAAGGCGTTTCCGTACCGGACGCGGCGGGAGTGCAGATCGTCCAAGTAGCCAACAGTTTCGACTCCGCAGTCCACCGAGAAGAACTGGTTCGCGGAGCGGCATTCGCCCAAGAGCGTGCCCAGCGAGAGGCGCGAATGCGACGCCCGCAGTTCGTCTTCCCGGCCCGTGGCATTTTGACTTCGGGATTCGGAACACGGTGGGGCTCCCTGCACGCGGGACTCGACATCGCCAACGCCGTCGGCACGCCGATCTATGCCGCCTCGGATGGCGAGGTGGTCGCTTCCGGGCCGACACCCGGTTACGGCATGTGGGTCAAGATCCGCGCCTCGGATGGCACGGTGACGCTCTACGGTCATATCGACACTGCGACGGTTCAAGAAGGCGACCGTGTCTTGGCTGGCGATCAAATTGCCACCATGGGCAACCGTGGCAATTCGACAGGTCCGCATCTGCATTTTGAGGTCCACCGCAACGGATCAGACAAGATTGACCCGATGGCGTGGTTGCAGGAGCGCGGGGTGCCCCGCCAGTAGCAGGTGATTCCGCAACTGACTAGGTCTACCAGACCACAATTCAGCGTCAGATGCTGCGGACACCGTAAGCTACCTACTGACTAATTCAGGAGGTTCGTTCATGGCGCGGGTGCGTGGCTTCGGAGAGCTCGAGGCGGCGATCATGGATCGCCTCTGGAATCGCGATCCCGAGACCGATACCACGGTTAGGGAGATATTCGACGAGTTGAGCATCGAACGTCACATCGCATACACCACGGTGATGTCGACGATGGACAATCTGCATGGCAAGGGCTGGCTGTCGCGGAAACGCGACGGTAAGGCCTACCGATACCGACCGACGCTGACTCGAGAAGAGCACAGCGCCCGTCTGATGCTCGAGGCCCTGAGCGGTGGAGGCCGATCGGAGGCGGTCCTCAGTCATTTCGTGGCGCAAATCGACGCGGAGGAATCGGCGGACTTGCGCGCTGCGCTGCGGCGCGTTGCCCGTAAGTCTGGTCGGCGATGACCGTCACGGCGGCATTGCTGCTGTACGTCGTGGCAGTCCTATCGATCGGGCCGAAGCTTTTGGCCCGGATCACAGCCGATGGCGGGGCTCCACGCCTGGCGATATCAGCTTGGCTCACGGCCGTCGTTACCGTGCTCGGCTGCTCGATTGCTGCAATCGCTCTGCTACTCATCGAGGCCGCCGGGCACTGGGACAGCCCGGACGCGTTACTCGTGTCCTGTCTGGAGCGTCTCCATGCAATTCTCGTCGGGCACGCGGGGGGGCCGGCCCGAATAGTGGCAACAGCCGCAGTGGCCATCGCTGCCGGGAGTCTGCTGGCAGTTTGCGTTCGAGTCGGCCGCGCTTTGAGTCGCATGCGCAGGCACACCTTCGCGCACGCAGACGCCGTGCGCCTGGTCGGTAGTTCAGACGGCAGCGACGTCGTGTACATCGAGGCATCCGAGCGTGCGGCGTACTGCGTGGCGGGCCGTCCACCGGCGATCGTCGTAACCACGGCTGCTCTCGCTGCACTCGATGAAGCGCAACTGGCGGCCGTCATCGCCCATGAGCGTGCTCACCTCCACGGGCGCCATGCCTACGTCATCGCCGCAATGCGCGGACTGACCACCGCGCTGCCCAAGATCGGGCTCTTCACAAGCGCAGCCACGCACATCAGTTCTCTGCTGGAGATGTGTGCCGATGACGCCGCCGCGCGGCGACACGGTCGTCAGCCGCTGCTGGCGGGTCTGTTGACCCTTTCAGGCGCCCACACGCCGGCCCACGGTTTGGCTGCCGCCGGTGTCGCCGTGCTCGCGCGTGCCGAGCGGTTATCGGATCCACCCAATGGATTCGCACGAGTCCAAACCCACCTCACGCTCAGTGGTGCGGTCGCGGCGATGGCCGCTACCCCGGTGGCTATCGTCGCGTTATCACTATCGGGTGTATTGATCTGCTTCGCGTGACCCGCTAGCGCACTCGACCCGGTCCATCACTATTCTGCGCAGCGCACCTCGAATGCTCTGCTGCACAGCAGCCTTGCGGTCGAGGATGTGAACATAACGGAGGACGCTTCAATCTGCGCGTCTAAACGTACGAAAGCGCAGCGGCAATGGCGCGGTCAGCGGACGTCGGTTCGGCCATGAGCAAGGCCACCACCGCCAACCCGAAGGCCAGCAACAGGGCAGCCACAATCCATCGGCGAGTCAGCCGTTCCCTCTGTAGCGCTCGGCGCTGTCGGTTCCAACTCCATCGCGGCCCACCGCAGGACACGGCCAGTGCGCTCTTCACGGCACCAATCTACTATGTCACTACGTATGTGACCATCGCTTCATCGGTCACCCGATACGAGGTGTGGTGATGGCCTTCGGACAACGCGGCCCCCGGACGCTTTCGTCATATCTGCGTGAAGCACCTGATGCACTGCGTACGCTCGAACTGACACCTCGTATAGGTGGCAAATTCCGCCGGCTATCCGTCGCATTCGGAATCCTAATCACAATTACCGTAGCGGGATGTGGCGTTGAAACAGAGGGTGTTTCGGCGCAACGTCCTTCAAGTACCTCGGTTGTCACCGCCGAAGAAGCACACACCCGGTTCGATGTCTTATTCGCACGCGACATCATCGACCACAGCGCACAAGCTATTGCGTTGAGCAACCTGGCTATCGCCAAGGACGGTCTTGCGCCCGAAATCGTCGACATCGCAAGCCGAATCACGGACAGCAGCACCCGGCGCACCGATGAGCTGCAGGCGCTTCTCCTGGCCTGGGGATTCGCCCCGATGAGCGCCAGCTCAGCTCCTCCGGCGGGCGCACAAAACCTTCCGGTTCAGCCAGGCGAACACCCCCTCGCCACCGAAGCCGATTTCCGCCGCCTTCGCGACGCGGCCGGAGCACATGCGGCGCAGGTGTATCTCGAATTGATGATCAGGCAGCACCAGTTCACGATGTCTGCCGCGCGTGACCAACTTCAATCAGGGTCGCACCCCGCAGCGATGGCCATTGCCCAATTGCTCGTCGAAACTCAGGAGGCCGAGACCTCTGTCATGGAGGCCCTGCAACGCTGAACGCTGCGCAGCGAGGTGCACCACGACCGGATGTACTCCCAGGCGTTGTCGACATCCCCCGTCAGTTGTGCTCGTTCGCAACGCCTTCCGCCCCAGTGGGTCGCGGCGGCCGTTGATGCAGTCCGCGCAGAAATGCGTTGTATGCGGCCAGTTCGGCGTCGCCGCGTTCGACGTCGGCTTCCCTCTTCGCCGACTCCGACTCCTCGTCACGACGCCAGCGGATGGCGAAGATCAAGGTGGTCAATAGGGCAACAGGTTCGCCGTATGACCATGCCAAGGCGCCGGCGACCGCCTGATCGGCGACCGGGTCGACGTTCCAATTCGCCGGCGGCTGCGCGAATGTGTCGGTCAGCGCGCGTGGTGCCATCATCAGAATTACGCCGATGAAGACGTGCAGCGGCATCTCGACGAAGATATCGAAGAAACGACCTAGATTGCTCTGCCGGACCGGCAGCGGACCAGTCGACAAGATCGGCAGGATGAACAGCAGCCCGCTGGCGAGGAAGAACACTTGCAGTGCGACGTGGCCGGCGACGCTGGCCGCCGCCGCGTCGAACAGGTCGGACAGATAAAGGCCGTAGTAGCTCAGAAGAAACACCGGAATGGTGAAGCCGGGGTGCAAGACGATTCGGCTTGCGCGGCAACGTAATGCCCCCAACGCAGCGATCAAGACGTAGCGTCCAACGCCACGGTGTGGTGTGGACCTGAGCAACAGCCGGCCAGGTGCGCCCAACACCAGCAGCGGCGGGACGAGTATCGATAGCGTCAGGTGCTGAAACATGAAGGCACTGAACAACCGATAGCCATAGCTGTCGATGGCCAGACCCGTCACCGCCGCCAAGGCGGTGCACCCAGCCAGGAAACTCGCAGTTCGCATCCACGTCCATTGTCGGCCGTGCGACCTGACGATTCGAACGGCCAACAGATACCACACCGCCAAGCCGACCGCCACCATGGGAAGAAGCGGAACCGGCGGCGGCAGCCAGCCAAGCATCGCCGATACCGACGGTGGCGACCCAGGAAGTGCCACTTGACCAATCACTGTTCGTCGCGCCAACGAAGTGGCGCGCAGTGCCCGGATATTGACCGGATCCTGGGTTTGACGGCAGCCCCGGCGCGGTCGCCGTTCACTGTGGTGGCCCGGTGTCGGTGGTGGCCTCGACTGCGAGGCGTCGAACCACCGGTTCGAGATCCTCGGCAAGCAGCGCCCGCAGAAACACCGCGGCGACGCGATGGGCTCGGTCCAACACGATCGTGGATGGAATCACCGTGGTGGGATACCTGGCCCCCAGGGCGATCATCGTGCGCATCGGCGGGTCATAGATCGACGGAAAGGTGACCTTACGGTCAACGATGAAATCGACCGCGGCCTGGCGATTGTTGTCGCGGACGTCGATGCCCAGGAAGGCCACGCCCGCGGTCCGGGTCGCGTTGTACACCTTCTGCAGTTCCGGCATCTCGGTACGGCACGGGCCACACCACTGACCCCACACGTTGATCACTACCACCTGGCCGGCGAAGTTTTCGAGCGCAATCATGCGGCTCGGATCCATCAGGTCGGGCCCGCGTATTGGTCCGGGGCGACCTCGCGTCTGCGGTGGGTCATAGAGGATATCGACTTGCCCACCGGGCGAGACGAACTCAAACGTGCCCCCCTGCGCGACGGCATCGTCGCCGCTCGAACACCCGGACACTGCGACGCCGAGCAGCACTGCGCTGACACCCGCAATAATGTGTCGTCGTATCGCCGAAGAAACGGATGCGGTTCGTCCTCGGCCCCGCACACGTTCATCGTCCGTGTCGATCCTCGGCGGAGGTAATGCAGAAACCTGCGGATGACCTATCTCACGTTTCATCTTCTTCCAACCCTGCCGCGAATCCGGGCCGCGCGATCCGACCCGGGAAATTGCACGCGTGACGTGCGTCATCGCCAGAACTACCTCAAGGCACTCGACGTCAGGCCCAACGCTTCGAGGTCCGCTCACAGAACACGTTCTACGTACAGACTACGTACGATGGTAACGACACCAGTTCATGGCAAATGACGGGATAAACACAAATGAGGCGGATCGGCTCCGCGGCCATCCATCGGCGCAGGAGCTTCGGGCGGACGACGTTGGTGCTACTGGCAATTGCCGGCGTTGTCCTGGGGGTTGGCGCCTGCGGCGGTTCGCCGCCGCCGCAGCAGCCCCAAGCCATTGTTGACAAGGGCACACCCTTTGGCGATTTGCTCATGCCGAAAGTCCAGGCGTCTGTGACTGATGGCGCGATCGGGGTTCCGGTTGAGTCACCGGTGACCGTTACCGCCGACGCAGGGGTGTTGGGGGCAGTGACATTGGTCAACGAGCAGGGGCGCGTCGTCGCCGGCGAGATGAGTCCTGACGGTGTCACGTGGAGTTCTGCGGAACCGCTGGGCTACAACCGGCAATACACGCTCAACGCGGAAGCGCGTGGGCTCGGTGGGGTAGCACAGACCAGTGCTACCTTCGAGACCCATTCGCCGCAGAACCTCACGATGCCGTATGTGCTACCCAACGACGGCGAAGTCGTGGGCGTCGGGCAGCCCATCGCCGTGCGCTTCGACGAGAACATTCCTGACCGTCTCGCCGCCCAGCAGGCGATCACCGTCACCACGAACCCTCCGGTCGAGGGTGCGTTCTACTGGTTGAACGATCGCGAGGTTCGTTGGCGGCCGGCGCAATATTGGAAGCCGGGAACGTCGGTCGACGTCCAAGTTAAGGCCTACGGGGTTGATCTGGGTCAAGGGTTGTTTGGCCAGGACGATGCCTCCACTCGCTTCACCATCGGCGACGAGGTGATCGCAACCGCTGACGACACCACCAAGACGATGACCGTGCGGGTCAACGGCAACGTCGTCAAAACTATGCCGATCTCCATGGGCAAGGACAAGACGCCCACCGACAACGGCACGTATGTCATCGGCGATCGATACTCATTCCTGGTGATGGACTCTTCGACCTACGGCGTGCCGGTGAACTCACCCGACGGGTACCGAACCGAGGTCAACTGGGCCACCCAGATGTCCTACAGCGGGATCTACGTCCACGCTGCCCCATGGTCGGTCGGCAGCCAGGGGCGCGCCAACGTCAGCCACGGTTGCCTCAACGCCAGTACGGAGAACGGTAAATGGTTCTACGACAACACCAAACGCGGCGACATCGTCGAGGTCGTCAACACGGTGGGGCCCACCCTTTCTGGTACTGACGGACTCGGCGACTGGAACATCCCGTGGGACCAATGGAAAGCGGGAAACGCCACAGTAACGGGCTAATATCGTCGAACGTTGTAAATCGGAGCCGACGATATCGGCGCCACCTTGACGGGGGTGCCGTACGTCGAGGCGTGCACCATGTTCCCGTCTCCGATGTAGATTCCCGCATGCGAGGCGTCTGAATAGAAGGTGACGATGTCACCGGGCTGGACGTCGGACGTGGCGACGGGCTGCCCACCGGCGGCCAGGGCTTGACTCGACCGCGGCAGCGATTTGCCGTTCTGGAGGAATGCCCACTTGATGAGTCCTGAGCAGTCAAATGCGTTCGGTCCGGTCGCGCCCCAAGAGTACGGAGATCCGACGCGGGTCAACGCGGCCTGCACGACCGCCGCACCCTCCGGCGAGCCGGTGGGACCCGGCGCGACCGGCGGCAGTCCCATCTCAGGCATCGCCACGATGGCGGGGTCCCCCGCTGGCGGAGGCGGCTGAGGCGGCACCGGTCCAGCGTCCGCCAGCGCGGCACGCTGATCCGGAGTCAATGCTCGGTACTGAGCCTCCACGTCTGCGATCTGGGTGCGCAGCCGACTCTGCTCGGCCTGAAGGCCTGCACGGACCGCTGACGCCTGTTCTGCTGCCGTCCTGGCATCGAGCGTCGAAGATTCGGCCGCGCGGGCGGCACTCTCGGCACGGGTTGATGCGGCGCGATAGGCCGCGATGCGGTCCGACATCTGGGTGGCCATCAGGCGGTCGAAAGAGAGTTCGTCGAGCAAGCTTTGCGGAGACTCTGCGGCCAGCACGGCGCTGATGCCGCTGGTCGCACCTCCCATGTAGGACGCGGCCGCCACCTGGTCCACGATTTTCTGATACTTGCGCAGATCTGCTCGCGCCGCGGTCAAGGCCTCAGACTCGGCGCGTTGGCGATCCTCGGCTTGGCGCTGTGCTGCCAGTTTCGCCTCGAGGTCGAGCTCGGCCGAGTAGATGGCTTCCGAGGTTCGCTCGGCCTCCCGAGACAGCTCCTTCATGCGGGCCAACGCATCGGCCGCGGGGTCGGCCCGGCCGGTGCCCGTCGAGTTGCCGAGCGTCAATGCAAGCACGATCGCCACGACGAGAGCACCCGCCGATCGGCATATCGCGGCAGGGCAGTCCATCTTCAAAACACAGATCCTCACACCGCAGGGCATCTATGGTCTAACTACGTAGATCACGAAAAGGTTACGAGCGAATGCGTCGGATTTCAACTGCATAGAAGCGCGGCAGACGTCGTCCACACCACTGCTTGCGCGTCCACAACTCGGCGATTCGGGTGGAAGGTTCAGTTGCAGAGGGTCTTTCGCATCTCGCGAATGCCGGCGTCCAGGTGGCCGGACGTCTATCTACTATGTGCCATAGTATGCAGTGACTTAGTAGATCGCCTGCGGATTTGCATTGAGGGACGGCATGACAAGTGGAACCGCCATCACGGCCCGGGTTCATTCCCTGAATCGGCCCAACATGGTCTCCGTTGGGACCATCGTGTGGTTATCCAGCGAGCTGATGTTTTTTGCCGGCTTGTTTGCGATGTACTTCACCGCTCGCTCCCAGGCTGACGAATGGCCGCCGCCGCCCACAGAGTTGAACCTCGCGCTCGCGGTGCCGGTGACATTGGTACTCATCGCGTCGTCGTTCACGTGTCAAATGGGTGTCTTTGCCGCCGAACGCGGTGACGTCTTCGGACTGCGCCGGTGGTACCTCGTCACTTTTGTGATGGGGTTTTTCTTCGTTCTAGGCCAAGGCTACGAGTACATCAACCTGGTGCATGAGGGAACGACCCTGTCGAGCAGTGCCTATGGCTCCGTCTTCTACTTGACGACTGGGTTTCATGGATTGCACGTCATAGGCGGTCTAGTCGCCTTCGTCTTCCTGCTCATGCGCACGCGAATGAGCAAGTTCACCCCGGCGCAGGCGACGGCCGCCATCGTCGTCTCGTACTACTGGCATTTCGTGGACATCGTCTGGATCGCACTGTTCGCCACGATCTACTTCGTACGGTGACGACTGCAACGCCGTGCCTGCGCCAAGTCGGTCGTCGCGCCCGGCAGGCGATCGTGCTTGCTTTCGCCGCGATACTGGTAGGGCTCGTCTCGAATGCTGTGCCGTCTGGCGCTGCAGACCCGTCGGTGCAGTCTGCGTCGACGACAACCTCGCAAACCCCTGCCATTCCCACTCCAACCAAGCATTCCTACGACGACTCCCACAGCGGGCAACAACCCGAAGGTGCAAGCCCAGCCCTTTATATATTGGGGGGTGCGCTCTTCGGCCTGATGGCGATCGCAGTCATCCTGCTTCGGGCTGGTAAGAGTGAACGCCACCACCTCACCCGAAGTGCATCAGCGTCCCGGCCGATCGTCGTTAAACCCCGAACAACAGATACAAGCCGGTGAACGTGTACCCGACCATGGTGAGCATCATCGCGAGCTGTCCGCTGACTTGATTCCGTTTCGGAAGTAACCGCAGCGCTCGATCGTGCGCGGCGATCACAGCCACGATGTGGCCGATCACCACGCACGAGACCTTGATCGTCCACAGCACCGAAGGGTGTTGGGACAGCACGTACACCACGTCGGTCGAATCCAACCCGAGTAGGTGCCACCCGCGGCCTAACGGATCGGCCAGCCGCACGATGGTCTCTTGGCCGCGCTCAACCAGATATGAGAGGTAGTGGGCGAAGATGTAACCGACGACGATCGGTATCAACGAATGAGCCAGTTCGCCGGGTAGTTGCCGGCGGCGGTCCGGGTCCACCCCGCCGGTTGCCCTCGCCGCAGCCCAGAAGGTCACGCCGACAACGGACACGAACACCACCAAGCCGACGGTCCGAAGTAGAGAGGCGGCCCAGGATTCGCTTAGCACCGGTAAGGATGCCGCATACCGATCCACGAAATTACGGAACGCGGGTGATTGCGAGAAGCTGTCGAAGGCCGTAGAGCCAAGCAACACCGCGAGGACGGCTACGCTTCCCGGACGGATCGGCATGGTCGGTAAGTGATCCATCGGGTTGATCGCCGTGATCCGGCCGGTCACCGGGCTGCGCCGAAATGGCGCGAGCCGCGACACGGCCACGCTGTAGACCTCGAACGGGTCGGCCCGGGCGAACCAGCGCGAACCGAAGAATCCAGCGCCCAACAACATTAGAACCGTGTACGTGAGCAGCCACGCTTTGATCGCCGTCAGCGAGCCGGGGTCCGGGCTGGCCAATTCGAGCCAAACGAAAGCCAAGAGACCGAACGCCGCCGGCCAGAACCCCCACGACTTTGGATACTCACGCGACGTGGGCCGGTCGGATGACTCACGACGCCTCATGCCAAGCAACCGATATACCGTCCGCATCGGCGAGATGACTCTCCACACCGGGCCGACGATCACCGACACCGCCACCAGCCCTACCCAGAGCAGCACGTAGAACACCCCCGGCAAGGCGTTCTCACCACCGTCCGGTCCGAAGACCGCCGCAACGACCACCCATACCGCGAAGAGCAACGCTGCCAGCGACACCATCCATCGCAGTACCACAGAGTCCACGGCGCGGGTAATCCACGTCGGTAGGTCGCGTCCCGGTTTGTTCGGGTCGAAACGTGGTGTCTTCCAAGCCAATGCGACCACAGCGAAAGTCGCGGTCAACGCCCACGCAGCGCCTATCAACGCGAACGACAGCGGCACCGGAAGGTCAGTGGAACCGCCTACGCCGTGCGCCAGCACATCCACGCTCCGCGCAGGTGTCACGGCCGAACTTGGATCGTCACGACCGTGCGATTGAGATCATGCAACTCGATGTCGACCTGGCCCGGCACGTCAACCGTGAACTCGAACTGCTGGTCCGGCCGAGGCTCGACCTGAAAAGTGTGCTCAGGCACTGAATGGACGTGCAGCGAATCCGTAACATCGCTGCGAACTTTTAGAACGATCGGCTTGCCGACTTTGCCCTGCGCTTGACCGTTCGTGGGGGTGACGATTCCGCCTGCGATGTTGATGTCGACGATCGTGGAGTCATCCGCCTCCGCGGATGCCGTGGTTGATTCAGCGGGCGTCGGGGCGGCGGGCGATCCACTAGCAGCACCTGATTCCGATTCGGAGGCAGTTGCCTCGGAGGGGGCGCTAGAGGAACCACAGCCGACCAGTGTGGCGGCGAGGACCGCCGCGCACATGACGACCAAACGGGGCGCCCTAACGCTCACTCAGCATCATTCCTTTCCCTGTCTGCCTCTCCGATGGCGTCGGCAGCGGCGGCGCTGTTGCGCCTGTCCCGCCGAACCACATAAAAGACGACGCCGACCACCACAAAAGCCGGTCCGAACGCGGGT
>NZ_NKCN01000043.1 GCF_002245535.1 Mycobacterium lehmannii | reverse complement strand
CCACCAGGCCGCCGCGGAAACACTCCGCCGAACCACCACCGGCACCCGCCAACCACTACACTGACCGCTGCTCACAGGTGGGGAATTTCAGCGAGCACACCTGGGGACTTTCGATGAGCGCCGTCAGCTCCACATTCCGGGCACGTAGCCGGCGCCGGTGGGATCGAGCCACGGAAACACCAGGAAGTGCGCCAACTCGGTCAGGCCCATCGAGGCAAAGAACGTCCATGCGAGATAGCGGGCAATTGGTCGCCGACGGTGCATGAGGACCGGCACCAGCAGCCAGGCGCCAGCCGAAACGACGACCAGCAAGACCACGGGAACTGACGTCACCGCGGGAGTGGGCACCCCTGTGACCTCCGCCAGGAAGGCGAAGAATTTCATCTGCTTCTCTTCGACGCGGTGAATCACAAACAGTGTCAACGCGATCCAGTATGGCGCGCGAATGTCGGTCCAGGTGCCGCCATCCGGCCGCACCAGCCATAGGAGTAAGCCCCCGACGAACCCGGTGGTGAAGATGATCATGGTCGCCAGCCCGAGCGCCCAATAGCCCACGGCCAACGTCCCGGCCGTCAACGCTACGGCGATAGCGACGGCCGGCGCGGGCAGAGCGCTGCTGTTCGATTTCGTGACAGTCATGGTGATGGCGTCCGGCTAACCTCTCGCAAGCGAGGCAAACTCAAATTTGCGGGTTGTCCGCTGAACCCCGTGATGCGGAATTCGAGCGAGCACCACACGACAACTTGTACCTGAGGCGTTCAGCATCATTCCGCCGACAGCGACCGGTCATGCTAGCGCGAGGAACAACTTCTCCAGTTCGGCTTCGGTCATCGGCTCGACACCCTCGGTGCTGTCTCCGGTGATGCATTCGCGCAGACCGGTCGCGACGATCTTGAAACCCGCCCGGTCCAGGGCGCGTGAGACGGCGGCGAGTTGGGTGACGACGTCTTTGCACTCGCGTCCCTGCTCGATCATCGAGATCACACCGGCGAGCTGTCCTTGAGCGCGCCGCAGCCGATTCAATACGGCGGCAATGCTGTCTTCGTCGCCAACCATCGCGATTTCCCTTCTGCGGTTTCGAGCAGGTCAACATTACCCGTGGGGGTATTCTTCCCGGTGCCTTCGCCTGGTCAGGCCGCGGCGGCTGGGTGCACGCGAGGGATGAGCCGCCGCAGGGGACAGTAGGCGGTTCGACGGCAGGTGACATAAGTGCCGACGCCGATCATGATCAGGGCTGCAGACGCGGCACCGACAGCCAGGGTTGTCTCCTGCGCGAGGAGCACCGACGCCATCACCAGAACGAACCAGCCGAAGACCGTGCGCAACGCATTGGGATCGACCGCGCCGGTGAAGCGTGCGCCGATCAGAGCGCCCACAACGGCGGCGGCGGTGACCACAGCGGCCATTGGCCAGTAGACCTGTCCGCTGGCCAGATGCCCCGTCAGACCGGCGAACGATTGCATCGCGATCACCACCAGGGAGGTGCCGACCGCGGCGGGCATCGGGAGCCCGGTCAGCACGGCCAGCGCAGGCACCAACAGGAAGCCGCCACCCGCGCCGACCAGCCCGCTGACCGCGCCGACGGCAACACCCAGCACGGCCATCTTGACCATGGGCACGCGCCGGACCGCGTCGCACGCATGGGTGTTGCTGCGGCCGCGCAGCATCGCACCCCCGGCGGCGAGCATGATCACCGCGAATGCGATCAGCAGTGCGGTCCCGGGAATGAAGCGGGCTAGCAGACCGCCGCCCACGGCCCCGGTCATGGCCGCCGCGCCGAACGGCAGCGCGACGCCCCACCGCACCCGCCCGGCCCGCACATGGGCGATCGCGCCGACCGCGCTGGTGACCGCGATCACCAGAAGCGAAGTTGCGATCGCCTGCGTGGCGTCCAGGCCCCCGACATAGGCCAGCAGCGGGACGGTCAGGATCGCGCCGCCCCCGCCCAGCAGCCCCAGCGCGACCCCGACCAACACGGCCAAGGCGACGGTCAACGCCATCATGGCGACCTCATCGCGGCAGATTCGAACCTCGCCTTGTTCAACATCTCGTGTCGTCCTGTCTGTCGGGGCCGGGACCGAACCGCGCCATCTCCGGAATACCTCGGGGGGTATGCGGGCTATAGTAGTCGATACCCCCCTGGGTATACATCGGATGACGCCGGAATGCGCCAGGGGTATCGGCTGAGACCGCACGGGTTTCTGCGTATCCGCGGGACATAGGAGGACGGACGGATGATTCTGGAGCAGTACTACATCGAGTGCCTGTCGCACGCGTCGTATCTGGTCGGCGACGAAACCACCGGGCGCGCAGTCGTTGTCGACCCGCGCCGCGACATCACCGAATACCTCGACGACGCCGCCAAACACGGTTTGACAATCGAAGGCGTAGTCAACACCCACTTTCACGCCGACTTCGTCTCCGGTCACCTGGAATTGGTGCAGGCCACCGGGGCGTGGATCGGCTTCGGCGCGGCCGCCCAGACCGACTACCCGATCCGCCGGTTGTCTGACGGGCAGCACCTCTCGCTCGGTGAGGTCGACCTGGAGATCCTCTCCACCCCCGGGCACACCTGGGAATCGATCAGCGTCCTGGTGCGTGAACGTGCCGGGGTCGACCCGGTCGCGGTGCTGACCGGCGACGCGCTGTTCATCGGCGATGTGGGCCGCCCGGACCTGGCCAACCTTGGTGATGGCTCAACTACCGACCTGGCTCGGGCGATGTATCGAACCATCCACGACCGCCTGCTGAGGCTGCCCGACCACGTCACGGTGATGCCGGCCCACGGCGCCGGGTCGTCGTGCGGCAAGAACCTCTCTGCTGAACTCACCTCAACCATCGGTGTGCAGCGCCGCACCAACCCGTCGGCGCAGCCGATGACCGAGGCCGAATTCGTGGAGCTGATCACCCACGGCCAGCCGGCGGCGCCCGCCTATTTCTCGGTTGACGCCGCGATGAACAAACGCGTGCATCCACTGCTGGATCAGCACCGCAACATCCCCGAACTGACCGCGGCCCAGCTGCGGTCCGCTCTGGCGGCCGGTGTCCGCGTGGTGGATGCCCGGTCGGTAGACGACTTCGCTGCCGGTCATCTCCGCGGATCGGTCAACGTCGGTTTCGACGGCCGCTTCGCCGAGACCGGCGGCATGGTTGCCGAGGTGGGTGCGACCATCGCGCTGGTCACCTATCCCGGTGAGGAGCAGGCGGCGGCCATGCGGCTGGCCCGAGTCGGCTCCGACAACGTGATCGGCTATCTCACCGTCGCGCATGACGGAAATTTCCCCGCCGAGCTGACCGACCTTGTTCAACCCGCACCGCGAATCGATGTCGCTGAGCTCGACCGCCTGCGGGCCGCGCATGCGGTGACGGTGATCGACATCCGCAATCCCGGCGAACGCGAAGCCGGGACGATACCTGGCGCGGTGCACATCCCGCTGGCACAACTGCGCACCCAACTGGCGCACATTGCCGGTGACAAGCCGATCGTGGTGCACTGCGCCGGCGGCTGGAGATCCAGTGTGGCCGCCTCCATGATGCGGGCCGACGGATTCGGACGCGTGAGCGACCTGATCGGCGGTTACAACGCATGGGCGCAGACCCACGCCGCAGCTGAAAGACAACAGCGCCAATCGATCTGAGCCACGGCGCCAGTTGAGCCGGATTGGCGCTCAGTCCCGGGTAATCCCACGCTGCTGGTGATCGCTGACTGTGTCGACACTCGCGTATTGCGCTGGTGCGGCGGCGAATCGTTGAGCGCACTCTGGTGAGCAGAACCACCAGTCACGATCGGCGTGACGCAGATGGCTGGCCGCCGTGCCAGGGTCGACCCGCACGCGGCACACCGGGTCGGTGGGGTAGCGAGCCGCCGGCAGGCACACCGCGTACACCTCCATCGGTGTCGCAATGTTGCGGAGTTTCTTGGCGCCCAATGGATCTGGCGATAGACCAAGCTGCGCGCAGGCCTGACGAACATTGTCGGTGACCACAGCCTGCCCGGCGCCGGCCAGCGCCGTGATGCGGGCGGCCACATTCACGCCGTGTCCGAAGTAGTCGTTGTCGCGGTGCACCGCGCTGCCGTGGTGAATGCCAGCCCGCAGTGCAAGGAAGCCGTCCTCATCGGCGGCCCGGTCAGCAAGCTGCAGGATGGTCGCCACCATCTGCTCGGGCTTGCTGGAGCGCAGCATGACCGCATCACCCATCGTCTTGACGATGGTGACGCCCGGCCATAGCGAGTCACGGGTCACGGCAAGCAGGCGGCCGGCCAGACTGGCCGCCTGTTCATCACCGCACATTTCAGTCAGGACGCTGAACCCAGACAGATCGACGAACGCGAACGTCGCCTCGACACTTTCCGATTCAGTCACCTGATCGTCCCTCTATCATCCCTCAGATGCGCTGATGTCTGGCGGCGCATCTGAACCGATGCATCACCCGCCACGGGCTCAGCAGCGCTCGTACCCGCAAGCCCACGGCGGACATGCGCGCTATTCGCAGCAGGCCGCGAGATCCTCGAGCATCATTCGGTGCCACCTCCTCGAGCATCCTTGTGCCGGCGGTGTTCGACCGCCAACAAGCGCCAGAGTGATTCGGTTGTGACGCAGCACTTTTGGTGGCTACTTTTGTGGGCCGCAGCCCGCGATCACGGCGCGGTGAGTAACGCAACGGATCGCTCCATTTCGCCCGCATCGGTTAGCTCCGGTACTGGTGTTCGGGTTGCAGGCGTCCGATCCCGGGTAGGAAGCGACCCACGCGGGAGGCGTAGCTGGTGTAGGCCACGCCGTGGACGCGGCGTAGGTAGGGCTCTTCGGCGAAGCGCACCTGTGCTTCTATGCCGATCACGGAAACCACCAGCCCGGCGACTGCCACCGCGTTGGGCACCATGAGCGCCAGGCCGATAAACGCGACAGTTGCGGCGGCGAAGACCGGGTTGCGAACGACCCGGAAGGCACCGGTGGTTACCAGAGTCGTGCGTTCCGCCTCGTCGATCCCGGTCCGCCAGGACGCGCCCATGGCCATTTGAGCGGCGAAGGCCAAGACTATGCCGAGCACTGCTACCGCGACACCGACCCCGCGCAGCATCGAATGATCCAAGATCGCCAGCGGCGACATGCCGGCCAAGTCGGCGACGGGTGCCCCGATCCCCACAGTCAGCCAACCGAGGTCGGTTCCGGCCAGCGCCCACCACTCCAGGGAGCCGTCAGGGCGCATCGAGCGCCGCGTGCCGATCTCTCCGGTGTGGCGCCGTTGAATCGCTGCGCGCAGGGCGCCCATCACCAACATCATGGCGGCGAACAGGGCCAGCACAGCATTCGCCATCACCGCTCACCCCCGGTGGGCACGGGCTTGGTTGCAGCGCCGAGCAGGTAATCACCCTGGATTCGGGTGAGCGATCCGAGCACCACCAGGCCGTGGTGGGCCAGTTCATCGAGGAACTGTTCGGCGCTGAATCGGTCGTCGGTGGGGTGATCGAACAGCCGCCGGTAGATTGGGCGCGCCAGGGCGTGCGAGGTGACCTCCTCGAAGTAAAACCGCCCACCCGGTGCGATCACCCGGGCGACTTCGGCGATGGCTTTTCGCCAGTCCTGGATGTGGTGCACGATCCCGAAATCGAAGACCCCGCCGTAGCTGTCGTCGTCGGCATCCAGTGCGGTGCGCAGATCGGTGGCGCTGCCCTGGGCCAGCCGGACCCGATCCCCGTAGCGGGCGAGGCGCCGGCCGGCGCGATGGATCATCGCCGGGTCCAGATCCACCGCGTCCGCGGTACCCGCCCCGAACCGTTCCAAGATCAGCTCCAAGCCGTATCCGGACCCACACCCGATCTCCAAGGCTGGTGTGCCGGGCAGCAGGCGACCGCCAAACCGCAGCAGCACCGGCACCTCATAGATGCGTTGCAGCCAGCACCGCGGCGGCGAATTCACCAGCCCGATCTCGGCCCGGTTCATCAACATCGCAGCCACCCCTTTCTACGATCGACGACGGTGTTCGAGTCATCCCACCGCTCGGTCCACTGATTGGGTTGTGACCGAACGCTTTTCGGCCCAAGAACGGGTAAGTTGTGTGTCGAGCAGACGCCACGTTCATGATCGTGATGTCGAACCCGCGATCAGCGACCCCGCCAAGATCCACCACCGCGTGCGTTTCCTACTGGATCTTCTCCGCCTCCCGAATCAGCGCCAGTGAACGCTATCACCGTAATTTGACGATCGATGCACCTCGCACGCTATCATCGTCGAATGGCGATGACAACGGGGGGATCCTCAACGCGACCCACCACAGACCTGGCACCGGCTGTGGCGCTGTTTCACGGCCTGTCCGACCCGACCCGGCTGGCGATCCTGGAGCGACTCACCGAAGGCGAAGCCCGCGTGGTGGATCTGACCGGCCTGCTGGGAGCGGCGCAGTCGACCGTGTCGGCGCACCTGGCCTGTCTGCGCGAGTGCGGCCTGGTCACCGGCCGTCCCGAAGGGCGGCAAATGTTCTACTCGCTGACCCGCCCGGAGCTGATGGATCTGCTGGCCTCGGCCGAGACGCTGCTGGCCGCCACCGGCAACAAGGTGGCGCTGTGCCCCACCTACGGAATCCGCGCCGGGGCAACGACCAAGACGAGGGGAAGTAAATGAGCGACGCGTGCGGCTGCGGCCACGACGAACCCACCACCGACGAACAGGCCGAGGAGCACGAGCCCGAACGCCTGTGGCAAGTGCGCGAACTGCAGTTCGCCGCCATTTCGGGGGTGCTGCTGCTGGCCGCTTTGATCGCCGGGTTCGCTGATGCCGCACGCCCAGTGGTGCTCACGCTAGAAGCGCTGGCCCTGGTCGTCGGCGCCTACACCTTCGTCCCCTCCACGCTCAAGCGGCTGGCCAAGGGCAAAATCGGCGTCGGCACGCTGATGACCATCGCCGCCGTGGGCGCGGTCATCCTCGGCGAGGTCGGCGAGGCCGCCATGCTGGCGTTCCTGTTCTCCATCAGCGAAGGCCTAGAGGAGTACTCCCTAGCGCGCACCCGCCGCGGCCTACGCGCACTACTGTCGCTGGTGCCCGATGAGGCCACCGTGCTGCGTGAGGGCACCGAAACCGTTGTCGCATCAGGCGAATTAAGGGTCGGCGACCGTATGCTGGTCAAGCCAGGCGAGCGGATCGCCACCGACGGGGTCATTCGCGAAGGGCGCACCGCGCTGGACGTTTCGGCCATCACCGGTGAATCGGTGCCCGTCGAAGCAGGACCCGGTGCCGAGGTGTTCGCCGGGTCGATCAACGGCACGGGCGTGCTGGAGGTCGAGGTCACCACCACCGCCGAGGACAACTCGCTGGCCCGCATCGTGCGCATCGTGGAGGCCGAACAATCCCGAAAGGGCGCCTCGCAGCGCCTGGCCGATCGCATCGCCAAACCCCTCGTGCCCGGGGTAATGATCGCCGCGACGCTGATCGCGGTGATCGGCAGCCTGCTCGGTGACCCGACCACCTGGATTGAACGCGCGCTGGTGGTGCTGGTCGCGGCCTCGCCGTGCGCCTTGGCGATTTCGGTGCCGGTCACCGTGGTCGCGGCGATCGGCGCCGCCAGCAAGCTTGGCGCCCTGGTCAAGGGCGGCGCCGCACTCGAGGCTATGGGTGCCGTCCGCGGTGTGGCTCTCGACAAGACCGGCACCCTGACCGCCAACCGGCCCGCTGTCATTGATGTAGCCGTCGCCGACGGCGCCACCCGCGAACAGGTTCTGGACCTGGCGGCGGCCCTGGAAGCGCGCAGCGAACACCCGTTGGCCGCGGCGATCCTTTCCGCCGTCGATGACGTCATCCCAGCCACTGATGTGGCGGCCGTGACCGGCGCCGGGCTCACCGGCCGCCGCGACGGACACACCATCCGTTTGGGCCGCCCCGGCTGGCTCGACGCCGGATCACTGGCCAGCGATGTGGCGCGCATGCAACAGGCCGGCGCGACCGCCGTCCTCGTCGAGGACAACGCGCGGGTGATCGGAGCGATCGCCGTGCGCGACGAACTGCGCCCCGAGGCCGCCGACGTCGTCGCCCAACTGCATCGCGACGGCTACCACGTCGCGATGCTCACCGGCGACAACCACGCAACCGCGGCCGCACTGGCCAAGGACGTCGGCATCGACGCCGTGCACGCCGAACTTCGGCCGGAGGACAAAGCGCGGCTGATCGAAGCGCTGCGCGCCGAGCGCTCCACCGCCATGGTCGGCGACGGCGTCAACGACGCCCCCGCGCTGGCTACCGCCGACCTCGGTATCGCCATGGGCGCGATGGGCACCGACGTGGCCATCGAAACCGCCGACGTGGCGTTGATGGGCGAAGATCTACGGCGCCTGCCGCAAACTTTCACCCACGCGCGCCGGGCCCGCCGGATAATGCTGCAAAACGTCGGCCTATCACTGGGACTGATCGCTGTATTGATTCCGCTGGCGCTGCTCGGCATTCTCGGCCTAGCCGCCGTCGTGCTGGTCCATGAGGTCGCCGAAATCGTCGTCATCGCCAACGGTGTCCGGGCCGGCCGCGCCACAGTGCTGGTCACCGCGCCGGGGGAGCGCTCCGTGAGCCGGATTTCCGCGGCGCCGGTGGGCGCAGGTCAGTGAATGCCGGCAGATCCGCCTTCGCTCTCGCCGAGGCATTCGTAGTCGCGTCGATCGTCGGGTGTGCACGCGATCCCGGAGACACCGCGACTTGCACATGATGCTGTCTTCGGTTCTGCCCGCAATCGGCTTGTTCATCGCCACCAACGTCGACGACATCATCGTGCTCTCGCTGTTCTTTGCGCGCGGCGCGGGGCAGCGCGGGACAACGGCACGGATCACCGCAGGCCAGTACCTAGGTTTCGCGGGCATCCTGGGTGCGGCGGTACTTGTGACGGTCGGCGCAGGGGCATTCCTTCCTTCCGAAGTGGTCCCCTATTTCGGACTTATCCCCTTAGCCCTGGGACTGCGGGCGGCATGGGAAGCGCGGCGCGGCAACGATGAAGATGACAACGATGGAGGGATCGCAGGCAAGAACGTCGGTATTTGGGCTGTCGCAGGAGTTACTTTCGCCAATGGCGGCGACAACATCGGCGTCTACGTTCCCGTCTTCCTCAACGTCGTACCCGCGGCGGTAGTGGCCTACTGTGTCGTCTTCCTCGTCCTCGTCGCAGTGCTGGTTCTCGCCGCCAGATTCGTCGCTACCCGCCAGCCGATCGCCGACGTCCTCGAACGCTGGGAACACGTGCTATTCCCCATCGTTCTGATCAGCCTGGGCATCTTCATCCTGGTGAGCGGCCTCGCTTTTTGAGGATTGCGGCCACTGCTGGCCGACACGATAAGGCTCGTCGACCACACCTACGTAGACGAGCAGTAGGAAGCGGTGTCGGCAGCGGCGTGCCTTAGGCCAACATGCGGAAGGGACTGAGAAGCTGAACCTGTGAAGGCGCTAGCGACTGGACTTGTCGCACTGGTGGTGCTGCTCGTCGTCCCGACGCCCGTCGCGAACGCGGACATGGCCCAGCGTATTGCGCAGGCAGAGGCCTACCTCACCACTCGTCCTGGCACCGTCGGCTATGTGTTCCGCGACCGCACAACTGGACAGGCGCACCGCAACGACGCGGCCGGCACGATGAGATGGACCGCGTCCACCATCAAACTCGCGATGGTGGTGGATCTGTTGACGCGGGCGCGCGCTGGCCAAATCAGTTTGAGTCCGGCCGACAGCCAACTCATGGCCGACATGATGCATTCCTCTGACAGCGACGCCGCCGATACGCTCTGGAAGCGCTACAGCGGACCCGACAACATGGCGTTCAACCGCAATTTCCCCGCCTATGGACTGACCAGTCTGCAGGCGCAACAAGGGTTCAGCGAAACGTATCCCTACTGGGGTTTCCAAAAATCGACGAGTGACGACCTCGACCGACTGATGAACTACACACTCACCAAATTGCCGCCGGCGCAGAGCGCGGCGATTGTCGCGGAGATGCAGCACCTCGATTCAAACCAACAATGGGGCGTGTGGGGCGCGGGTGCGGAAATGTCTCCGGGCAACAAGAACGGATGGTCACAGGAGCAAGGCGGGTGGGTGGTCAACAGCGTCGGTTTCGCGGGTCCACAACAGCGATACACCTTGGCAATCATGAACTCACTCGAAGGGGAGGGCGGCTACGAAGACGGCGTTGAAACGACAACGCGCCTGGCCCAGATATTGCTCTCGCCGGCCTAGGGGTTGCCCGCAATAGTCGGAGCTGCGAAGTCCGCGCGCGGGCAATATGATGCCATCGGTATTCAGCGCCAAAACTGGTGCGGGACTGAGGAAGTCGGTAAGCGACACCTCGCAGTGAGGCGTGGCTACTGCCTCGACGGATGAGGTGGCCAACGAAAGGGGAGTGGCAAGGCTCAAACGGCCCGGACCGCTCCGTGACGATATACGTAGTTAATACGTAGAAGAGCGTAACTCATTCGTCCCATAGATAACAGGCCTCACATGCGCCGTAATCGATATATGCAGGAATCAGATGACGAAGCGCGAGCACAGATCACCCCTCTGCTACCTGCACCACCCGCGCAGAAAACACTAATGCGCCACGGAGTTGTGAGCCCAGGCGCTCCCGACGACCGGTCAGGCAAGCCGAACGCTTCGGTGGACGCTGATCGGTGCGACGCCGAACATTTCGTGGAACGCGCGGTTGGCATGAGAGCTGTCGGCGAAGCCGGCGGCGTGAGCCGCGTCGGTGATTGTCCCTCCCGTACGCGCGACTTCCATCGCTCGGATCAGGCGCGCCCACCGGACATAGGCTGGAAAGGACAGACCGACGTCGCGCGCGAACAGCCGGCCTAGCCGGTCGGCCGACAGATGCACCGCAGCAGCGACGTCGGTCAGTCGAACTGGGCCGCTGAGGAGGTCGGGTATCAACGTGATGGCAGCCGACACAGCCGGGTGCGTGTCGGCGTGAGCGTTAACTTGTTTTTCTGGTCCGACAAGCTCGGCGATCACGGCATCGGCTGCAGCTGCGAGATCGTCTGATCGCGGAAGATCTGCCGAAAGGCGTTGAGCCGCTGCAATCCATCCATCCACCTCTGGCCTCGTGGTCCGGTCGACGAGAGCTTCGACTCGGCGCCCGTATGCGCTGGCCGAATCGAGATAAATCATGAGTCCAGTCGCTGCGCCGGCATCCACAGCGTGTGCGGCGCCAGACGGAATGACACCGACGCGACTCTGGGCACTGTGTCCGGACGAGTCGGTGAGAAGCACAGGGTCATCGGCGGCGATGGCGATCTGAACGGCCGCATGCGAGTGACCATGCGCGGCACCGAGGCGGCCGCCGTAGATCAGCCGACCCGGCTCGATCACCGCTGTACCCGACCACGTCACCTCTTGAGTATGCCGTCGTCGGCCCCGGCGCCTAGAGACTTCGACGACTCGCTTCGCGTGAAGGTCACCGGATCTGTACATGCGCCGCGGTCTAGACACTTTGAAGACTGAAGACATGGCGAAGACACTTGTTCGGTACGGCTACGTGCCGCTGATGTTGATCGGTATAAACGGCGCCGCGATCGGGCTGGCACATGCACCGTGGGCTGAGTCATGGATGGCTGCGCTCATTGTTGCGGCGATCGGATTGTCGTTCGTCGCTGAGCGGATTCTGCCCTACACCGATGAATGGAACACCTCGGTTGGTGATGGGCGCCGCGACGTGGCGCACGCTTTCATCAACGAGACCTCGCTGCTCCTTACAGTGCTGGTTATCCCGCTGATGGCCGCGCTGTCACCATTCGGTCAACGTTGGCCTTCGTCGCTGCCCTTCGTCGTGCAGGTTCTGATCGCGATCGTCGTCACCGACTTCGGCGTGACCGTCGCGCACCTGGCCAGCCACAAGGTGGGGTGGCTGTGGCGCTTTCACGCCGTGCATCACAGCGTCAAACGGTTCTACGGATTCAACGGACTCATGAAGCATCCCCTTCACGGAGCTTTGGAACTCGCGGCGGGGACCGTGCCTCTGCTCTTACTCGGCATGCCCAAGACTGTGGCCGAGGTTTTGACCGTGTGCATTGCGGTACAGCTGTTGCTTCAACACTCCAACGCCGACTACCGCATAGGTCCGCTGCGGAAAATGCTGGCACTTAACGAAGGTCATCGCTTCCATCACCTCAAGTGGGCAGGCATCGGTGACGTGAATTTCGGCCTGTTCACGCTCATCTGGGACCACGCGCTGCGCACATTCTCTTTCGACCCGCATCGCCGGTTCAGCAGCGACGACCTCGGCATGGCCGCCAAGCCGAACTACCCGGTCGGCTATCTGGCTCAGCTGGCTGAGCCGTTCCGCGCGACCGGCGCTTGCCAACTCAAGGACGACGCAAACGACAGCGCTCAAACTGTGGCGAACCATTCATGACGAGCACCCTCTATACCAATGCCACCGTCCTCACGTGCGACCGCTCAAACTCGATTGCCGAAGCGGTTGCCGTGGCTGACGGGCGCATCACCGCCGTGGGCAGCGAGGCTTTCGTCCGCCGCACTGCCGGACCGGACGCCGCCGTCGTAGACCTCGACGGGGCCACGGTGATGCCGGGCTTCATCGACACCCACCCTCACCTGCTGCACTTCGGGGTGATCGCCGAGCCATTGGTCGATCTCGGTGACGCAGTCGACCATATGGACATCGCCGCGCGCCTCGCTGTCCGCACCAAAACGACTCCGGCGGGGGAGTGGATCATGACCACCCCGGTAGGAGAGCCGCACTACTTTCTGCGACGGTCCTACCGCCACCTCACCGAAGGGGTCTTACCTGATCGAATCACACTCGACCGTGCCGCGCCGCACCATCCCGTGTTCATTCAGGCTTGGGCGCCGGTCATCCCGAACACCTGTGTGCTGAATAGCGCAGGATTGCAGCGCCTGGGCATCGACCGGCACACCGCCGACCGCGTCGGCGAGGTCTGGGTCGAAAAAGACGCCAGCGGTGAGCCGACCGGGCGGCTCCACGGCGCGGTCACCCTCTACTACAACAACGACGACTTCATGAATGGCCTGCTGCGGCAGCTACCGCTGTTGCAGCCCAATGCATTCGAGCCTGGCGTCGTTCACGCGATGCGAGACGCTAATGCACGCGGTGTAACCACCATCTACGAAGCCCACGCTATGGACTTCTCTCACATCGAGCTCTACCAGTGGCTGCGCAGCACCGATCAGCTCAGCTTGCGCGTGCAGTGCGCACCCGAAGCCCACATCTATGGCATGCCCGACGACGATCCGCTTGATGTCGACCGATTACTTGCCCGGCTTCGGCGAGCGGCCGGCATGGTCGACCGAGACGACGACATATTGCGCATCGACGGCATCACCATTGGCCGCGGCGGACCCTGCCACGCCGGACAGTTGCTGCTCCGTGAGCCGTATCGGGGGCCTTTCGGCACCATGACATCTGGACGATCATTTGTGCCTGCGGACACCGTCGAGAAGGTCATGCGGTTCTGCCTTGCCAGCGGCCTACGGCTGAACATGATGATCGCCGGCAACGGTGAACTCGATGACTATCTCGAACAGCTCGAAGGCCTCGTCGGGCCGCTACGCGCGGAGGACCGTCCGTGGATCGTGCAGCATGCAGCAATCGCCGAACCCGAACAGATCAGTCGCCTCGCCGCCTTGGATCTCGACCTCACCACCACCATGTCGTTCTCCTGGGGCAAGGGTGAGCTGTTCGCCGACCGTGTCGGCGAGGCCATCCTCGAGCACCTCGTGCCGCTGCAGCGGTTTCTCAACGCCGGGCTCACCGTAGGCTGTGGCACTGACTGGGGGCCGAAGAACGTCTTCGAACATCTGGCCCTGGCTGCGAAACCGCGCTACGGCGCTTCTGGACGTGCCGCCGCTACCGCCGGGGTCTCTCGCATAGACGCGCTCGCCACCTGGACGCGCACTGCTGCACAAGTATTGAGGTGGAATGACATCGGGTCACTCGTCGCCGGCCATCATGCCGACATGATTGTCGTGGATCGCAACCCGTTGACCTGTCCGCTCTCTGACCTGCCTCATACCCGCGTCCTAACCACCATGCTCGGCGGTCGCCCGGTCGGCGGAAGCGTCACTGACAGCACTGCAACCGTAACTCCCGCGTAGAGGCTACGTGACCGGAGGCCAGCCGGTCTGAGCGCTTCGGTGTCGTGCAAGCCATTTACCCATCATGCGCTAGTGGCGGCCAAGCGCCGAGCTCAGCGTCGACTCAGCGGCGCTCGGCTGGTAACAGGTAGTCGAGGTGTCTTCATCAAATCTTCATCGGAACACGAACGCACCCATACATGGGGTCCTGAGGCTGAACTGAGGCGGCGAGAGCGTTCGCCCCGCTGATGCGTGATGTCACGAAGTTGTGAGGAAGGATGTGCCATGCAGCACAGGCGAAATGGATTGAGGCTCGCGGCTTTGGCGGCGGCGGCCATGTTGGTAGGAGCCTGTTCGAACACCGGAACAGACTCTGCGCCAGCGGTCAGCCCTACCTCGGCGGAAGCGTCGGTCTCGCCCAGCGCGGCCGGCAGTGTCGCTACCCATAATGACGCCGATGTGAGGTTCGCTCAAGGAATGATTCCCCATCACCAGCAGGCGATCGAGATGAGCGACATGCTTCTCGGTAAACAAGGCATCGACCCCGAGGTTGTGTCGCTGGCAAACGAGATCAAGAACGCTCAGGCTCCCGAGATCGAGCAAATGCAGGGATGGCTCCGAGAGTGGGAAGTCTCTTCCACACCTACGCCGAGCGGCACTGGCATGCCCGACCAGGGCATGCCCGGACATCAGATGCCTGGTATGAGTGGCGGGCACGGCATGATGTCGGATGCCGATATGGCCGCGCTGCAGAACGCGCAGGGCGCTGAGGCCAGCCGGCTTTTTCTAACGCAGATGATTGAGCACCATAAGGGCGCGATCATGATGGCGCAGCAGGAAATTGACAATGGTCAGTTCCCCGCGGCGATGGAGATGGCGCGCAACATTGTGTCGTCTCAGCAAGCAGAAATCGACACCATGCAGGGAATGCTGGACAAGTGACCAATCCCAAGTGGGCTGGGCGGGATCGCGTTGATGTGCGGTTATCCGAGATTCTGTTGAGGTTGCGCGATAGGCAGGTCGACGGTGAATACTGCACCGGCGTCGAGTCCAGCGCTGGCTGCGACTATTGAACCGCCGTGAGCCTCGACCAGCGCCTTAGCGATCGCGAGCCCTAAACCGGCGCCGCCGTGTTCGCGATCGCGGGCGGTGTCTGCGCGATAGAACCGATCGAACACTCTCCTGAGGTGCTCTGCCGGGATTCCCTCGCCTGTGTCGGAGACAGCGATCTGTAGCCGGCCGCCGTCCCGGCCACAGCTCAGCTCGACAGAGCCGCCGAATGGCGTGTGCCGCAACGCGTTTTGCAGCAGATTGCCAATGACCTGGGACAGTCGTTGCTCGTCTGCCCACAGCGGCGGTAGTCCCTCCTGGACGCGAACAAGCAGCGCCACTCCTTTCTTGCTGTAGCTTTCCTGCGCAGCGACGACGCACTGGCGCGTTAAGCGGTCGACATCAATGTTCGCGTAGGACATCGAAACCGAGCTTTCTTCGGCGTTTGCGAGGGCGGCGACGTCATCGGAGAATCGCACAAGCCGCCGGGTTTGGTCGCGCAGCATGGCGGCTGTCTGCGGCGTCAGAGTGCGGATGCCATCTTCGAGCGCCTCGATGTATGCCTCCAACACAGCGACTGGTGTCCGGATCTCATGCGCTAAGTCTCCGAACAACCGCTGCCGCGACGAATCAACAGCCTGAAGCCGGGAAGCCATCTGATTGAAGGCGGACGAGAGGGCATCGAAGTCGTCGCCGAGGCCCGGCGGCGACACCCGAATGTCATAGTTGCCCTGCGCGACATTGGTTGCAGCGGAAGCGACCTCGGCGATGGACCGCTGGAGCCGTCGACTGATGTAGAAACTGACAGCCAGTGCGGCCAGTATGGACACCGCCAAGGCGCCTCCGAGGGAGATCACCGTTGCGTAGCCGTAGGCTTCTTCGGCGTGAACTTCCTCCGGGGAGTCCATCGGCACCCCTGCGCGATGCAAATGCTCACGAAACAGGGGAGGGCCGACGACGGCGGCCACTACCAAGGTTGTCGCGGCCCCGGCCGCGAGCACAATGGCTTGGGCTGCCAGGAGCCTCAGGCCGATGCCGGGGCGGCCACCTCGTCGAAATGGGCGCAGCATTGACGTAGCCGGGGGACTCATTTTCCGGACCCCATCCGGTAACCCACGCCTCGGACAGTGGCGATGTAGCGCGGGCGAGTTGCGACGTCGCCGAGTTTGCGCCGCAGGTGCCCGATGTGGACGTCAACGAGGTGCTCGTTACCGACCCAGGGTCCGTCACGCACGATTTCGAGAAGTTGGCGACGGGTCAGCACGATGCCCGGCCGACCTGAAAGAGCTTCGAGAATGTCGAACTCTGTGCGAGTCAACAGGATCTGTTCGTCGCCGATGCGTACCTCACGGGCGGCGACGTCGATGCTCAGCGCGCCGAAGCAGCGTGGTGGCCTCACGTCAAGTTCGGCGCGTGCAGTGACCGACTGCAGGACACGCGGCCGCCGCAACATGGCGCGAATGCGCGCTACCAACTCGCGCGGGCTGAAAGGTTTGGTGATGTAGTCGTCGGCGCCGACACTGAGGCCGAGGACTGTATCGAGTTCGGTGTCGCGAGCGGTGAGCATGACGACGTAAGCGTCAGAGAATGTGCGCAGCTGCCGGCAGACCTCCAGCCCATCGATGCCGGGAAGACCGAGATCAAGGATGACGACATCAGGATCAAGGTCGCGGGCGACGGCGATCGCGTCGACGCCGTTGCCCGCCACGACGGCTTCGAACTGTTCGCGTTCCAAATAACTGGCGACCACTTCGGCTAGGGGAAGCTCGTCGTCGACGACGAGCGCGCGGTAACCGTTTGCCTGCTCAGGCGGTGTGCCCGGGTGGTGCTCCATGCCCATATGGTGCCCGCTGATGCGGCCGCGGTGACGTGCCACCGTCGGAGAGCCTCGATCTTCAGCAGATCTTTACCAGACTCATACCGATTGCAACCTGCGGCGGGGTGACGCTGGACGCCGAGGAGGCGAGATATGCGTTGGATGACTGTCGTGTGCGCGAACAGTGTCGGGTCGGAAGTGTGGCTCATTCTGAGTGTCGTTGTCGTTGTGCTGTGGGCTGCGGCTATCGCCGGAGCAATGGCGTTACTTGGCGCTTCGCCGTGGCCGCGCCGTTCCGAGCGGCCGGACTCTGCGCAGGAATCTGTTGGAACTGCCGCGCCGGTGCGGACTGACCGGTAGAGCGGTGCACTCACCGTGGCCCCGCTGCCAGATGTCAGCACTCGATCAAGCTGGTGACGTACGGCGTCGCGCCGGATCGGCCGTGTCTTTTCAGAAGGAACGAGATCATTCGGCCGAACGGCGGACCTTGAAAAGGACGGCAGACATTTCCAAAGCGATGATCACACGTTGGGTGTGGCGAATCGACGGTTTATCCAAGCCGGCCGCTACATTTGGGGGCTGGGGTCACACGGCGACTGGGCGAACTCGTCGGGGAGATCAGGAGTGGCACGCAAATGGACAGCGACAACGAAAACTCGGCGACCTCGAAGCGTTGGGCATGAACTGCCTGTGGATTCGCATGGAGCCCGTCACGGTGCTCCATCTCGTCGACGAGATTTCACGACACCGCCAGGTCGCTCGCACCACCGTGATGTGACTGTGGCCAATCTGTATCGCAAGCCCTGGACGAAGAAGAGTGCTGACCACTGACCACTTGGTCCCACCGAGGGCGGTTCTGTGTATGGAACGACGATGATGACAACGGCGGTGTGGCTACTCCTCTACGGCGCTACGCTCGCATGGTTGGCTCCGCCCATTCTTGGGCGGATGACCGCTTCCGGCATCAGCCCCCGCATGGGCGCCGCCGCATGGATAGCCGCGGTGGCCGCGGCGCTGGTGACATGGCTGGTTGCGCTCGCGCTCGCCATCGGAGCGACGGCAGACAGCGTTCACACAGGCGCGGTCGTGACGCTGTGTCTGGAACTGTTCGGCTTCTCCGATCACACGCGTATGGCCGGCCCTATCGGGTTACTTACCCTCATCGTGGCTGCAACGTTGACGTTGGGGCTTGTCGCGCTTCGTGTTTGCCGGTGCATATCTCGCCTACGCGCGCGAAGTCACGAGCATGCGCAGGCCGCGCGGATCATCGGCCGGCCCACCGGTCACCCGAACGTCGTCATGGTGGAAGACGACCGTCCGGCCGCCTACTGCGTCGTCGGACGCCCCAACGCAATCGTCGTCACCTCAGCGGCACTCAGGTCGTTAAGCCGGTCTGAGCTGAAAGCGGTCCTTGCCCATGAAAACGCCCACATTTCTGGGCGTCACCACTACATTCTCATGGTGCTGCGTGCCGTGGCGCTCACACTTCCGCGACTACCTCTCTTCGCCCGGGCTGAGCGCTGTGTGGCGGAGCTGCTGGAGATGTGCGCTGATGACACCGCGGCACGTCGGGTGGGTACCCGACCTCTGCTCACCGGCTTGATCGCTTTGGCCGGACACCAACCCGTTGCGTACGACGGCCTCGCCGCGGCGGCGACGGCGGTCGTCACTCGCGCGCAGCGGTTGGTCACTCCTACACGCAGTCACGTGCAATGGCGCCATCGCATCTGTTTGGCCGCCATGATTTGCGCAGTGGTTGCCGCGCCTACCCTTTTTCAAGTGCTCTGCCACCACTAGACATTCGAAGGCTGCCGAGGCTCGCAGCAGGCGGATGAACGTCGACATATCAGCCTCAATCATCAACTACTGATCTACGTAGTAGATACATAGATCGTGATACGCTAAGGCTCCCAGTAACCATGTAGGTGACGCAGTTAAACGATGCCCCACATCGGCGAAGGAGACTGTCACGACCATCGATTCACACCCCGGAGTCCGAGTGGACGGTGACGCACGTCCGGTGGTGGCCGCCGGCCGAATCCGCGTCTTGCTCGTTGAGCCGCGGCGCATCTACGCCGACATTCTGGCCCACAAGATGCGCGCCGATGATTTCGTCGTTGCTGTCGCATGCTCAGAAGCCGCAGCACTCAGTGCACTGCGCGAGTATGACCCCGACGTGGTGGTGGTGTGCGTGGGCGAGCAGGGTGCTGCTGTTCTGGATCGGGTTCGCCAGGCGGCAGGCGGTGGTGTCGTCGCGCTTGCTGACGCAGAGATCGCGCCACTAATGTCACGTGCTGGAGTGGTCGCCATTGGGCACTGCGAGACGCTGAGCGCACGAATTCGGCGCGCCCTCAGACACATTCGCCTCTACGGTGAGATCGGCGACACGCGGCGACGCCGCATTGACGACCTCGTGGTCGACGTGGCCGCCCGGCGTGCGTTCCGAAGCGGAGGCGCCATATCGCTTACTCGGATCGAGTTTGCGATCCTTCAGGCTTTGTCTGACAATCCGGGCGAGCCCGTGACCTGCCGACGCCTTGAGGAGATCGTGTGGGGCTCTCCGCATTCTGGCGGTCGTTCCGCTCTGGGAGTGCACATCGGAAATCTTCGCCGAAAGCTGGGCGACGACCCGACATGTCCGCGCTACGTCCGCACGGTCCGCGGCATCGGCTATTGTTTACTCGGATAGCTCATCACGCGGCGGCCTGAATTGCGTTGCGAGCTAGCGAATTTGGGCGCTGCAACTAGCTCTCGATAATTCGAACGACGTAGGGTGTCATTCCCGCCGTACGTACGGGTGAGACCTTGATGGGAACGCCTGTCTGTTGGGCCTCAATCATCTGTCCCCCGCCCAAGTAGATCGCCTCATGCTGACTTCCGCCGGGCCCCCAGAACAATAGGTCGCCGCGCTTGGCTTGAGAGGGAGGCACCTTTCTGCCAGCGTTGTACTGATCGCCCGACCATCGTGGCAGCAGTACACCGACGCCGGCGAACGCAAAACGTGTCAAACCAGAGCAGTCGAATCCGACGGTGCCTGCTCCCTGGTCGACACCGCGGCTCGGGCCGTTCAGGCTGCCGCCTCCCCAGGAGTAGGGAACGCCGATCTGCGTTCCGGCCCTGCGAATGACGTATTCGATTGCCTGGGCACCGTACAACCTATTGCCGCGAACGGTCATTTGAGGACTAGCCGTGGGACTGGCAATTCCGAGGCTGCTAAGAAAGCTGCGCCCTAAGTCGACCGCTGTCTGAGTTGCGGCGGCCGTTGCCTGTAGCGACGCATTGGCGATGGCTACCGGATCGCCGGGCGCTCCCGCGCTCGGCAGCTTTGGCAGTAGTGGATCCCATTGCCCGGCGGTCGGTTCGGCGGATGCCGCTGGGGTGCACGCGAGGAATAGCGACGCGACAACAGTGAGGACCACGCTAGCGGCGCGCCGAAAATCGATCCGGGAAGGGCAGGCGCGCTTTGAGCGCACGCCACGGGCAGTAGGTCCCATGTTGAATCTTTCTTCCGGCGGTCGAAGCGGCGGGCCGCGGGCTGCCAAACCTTGGATCTGGCGACGGTTCGCATTGAGTAGCAACCACGTACGTAGCGAGTACGTAGATCAGCGTAGCTCACAAATGCATCATTAGTAACACCGGCAACATAATTACAAGGCTGGAATTCGCGGGCTGCAGGTGGCAGTGAAAGCGCATCAAGCGCGGTGTGCACGTGTGCGGGGCCAACTGCTTCGGATGCAATAACGTCCAGGGCATGGCCGGAGCCTCTTGCAATGGCCCGCCCACGCGACCTAATTGGTGCTGGCCGACATCATCGTCGGTGGATAACGATCCGACCGAAGACAAGGGCTGTTTTCGGACGTTATCCCAAGGCGCCGGTTGCAACGACGACACAATTCTCTGTAGCAGCGTTGAGGCCTCGTCAGCGGGGGATTACGCGAGGAACTTCAACTCCGTTTTCCGGCGCGGGTACCGATCGAGGAACTTCTATGCTGTTCTCCTGCACGATTATCGGGTCACCGATGTTGACCGTGTTGAAGTACCATTCGGCATCCTCAGGGCTGAGGCTGATACACCCGTGGCTGACGTTCTCATAGCCGAGCGAATTGATCGCCCACGGAGCTGAATGCACGAAGAGGCCACGTCTGGTGAAACGGACGGCGTATTCCACGTCGAGTAGATAACCGTCGGGCGAGTCGACGGGGATGCCGACGCTGCTCGAATCCATCACCACGTCGCGCTCTTTCGCCAAGACGGTGTAGGTACCTACGGGTGTGGGGTACTCAGGGCGACCCATCGAAGCTGGGAACACGCCCGGCTTTCCCCAGTTGGGACGGTGGTGTGGCGCTGGGAGCACGGCCGCCTCCACGCCGTCGATAGTCACGGTGAATGTGTGATCCGCGGTGTTGGCAACGCCGACCACAGCGGGACCCGTCGCGAAGTTCGTCTTCATCCCGCCCACAGATAGCGCTATCGCGCTGTTAGCAGGCCAGAATTGATTGGGAACCCATTGAACGACGTTGTCTGCGAGCCAGTCGAATTCACCGGTCATCGCGGGCGACGAAGTGATGTCGAGGGCACGTTCGGTTGCGCGCCTGTCGGAGACTGGCCCGCCGAAGGTCACGACCACGGGGTGTGCGACGCCAACGACCGCGTCCCGCGTCGGTGAAACAGACGCGATGCTATTCCCCGACGGCTGCTTCGTTGCCGCGATGCTTGTATCGACCGGACCCATGACCACACTCGCAGGAATCGTGATCGCGGCAAGAACATACCGAACAACCCCACGCATCGTCTCGGGCTCCCTCGAAATTTCGACTGTGTCAATTGATGCTATGGGTGGCGCAGCGAATGAATACGCAAGGGCGTGTTAGCAATTCGATCAAGTGTCCGTCACGGTTTGGCTACAGCGAGTAACAGCAGTGGTGCTGACACGGAAAATCTCCGGGCAAAAGGCCGACCTCCCAAAGATCCCACGCCCCTGTGAAACAGGGGTAGTCACAGATCCGGCAGTACCCCTCAGGGACTTGCAAGTGGTCATCTCCCTCCCGGGTGACAGGCACGGCTCAGCCCGCCTCAGAAGCGTGGCCGATTGCCGCGCACGCTCCCAGAACCTTTGATTTGAAGCACCTTCAGCAGCCTGGTGGCGGCGCCCCGGGTAGGCGCGAGGGTACTCATCGAGGGGGGGGGGGGGGGGGGGGTTCTGGCATTATTCCCCCCCTTTCTTTTTTACCCACTTGTGCCTGCCCGAGAGGGGTTGCGGTATAGTCCGGTGGTGTCGCGGTGTCATAAAACAAAACGTATATCACACTGCGCGGCACACGCGACATGAATCTCGTGTACACTGCACATTCATCATGACACCGTACTAACTA
>NZ_NKCN01000042.1 GCF_002245535.1 Mycobacterium lehmannii | reverse complement strand
GGCCGCTGCAGCACTCAACCTCACCCGACTCCACACAGCCACCGCATAGACCGGGGCCACACCACCAACCTGTACCACCAACCTGTCACCGCCCACCGGCAACCAACCACAAATCGCAACAGCCACTGAGCGATCGTTTCCACACACAAGCCGCGCCGACCGGTGCGGAATGTTTACCGGTCGCGTGGGGTATCAAGACCGGCATGACCTCACCGGCCGAAGCGCACACCGGCGAACCCGACGAGACGACGGACGGCAAGCTCAAACGCAAGATCACCGGGCCGCTGCTGTTCCTGTTCATCCTCGGCGACGTGCTCGGCGCCGGGATCTACGCGCTGATGGGCGTTCTCGCCGGCGATGTCGGCGGTGCGCTGTGGGCGCCGCTTCTGCTGGCGCTCCTGCTGGCACTGCTCACCGCCGGCTCGTACGCGGAACTGGTCACCAAGTATCCGAAGGCGGGCGGTGCGGCGGTCTTCGCGGAGCGGGCGTTCGGTCGACCGGTGATCTCATTCCTGGTGGGCTTCTGCATGCTCGCCGCGGGGGTGACCAGCGCAGCCGGTCTGTCGCTCGCCTTCGCCGGCGACTATCTCACGACGTTCATCGATGTTCCGGCCGTACCAGCGGCCATCGTGTTCCTGGCATTGATCGGATGCCTCAACGCGCGGGGGATCAGCGAGTCGGTCAAGAGCAACGTTGTGATGACGGTGATCGAGCTGACCGGTCTGCTGATCGTCGTCATCGCGGTGTCGATGATGGTCGGCGGCGGGCGGGGCGATGTCAGCCGCGTCGCCGAGTTTCCCGAGGGCGCCACGCCGGCGTTGGCGATTCTCAGTGGAGCGATCGTCGCGTACTACTCGTTCGTCGGCTTCGAGACATCGGCGAACGTGGCCGAGGAGATTCGCAATCCGAGCAAGGTTTATCCCACGGCGCTGTTCGGCGCCCTCATCACCGCGGGTGTGCTCTACGCGCTGGTCGGTGTGGCGAGTGCGATCGCCCTGCCCGCCGCGGACCTCGCGAAGTCTTCGGGACCGTTGCTTGACGTGGTCGCGGCGGCCGACGTCGGCGTCCCCGACTGGGTTTTCAGCGCGATCGCGCTCGTCGCCGTCGCCAACGGCGCGCTGCTGACGATGATCATGGCCAGCAGGCTCACCTACGGCATGGCCGAACACGGCCTGCTGCCCAGCGTGCTCGGTCGCGTGTTGCCGAAGAGACGCACGCCGTGGACGGCGATCGTCGCGACCACCGTCGTCGCCATGGTGCTGAGCCTCCTGGGCGATCTGTCGACGCTCGCCGAGACCGTGGTGCTGCTGCTGTTGATCGTCTTCATCTCGACGAACATCGCGGTGCTGGTGCTCCGTCGCGACCCGGTCGATCACCCGCATTTCCGGGTCTGGACGGCCGTGCCGGTGCTGGGAGTGGCGTCCTGTGTGCTGCTGCTGACCCAGCAGACGGCCAAGGTCTGGCTCTTCGCCGCGATACTGATCGCGGTGGGCGCGGCGCTGTATCTGGGGGCCCGGGCAGCGACGCGTCGCTGACGTCAGCGCTTGCGCACGGCACCCCGCAGGAACTGCGTTTACGCGCTTTGGGTTTCGTCGATGAGGATGGCGGCATCGCAGGCGTAGCGGTCGAGCATGTCCGCAGCGGCGCGAACAGCACGCTGTTGGCTCCGACCTCGGCCGCCTGCCCAATCCACTCCGGCCACCGCTCGGCCTCGGGTGAGCCGGTCGCCTGTACCGCCGTCTGCATGAACCACGCTGTTGCGCCGCGGTTTTCGTGATATCTGTCGAACAACGCGTTGAGCCGGTCGGCGGCGGGATCGGTGGCGACCGACGTGATTCGGCGCCCACTCGTGGTCAGCAGGGTGACGCCGGCGCCGGCTGAGACGCCGACCTCCTCGGCGGCGCGGTCCGCGATGAACAGAAGCGTTCCGGTGAGCGACTTCGCAACCGTCGTGGGCCATTGATGAAGGCGTGCGACCGCGGGACTCGACGTGAGCTGTGACGTAACCAAAACTGTCCGATCGTCGATAGGCATCCGGAAAAGGTTCCGTACGAGATACCCGGCGACTTTGCGGCCAAACGCACGCATACGGCCGACCCGGGATAAAAGGTGAACACAGCAAGCGACGGTGGTTTACGTTCGCGCGGGGTGACTGTTCGAAAGGGGGACGAACGATGGCGGGGCTATCGGCTCATCTGAGAGGTGCTCATCGCGGGGGGCCCGCGGCCTCACTCCTCACGCGAACGGCGGTCGTGCTGGCGGCGCTGTGTCTGCTGTTCGGCTTCAGCGGGGGACAGGCTTCGGCGTTCCCCGGAGGCGATGCGGCGGGCGCGTTGACGATCGGCGGGCTGAACCGCACCTACACGGTGCACGCCCCGCCCGGCCTCGACCGCCCCGCCGGCCTCGTGCTCAACCTGCACGGCGCAGGGATGACCGGACCGGCGCAGGCCGGAGCCACCAATTACAACGCGATCGCCGATCAGTACGGGTTCGTCGTCGCCTATCCCGACGGCGTCGATATGAGCTGGGCCGACGGCCGCGGCGCCTCAGTACCGGACCGCCAGGGCGTCGACGACGTCGGGTTCCTGGTCGCACTCGCCGAACGGCTGCGCGAGGAGTATGGCGTCGACGCCGGCCACGTCTTCGTGACCGGAACCTCGGCGGGCGGCTTCATGGCCTCGCGGCTGGCGTGCGAACGCGCGGATGTCTTCGCCGCCGCGGCACCGGTCGCCGGCACGCTGGCGTCAGGTTTCCCCTGCGCGCCGTCGCAGCCCGTATCGGTGTTGGCGGTGCACGGAACCGCCGATCCCGTGGTGCCGTTCACCGGCGGCCCGATGGTGGGCCGCGGAGGGCCCAGCGACATCGTGTCGGCACCGGCGATGGCGCAGCGCTGGCGTGAGATCGACGGCTGCCCCGCACCGGTCGAGGAGGTGCAGGGCAACGTCCACCGGTTCGTCGCCGCCGGATGTTCTGGCGGAACCGAGGTGGTGTTCGTCCAGATCGACGGCGGAGGCCACGTCTGGCCCGGCGGCTTCTTCGCTCCGTTCGACGCCTCCCAGTCGAGTGGGCAGTTCTTCGCAACTCACGGCAGGTGATCCGACGCTTCTGCCTACGGTGGTGTGACGGCCGACTGGAGCCGGCGCGAAACGAACAGGAGATCCGATGAGCGACGACGTCCCGGGTATCACCGGCATCCACCACATCTCCATCACGGTGACCGACCTCGAGGCCAGCCTGGCGTGGTATCAACGGCTGCTAGGAGCGGACCGGTTGCCGATGAAATTCCCCCACTACGAACGCGAGGACACCGGCTACGGCGAACTGCTGATCGATCCGCGCTCCGGCGTCGTAATCGGGCTGCACACCAACACCGGCAACGACGGAAACCAATTCGACGAAGCTCGAACCGGTTTGGACCACGTGGCGTTGAACGTGGCGTCACGAGACGAATTGGACGCGTGGACGCGACGGCTCGACGAACTCGGTATCGAACACTCCAGTGTCCGTGCGGCCGACGAGCCGTTTCCGTTTGCGACCGTGGTGTTTCGCGACCCCGACAACATTCAGCTCGAGCTGTTCGCGGTCGGCTGAGTACCACTCGGCCGCAAAACGAGCTCGTCGCACACCGCCGCGGCCTAGGCTGCGGCCATGTCCTACGACCGCGCCGCGCTCGTCGCCGGCAGCATCCGCTTCGCGTCCGGTGTGTCGTTTCTGGTCGACCCGCTTCGGGCCAACCGGCTGTGGGGTGATCCGGACGAGCCGGTGCCGACGACGCAGTTGCTTCTGCGCTCAATGGGTTACCGCGACGCGCTCATCGGCGGGCTGCTGCTGGCATCCGCACTGCGGGGCCGCGACACAAGAGGCTGGTTCCTGGCCTCGGGCGGCGCCGATGCGGCCGACCTGCTGGGCGGCTCGAGCGTGCACCACGAGATGAGACGCTCTCAGCGGGTCATCGGCCTCGGCGGGGCGGTCATCGGCATCGGGGTCGGGCTGTGGGGCGCTCTGCGCCGGCCCCCACGCGCCGAGGACTGACCTCAGCGGGTCAACAGCAGGCAGCCGGCGATCGGCCCGCCCCCTGCCGCGGCGACAGCCACTTCGGGCCGGCGCGACACCTGCCGGTCACCGGCCTGCCCGCGCAGCTGAAGACACGCCTCGTGTAGCAGCCAATAGCCGTGCATCCGCCCCGCCGACAACTGTCCTCCGTAAGTGTTGAGTGGCAGTTCGCCGTCGAGCGCGATGCGCGTCGCACCTTCGACGAACGAACCCGCCTCGCCGTCCGCGCAGAAACCCAGCGCCTCCAGCCATGCGAACGTCAGAAAAGTGAAGCCGTCGTAGAGCTCGGCGAGATCGACGTCCGAGGGTGTCAGATCTGTGCGCGACCACATCTCGGCGGCCGCGTCGGTCGACGCCATCTTCGGAAAATCGTCGCGGTGAAACCAGCCTCCCGAGCCATACGCGCCGCCAACGGCTTCCACCGCCACCGGTGGTTGTGGGCAGTCTCGCGCGTACTCGGCGTGAGAGATCACGAACGCAATCGAGCCATCGATGGGCACGTCGCAGTCATACAGCCCGAACGGTGTGGACACCGGCCGGGCAGCCAGGTAGTTCGCCATGGTCATCGGGTCACGGTACGCGGCAAGGGGATTCAGCCCGGCATTGCGTCTGCTGTTGATCGCCAGCCAGCCCAGTTGTTCCTTGGTGGTTCCGTACAGCTCCATATGCCGACGGCAGTGCATGGCCAGCCAGTTGGCCGCAGAGTAGGCGTGCGCGGCCAGTAGTTCGTCGATGTCGCCGAACGGTCCGAGCTTGCGACTGGACCCGAGGGCGCGGGGTTCGACGGGTGGGTTCGCCAGCGGGTTCGGCTCGGAGCTGGGCGGTGTCTGCGTCATCGTTCCGCCGAGCATCTGCACGGTCCGATACACCACCACGTGCCGCGCGCGCCGCTCGGAGACCGCCACCATCGCCGACATCGCCGGGGTCAGCACGCCGCCGGTCGGGAAACCGTAGCCCTGGTCGACAGCCGGACCGCCCAGCGCCCCAATGACTTCGGGCAGCGGCGTATCCCCGAACGTGACTATGCCGTCGATGTCATCGGGCGTGAGGCCGGCATCGGCGACGGCGGCGCGCACCGCCTCCATCGTCAGATCGATCCCGGGGATCCCGGTGCGACGCCCGATACGGGAGATGCCGAGCCCGCTGATGATGGCGTCCTTCTCGAACGTGCTCAACCGGCCACCGCCTCGCCCTCGTGCTCCTGAAAACGCCCCGTCACGGGAGATCTCTGTGATACCGCCCGCTGCAGACTGTACTTTCCTAGACGTGTCCGACGACGTGTCACCTGCCAACGCCGCCAGGATGCTGCCGGCTCTCGACAAGCACAATCGCGCCTTCTGGACCGGGGGACGAGATGGGCAACTGCTGATCACCCGTTGTGAGCGTTGCCAATTGTGGGTGTCTCCGCCGACCGCGGACTGTCCCGACTGCGGAGGACGAGTCACCGCTCGACCGGTATCGGGGCTCGGCACGGTGTTCACCTACACCGTCAACCACCAGCCGTTCAATCCGGCTGTCCCGCTGCCCTACGTCATTGCGATCGTCGAACTCGACGAACAACCTGGCCTGCGCATCGCAGCCAATATCGTGGACTGCGAACCTGATTCGGTGCACGTTGGTCTTCCGGTCGCGGTGCGCTTCGAACGTCAGGATCTCAACGGCGAGACCGTAGTCGTACCCGTCTTCGCGCCGCGCTGATCCGTCTCAGGCGCCCCGCTTGAGGTGAGGCGCCGTCGCGACGGGAGAACGGCGTCGCGGACGCTGTGCGGTCGCCTCGAGCTCCACACCGTTGGCGCCGGGTTCACGGACCTGCTCACGGAGCCTGCGAAGGGCTTGTGCGAGCAGGCGCGACACATGCATCTGCGAATAGCCCATCCGTTCGGCGATCTGGGTCTGCGTCATGCTCTCGAAGAAGCGCAGCAGCAACACGGTCTTTTCGCGCTCGGGTAGCGCGGCGATCAACGGCCGTACGGTCTCGAGATCGACCACCTTGTCGATGTTCGGGTCGATGTCGCCGAGGGTGTCACCGACCGAGCGGAACTCGTCGTCGGCCGAGGCTTGAACGTCGGTCGACAGCGTGGAGTAGTTGCTGCTGGCGATCGTCGCTTCCATCACTGCTTCGCGTTCGATACCGAGATGGGCGGCGACTTCGGACGGCGTCGGCGCGCGCCCGCTCTGCTGCGACAACTCCGCGCGGGCCTTCACCAACTGCCCCTGGAGGTCCTTGAGCCTGCGCGGAACCTTGACCGCCCAGCCGTAGTCGCGGAAGTGGCGGCGTACCTCGCCCATGATGGTCGGGATCGCGAAGGACAGGAAGTCGGCGCCGTTGTCGGGGTCGAAGCGGTTGACCGCGTTGACCAGGCCGACCCGCGCCGCCTGCACCAGGTCGTCGATCGGCTCACCGCGGTTGCGGTAGCGCCGGGCGACATGGTCGGCCAGTGGCAACGTCCGGTCGACGATCGCCTCGCGCTGGCGCCGGTAGGCAAGTGATCCCTCGTCGAGCGCTTTGAGGCGGCGGAACATCTCCGTCACGTCTGCGTATTCAGAAATCGCCTCTGACACCACACAGGCTCCTAACTCCCGACCCTGCCGTTTGAATCACACGGCTCGGATCTGAACCTGTGGCTGCTGCGGTTTACCCTTGCGGACGGTTCGTTGAAACCTCGCCCATCGGGGACCTTTGCCCAGCGTAACCGTCGACCGGCGCTACCGTGGTCAACCGGCGAACTCTCGCGCTTTTCTGGGTGCGGTGACGGGCATGGCGTGCTTGCCATACGGTCGTTGCTGCCTGCCGAGCCGCGCGGGTGCAGAGACGAGCGGGCTGTCCCAAATCGCGCCTGTGAACACCGCGGCGCCCAGCGCCGTCAAACCTGCCATCGCCACCAACGTGTCGGGGTCCATGCCTTTGTGGTTACCCACCGATGGTCGTTACAACGCCCCCGGCCGCGAAAAAGTTTGCTCGCGCGTCAGCGCGCCCGGTGGGCGAGGAGTTCGGTCTGGTGAATCACCAGGCTCTTACCGCAGACGGTGATCCAGCCGCGCTGGACGAATTCCGACAACACCTTGTTGACCGATTCCCTTGACGCGCCGACTAATTGGGCGATCTCCGCTTGAGTGAGGCCGTGGTCGAGGCGCAACTGCCGGTCCTGTCGGACACCGAAACGCTGCGCGAGGTGAAGGAGTTGTTTGGCGATCCGGCCGGGAACGTCGGTGAAGTTCAGGTCGGTGATCAGGTCTTCGGCGCGTCGTAGGTTTCTCGCCAGAAGGCGCATCAGCTGCTCGGTGATGTGCGGGTTGCCGTCGATGCAGTCGTGCAACGCATCACGGTCGATGACGGCGACCAGCACCGCGGTGAGCGCCGTGGCCGAACCGGTGCGAGGCCCGCAATCGAACATCGACTCGGCGCCGAAGATCTCCGAGGGGCCCAGGACGGCGAGCAGTTTTTCGGGGAACTCCGCCGACCGCCAACCGATCTTGACCTTGCCGTCGATGACGACGTAGAGCCGGTGATCGGGTTGGCCCTCGGGGTATATGCACTCACCTTGCCCGAACCGGGCGTAGACGAAGCGGTCGATCAGAGCCGCCTTGTCCGCGGGCGGCAACCCCCGCATGATCGCCGAGCGGGCCAGCACGGCCTCATTGCCACGATTCACGCCCGCTTCCGGGGCGCCGGCGACCATCAGCATGCCCACTCCCAACCTAGTTGGGTGCGGGGCTACCCGGCTGTGACCGGCGTAAACGCCAACCGCTGGATCCGATGCCGCCCGAGGCCGTCGCGGGCGTCCAAGGGTGACCCGCCGCGCACCGGCGACGGCCGTTACTGGCGGGCGGTGTTCTCGACGATGATCTCGCAGGCCGTCTCGTAGAACGCGCTGATGAGCGTGGAGAACGACAACTCGAACGGATAGATCATGTGCACGTCGAGCGACTCGAGGCGCCACTCGGGTAACACCGGGACGAGGGTGCCCTCGCGTAGCTCGTTGGTGCAGATGATCTGGGTGGGCATCGCACCGATCCCGAGGCCCTGCATGATGTACTGCTTGCACACCTGAAAGTTGTTGGCGCGCGCCCGGACTGGCGGTGTCAGCTCGCGCGGGCCGGCCTTTGCGGTGACCGTCAGCTTGCGAGGCCCGCCGAAGCCGAAGTCGATGAACGGAAGCGTGTTCAACTGTGCGGGGTCGCGGACCGGCTCGGGTAGTCGGGCAAGGAAATCCGGTGACGCGCACAAGAACAGCTCGAGGTCGAAGACCTTGCGCGCGATCAGCGTGGAGTCCTGTAGCGGTCCGGTGCTGAACACCACGTCGAACCCGTCGCGCACCGGGTCAACGACCCGGTCGACCAGCCGGATGTCCAGCTGCGAATTCGGGTAGTGCTGCAGGAACGCCGCACCGACGCGGGAGGCGTAGTCGATGCCGACGAAGACCGGGATCGCCACCCGCAGTTCGCCCTGCGGCTCCTGTCTGCTGCCCTCGACGAGCGCGCGGACACCGTTGGCCTCGGTCAGGATGTTGGCCGCGTGGGCGTAGACCTGCTCGCCGAGATCGGTGACGGTGAGCTGGTGGGTGTTCTTGCGCAGCAGTTTGATGCCCAGGTCGGACTCCAGCCTGGTCAGCTTGCGGCTGACGGTCGACTTCGGCATTCCCAACAGTGCGGCCGCCTTCGACAGGCTTCGGTTCTCCACCACCTTGCCGAAGATCAGCAGGGCGTCGACGTCGAAGGGCAGGTTCTGTTCCATGGCTCTAGCGTTCTTTCCCTCTGCGGTGTTCCAAATATGCAACAGGGTGTTGCGCTCGCGGGTCTGTTTCGGCCATATCGGCGGCGGTACCTTCACCCCTACCGTCTTCAGCCCGACGCAGGAGAGACCGTTGAGTCACGACAGCCTGGTGACCAAACCCGCGAGCGGACACTGGACCGACGCCTACCCCGAGCTGGGTCGTGGTCCGGTGTCGCTTCAGGACTGCGTTTCCGAGGAGTTCTATGAAAAGGAACGCGAGCACGTCTTCAAGAAGACGTGGCTCTACATGGGCCGCATCGAGCGTGTGCCCAAGTCGGGCAGCTACTTCACCCGCGAGCTGACGTTCCTCAACACCTCGGTGATCGTCGTGCGGGGCAAGGACGGTGTCATCCGGGCGTTTCACAACATCTGCCCGCACCGGGGCAACAAGATGCTGTGGGAGGACGACCCGTTCCAGGAGGTCGAAGGTCGCGCACCGCTGCTGTACTGCCGCTTCCACGGATGGCGCTACAAGCTCGACGGCTCACTCCACTCGGCCACCCGCAAGGATCTGCTGCTCGACTTCGACGCGGACAGCTGCCGGGTGCCCGCCATCCAGTGCGAGGTGTGGGAGGGCTTCATCTTCATCAACCTCAACCCGCACAACACCGAAACGGTCCGCGATTTCCTGGGCGAGCTGGCGCATGAGATCGAGGGGTACCCGTTCGCCGGCCCGCATCAGGTCTACAAGCTCAAGGCCGAACTGCAGTGCAACTGGAAGATTTTCCTCGACGGGTTCGCCGAAAGCTATCACGGGCCGTACCTTCATGCGTCCTCGTTCGGCGCGCTCACCGCGGAGGCCCGCGACGCGTTCGACCAACCGAATCCGTTCACCGATGCCCTGGCCTACCGGCTCAAAGGCCCGCACCGGATGTTCTCGTTCTCCGGTGAACCATCCCGCAAGACGCCGTACTCCAAGCCGATCGAGTGCGTCTTCGAGGCCAGCGCGGCGGGGCCGTGGAACAAGAAAGCCGACCGCGGGCCGATGCCTGCCGGTATCAACCCCACACGATCGGAGAAGTACGGCTTCGACTCGTTCCAGTTCTTCCCGAACTTCGTGCTGATCTTCGGTGCGTCCGGATTCACCGTCCATACGCACTGGCCCACCGGACCGCACTCGCACATCTTCGAAACCGAGGCCTATTACCAGCCGCCGAAAACGCACAAGGAGCGGCTGGGCCAGGAGCTGACGGTCACGTTCCTCAACGACATCATCCTCGAGGACGCCAGCCCGTCGGAGGGTCTGCAGGCCATGCTGAACAGCGGTGCGCTCACCCATTTCACGATGAACGACGAGGAGATTCTGCTTCGCCACTTCCACAAGGTCGTTGGCGATTACGTCGAGGCCGGCGAAGAGCGGAAGGCGATGCGATGAACGCCACTCTACCGCCGGGGTTTTCGCATCTCGAACACCTCGTGCCGGAATGGGCCATCGAAGACGGCCACGCGCGCTATGTCAAGCGGGTCAACAGTTCCATGGAACAGATCCGGGCCTTCTACGACGAGATCTTTCCCTACGCCGAAGAAGCTCTTGCCTACGTCGACAAGTTCGACTACGTCGAGCCGCTGCCTGAAGACGTCGCCAACCTGCGCAACCTGCTCTACTCGCTGATCACGGTCTCACTCGCGGTCGAGCTGTGGAACCAACCGCGAGTCAAACATTCGGCCAACACGATACTGACGAGGGTGAGCTGAGTGAGCCTGACCTCCGCACAATTGGATGTCGTCGACCTGACCCCGAGGATCGGCAGCGAGATCAGAACCGACCTCGACACCCTGCTGAGCGGTCGCGTCGCCGAGAAGATCAGGGACACACTGGAACAACGCGGCGTGGTGTTCTTCCGCGGGTTGCAGATCAGCGACGAGCAACAGGTCGCGATCGCCGCAACGTTGGGCACAGTGGTGGCCAATGAGGGCGAGGACGGGATCTACAAGATCTCGCTCGACGAGAACGTCAACCAACGCGCGAAATACCTGAAGGGCTCGCTGTTCTGGCACTTCGACGGCTCCCTGCAGCCCTATCCGAATTTGGCGACGTTGCTCAGAGCCGTGAAACTGTCTGATACCGGCGGCGATACGGAGTTCTGCAACACCTACGCCGCATACGACGATCTACCGCAATCCGACAAGGATCTGATCGCCGATCTTCGGGTCGTGCACAGCGCCGAGCGATCTCAGTACTACGTCACACCCGAGATGAGCTACGACGAGATCGCGTTCTGGCAGAAGTCCCCGACCAAGGCGTGCCCCATCGTGTGGACGCACCAGTCCGGCCGCAAGTCGCTGCTGCTCGGCGCGACAGCCGACTACGTGGTCGGCATGCCCGTCGAACAGAGCCGCGCTCTGCTTGCCCGGCTTCGTGATTGGGCCACCCAACCGCGATACGTCTATCGCCACGAGTGGGAAGTCGGCGATCTGTTGATCTGGGACAACACCGGCACCATGCACCGTGCCCTGCCCTACGCCGCCGACAGCGGTCGTCTGATGCACCGCACCATCCTGGCGGGCGAAGAGCCACTGAATTGAAGCTGGGCATCGCGACACCGGTCGTCACCAACGTCGCCGGGGCGGCGTTGACGTGGGAGCGCGACGCAGGAGTCGAGGACATCGGCCGCGTCGCCGAAGCGGCCGACAGGCTCGGTTACCACCACCTGACCTGCAGCGAGCACATCGGAATCCCGGCATCGGAGGCCGGACGGCGCGGCGCCAGGTACTGGGACCCGCTGGCGACCCTCGGTTACGTGGCCGCCCGCACCGAACGGATCCGGCTCGCCACGATGACCCTGGTGCTGGGATACCACCATCCGCTGGCCATCGTGAAGCGTTACGGCACACTGGATCACGTCAGCCGCGGGCGTCTCATCCTCGGGGTCGGTGTCGGCTCACTCAAGGAGGAGTTCGACCTCCTTGGCGCGCCGTTCGAGGATCGCGGTCCGCGCGCCGACGACGCCCTGCGCGCCTTGCGCGCCGCGCTGGCGAGCAACGAGCCCTCCTACGACGGCGAGTACTACTCGTTCGGCGGCCTCATCGTCGACCCGTGCGCACTGCAGCCCCATATGCCGATCTGGGTGGGCGGGCGGACCAAACGGTCGCTGCGGCGGGCACTCACGCTCGCCGAAGGCTGGGCGCCCTTCGGCATCTCGGTCGCGACCGCGGGGGAGTGGCTCAAGGCGCGCGAGGTGCCGCCCGGCTTCGAGGTCGTGTTGGCCGCCGACCGCCCGCTCGACCCGGTCGACGACCCCGACGCGACGCGAAAGACGCTGCGCGAGATGGCGGATGCGGGTACGACGACCGTGTCCGCGCGGTTCGTCCACCGGTCGCTCGGGCACTACCTCGAGCAGATTCACGCACTCGCGGAGTTGCACCGCCGAGACGACGAGAGGTGACATGACGCAAGACCATCCGCTGCTGATGCCGCTGACCGCTGGGGAATGGGGCGATGACGAGTACGCCGCCGTCGGCGCGCTGATGGGGGTTCCAGGCGACGACGTACCACGGGCCGGGTCGGGAGAGCCCAGGGATCCGCTCAACTTCGACATCATCGGCGTACTGGCCCGGCACCCGAAGATGGCGCGGAAGTTCCTCGGCTACAACGCGTTTCTGCTGCAGCGTGGCGAGCTGCCGCTGCGGCTGCGCGAGCTGGCGGTGTTGCGGCTCGCCCATGCGCGGCGCTCGTCGTTCTTCTGGGGTGAGCACGTCAAGATCGCGAAGGCGGGTGGCTTGTCTGATGACGAGATCGCACGGATCGCCCGCGGTAACGCCGAGTTCGACGGAGTGGACCGGCTGGTGCTCGAGACGACCGACGAGTTGCTCGCCCGTGGCCGGGCCACACCCGACAGATGGCGTCGTCTCGTCGACGAACTCGGTACCCACCAGGCGATGGAGTTGATCTTCGTCGTCGGCACCTACGCGATGCTCGCGATGGCCTGCGACACCTGGCAGCTTTCCCCGCCGCCCGGCAGCGCGACGCTTCCGGACTAGGAGTCCTCCGCTTCGGGTGCCGGTTCGTCGTCGCTGCGCCGATCGCGTCTGCGCCAACTCCGCACGCCCCGGTGTGCGGCGAACGCACCGGCGATGGCGGTGACGCACCACACCGCGATCGCCGTGAACGCCAGCGGTGACGACAGATCCGCGATCGACGCCCCCAGCGCCGTGTACACGAATGCGCGTGGGACGGACCCGATGAACGCGCCGACGGCCATCTGCCACAACGGAACTCCGAACGCGCCGAAGGCGTAGGACGCGAGCGCGTCGGAGATGCCCGGAACGAAGCGCTGGCCGACGACGGCCCACAACCCGCCCCGCGCGATGAGATCGTCGAGCCTTTTTGCTCGCTCCTCGCCGAGGAGTGCGCGCGCGCTGTCGCGTCCGGCCCGCCTGCCGATCAGGCTGGTGACGCACGCGGTGGTGACCGTCGCGCCGAGGGTGGCGAACGTGCCCACAACCGGGCCGAACAGCACCCCGCTGGCGGCGGCGAGGATCGGCCCGGGCACGAACACGGCGCCCAGCAGCCCCGACACCACGACGTAGACCAGCGGTGCGATGGGGCCCGTGGAGGCCACTGTGCGGCGGACATGGTCGACGTCGACCGCGCCGGAAACGGCGACCAGGTAGAACAGCCCGAGCAGGAACGCCGCGAACAGCACGAGTCGGAGGATGTGCCACCGACGGGTCGCGGGGCGGTCGCTGAGGGTCATGTCCAGGCAATCTTGCCGCACGCGCGGATAGGCACTTCCCGCGGTGACGCAGTGGATGTACCATTTGGTACATGATCACCGAGTGTGGCGCCGAGATCGACGCACCAGCCGCCGTCGTATGGGACGTGTTCAGCGATGTCGAGCGCTGGCCGGAGTGGACCGCCTCGGTGACCCGACTTGTGGCGTTGGACAGCCGGGAGTTGGCCGTGGGCAACAGGTTCGAGATCAAGCAACCACGGATGCCGAAGCTGGTCTGGGAAGTCACCGAGGTGACGCCCGGTGCCTCGTGGACATGGGTGCAGCGCTCGCCGGGCGGGCTCACCGTGGCTGGCCACGACGTCAGCCCCGTCAGTGCCGACTCGCAGGCGCGTACGCGTATCCATCAACGGCTCGAACAACGAGGTCCGGTCGGAGCGCTGGTCGGGTTGCTGATGCGGCCGATGACGAAGCGCTACCTCGACCTCGAGGCCGAGGGTTTGAAGGCGCGCTGCGAGCAACTGCACCGGCTTGATGGCCCGTCCGCCTGACGCCCGGCGTCGGCAGGAACTGCTCGACGGGCTCGTCGCGGAGGTCGCGCGCAACGGCATCGGCGACCGACCGCTTCGTGATCTCGCCGCCGCGGTCGGCACCAGTCATCGCATGCTGCTGCACCACTTCGGGTCGCGTGACGAACTGCTACTGGCGATCGTCGGCGAGGTCGAGCGACGCCAGATGGCGCTGACCCACGACTTGCCGGCCGATCCCGCCGAGGCCATCGCGGCGATGTGGGCCAATCTACGAAGGCCCGATCTCCGCCCGTTCGAGCGGCTGTTCTTCGAGTGCTACGCGCGGGGAGTGCAGGGCGAGGAACCGTTCGCGCGGATGCTGCCTGCCGCGGTCGAGGACTGGCTGTCGCGAGATCCGAGTGGCACGGCTGACCCGGCGATGATGCGGCTCGGCCTCGCAGTGGCCCGCGGCCTGCTGCTGGACCTCGTCGCTACCGAGGATCTCGACGGCGTGGACGCCGCGGCCGCCGCGTTCGCCGACCTGGTCCGCGCACAGCGTCGATGACGTCAGTCTTCACTGCTTCGACGCTCGCCGATGAACGCGAGCAGCTGCGGGTCCTCGGAGGTGAACACGTCGACCTCCTCGCCGCCGTCGCAGCGCAGCAGCGCGACGGTCACACTGCCTTCGCGTCGCATCCGCACTTCCCAGATGGCGCCGGAGTCCTGCCATCGCTGCAGATCCGCCACTCGGTCCACCGCCATGCCCCTACCATCTCACCGCATGGGTGGCCGGCCAAGCGTCGAGGTTGCACGGGTCTATGACCCGCCGGGCGACCACGACGGCACCCGGGTTCTGGTGGACCGGCTGTGGCCGCGAGGAATCCGCAAGGACGATCCGCGGGTCGGCCGGTGGCTGCGGGCGGTGGCGCCGTCGACCGAGCTGCGGCGCTGGTATGCGCACCGGCAGGAACGGTTCGACGAGTTCGTCGCCCGCTACACGGCCGAACTGGAAACCGAGGAGGCTGCGCAGGCGCTGGACGAACTGCGCGGCCTGGCGGCCGAAGGTCCGGTGGTGCTCACGACCGCAACCCGCGACGTCGACGGAAGCCATGCGGCCGTCCTGCGCGACCTACTGACCCGGGCGGCGTGAGACGATCGGCATATGCCGTCGAAACTGCCGCGATGACCGTCGTACTCGCCATCCGCTGCGCTGACGGGATCGCGATGGCCTCCGACTCGCAGATCACCGACCCCGAGCGCGGTCTGAGCTATCCGGCTCAGAAGCTGCACCCGCTCGGAAAACGCGCCGCGTGGGGCGGTAGCGGGTCTCGTGCGGTGCTTTACGACCTCGAGCAGATCTTCGACAACGAACCGGACGCGATCGTGGAAGCGCCCGACATCGGCCATGCCCTGCAAGGTCGAGTCCTGCCGGTGCTCAAGCACCACTACGCGAACTTCATCGAAGACGTGCCTGCGGGTAAGCCCGGCGCAACCCCGGCCACCTACGTCCTCGCCGCGGGCTACGCGAACGGGGATCCGTTCATCGTCGACATCGATCCACACGGGTTGATCGGCCGCTACGAGGAGATCGGTTTTCATGCGGTGGGCAGCGGATCGCCGATGGCCCAGCAGGCCCATGCGCTTCTGGCGCACTTCGAGATGGGCGAACGCAGCGTCGACTACGGCCTGGTGGCCGCGCTGCGGGTGCTCGACGCGCTGGACGCGTCGTCCCCGAGCGTCGGTGGGCCCATGGACCTCTGCCGGATCACGCCGGAAGGAGCCCGGCACCTCGACGAGGAGGCCGTCGCCGAGGTCCGGGACAATGTGCACCGGTGGACCGAACTCGAACAGCGGGCCCTCGACGACCTCTTCGACTGAGCGGCAGAAGTCCAGGCGGGGAAGGTAAGTCTTGCCTTAGTCGTTCCGGTAGGCTCGGCGGGCGATGACCGAGATCGACGATGCACCCACGCCCGTCCTTCCGCGGGAGCTGACCGACATTTCCGATGCGGTACGTGAGGTCGCGGCACCGCCCACACCGGTGCTCGCCGAGCCGTACTTCGTCCGGCTGGCCGATCCGGACGCGGATGCGGAGATGATCTCGGAGTGGATGAACCGCCCGCACCTTGTCGAGGCGTGGGAGTACGACTGGCCCCCCGAGCGGTGGCACCGTTATCTGAGCGCACAGTTGGCAGGCGAGTACTCCAGGCCGTTCGTCGGCTCGTTCCGGGGGCAACCGTTCGTCTACGTCGAGTTGTACCGGGCCGCCAAGGATTCGATCGCCCCGCGGTATGACGCCGAACCCCACGACATCGGGATGCACGCGGCGATCGCGGAGTTGCGCTTCGTCAACCGCGGTATCGCGCCGATCCTGTTGCCGCGGTTGACCGCTAACATCTTCGAGCTCGACCCGCAGTGCCGCCGCATCATGTTCGATCCCGACCACCGGAACAAGGGCGCACGCGATGTCTGCGAACACGCCGGCTGCGAGTTCCTCGGGGAGCACGACATGTCGAACCGGCGTATGGCGCTGTACGCCCTGCCGCGCGCGTAGCGGGCGATGACGGGTCCGGGCCCGTCAGGGCAGCTGGTTGAACTCGGCGTAGCCGTCGTGGTCGGGCTTCATCCCGGCGGCGACCAGCTCCCATAGCACCTCATCGGTGCCTCCGCCGACCCGGGCGAGTTTCACGTCCCGCCACCATCTTCCGAGCGGAGTCTCCTCGACGAGATAGCCGGACCCGCCGAAGAGGTGCATGCACTCGTTCATCACCTCTTCGCCGAGGCGGGCGGCGTTGACCTTCATCGCGGCGGCGGTGCGAAGGTCGAGCTTTCCGGTCGCGGCGATCCCGTCGAGTGCATAGCGCAGCATGTCGACGCGAGCCTGCAGGTCGGCCATCCGCAGCCGCAGCGCCTGATGTTCCCACAGGCTGTTGCCGAACTGCTTGCGAACCATCATGCGCGCCTGCGTGATTCCGATGACCCGCTGCACCGACGTCGACACCAGCCCCGCCACCGACATCCGCTCCTGAGCCAGTCCCCAGGAGATGGCGGCCAGGCCGATGCCGGCGCGGGCGACCAAAGCGTCGGCGGGCACCCAGGTGTCGATGTGTACGGCGGCCGTGTCGAGAGGACCGGCGCCGACCTTGCGGTAAGGCGTCTGAATCTCGCACTGGGCCAGCGGCACCGCTATCACCACGACGCTGCCATGCTTGCTACCCGGATCATGGTCGACATTGCGGGCCACGCACATGACGTGGTCGGCAATCGGGGACAGCGAGACGAACTTCTTGATGCCTTTGACCTCGAAACCGTCGCGGACAGAACGCACTTCGGTGCCGACGATCTGCAGGTCGGATCCGCCCGACTGCTCGGAGGCGCCGATGCACAGCACGGCTTCACCGCGGATCGCCTGCTCGGCGATCTCCTTCAGATAATCCGACTTGCCGAAGCGGCGCAGGATCGCGATCGCCGAGTCGTGCAGTCCCACACCGACCCGATACCCGCCGAGCCCAGCCAACCCAGCTTGCGGGCGAGCTCGATGACCTTCGCGACGTCGGGATGCTGTTGTCCCGGCGGCCACTTGGCGGCGAACACCCCGGTCTCGCCGAGGTACTCGATGAGTTTGCGCGGGAACCGTTCCGTCTCTTCGGCTTCCGCCGTCCACGCGGTGACGCGATCGTCGAAGACCCGCTCGAGCAGGTCGCGGTAGTCCTCGAGCGGCGGTGCGTCCGGTGCGTCGGCGGTGGCCGTCATCGGCTTGCTCCCTCCAACGTGCGCTTGACTTCGAGCCGGCGAAGCTTGCCCGACGAGGTGCGGGGCAGCGCACCGGGTTTGAGGAACACCACGTCGGCGGGCACCACACCGCAGTGCGACGCGACACGGGCGACGATCTGGCTGCGGGCGCCGGGCTCGTCGTCGCCCTTGAACTCCGCGGCGATCACCAGACCGGGCCGCGCCGAGGATTCGCCGGTTCCGACGGCCACTACGCAACCGTCACGGACACCGTCGATCTCGGCGGCGATGCGCTCGATCTCATTGGGGAACACGTTGCGACCGGCCACCGTGATGAGCTCCTTGGCCCGGCCACAGACGACAAGTCCCTCGTCGGTGAGATAGCCCAGATCTCCGGTGGGCAGCCACGCGTTCCGGTCGATCGGGGCCTGGCCGACGTATCCGGTCATCAGCGACGTGCCGCGGACCTCGACCTCACCGACCTCGCGACCGGTCACCTCGGTGGTGTGGTCGGCGTCGGTGTTGATGCGGATCTCCATGCCCGGGATCGCATGTCCGAGGATCGCGAAACGGCGCGTGGTCTCGTTGCCGTCACTGACCACCTGTACGTCGTCGACGCGAAGGCCTGTGAACGGCTGGGGAACGCTGACCGCACAGGTGGATTCGGCCAGCCCATAGGACGGGGCGAGGGAATTGGGGTTGAACCCGAAGCGCGCCATCTCGTCGGCGAAGCGTTGATAGCCGGCGCAGTCCACCGGTTCTCCGCCGTTGAGCGTGAAACCGAGGTGACTGAGGTCGAGGTCCTTGACGAGCCCCGCGTACTTGCCGATCAGATTGAAGGCCATGTTCGGCGCCGCGGTCATCGTGGCTTTGCTTTCCATCAGCCACTGAAGCCAGTTGAACGGGGAAGCGGCGAATGCCGACGTGGGGGCCTGCCACAGGTCGGACTGGCCGAGCGTCGCGGTCAGCAGGAAGGCCAACCCCATGTCGTGGTAGATCGGTAGCCAACTGTGCAGTCGGGACCGGTCGTTGACGTTGACCCTCTCGATCAGCCCGCGCAGGTTGGCCAGCGACGCCGCGGGCGAAATCTGTGCCGTGCGAGGGCTTCCCGTCGACCCCGCGGTCCCCTGCAGGATCGCGACGTCTGCGGTGCCGGGGCCGCGGAAGGATGTGGAGCGGCGCGGGTGGCCGACCGCGAGGAGGTCGTGAACGGCGATCGTGTCCGCGTGCTTGCTCAACAGCGCCAGTTCGTCACCGTGGCTGAACACCGACGTCACGCCGATGGAGGCGAACCGGTCCAGCGTGGTCTGAGCCCACTGTTCGGGATCGGCGCGCCGGATGGGTCCGGGCAGGATCGACAACCCGGCGCCGGCGAAGAACGCGCCCGGAATTGCCGCGACGAATTCGACGGTGGGTTCACCGACCAGGCCGACGGCTTTGGATTCGTCGTCGGCGATTCGCTCGGCCACGTTCTCGGCACGCGCGTGGACCTCCTGCCACGGATGGTGCGCCCACGTGCCCGCTTCCGTGTCGAGGACGGACAACGTCGTCGAGGCCCCCGACATCGCCGCCGACAGGGCTGCGGCGAGCTCGGTCACGAGTTCGTGGATGCGGCAGCCGATTTGGCCAGGATGGCCGCTTCCAGATCGCCGACCGTGTCGCAGCTGAGCAGGTCTTCTTCGCTCAGCGCCACGCCCAGCCGGTCCTCGATGGCCACCATCCCCACCGCGAACGCGACCGAGTCGAGGCCGACGTCGTCGATCAGGCGGGAGTCGCGGGTGACTCGTCGGACGTCGACGTTCATGTCGTCGCGCAGGATCTCGGCCAGCGCGACGCTGACGGCTTCTGGAGTAGACGGGTTCACGGCACGCGACGGTACTACGTCGGATCAGGTAAGGCTAGGCTTACCCCCGCTGCTCGCGGACAATCTCACAGCCGTGTTCCGATCCACATTCCCAACGCCGCGGCCGCGATGCCCAGCCCCAGGCTGACGACGATGTTCGCGATCGCGAGTCCGATGCGGCGGTCCGCGCCGAGTTCGAGGGTCTGCAGCATCCAGGTCGAAAACGTCGTGTACGCGCCGAGGAGCGCGACACCGGCCAGCAGTGCGGCGGTAGGGCCCAGTTCGAGGCCGGCGAGCAGGCCGAGCACCAGCGCGCCGGAGATGTTGACCACGAAAATGCCCGATGGGAACGCCCCGCTCAGCCGGTGTGACACGGTGCGGTCGACAAGGAAGCGCAGCACCGCTCCGACCCCGCCGAGGACCGCGACGCCCAGCCACACCGCGACCGTCATCGTCGCGCCCATTCCGATGCCACCCAGGCCGCGGCGAGACCGGCGACGATGCTGGCCGACGCATATCCGGCCGCCAGCGCGAAATGTTCGCGCTCGATCATCCTGAGGATCTCGACCTGCATGGTCGAGAAGGTGGTCAGTCCGCCGCAGAAGCCGGTGCCCAGCAGTGGGCGGCGGTAGCTGTCGTCGGGGAGCCGCGTGGCCACGTATCCCAGGACGAAGGCCCCGACGATGTTCACGGCGAACGTCGGCCAGGGCCAGTGCCCGGCTTCGGGCGCGACGAGCGTCTCGATCGCGGCACGGGCCAAAGTGCCCAGCGCACCGCCGACGAACACGGCGAGCACCTCGCGGCCGTCGTAACCAAGCACAAGCCAGAGTATGGCCGCACCCGAGCGCGCCGCATGGCGACAAGGAGCAGAATCGGGTACATGGCGCCCCACCCCCGAGCCGGAAAGCCGGCCCAGCCCGAGGACCTCATCGACATCGCTTCGGTGGTGACGGCGTACTACACCCGAGAACCGGACCCCGAGAACGTCGACCAGCAAGTGGCGTTCGGCACGTCCGGGCATCGCGGTTCCAGCCTCGATGCGGCGTTCAACGAGGCGCATATCGTGGCCACGACGCAGGCGATCGTCGAGTACCGCGCCGCACAGGGCACCACCGGTCCGCTGTTCATCGGCCGCGACACCCATGCGCTGTCCGAACCGGCCTGGGCATCGGCGTTGGAGGTGCTGGCAGCCAACGACGTTGTGGCCATGATCGATTCGGCCGATCGGTACACGCCGACACCGGCGGTCAGTCACGCGATCCTCACGTTCAACCGGGGTCGCGAGGGCGGCCTGGCCGACGGGATCGTCGTCACGCCGTCGCACAACCCGCCTCGGGATGGCGGATTCAAGTACAACCCGCCCACCGGCGGGCCCGCCGACACCGACGCCACGGGTGCGATCGCCAAACGGGCCAACGAACTGCTGCGTGACGGGCTCAAAGGGGTCAAGCGGGTGCCGCTGGCGCGGGCACTGCAGAGCGCGCAGCGCCACGACTACCTCGACGCCTACGTCGCGGATCTTCCCAACGTCGTCGACCTGCACGCGATCAGCGCCGAGAAGATCCGCATCGGCGCCGACCCGCTCGGCGGCGCGAGCGTCGACTACTGGGGCGCGATCGCCGAACGCCACAACCTCGAGCTGACGGTGGTCAACCCGCTGGTCGACGCGACGTGGCGGTTCATGACGCTGGACACCGACGGCAAGATCCGGATGGACTGCAGCTCCCCGAACGCGATGGCATCGCTCATCGCCCACCGAGACCGATACCAAATCGGGACCGGAAACGACGCGGACTCCGACCGGCACGGAATCGTCACCCCGGACGGCGGGCTGCTCAACCCCAACCACTACCTGGCGGTCGCGATCGATTACCTGTTCTCGCACCGGCCGTCATGGCCGGCGTCGACCGCGGTCGGCAAGACGGTGGTCAGTTCGTCGATCATCGACCGGGTGGTTGCCGGGCTGGGCCGTGAACTGGTCGAGGTGCCGGTGGGCTTCAAGTGGTTCGTCGACGGATTGCACAACGGGACAATCGGTTTCGGTGGTGAGGAGAGCGCGGGGGCGTCGTTCCTGCGTCACGACTGGTCGGTGTGGACGACCGACAAGGACGGCATCATCCTGGCGCTGCTGGCTTCGGAGATCTTGGCGGTGACGGGTGAGACGCCGTCGCAGCGCTACGACAAGCTGGCCGAGAAGTACGGCGCTCCAACGTATGCGCGCGTCGACGCGCCGGCCGACCGCCAGCAGAAGGCGCGACTGTCCAAGCTGTCGGCGGAGCAGGTCTCGGCGACCGAGCTGGCCGGTGAACCGATCACGGCGAAGTTGACGATGGCGCCGGGCAACGGGGCACCGCTGGGCGGACTGAAGGTGACGACGGAGAACGCGTGGTTCGCGGCGCGGCCGTCGGGCACCGAGGACGTCTACAAGATCTACGCCGAGTCGTTCAAGGGGCCCGAGCATCTGGCGGAGGTGCAGGAAGCGGCGCGCGAGGTGGTCAATAAGGTCATCGGGTGAGTTCTGAACCCGAGGGCGACAGCTCGACGGGGCCCGATGCGGCGGGGGCCGACCAGACTGAGGCCGACCAGACTGGGGCCAACGAGGCTGGGGCCAACCAGGCTGGGGCCAAGCCGAAGCTCCCGCGCGAGGTCTGGCTGCTCGTCGGCGCCAACGTCGTGGTGGCACTGGGTTACGGCGTGGTGGCGCCCGTGCTGCCGCAGTACGCCCGTCACTTCGGCGTGAGCATCAGCGCGGCGACGTTCGTCATCACGGCGTTCGCGTTGATGCGGTTGATCGCCGCGCCGCCCGCCGGCTTGCTCGTGCAGCGGCTGGGGGAGCGTCGGGTCTACATCAGCGGCCTGATCATCGTCGCGTTGTCGACCGGGGCGTGCGCGTTCGCGCAGACGTATTGGCAGCTGCTGGCGTTCCGCTCGCTGGGCGGGCTGGGCTCGGCGATGTTCACCGTGTCGTCGCTGGGGCTGATGATCCGGATATCGCCGGAGAACGCGCGCGGACGGGTGGCGGGCCTGTTCTCGACGGGATTTCTGGTCGGCTCGGTCGGCGGGCCGGTGTTGGGCAGCCTCACAGCGGGTTTCGGATTGGCGGCGCCGTTTGTGATTTACGGTGCGGCGCTGCTGTTCGCGGCGGGCGTGGTGTTCGTCAGCCTGCGCGGCAGCACGCTGGCGGCGCCGGAGCAGACTGCGGAGGCGGCGGTCTCGATACGTCAGGTGCTGCGCCACCGCGCCTACCGCGCGGCGTTGTTCTCGAACTTCAGCACGGGGTGGGCGGCGTTCGGGCTGCGCATCGCGCTGGTTCCGCTGTTTGTGGTCGAGGGCCTCGGCTACGGGGCGGGTGCGGCGGGTTTGGCGCTGGCGACGTTCGCGATCGGCAACGTCTCGGTGGTGATCCCCAGCGGTTACCTGTCCGACCGGATCGGCAGGCGCAAGCTGCTGATCGTCGGGCTGACGGTGTCGGCGGTGTCGACCATCTTGGTCGGGTTCACGACGTCGCTGCCGATATTCCTGGTCGCCGCGTACATCACGGGTGCGGCGACGGGCATCTTCGTCTCGCCGCAGCAGGCGGCGGTGGCCGACATCGTCGGGAACAAGGCGCGTGGCGGCACCGCGGTCGCGGTCTTCCAGATGATGGCCGACCTGGGTTCGATCATCGGATCGCTGGTGGTAGGCCAGATCGCCGAGCAGACCTCGTTCGGCGCGGCGTTCGTGGTCAGCGGGGCGATACTGGGGTTGGCGGCGCTGGGATGGGTGTTCGCACCGGAGACGCGCGGCCGGCCCGCAGAGCACACGCCGGCTCGTGCAATCGGCCCCGAAGCCGGTGGAGAGGTGCCTTAACCAGCGATTTTGAGCGCTTCCCGCAGGTGGTGTAACTTCGATGGGCACGACATCAGGGGCTATGGCGCAGCTGGTAGCGCACCACACTGGCAGTGTGGGGGTCAGGGGTTCGAGTCCCCTTAGCTCCACTTTTTCGAAGGCCCGTTCCGACTATTGGTTGGGGCGGGCTTTCGTCGCTTCTGGGGGGCTCATCAGCGCGGGCCTGCTGATTCCGCGCGGCCTGGTGATCCAGGTGGACCCGGGCTTCCTCGCGCCGGCCGTCAGGCCGCCTGGTCTCCTGGGGGCGCTGGTCCGCCGGGTTCGCTGGATCCGTCAATTGACACCGCGACACCTGATTCGGCTTCGGTCGGATTGGTATACGTCTCGGTTTGAGCGCCTTGGTTAGCCCCGGCGGGCTCGGCGTTTGCGAGCGGGCTCGCGATTTCGTCGGCAGTGTCGTTGTCGTCGCCGGACTCGGCACCCGACGCCGTGTCTTCGTCGGCTATTTCGGTTTCGTTCGCGGGCCCTGCGGCGCCCATTTCCGCTTGGGCTATCTGGGTGTCGGTGGCGGGCTTTGCCTCATCGGACTCCGATTCGGCATGCGACCTCGAGTCCTCTGCGGGTGCGGGCGAAGTGGCGGTGTCGTTGTGGCTGCGGGTTTCCTGCTCGTCGGGTGGGCGCAGGAGTCGTTCGGGTCGGTGGTAGTAGTTCAGCCGCGCCTGGCCGGTGTCCAGTTCGGGCGGCGGAAGCCATTCGACCTCGCAACGTTCGTTCATCCGGGTGGACCAGCCGCCATCGT
>NZ_NKCN01000041.1 GCF_002245535.1 Mycobacterium lehmannii | reverse complement strand
AGCCATATTCGGTGGCAGCAAAAACTCCTGATCGCGCACCACCGGACGATACGAACGAGCCATACCTCATCGTTTCGTGCTCACCGGCCAACACAAAGGACATCCATCGGCATTTCGCAACAGCCACCCAGCGAGCGAAACGGCGCGCAAATCGCAGGATTGGGAGGTTGCGACACGGTCACAGGTGAGTACCTATCCGCGCATCAAGATCACAAGAGTCACTTTCGTCACTAACGTCACATCCGCCCATCGCTGACGTCTCATCGGGCGCCCGCCTCCGAAAGGTGTGACATGTCGCCGCCTACGCGCATCGCCTCGTTGTCGGTGGCGTCCGCAACCGTGATCGCACTGAGCGCCGTGCTCGGCGTCGCCCCCTCGGCCACGGCGGAACCGTGCACCGGGGCGGCGGCGGCCGCACAACCGCCTGCCGCGCCGAACACCGAAGCGACGCCGGCGCTGCCGGGTGGCCCGCCGGTCGGCCACCGGCCTCGCAACACCAACGACGAAGCGCCGTTGCCGCGACTCGGCCGACTGCCCGCCGAGATCCTCCAGTCACTTTCGCCCCAGTCGGCGACCGTCGACCAACAGGCCGCCGTCCGCCCCACGCCACCTCAGCCTGTGGCGGATCAGCCTGTCGCGCAGCAGGTTCCCGCTGCCGCCCCCGAGCCGCCTCCGCCGCCCGCGCCGCCGGGGACGACGCTCGTCGGGTGGGTCACCGGCCCCGAAAGCCCGAACAACACGATCGGACGATTCGCGATCACCGGTACCGACCTCGGAATCATGTGGGACAACGGCGATGCCGGCAATCGTCAGGTGTTGATGGCGTTCGGTGACACCTACGGCTACTGCAGCGTGCGGGGGAAGCAATGGCGCTACAACGCGCTGCTGCGCACCCAGGACGGGGCGCTGTCGAAGACGGTCGCCGTGCCCGACGGCGCGCTCGCCAACCGTTACTCCGGTTCCCCGCTGTGGGCGCCCGGCCTGTCCAAGCAGATCATCAACAGCACCAAGTGGGCGCCGAATGAGAAGGGCATCATTCCGACCGCGGGTGTCGCGGTAGGCGGCAACCAGTTCGTGAACTTCATGTCCATCAAGAGCTGGGACGCCGACGGCCGGTGGACGACCAATTTCTCCGCGATCGCGGTCTCCCCCGACAACGGCGAGCACTGGGGCGTCTATCCCGGCACGGTGCGCGCCGCACGCGAAGGCGACGTCGCGGGCGCTCGATACGTGCGCGGCAACGAGAACTTCCAACAGGGCGCGTTCCTGACGCCGGGCGCGGGTGATCCCTACCTTTACACGTTCGGGACACCGGCGGGCAGAGCCGGCGCGGCGTACATCGCGCGCATCCCGCAGGGAGCGGTGCCCGATCTCAACCGCTACGAGTACTGGAACGCTGATCAAAATGCTTGGGTACCAAGGGATCCGGGTGCGGCCACCGTAGTGATCCCGGGCCCGGTCGGTGAGATGTCCGCCCAGTACAACACCTACCTCAAGCAGTACCTGGTCATGTACTGCAACGGCGCCAACGACGTGGTGGCCAGGATGGCACCCGCTCCGCAGGGACCGTACGGTCCCGAGCAGTTGTTGGTGCGGTCCTGGGATGTCCCCGGCGGTGTCTATGCGCCGTTCCTGCATCCGTGGTCGACCGGCAAGGAGTTGTACTTCAACCTGTCGCTGTGGTCGGCCTACAACGTCATGTTGATGCGCACGGTGCTTCCGTGACCTCACCAGAACCGTTCAGTCGCCCTCTGCCGCTTGCACTTCGGCCACCGACGTCAGCCCGCTGATCGACAGCACCGGCATCAGGATCGGGTTGGCAACGATCTTGCGGATCTGCTGTGCGTTTTCGAACAGGGCGTTGATCGCTCCGCTGTCGAGGTACTCGATCGCGGTCAAATCGACCGTCAACCGCCCCAACTCCTGATTTGACCTGCCGACGGCCTCGGCGATGGCGTCGGTGAACGTGTCGATATTGCTCAAGTCGAGTTCGCCCGCCGCGCTCAGCGCCACGGTGCCGTCGACCCGACGGTCGGTGCGCACGGTGAGCGGTGTGGGCATCAGGCGATCCTGGCGTGCAAGTCGATCGTCGTGCCGGAAGCGCCCGTCTCGATCGTGACGTTGTTCATCAGCGCCCGCATCAGCGCGATTCCGCGGCCGCGGTGGGACGCGGGGTCGGCGTGGGGCACTTTCCACACCCCGGTGTCGGCGATGGTCAGGTGAAGCCGGTCGGCCAGCACGGTCGCGCGCAGACGCACGGCGCCACCGGGACGGTCACGGTGCCCATGCTCGACCGCGTTGGCGAGCGCCTCCCCGGTGGCGATCAACACGTCGAGGGTTTGGCTCGGATCAATCCCCGCCCGCACCAACCACTTCCGCAGCTCGCTGCGCGTGCCTGCCAATTCAGCGGGATCAGCGCTGAATTCGATTTCCAGCGGCGCCGGTTGCCGATACAGCATGAGCGCGACGTCGTCCTGATATCCGTGGATGGGTGTCAGCTGCGTCATGATCTCATCGGCCAGGTCGTCCAGCGCTGTGGCGGAATGGTTTTCGAGCACGTCGACGGCCCGGCCAATGCCCTTGTCGAGAGATTCGCGCCGACGCTCCACCAGGCCGTCGGTGTAGAGCAACAACGTCGCGCGGGGCGGCATGACCTGCCGGCCCTCCGGACGAATGTGATCGAAGGGCAACCCGAGCGGGGTGACCGAGGCGTCGTCGAGCAGTCGGCTCGTGCCGTCGGCAAGCACCATGACCGGAGGCGGGTGGCCGGCACTGGAGTACAGCAACTCACCGGTGTCCGGATCGAGCACGGCGCAGAATGCCGTCGTGCACCGTGCGCCGGGCAACCGGGCGGCGAATCGGTCAAGGGCTGTCAGCGCCGCGGCCGGTCCGGGGTGTTCCAGAAGCAATGCCCGACAGGCGCTTCGCAGCTGCCCCATCACCGTGGCGGCGGTCAATCCGTGCCCGACGCAATCGCCGACGATCAACGCGATCCGGCCGTCGTCCAGATCGACGACGTCATACCAGTCACCACCGACCTGCAGCGGGCGCGTGGCCGGCTGGTACCGCACGGCGAAGCCGCTCGAAACCGTCGGACCAAGAATCGCGTGCTGCAGCGCGAGTGCGGTTTCACGCTGCTGGTCGAGTAGGTGGACGCGCTGCAACCCCTGGCCGAGCCTGCCTGCCAAGACCGCTAGCAGCGTCTTGTCTTCGGCCGTGAACGGTCGGCGCTCAGGCAACTCGAGGTAGACGACGAGCACCCCGCGCGGATGCTGCAGGGCGATGCGCGCGGACCCGGTGTCCGACGCATCGGCCACCAGTGAGTCTGCGGAGCGCAGCGAGGTGATCGCCAGTTTTGTGGGCGCGGGCAGGTCGTGCCACTGGGCAGGCTCGCCGGAACAGACCAGCCCTGTCGGATCGATCGTCGTGGCGCCGTCGACCGGAAACGTGACGGCCAGGACCCGGTGCGCCCGCCACACCTCACGCAGCACATCGGCTGCCGTGCGCACCGCGTCGTCGAGCGTATCCGCCTGCGCCAGTTGCTGGTTGAGCGCTGCCAGCGCGGCCTCCCGCTGCACCGTGTAGTGCTCGGCGGTGACGTCGCGGAAGGTGCCGACCAGCACGGGCCTGCCGGTGTCGATCTCCTCGATCTGGTTGTAGGTGAGAGTCACCCACAGACGGTGCCCGTCGCGGTGCGTAACCGGAACCGTGTGCCTGCCATGAGGTTCACGCAGAATCTGTGACAGCAGCTGGTTGGCTTGGTGGTGGGCTTCTGGATCCGACTCCGCCGTCGGCCACCACGGTTGTACGGGTTCGTACGGCAGTTCCTCGACGCCGTACCCCAGGATGTCGGTGAACGCCGCATTGATTTCGATCACCGCGCCGCGCTCGTCGGCCACGAAGAACGCTTCCTGCAGCGAGTCGATCAGCGCGGTGCGCCAGCGGGCGTGATGATTGCGGATCCTTGCGAGTTTGACGTTCGCGCGCACGCGCGCGAGCAGTTCCGCGGCGGCGAACGGCTTGACGAGATAGTCGTCGGCGCCGGCTTGCAAACCCTCGATGGCGGCTTCTTGTCCGGCGCGGGCGGACAACATCAGCACCGGTATGGCGGCGGTGCGCGGGTCGGATCGCAAGGCAGCGACGAGTTGAAGGCCGTCCAGACGCGGCATCATGACGTCGCTGACCACCATGTCGGGCAACTCCGTACGGACCGCGTCCAGCGCTTGCTGACCGTCGGTGACGGCGTCGACGAGGTATCCGTCGTTGCGCAGCATCCGGGCGACGTAGTCACGCATGTCGGCGTTGTCGTCGGCGATGAGCACACGCGGTGTGGTGCCCGGAACCGGAGGCGAAGTGGTTGAGCCGGGCAGCTTCGGGGGCACATCGGGGGCAGGCCCTTCGCCGTCGGCGGGCAGCCACCGCAGCGCCTCCTGAATGTAGGGTTCGGCACCTGCGGCCGCTATCCGCGTGTCGTCTGCCGAGAAGAGTGCCGCGGCCGGTAGATGCGCGGTGCCGAAGCGCAGGCGGATCGCGAACGTGGTGCCGACGCCTTCGGTGCTCTCGGCGGTGATGCTGCCGCCATGGAGTTCGACCAGCTCCTTGACCAATGCCAGGCCGATCCCGCTGCCCTCGTTCGACCGCGCCCGCACGTTCTCGATCCGGTGGAACCGTTCGAACAACCGGGGTATCTCCGCGGCGGCAATTCCGGCCCCGGTATCGGAGACGGTCACCACCGCATCGTCACCGTCGCGGGTCACGTTGACCGAAATGCCGCCGGTAAACGTGAATTTCAGCGCATTCGACAGCAGATTGAAGATCACCTTCTCCCACATGTCGCGATCGATGTAGACCGTTTCGTCGAGAGGAGGACAGTCAACGGTGAACATGAGGCCGGCACGCTCGATCGCCGACCGGAAGACGCTGGCGAGCTCGGCGGTGACGGACCCGAGCTCGACCGGGGCGAAGCTCGCCCGCATGCGGCCGGCTTCGATGCGCGAGAAGTCGAGGAGCGTGTTGACCAGCTTGGCCAGCCGTAACCCGTTGCGCCACACGATGTCCAGCTCCTCGCGGGCGGGAGCGTCGAGGTCGGCTCCGCGGGTCCGCAGTTCGGCGACCGGATCGAGGATCAACGTCAGCGGGGTCCGGAACTCATGGCTGATGTTGGAGAAGAACGCCGTTTTGGCACGGTCGAGCTCGGCGAGCTCTTCGGCGCGCTGCTGCTGCGCCTGGTAGTTGCGCGCACTGCCGACGCCCGCGGCGACGTGGCCCGCCACGAGCGACACGAAGCCGCGGTACGTGTCGTCGAGCCGGCGGTAGCGGTTGAGCGCGGCGACCAGGAAACCGATCGGAGAACCGCCCTGTTGTTGCAGCGGGACGACCAGCGCGTGTGTGGGTGGGTCGCGCCAGTCACCGGTCGGCAGGTCCGCATACCTGTCGTCGTCGAGTGTGAGCACCGTCGTCTCACCGCGCGCAGGTTTGTCGAGCGGCCAACTGCCATCGCTGTCTGCGGCCACACGTGGCGATGCGATCGGATGGTCGGCGATGCCCCCGGTGGATCCGGCAAGGCGTGCACCGTCGTCGGCGTCGAACAGATAAATCAACGTGAACGGCAGGTCACGCAAGTTCTGACCGAGTTGGCGTTCGGCGAACGCCATGATCTCTTCTTCGGTACGCACCGCGCTCGGGTCCGATCCGAGGTCGCGCAACGTCGCCATCTGCCGCTCGCTGATCACCTTCTGGGTGTCCTCGCTGACCACACACAGCATGCCCACGACCAGCCCGTCGTCGTCGCGCAGCGGGCTGTAGGAGAAGGTGTGGTACGTCTCCTCCTGATAACCGGAGCGCTCGAGGAACAGAAGCAGTGCCGAGTCCCAGGTCGCCTCTCCGGTGGAGAGCACGAGATCGATTCGCGGGCCGATATCGGGCCAGATCTCGGCCCACACCTCGCGCGCAGGCCGGCCGAGCGCCCAGGGATACTTGCGGCCCAACGTGTCCCGTCGGTAGGCGGCATTGCAGAAGAACGTCAGATCAGGACCCCACGCCATCCACATCGGGAATCGCGAGGACAGCAGGATGCTGACCGCGGTTTGCAGGCTCTGCGGCCAGCCGTCCGGCGTCCCCAACGGCGTGGCGGCCCACCGAACCTCGCCCAGATCGGGTCCGATCTCGCCGTCGGCATCGAAAACCGTGGTCAACCGAGTCTGCGGCCCGCTCGGGTTACTCATGCGTCGACCGCATCGGCCACAGACCCGTACGGCCGCAGAACCTTGTCGAGCCTGGTGACCTCGATGGGGCGGACCACCTCGGGGTTGGCGGCCACCAACCGCACCGTCACCCCCGCCGCCAAGCCCTTCTCGTAACACTCGAGGAGGGCGTTCAGGCCGGCACTGCCGAAGTAGCCGACCCTGGACAGTTCGACGATCAGCAACTTGGCCGGATGCTCGTCGGCGGCCTCGACCGCGCGGTCAAGGTGTGGCTGCAGCGATCCGACGCTGTTCGAGTCGATCTCGCCTGCTACCGACACCACCACCGCGGTGTCGCGCATGTCCAGGCTCACCTCTAATTGCGCCACGTCATCCCACCCGTCAGTGGTGGAGCGGTACGCGCGTCTGATCCGTCATGCCTTGGTGATACCCCGGCGGCGACGACTTCAGTTACCACGCGCATCCACGGCCCTCGATCACCTACTCGGCGCGGGTGTGCGCGGTGAGCAGCAGATGGTCGAACTGCCTTCGCAGGTCGTCACGCTGGGGATCGATCGTGCCGAGTTCGGCGACGATCTGCGCGGCCAGGGAGCGCAACTTCGTGTTGGTGTGCTGTGAGCGCCACATCAGCAACTCGAATGCGGCTTCGGCGTCGATGCAATAGACGAGCATCAGGGCGCCCTTGGCTTGCTCGATCGCCGCTCGGGCCTCGAACAGCTCGGGCAGCGACTCGCTCAACGCTTGACGGCGGGTCTGGGCGAACGTGTCGGTCAGGTCGATGTAGTAGCCCTCGGTACCGAGCACCGCACCCTTGTCGTCGAGCATCCGGTCGCCGATCACGATGACTGTATGCAACCTGCCCGCGGTGTCGATGAACCGGTGACGGCTGGAGAACGAGCCACCCAGGTGCAGGGCGTGGTCGAGTAGGTCCTGGACGTGCTGTCGGTCGTCGGGATGTTTGTGCGAAAGCAGCAGTTCGGTTGTCGGCACGACGGTGCCGGGTTCGTACCCGTGCATCCGCGCCACTTCGTCCGACCACTCCCAGCGCTGCCCGACGAACCAGAACCGGAACGTGCCGACATTGCGATCCGCAATAGCCCAAGCCGAGGCAGACGGTAGGGGGCTGTCCGCCACGTCGGGGTTCGACATCTGCCCATCATGGCACCACAGACCCCGAAGAAGGAGCGCGTTCGGAAAGCTCTATAACTCCGGTTCTGCTCGGCCGCGGATGCTGGTTCCCACCGTCGCCCGCTCCGGGAACACGGCGGCCATCCTGCGCTGCGATGCCGGGGTGAGCACCCTCTGCGGCCACCAGAACCAACGGCCGAGCAGTGCGGCGATGGACGGCGTCATGAACGCGCGCACGATGAGGGTGTCGAACAGCAGACCCAACGCGATCGTGCTGCCGACCTGGGCGATGCTGCGCAGATCGCCGACGACGAACGAGGCCATCGTCGCGGCGAACACCAGGCCCGCCGAAGTGACGACCTTGCCCGAACCGGCCATCGCACGGATGATCGCGATTTTGAACCCGTGGTGCAGTTCCTCCTTGAACCGGGAAACCAGCAGCAGGTTGTAATCCGAGCCGACGGCCAACAACAGGATCACCGACATCACCAACACGATCCAGTGCAGCTTGATGCCCAGCAGGTGCTGCCAGACGAGCACAGACAGTCCGAACGACGTGCCCAGCGAAAGCAGAACCGTTCCGACGATCACCGCTGCGGCTACCACCGCCCGCGTGATGATCAGCATGATGATGAAGATCAACGCCGCAGCGGACAAACCGGCGATCATCAGGTCGTAGTTGGAGCCGTCGCGCATGTCCTTGTACGTTGCCGCGGTTCCGCCGAGGTAGACGGTGGACCCCTCCAACGGAGTGCCCTTGATGGCTTCCTTGGCCGCGAGCTTGATCGCGTCGATGTGGTCGATGCCCTCTGGGGTGGCGGGATCGCCCTCATGCTCGATGATGAAGCGCACCGACCTACCGTCCGGTGAAATGAAGTTGTCCATGCCACGCTGGAAGTCCTTGTTCTCGAACGCTTCTGGCGGCAAATAGAACGAGTCGTCGTTCATCGACGCATCGAACGCGTCGCCCATGGCGTGCGAGTTCTCCTGCATCGCGGCCATCTGATCCTGCAGACCCTTCTGCGAGGAGTGCATGGTCAACATCATCGTCTTCATCGTCTTCATGGTTTCGATCTGCTGCGGTAGCAGCAGGATCAGCTGAGGCATCAGGCTGTCGAGGTGTTCGAGATCGGGCACGAGGTGCTCGATGTCATCGGTCAGCGTGTCGATGCCGTCGAGGGTGTCGAAGATCGAGCGCAGCGACCAGCAGATCGGAATGTTGAAGCAGTGCGGTTCCCAGTAGAAGTAATTGCGGATCGGTCGGAAGAAGTCGTCGAAATCGGCGATGTGGTCCCGCAGTTCGGCAACGTCAACCGTCATCTCCTTGGTCTTTCGCACCATGCTGTGAGTGGTGTCGGCCATCTGCTGCATCAGGCTTGCCATCTTTTCCATCTGGTCGATGGTCGTCTGCATCTCGTCGGCCTGGACCAACATGTCAGCCATCCGGTCCTGCAGGTACTTCTGATTGAGCTGGTTGGTCGTGCCCTGCATGCTGAGCAGAAACGGGATAGTGGTGTGCTCGATCGGCTTACCCTGCGGCCGGGTGATGGTCTGCACGCGAGCGATGCCGGGTACGCGAAAGACCCCCTTGGCGATCTTGTCGATCACCAGGAAGTCGGCCGAGTTGCGTAGATCGTGGTCGCTCTCGACCATCATCAGCTCGGGGTTCATCCGGGCGGCGTCGAAATGCCGGTCGGCGACGCCGTATCCGATGTTCGACGGGGTGTCGGCGGGAAGGAAGTGCCGCCCGTCGTAGTCGACCTTGTATCCGTTCAGCGCCAGCAACCCGACCAGTGACAGGGCGCAGGTCGCGACCAGAACCGGCCCCGGCCATCGCACGACCACGACGCCGACCCGTCGCCATCTACGGGAGTTGATCGGCCGCTTCGGTTCGAATAATCCGAACCGGCTACCTACGACGGTGACAGCCGGACCCAACGTCAAGGCGGCGATCACCGCGACGAGAACGCCCACCGCGCACGGCACCGCCATGGTCTGGAACCACGGCAGCCTGGTGAACTTCAGGCACAACAAGGCGCCGGCGATGGTCAGACCGGATCCCAGCACCACGTGGGCAGTGCCGTGAAACATTGTGTAGTAAGCGGTTTCCTTGTCCTCACCGGCCTGGCGGGCCTCTTGATATCGGCCGATCAGGAAGATCGCGTAGTCGGTTCCCGCGGCGATGGCGATCAGGGTCAGCAGGCTGGTGGCGAATGTCGAGAGCCCGATGAGTCCAGTGTCACCGAGGAAAGCGACGATGCCACGGGAGGCGCCGAGTTCGACGAACACCATGAACAGGATCAGCACCATGGTGGCGATCGAGCGGTAGACGAACAACAGCATCACCGCGATGACGATCAGCGTTGCGACAGTTGCTTTGACGGCTCCCTTGTCACCGGCGACGCGCTGGTCGGCGTTCAACGCCGCTCCGCCGGTGACGTACGCCCTGATTCCCTGCGGGGCAGGGACTTCCGCGATGATGTCGCGAACCGCTTGGATCGATTCGTTCGCGATCGTCTCGCCGATGTTCCCGCGCAGATAGATCTGCACGTACGCCGACTTGCCGTCGGCGCTCTGCGCCCCCGCTGCGGTCAGCGGGTCGCTCCAGAAATCGGCGACGTGCTCGACGTGTTCCGGGTCGGCGCGGAACCTCTGGATCAACTCGTCGTAGTAGCGGTGTGCTTGTGCGCCGAGCGGTTTGTCGCCCTCCAGAATGACCATCGCGTTGCTGTCGGAGTCGAACTCCTGGAAGTTCGCGCCGATGCGCTGCATCGCGATGAAAGCCGGTGCGTCGTGGGCGTTCATCGAGACGGTGTTGGCCTCGCCGACCTTCTCCAACGACGGGACGAACACGTTGGTCACCGCGGTCAGCACTACCCAGCCGATGATGATCGGCACCGAGAGCACCCGGATGGCATGGGCAATGCGCGATCGTTCGGCCTGCGTTCCGGACGGACTGCGGGCTGGTCGAATTGCGGTCATCCCATGACCCTTCGGTGGCGCGCGTGTCGCAGGCCGACCGTGTCCCCATGACCCTGTCCACCGTGCGTGTCGTATATCTAGCCCGTCGAACTATCGGCTGTCAATCGTTGAAGACCAGCTCGTGGCTGGTTTCCCGGAGGACGCGGCGTCACCGGTTTGCTTGGGTGGGTCGGCGGCGTTGCGGAGGCAGGGCCCCCGCAACGCCCGCAGTCGAGCCGGTTGACGGCAGAAGCTCGGGCCAAGCTCTTTGCCCACCATGAGCACTTGCGCGGAAGGATGCGGATCGGGCGAAGTCCTTGCGCTCCGCTCGCCAGAAACCCTGGCGACCTGGAAGGCGATATCTCAGCAACTTCTCCCCCGGCCGTCAGCAGACGATTGCTGGGATGTGGCGCAGGTCACGGCGCCTCCGGAGAGGTAGCTCTGGACGGCGGCTGACTCTCGTGTAAGTTTCCTTACGATCACTGCGTGCATGCGCAAGTACCGTGCTTCATCTGCGATATGCCGAGTTATGACGCGTCTGTGACTGCGCAAGGTCGGCCAGCATAGTTCACCCTATTTAGTGGTACGAATCACTTGCCTCTTAGGATAGGCTCAGCTAATCTTCAGCTGCCATTTGGCAAATTCACAGGCACAACAGGAGAAAACGTGCAACTAGCAGTTCAGGCCGGTCCGCCGGTTCAGGACCTCCCACCCAGTTACTCGCCATCGAGTCGGCGCAACTCCAAGCTGTTGGTTGCTGGCGTCGCAATGGCAAGCGCCAGCGTGATCGCGGTCAGCCCGGTAGCCCCTCCGATGCCCACTGTTCAGGACGTCCAGGAGCGCGTCGCGCACGCCGCGGTCCAGCTCACGGCGGCCAGCAATCCGCTCCTCGTGTGGGGACAGGCCATCGCCGACACGTTCGGAAGTCTGGAGACGCTGACCGGAGACTCCGCCGGCGCGACGGAGAACCTCTTGAGGCAGCTGAGCACCGGCTACATCTTCCGCGAGACCGCCAACGTCCTGATCCAGAACACCTTGAACCCGGGTCCTCTGCTGGACCAGTTCATCAACTTCAACTCGAACTTCGGTCCCACCATCGAGACGGCGATCTCGGGGACCATCGAGGCGATGAGGCTGGCGGCTGAACAGCTTCCCGGTGTGATCAGCGAATCACTGACCTACCTGTCGCAGGGCCAGTTCTTCGAGGCCTTCTCCAAGGTCAACGGCTGGTTCGTGCTCAGGTTCCTGGGCGGGATGCGGCCGCTGATTCCGATCCTCTCCATTCCCGCGCAGTTCGTGGGCGCGCTGCCCGGCGCCGAGAAGCTGCCCGCACTGCTCGATGTCGTGTCTGAATTCGCGCTCACCAAGGCGATTTTCGAACCGATCGTCGGCTCGATCGTGCAGTCGACTGAGATCTTCGACGCCACACGCGAAGCGTTGGCCGCAGGCAACATCACGGACGCCGTCACCAATTTGGTGAACCTTCCGGTGCTGGCGCTCAGCGCTCTGGTCAATGGGTTCCAGCCGGCCGCCTCCCCCTCGGAGTGGCAGGGTCTGCTCGACCGTGGTCTGTTCACCTATCTCGCGGTCACATTGCCCAGCCAGATCGCCAACGCGATCGCGCCTCCGGTTCCCGCTGCGTCGACCCTGAGCGCGCCGGGTGGCCCGGGCGAGTTCAGCTTCGGTGGTGACACCATCGCACTCAGCCTCCTCAACGACGGCGAGGGTGAAGACGAAGGTGCCGGCGAAGGTGAAGGCACCGACGAGAGCACGGGCGAAGGCACCGAGGAAGGCACGGGCGAAGGCACCGGCGAGGGCACGGGCGAAGGCACCGGAGAAGGCGAAGGCACGGGCGAAGGCACCGGAGAAGGCGAAGGCACGGGCGAAGGCACCGGAGAAGGCGAAGGCACCGGCGAGGAGAGCACCGAGGTGAATACCGGCGCCGAGGAAGGCTCAGACGCTGGTGAGGATGCCGGCGACAGCAACACCGACGCCGAGAGCACTACGGGCTCGAACACCAACACCGGCAGCAACACCTCGGGCATCAGCACCAGCCGGAGCGGCAGCACGGGTAGCACCACCGGTTCCGGCAGCACCGGTTCGACCGGCAGCACCGGCTCGACCGGCAGCACCGGCTCGAGCAGCAACACCGGCACTGGCACGGGCAGCACCACCGGTTCGGATGGCAGCACGGGCACCAGCACCACCGGCTCGACCGGCACCACCGGCTCGAGCAGCAACACCGGCACCACCGGCACCGGTTCGGATGGCAGCACGGGCTCCGGCAGCACGGGCTCCGGCTCGGGCAGCGGCTCCGGCTCGGGCAGCGGTTCCGGCTCGAGCAGCGGTTCCGGCAGCAACTAAGTAGGTACGACGATGACGGCCCCCTCGGCAACGAGGGGGCCGTCTCTCGTCTCCGGCTAACCCGGGATCAGCGAGCGCCGCGCACAAGGCGCCCCGGCCGGGCGCCCGTGTCGACGCCGTCGCGGCGCGTCACCACGCCGCTGACGATCGTCGCGGTGTAACCGGAGGCGCCCTGCACCAACCGCTGTCCCCCGGCGGGCAGGTCGTAGGCCATCCGCGCGGGATGCAGAGTCAGCGCATCCATGTCGATGACATTGACGTCGGCCTTCTTTCCCACCTCGATGACGCCGCGATCGCCCAGCCCGAACAGCTGCGCGGTGTCGTGGGATTGCTTGCGCACCACGTACTCCAGCGGAAGTTTGTCCCCGCGGTGACGGTCCCGCGCCCAGTGCGTGAGCAGGAAGGTGGGATACGACGCGTCACAGATCATGCCGCAGTGTGCGCCCCCGTCGGACAGTCCGACCACACCCGCCGGATGCAGCAGCATCTCCCGGATGGCGTCGTGGTTGCCGTAGAAGTAGTTGTAGAACGGCAGCATCAACATGGCCGTCGCGTCGTCCTCGAGCATGAGGTCGTACAACGTGGCCAGCGGATCCTCACCGCGGTCGCTGGCGATCTTCTCCACGGTGCGTTCGACGGTCGGTTCGTAGTCGGGCGGATCGCCCAGCGCATAGATGCGGCCCAGCGAGTACTGCACGAGCGCGAACATGTTGTCGAACAACACATTCGGGTCCGGCGGCAAGTCCTCCTCGGCCAGGATCGCGGCCTTGACCGCCGGGTCCGCTAGGCGCGCGGCCAACTCTTCGCGGCTGCATTCGGCTTTCAGCTTGCGGAACGTCGGCCGGTGGGTGAAGGCGTGATGGCCCGGGAAGCCGAACAGCATCCCGAACGGGCGCGCAGCGATCTGCGGATAGAGTTCACTGCCTGATGCATGGGCCTCGGCCGAGATGTCGAGCTGTTCGCGCCACAGGTCGGGCGCCGCATCGACCTGGATCATCCCGAACGAGATGGGTCGGTCGATCTCGGCGGCGAGACGCTGCATCCATTCCAGTTCCTTCTTGGGCGCGATGATGTCCTCGCCTGCCACCCCCTGCGGCGCCAGCTCGAACACGGCGCGCCCGCCCGCGGCCATCGCGCGGCCGAGACCGAACAGTTCGTCCTCGGCGGCGAAGGTGCCCGGAACCGGTTCACCGTCGATGGCCCGGTGCCCCAGCGTGCGCGACGTCGAGAAACCCAGCGCACCGGCCTCGATGCCCTGCTGCACCAGGCGGGCCATCGCCGCGATGTCCTCCGGTGAGGCGGGCTCGTTGCGGGCTCCGCGCTCCCCCATCGCATACGCGCGCACCGCGCCGTGCGCGATCTGGCTGCCCACATCGATGGCGAAGTCCTGCTTTTCGACGACATCGAGATATTCGGGATAACTCTCCCACCCCCACGAGATGCCCTCGGTGAGCGCGGTGCCCGGGATGTCCTCGACGCCCTCCATCAAGCCGATCAGCCATTCCTCGTGGCCTGGCCGCACCGGTGCGAACCCGACGCCGCAGTTGCCGGTCACCACGGTGGTCACCCCGTGGCCGCTGGAGGGCTCGAGCAAGCTGTCCCAGCTGACCTGCCCGTCGTAGTGGGTGTGGATGTCGACGAAGCCGGGTGCAACGACTTTGCCGGTGGCATCGATTGTCTCGGCGGCCTCGCCAGCGAGCGGAGCGTCGCCGGGCCCGCGGCGACGGACTTCGATGATCTTGCCGTCCCTGATGCCGATGTCGGCGGTGAACCGGTCCGCTCCTGTGCCGTCGACGACGGTTCCGCCGGTGATTTTGAGGTCGAACACGATTACTCCTCCGCATCCGGATGTCAGCCGCTAGTGTCGGGCACTGTAACACCGTTACAGAGGCTTCGCGGCGACTTCGGAAAGGACCGTTCGTGACGCACACAGCCCAACAAGTCCGACGCGAAGACGCGATCGGCACACCACCCGCGCGGCCCACCCTGGTGCCCGCCGAGCGGTACTACTCCCCCGCATTCGCCGCGCTCGAGATCGAACGTATGTGGCCGAAGGTGTGGCAGCTGGCCTGCACCATCGATCACGTCGCCGAGCCCGGCGACTACTTCGAATATCGGTGCGGCCCATACTCTGTGCTGGTCGTGTGCGGGGACGACGGTGTTCTGCGGGCATTTCAGAACGTATGCCGGCACCGCGGCAACTCACTGTGCTCCGGCGCGGGCTCGGGGCTACGCGAACTGCGATGCGGATACCACGGCTGGACGTGGGATCTCGCCGGATCACTGCGGCGAGTGCCCAACCGCAAGGGCTTCGGCGCACTGCACATGTCCGAGCTCCCGTTGGCCCCGGTCGCGGTCGACACCTGGGAGCGGCTGGTGTTCGTCAACCTCGACGTCGACGCAATGCCGCTGCTCGACTACCTGGAGGCGATGCCCGCCGACGTCAAATGGTGCAGGCTGGCCGACTTCCGCTGCTACGCCACGATGACGATCGAGGTCGACGCCAACTGGAAGACGATCGCCGACGGCTACAGCGAGACCTACCACATTCAAACCCTGCACCCTGAGTTGCATCGCTGCATGGACGATGTCTACGCCCCACAGACGATCTGGGGACACACGGGCAAATCCGAACAGCTGTACGGGGTGCCGAGCCCGCACTTGAAACAGTCGGTCAGCGACGACGACGTGTGGGACGCGTATGTGTGCACGCAGGGCGCATTGATGGGCGTCGAGGAAGGCACCCCGCTGCCCGACGACCGCGAACCCGGCGCGACGGTCGCCGATGTCATCGCCGCCCGCACCCGCGCATTCGCCGCCTCCCGCGGTGTCGACCTGCAATGGGCGGACACCGAGCAGATCATGCGACTGCACCAGTACAACGTTTTCCCGAACATGACGCTGCTGATGAATGCCGACCACCTGACGGTGATGACGTCGCATCCGGGAGCCGATCCGGACCGCGGTGAGTTGGTGATGCTGCTGTGGACACGGATGGCGCCAGGCGCGCCACGTGCCAAGCCCGTCGACGTGCGGATGAACGCCGACGAAGCCCACCCCGGACTGGTTCTCACCCAGGACATCTCGGTGTTGGCCGGTTTACAGCGGGGCCTGCACCAGCCGGGCTTGAAGCATCTGACGCTGTCCAACGAGGAGCGCCGCGTGATCAACATGCACCGCAATCTGGAGCGCTACCTCGACCTGCCCGAGCCCGAACGGATGACCGGGGGTGAACCGGTTGAGCGGCAGTAGGGAGTCGATCAACTCCGACAGCATCCTCGACGCCGCCGCCAGGATGATCGAACTGCACGGGGTGAACGGCCTCACCATGCGCGGGTTGGCCGAACGGCTCGGCGTGGCGGTGACGTCGATCTACTGGCACGTCGGCGGCCGCGACACGCTGTTAGACAATCTCGTGGACCGGCTGCTCGACGAGATGGCACATCTGCCCACCGAGGGCGACACCGCGGTCGACCGCATCGCATCACTCGCGCACGCTCAACGGCGGGCCCTCATCAGCAGACAACATCTGCTCGCCATCGCCCACGAGCGCGACCAGACACCGCGGTTGTTCCTGCCGGTTCAGCAGGCGCTGGCGGCCCAACTCGCCGAGCTCGGGGTGACGGGCCAGGACGCTGCCCTGGTGCTGCGCGCGGTGGAGGTGCATGTCATTTCGTCTGCGGTCATGCAGTTTTCGGCCGTGCGCGGCGAGAAGCACGACGAGGAAGACCCGTCGCTGTGGACCGATGACTGGCCCGACCGTGCCCTCGTTCAGGCGCTGCAGTCACCCACCGACTACGACGCGGTGTTCACCTACGGCCTCGAAGCGCTGCTGGCCCCGCTGCGGCGCTGAGCGACTATGCCGGTGTGTAGCGCAGCATCGTCACGTCGTGCTCGGGGTAGTCGAAGAACACGGGTTTGACGCGCATCCCGACTTTCAGGTCGCCGGGGTCGACGTCGACCAGCTCGGTGGAGAACCGCGGTCCCTCATCCCATTCGACGATCGCCAGCAGCTGAGGCACCGCATCGGCGAAGTGCGGTCCGACGGGCCGGCGCGCCACCGTGTACGAGTACAACGTGCCCATTCCGGAGATCTCGCGCCACTGGAGGTCGTCGGCAAGGGTCCGCGGCGCTCGCACCCTCGGATAGAACACGTACGCATCCGAGGACGGCGAGTACTGGATCAGGATGCGGTGCTGGGCCAGCGCATCCCAAAAGGGCGCGGTGGTCGGGGTTTTCACCGGCATGGGCCGCTCGAAGGTGGTCACAGGTCAGTCTCCCTCGAGGATCAGGGCGGTCTGTTCGGACAGGATTCCGCCGTTACCGGACACGAACGCGCGGTTGCAATCGGGCACCTGTGCGGCGTCGGCCCTGCCCATGATCTGGCGCGTGGCATCGCAGACGTGGTGCATTCCGCCCGCGAGACCGGCCTGGCCGAAACCGAGTTGGCCCCCGGCGGTGTTGAGGGGGAAGTCACCGCGGAACGTGAGGTCGTGGTCGGCGACGAACTGCATGCCCTTGCCCTTCTCGCAGAACCCGGCGTCCTCCAGTGACAGCAGCACGGTGATCGTGTAGCAGTCGTAGATCGAAACCATGTCCATATCGGTGCGGGTCAGATCGGTCATGCCGAATGCGGTTGCGGCGGCCTCCGCCATCGGGGTGTGCAGGAGATCGGCCGCGTACGTGGGAGTCTTGAACGGGACGTGCTCGCCGAAGCCCTTGATCCACACCGGCCTGTTCCGCGCCCGCTTGGCGATGTCTGCGCTCGCGACGACCACCGCTGCGCCGCCCACACACGGCATCACGATCTCGAGCATGTGCAACGGGTCGGCGATGATCGGGCTGCCCAGCACGTCGTCGACGGTGAGTGGTTTGTCCTTCCACACCGCGCCTTCGGTGTGATTTGCGTTGACGCGCTGATCGACGACGATCTTGGCCATCGCTCGCTCGTCGTAGCCGTAAACCGCTCCGTAGCGGGTGGCCACCTGACCATACGGCCCGTTCTGTCCCAGGTTGCCGTACGGGATCTCGAATTCCGCCTGCGGCGAACCGTACTGATTGCTCGACGAACCGAAGAACACGGCGTCCACCAACGGCTTCGGCTTCTTCTCCGACATCGGCGTGATGTAGCGCGCCGGCAGCGCGCACAGCACCACGTCGCACAAGCCGAGCTCGACCGCCGCCGCCGCCCGCCACACCATCGCCGCCGCGCTCGCCCCGCCGAGGTCGACAAGCTCGGCGAAGTTCGCTCGCACTCCCAGGTATTCGGCGATCGTCGACGGTACGAAGATCTCCGACTCGGCCAGGTGCGAGGTGACGATGCCGTTGACGAGCTCCCCTGAGAGCCCGGCGTCCTGCAGCGCAGCCGATGCCAGCTCCGCCCACTGCTCGAGGGTGAACGGTGCCGGGGTCGCCTTGTTCAACCGCTCGGGCGGCAGTTCGACGTAGCCGACGATCGCGGCTTCACCACGTAGTCCCATGGGCGTCCTTTTTCAGTTGATCACTTGCGCGGAAGCCCGAGGATCATCTGGGCGATGATGTTGAGCTGAATCTCCTTGGTGCCGCCACCGATGAGCTCGGCGGGCACTCGCAGATACGGCTGGACGACGTCGGAACCTGCCGCCATCGCCGATCGGCCCGCCGAACCGAGGGTTGCCGGGAACGTGCGTCGGAGAAGCACGTTCATCGCGACCTTGGCGATGCTAGACGCCGCGCCCGAAGCCTGCCCGTCGAGCAGCCGGATGGTCTCGCGCACGCCGAGTGCTTTGATCGCGTTGGCGTAGGCGTCGAGCTCCCCGAGTTCACGCAGCGTGTCTTCGTGCGCCCCGCCGGGCGCGGCGGCGCTTCGACGCAGTGGTGCGGCCCGGTCGTACTGCACGTAACCACTGATGGCAGAACGCTCTTCGGCCATGGTGGCGATCGCCAGCGCCCACCCCCCGGTCGGCTCGCCGAGCAGCATCTCGTCGGGAACGAAAACGTCGTCGAGGAAGACCTCGTTGAACTCCTGTTCCCCGCTGGCCTGCTTGATCGGCTGGACTTCGATCCCGGGTGAGCGCATGTCGATGATGAAGTAGCCGATCCCACGGTGCTTCGGGGCCGCCGGATCGGTCCGGGCAAGTAGCGCTCCGTAGTCGGCGCGGTGCGCCGACGAGGTCCAGATCTTGTGCCCGTGGATTCGCCATCCGCCGTCGACCTTGGTCGCCCGCGTGGCCAACGCGGCGAGATCCGAGCCCGCACCCGGCTCGCTGAACAACTGGCACCACGCCAGTTCGCCGCGCTGGGTGGGCGTGATGAGCTGCTGCTGCAGCTTTTTCGAGCCGGCCTTGATCAGTGAGGGCAGGATCCACTCGGCGATTCCCAGCGACGGTCGTACCACCGAGGGCCGCTTGCCGAACTCCTCGTCGATGATCAGTTGTTGCAGCGGGCTGGCGGCGATTCCCCACGGCGGCGGCCAGTGTGGGGCGATCAATCCCGCATCGGCGATGGCGGTGCGCTGCGCGCCCGTGGCGAAGTGCTCGTAGTCGCCTTGGCGGCCCGGGCCGTCGTTGCTCAGCACCGCGGCCTGCTCGAGGGTTTCGGCGATCCGGGCCCGGAACGCGGATTCGGCATCACCGAGGTCGACCGAGAAATCGCGTTCGCCAACGGTGGTCAGTTCACCCAACCGCTTGGCCCAGCGATTCCTGTCCCCGATCGACGCGGACAGGCTGGTAGCCCGCCGCCAGTAGAGGTGCAGATCGTGTTCCCAGGTGAACCCGATGGCGCCGAACATCGTCAGCGTGTCCAGGGCAAGGTCCGGGCACGGCGCGACCGCCATCAGCGCAGCGCCGGCCGCGGCCATCGCGTGTTGCTCGATCGGTTCGGACGCCGCGCGCACCGCGTCCCAGGTCGCCGCGCTGGCCAGCTCGCTGTTGACCAGAAGCATTGCGGCGCTGTGCTGCAGTGCTTGGAACGTGCCGATGAGCTTGCCGAACTGTTCGCGCGTGCGCAGATGCGCGGTGGCGGCTTCCACACACCACTGCGTGATGCCGGCGGCCAGGCTCGCTGTCAGCGCGGTGGCAAGGTACTCGGCCCGCTGGGCGTCGATACCGTTGAGAACGTCGGTCTTCTCGACCGGATAGTCGGTGAGACGCAACCTGCCGAGGTCGGTCAACAGGTCGGTGCCGCGCACGGATTCGACGGCCGCCGAGGGATGAGTCGTATCGATGGCGAGCCAGATGTGGTCGCCGCGGTCGCTGACGGCACAGACCAAAGCCGTTGTCGCCGCGCAAATCCCCGCGATCAGGTCCGAGTCGCCGTCGATCGACCACCGGTGGCCGTCGTCGCGGGCAGTGAATGTCGAGTCGCCGGGCAAGGCCAGCGCGGCCGCATCGCCGCCCGCGAGGCGGGTCAGCAACGCTGCGGCCGAAGGGGTCGGTTCGGCCATCAGGGCGACCGCCCCCGCCGCCACGGTCGGAAGCAGCGGCCCGGGCAGCGATGTCCTGCCCGCCGCCTCGAGCACACAGGCGGCGTCGAGGAGGGCGCCGCCCTGACCGCCGTAGTTCTCGGGCAAGTGCACGGCGTGAAATCCGTTGGCGACAAACTCCTTCCACCATGGCGGCAGATGGCCCTGCGCAAGCATGTCGAAAGATTCGCGGGTGGCCGACACCGGGGCGCGCCGCGCCGCGAACTGCGCGACCGACTCGCTGAGTTCCCTTTGTTCGGGGCTCAGCGCCAGGCTCACGCGGACTCCCTGCCGGACCGGCGTGATGTTCGGAAGAAATGCGCGGCCGCCACGATCGCGTCGGGTGTCGGCGACGGCTCCCAGCCCAACTCGCGTACCGCCTTCGAGTGGTCCATGGGAGACATGATGTTCATCAGCCGGATGTTCAACGGTGTCAACAAGGTGTCCCGGCCGCGGAGCCGGGCGATCCAGCTGCTCGGGTAGCTCGCGGCCGTCATCAATGCGATCGGGACGCCGCGTCGTGGGGGATCGACTCCCACTGCGCCACAACCGGCTTCGAAAATCTCTCGCGAGGTCATCCACCGCTCGGAGACGATGTAGCGCTCCCCGATCCGGCCGCGATCACCCGCGAGGATCATGGCTCGCGCGGCATCCTCGATGCCGACGGTCTCGCTCTCGAAGCCGTCGATGTAGAACGGCAGCTTGCCGCGCACGGCCGCCGACAGCAGCGCCCCGTGCGGGGTCGGCAGCCAATCCCCCGGCCCGTAGGTGTTCGAGACGCACATCGCGACGGAGGGAAGACCCTTCTCGGCGCTGTAGCGCAGCACCATCTGCTCGGCCTGCACCCGGCTGCGGACGTAGTCGCCGCCGATGTCGAGCCAGTTGTGGGAGGTGGTCTCGTCGACGGGGCCGTCGTTGGAGCGGCCGATGGTGGCGATCGAACTGGTGAACACGAAGCGATGCAGTCCCGCGTCGACGGCGACATCCAGCACGGCTTGTAAGCCGTCGACGTTGGTGCGCCACATCGGCGCGGGGTCGAGCAGCCACGGACGCGCGTCGACGACGCAGTAGTACACGACATCGCATCCAAGCATCGCGGAACGCACGCCGTCCGCATCGAAGATGTCGCCGCGCCGGATGTCGACCGGCAAGCCGTCGATGCCGCGGGTGGAACTGGTCGGACGGAGCAGCACGCGCACGTCGTCGCCGCGGGCGACCAGTTGCTTGGTGACGTGGGAACCCAAGAAGCCGCTGGCGCCGATGACGAGCTTCGTGGGCGTCACCGGTGGCTGGCCAATCGCGTACCCCTCCACTCTCACGAGACGCAACGTCTCGTCTTGCCAAAGATTATGCAGTGCTGTCACCATCTGTAAAGCCGGCCCCCGTCAGATGCGGAGTCAACCGATGGTCACCGAGGCGAAGGCGCCCCGCCGCCGCAGCGAGCGGTCTCGAACGGCGATCATTTCGGCCACCAAGGAGCTGCTGCTCCAGCGCGGGTTCGACGGGCTGAGCATCGAGGCGGTCGCGGCGCGCGCCGGTGTCGGCAAGCAGACGATTTACCGGTGGTGGCCGAGCCGCCCGGCGCTGGTCGCCGATGTGCTGCTCGAGGATGCGGACAAGATTCTGCGCCCCGTCGGACACACCGACGACCTCGTGGCCGACCTGAGCCGATGGTCGGCCCGCCTCGCGGCCACGCTGACGGGCGAGCGCGGCAACGCCATGCTGCGCATCCTCACCGTCGCGGGAATGGAGCACGAGGACACCAAGTCACGCATGCAGGCGGGCTTCAGCGACCCACTGCACGAGGGCGTCAGAGCGCGGTTGTCGGCCGACGGGATCGACGACGCCACATCGCAGGCGGCGGCTGACGCCATCGTCGGCGGGATCGTCTACGCGATCCTCACCGAGGGGCGGTCGTTTCGCCGGAGCCGGGCCGAGGCGATCACTCGGACCGTCATCGTCGGGGCCTGCCGATGACCTTAGCTCCCAATGTGTTTCGTGTCTCTGCTAACGACGGCGTGACGATCGTCGCAGACCGCATCGGCGATCCGGCCGCACCGGCTGTGGTGTTCTTGCACGGGGGCGGGCAAACCCGGCGGTCATGGGGCCGAGCGGCGGCAGCGGTCGCCGAACGCGGGTGGCAGGCCGTCACCGTCGACTTCCGCGGACACGGCGAGTCCGACTGGTCGGCCGACGGCGACTATCGCGTCACCACGTTCGCCGGGGACGTGCTCGAAGTGCTCGGCGAACTCCCCGACCGGCCCGTCATCGTCGGCGCTTCCCTTGGTGGGTTCACCGCGATGCTGCTCGCCGGTGAACTCGCGCCCGGTACGGTGCGCGCAATCGTCCTCGTCGACATCGTGCCGGATATGAACCAGTCCGGCGCGTCACGCATCCACGACTTCATGGCCGAAAAGATGACCTCGGGCTTCGCATCGCTCGACGAGGTCGCCGACACGATCCAGCAGTACAACCCCCATCGGCCAAGGTCGGCCGACCTCAACGGCTTGAAGACGAACCTGCGCGAACGCGACGGTCGCTGGTACTGGCACTGGGATCCGAAGTTCATCGACGGCACCGCCGCGTTGCCGCCGATCGAAGTGACCGAAGTGGACCGGATGCACGCCGCGGTCGACACGATTCTGCGCAACGGCGTTCCGATGCTGCTCGTGCGCGGGCAGATGAGCGACCTCGTGACCGAAGAGCGCGCCCGGGAGTTCCTCGGCCGCTTCCCCGACGTCGACTTCGTCGATGTCGGCGGCGCCGGACACATGGTGGCCGGAGATCGCAACGACGCCTTCGCCGAGGCCGTGGTGAACTTCGTCATCCGGCACACGTAGGGGCGCTCACGGGCTCAAGGTACGACGGTGCGTGAGGGATTTCATCCAGTTGCGACCTTGACCGGTTAGCCGTCCTAAGAGCAAGCTCTAGCTCGTGATCGAGTTGAGTGAGCAACAGATCCTGGATCAGATCGCCGACCGTCTGGCGGGGTCTTATCCAAGCGTTCCGGCGGATGCGGTGACGAGCCTGGTCCGCGAACAGCATGCCCGCTTCGCGGGTCGTCCCATCCGCGACTTCATCCCGTTGTTCGTCGAGCGGCAGGCACGTGCCGAACTCGAGCGAATCGAGCGCCCCGCCGCCCGGGTCTGACCTCAGCGGCGTTGCCGACCACCTCCGCGAAGCATCGAATCAACACCCCTCGGCGCTACCGTTTGACTGACCGCTACTTCCGTGTCGGCGAAAGGCCGCAATGACAGAGAACAGGGTCGGCCGGGTTGCCGGCAAGGTCGCGTTCATCACCGGTGCTGCGCGCGGTCAGGGGCGCGAACACGCGGTCCGGCTCGCCGAGGAGGGTGCCGACGTCATCGCCGTCGACGTGTGCGACGACATCGAGGCCGCCGGATATCCCGGTCCCACGGAGGCAGACCTCGCCGACACGGCAGCGCTGGTCGAGAAGTCGGGCCGCCGCATAGTGACCGCCAAGGCGGATGTGCGCGACCTCGCGAGCCTTCAGACGGCTCTCGAACGCGGGGTCGGTGAACTCGGACCGCTCGACATCGTCGTCGCCAACGCCGGCATCAGCGCCGATCCAGCGCCCGCCGCGATGATCCGGGAATCCGCGTGGCAGACGCTGTTCGACATCAACGTGACCGGCGTCTGGCACACCGTGAAAGCCGCACTGCCGCACATGACCAACGGCGGTGGCTCGATCATCCTGGTTAGTTCGATGTTGGGGCTTCGCGGCGGCGGCTACATGGCCCACTACGCGTCGGCCAAGCACGCTGTCGTTGGGTTGATGAACTCGCTGGCCAATGAGCTTGCACCGCAATGGATCAGGGTCAACTCGATTCACCCCGGCAACATCCTGACACCGATGATCGACAACGACCACTTCCGACGCACGGTCCGGCCCGACCTCACCGATCCGACGATGGAGGACGCCACGCAGGTCATCGGACACTTCCACATGCTGCCGGAACCGGTAATCGAAGCACGCGCAGTGAGCAACGCCGTGTTGTTTCTCGCGTCTGACGAATCGCAGTACATCACCGGAGCGGCGTTACCCGTTGACGCCGGCGCCGTAGCCAAGTTCTGACTTTCGTGCGGCTATCTGGACTTGGTGGCGTTGAACCTCTGGAACCGCCACAGGTACGACGGCAGCCGCCGAGCGGGCACGGATTTCGGCCAGTCCCGCGACCGGAAGTAGGCGTCCGAACCGCCGTCGACGAAAATGATGCTGCCGCAGAGGAAGTCGGCGGAGTCTGACAGCATGAACAGCATCCAGTCGGCGAGCTGGGCGGGATCTCCGAAACCTCCGACAGGCACCGGGAAAGCGTTGACCGCCTTGGCCTCGCGCGGTGTGGCCAGTTGCTTTTCCAACAGCGGCGTCATGATCGCACCGGGGGCGAGGGCGTTGAGCCGGATGCCCGTGCCCGCCCACTGTGGTGTCACCGCGGTGCGCCGGACCCAGTGGGAGACCGCGATTTTGGAGGCGGCATAGCCGAGCGACGGCGCGGCAGGGCCGAGCAGCTTCAGGGAGCGCACCGCTTTGTCGGTATCGCCGTCCAAGAGCGCACGCACTGTGCGTCGCGGCACCGCGGGGGTGGTGGTCGTCGAGTTGCTGCCGATCACCACGACTTTGGCTCGATCAGTGGCGGCCAGAGCGGGGCGCCACGCCTGCAGCAGGTCGACAACGCCGCGATAGTTGACCTCGAATATCCGCCGCGTGCTGTCCTTGCCGGGCGTCGGCCCGATTCCTGCGGCCAACACGGCACCGTCCAGTCGGTTCGACCTGGCGAGCACCTGATCGGCGGCGGTCTGTCGCCCCTCGGCAGTCGACAGGTCGGCCTCGATGTCGCCTTCTTTGACGTCGACAGCGATGACCGTGTGCCCCTGTGCCCTCAGCTTGGTCGCGGCTTGCTTACCCATGCCGGATGCGGCCCCGGTGACTACGTACACACCCATCTCGACCATCCCCTGCCATCGACCGCTTCTCGTTCGCCCAACGTCGACGGGCAGCGTAACGGCGAGCACAGTCCTGCCTTCGTAGAGGTCGCTGTCCTGCGCCTTGAAGGCCGCTGGTTCTGCGATCTTTGACGACGAGGTTTGCGCTGGATCTCCGTGGGCACAGATGTGCCATGAGCCATGATCCGTATGCATATACGGACCGAATCAGCGCGGCGATCTGGGTGGGCATCGCGATCGGGATGTCGGCGTTTGTCTTGCTGTCGGCGATACTCGCCGCGGGTTGAACTTGTTGGGATCGGTAGCCCCGGTCCCCGGCTGTACTTCAGTCACGACGAAGCCATCCCGGCGACGTGATGACGAAAAGGAACAGCAATGAATATCGTGCCCGCCCGCGTCGAAGAGCAGGTCGGTCGCGTCGACCGGACGTACAGCCTGGTGATCGGAATCTCTGCGGGGCTGACTGCGCTCTGGTCGCTCTACCGCGTGCTCTGGCTCTTCTACACGGCTGCGACGTTCTCCAGCATCGGATGGTCACCGGTGTCGCTGGTGATGCCGCTCGTGCTGTGGCTCGTGATCGGTGTCGCCGCGGGGTATGTCGCGGCCGCATTCCTGCTCCGGTACGCCAAACAGCCCTGACCACGTTCGAAAGGGGGCCGCAGCGATGCGGCCCCCTTCGGTGTATGCGGAGCCGTTCTGCGACCGTGCCCGTCGGCAGTAGCCATCGTGTGAAAGCGCGCCCGACTCGCCCACACACGTGCGAAGTGCTGTGCGGCAGGCTAATTCACCCTCAGCCCTGATCGTCGCCGTCGTCGCTGTCGGGACTGTCTGCGCTGTGGTCGTCGCTGTCGGGGCACTCTGCGCTGTCTTCGGGGGCTCCTTGGTCGTCCTCGTCGTCTCCGTCGTCGGGGATGAGGTAGCGGTTGGGGTGGTGGTAGTTGTTGACGCGGGCTTGGCCGGTGTCGAGTTGGGGTGGAGGACGCCATGCGGTGCGCCCGTCTTTGCGTTTGTAGGTGCGCCAGCCGCCGGGTTTGACCCGCCGATTGTCGGGGCCACAGGCCAAAGTCAGCTCGTCGATGTTGGTCTGGCCGCCAGCGGCCCAATCGTTGTGCCCATGATGGACCTGGCAGTGGTATGCCGGGGCGGTGCAGCCGGGCCGGGTGCAGCCGCCATCGCGGGCAAACAGCGCCAGCCGCTGGGCCTTGGACGCCAAACGGTTAGCCCGCCCCAAGTACAGAATTTCTTCGGTGTGGTCATCGAAGATCGCCAGATAATGGTGCGCCGAGGAGGCCTGTTTGATCACCTCGCTCATCGGCAGCAGCGACCCCCCGCCGGTGAGCCCGTGGCCGGTGCCCGATTCGAGCTCTGTGAGCTTGGCCTTGATCAAAATGGTGGCCGGCAACCCGTTATGCGAACCGAGTTGTCCGGACGCCAGCAGCGCCCGACACATCGCCCCGAGCGCGTCGTGGTTGCGCTGCCCCACGGTGCGTCGATCGGCACGGACTGCCTCGGCCGAGGGCTCCTGATCCGCAGACCGCTGACCGTCCTCGCCCTCGGTTTCGTCGGCGGGATTGCACCGACCAGGAGCCGCCCACACCGCCAGCACTGCTTCCAACGCCGCCCGGGTGGCCGGATCAAGCAGTCCGCGTAGCTCACTCATCCCATCAAGGCGCTGGCGACCCAGCCGCACCCAGCGCTGCGCTGCGCGCAGCTCCTCGGTGAAATCCCCATCGGGGTTCAAATAGGCCGCCAGCCGCTGGGTGGCCGCGCGCAATTCCTCAGGGGTGTGCTTGGTGGCCAACTGCGCCAGCTGCGCTTCGGCGGCCTCGCGCACGTCAAACGGCGTCGAGGCCGGCACCTGCTTGTCAAAGAACCGCCGGATCACCCGCACATGCTCAGCACCCACCCGACCCTGGGCCACCGCCGCGGCGGTGTGGGCCAGCACCGGCTCGAGTGTCTCCCCGGTCATCGCGCGCCGCGGCGTCAACTCCCGCGCTTCGGCCACCCGCCGATGCGCCTCAGCCTTAGAGATGCGCAACAACACCGTCAACGCCCCGGCCACGCTGGGCTCCCCCAACTCCGCCAACGGGGCCTGCTGGAGCCCGGCCACCATGCTGTG
>NZ_NKCN01000040.1 GCF_002245535.1 Mycobacterium lehmannii | reverse complement strand
GCGGGGGAGTGGGTGGCGGGCCGAGCGGTACGGGTGGAGTGGGCGCACCGCCTGGTGAGGGAAGCGGCGCGACGGGCGCTTGGCCGGTCGTCGTCGGGCCCGCGGCGGGCGGGGCTGTGGTCTGGGAGGGTGTTGTCGGCGGGGTGTCCGAAATGGGGGGAAGATTGGACGGCTGCATGGCCGATGCGGCAATCGGCGCGGATTGCGGTGGCGGAATCGGTGCTTGAGCAACAGCTTTGGCGGCCGATTCGGCCATGGTCGACTGGAAGTCGGTCATTGGCGTCTGAGTCGGTGTGGCGGCTGCGGGATTGACAGTGCTCGGCGTGCTTGGCGAGGTGGGCGTAGACGGTGTGGTTGGGACCGACGGCGCAGATGTTCCACCACTCGATAGAGGGCTGGTTGGAGCGCTCATGCGCGGAGGTGCGGGTGTTGTGGGACCGGTTGGGGCGGCCGGGATTCCGGGGGCAATGGGATCTGACGGACCTGCACCTCTTGGTATAACAGGCGAATTAGCGACACCTCCGGAAGGTGCCTCAGGGCTGTAAGTCGGTTCGAAAACCTTGTCGCCACCGGGCATCTTGGTAGGAAGTTCGGCACCAGCTGTCGGCGCCACCGGGGAGTACTTGCCGTGCGGCGTCGGAGAAATACTGGGCGGAGGTGCGAGTGGAGCTGCCCCGGTGTCAATTCCGGCGTTGGCGCTTTCAGGGACATAGCGATTACCCACGGGGACGATCTCAGGGCTATTCTTCTGCTCAGCGCCATGAAGAAAAGAGACATCGTCCGTCGGTGATTTCGTGGGTCGGTCTGACTTCGTGCTAGCTATTCTGGCCGCTGCTGATGTCACCGTCACCAAGTTCTCTGCGCGAACGGCTGCAATACCTTGATTTATCGCAGCGGCCTTTGCATCGTCCGGGATGTCGCTGCGCCCGCGTATCCAATCGAGGATCGTATTGGCCGTTTCGACTCTGTCGGCGATTTCACTCTTCGCGGCGGCCGTCGCCGCTGCGCTGTTCTTGTAGAGGCTCGCAGCCGCGTCTAAGTCCCGTTTAATGACTTCCAAGGCGCCTATCCGCCTGTCGAGTGATGAGGTGGCTGCGCTTGCCGCACCACCGCACCAGGTGCCTACGCCATCGAACGACCGTGACCGTTCGCGATTGAGTGCGTCTAGCTGGTCCCCGAGGGAAGTCGATACACGGTCGAAAGCGCGTGCGGATTCTCCAAGAATGTCTTCGTCGACTTCTGGCCACCTAGGTGGTGCTGTGAGGGTATAAGGGTCGTGCGGCCGAAGGGATCCCATTCACGCCCCGGCCGCTTTACATGCTTCATAAATGATCGACGTGCTCCGATAAGAGGCGGAGTCTAAGTAAACGTCCGACGGCGTATACGTCGGCAACGCTTGTGCGAACGCGCGACGGTACTGTGCCGCGACAACAGCGAAGTCTTGCAAGACTGGGTTCGATGACTTCTCGCCGAGTTTGTAAACGTCGTCCGCGAATTTGTTCATGACGGACACGACTGACTCAGCGGCTGCGCGATGTTCCGGTGGCCATTCGCTTACCGGCGTATTGGTGTCCACTGCCTGCCATGCCGTCGTGTCGGCGTTGAACTCGTTGAGGAGTCTTACCCACTCCCCGCAGGTATCGTCGGCGTCCGGCATGAAAATTTGCGGTTTGCTGGGGTCCGAAACTTGCGCGACTCTTCGTGGTGGAGGGGGGACTTCGATAAGGGGCGCCCGTGCTTCAGCCGATCCGTTCGAAATCGCGGAGCAGATATACACGAGGACCGTAGAAGTCGTAATCATTACACCAGCGAGATGATTGTCCGATGGAGTGTAGGCGGGTATGGCATCGCTGTATGCCCGGGCGTATGCGATGAATTGTTCGTACAGCTCGCGCATGACCCGATGATTTGTTAACCGTGCCAATGTCACCGTTTGGTCGGCAGCTTTGCGTGCAGCCTCTGCGACCCGGTCATAAGTAGCGCGTTGCTCAGGAGACCAGCCTGAAGCTGGAATGCCGGCATCTCGGTCACTCCAGCCCGTTTTCTGAACGTCCACAAAAGTCTGATTGATCGGTCCCCAAGCAGCGCAGCTCGGGTCCTCGGTAATGATGTTCACGGGACCGGTGTCGTCGGCGCTCGCTAGACCGAAGGTCTCTCCCGATGGAGTCGGGTCATCCCCGCCTCCACTGTCTGAGGTCACCGAAATCGTCACTGCCACAGTGACTCCGATGACGGCTAACAGCGCTACACCGCCGAGCAGCCACTTCCAGACGTCGCCGCGCTTCTTCGGCGGCGGGCCCGCCGGCCACTGCTGTTGCCACGGCGGCTGCTGCGGAGGCGGACCATACGGCCCCGAATATCCCTGTGGCGGACCGGGATTACCCGGTGGCGGACCCCCGGGCGGTGGCGGAAAACTCACAGCGCGGACCCCAGTCCCTCCCCGACTGAAGTCGTCGAGTCCGAGGCTGGCATCGACCCCAAGGCGGCACCCGACACACCGCCGACCGCGCCGCCCGCCCCAGCCGCATCACTGATCGATTCGACGCGCTTGCGTATGTCCTCGGCGATCTGCCGGTCAACCGCGTCATAGGTGTTGGCGGCGTTGACGACGTTCTGCGCATACTTCGCCAACTCCGCCTTAACGACCGGCAGCTGCGCGATCGCCGGGTCGACCACTTCATTCACCTTGGCAGCGATCGCCGTCGACAAAGCATCTTCACCCGCCGGCTTGAACGAAGCCGGCGGCTCGGGGATGGCATCCGCGACCGCACGCAACCGCCCACCGGCTTCGAGCACCAGGTCGGTATCGATTCGCAGCGTCTCAGTCATCGTCATTCCGCGCACGGATCAGCGTCGCGCCGATCGGTTGGCATGCCCCCTCAGGCGTCACCCGGCAAATGCTACCCGACCCCCAACACCACCCACCGCGCCAATTCTCACCACGCGCGAGCACCCGTTTTGCCGCAGATTCCCAAGCCCGACACCTTCCTCGAGGCTCCCTGCCACGCACGACGAGTTACCGACCGGCGCCGCGTTTGGCCCGAACCGTCACCGCACAACCGGACACGGCCACACCTCCAGCAAACCCCGACTACGCCCGTCGCCGCCCAGAAGCGCTTCCGCTATCGTTCCGCAGATGTCCGACCCCGACTCGAAGACGCTCGACGAGCTTTTCAACCGCATCCTGCACACCGAGGACGACGCCTTGCGCGCCGCGCGCGAGTCCGGCAACGCCGCGGGCATGCCTCCCATCGAGGTGTCCGGCCAACACGGCAAGCTTCTCTATCTATTGGCGTCGCTGTCCTCGGCCACCCGCGTCCTGGAGATCGGCACCCTTGCCGGCTACAGCACCATCAACCTCGCCCGCGGCGTCGGGCCGGACGGCCACGTCGTCACCTTGGAGTACGACCCCAAGCATGCCGACATCGCCAAGGAAAACTTCGTCCGCGCGGGCGTACAGAATCGCATCGAGATCATCGTCGGCGCAGCCCTCGACACACTGCCGATGCTGGCCGACCGCGGCGACGTCTTCGATCTGGCCTTCATCGACGCCGACAAGGAGAACAACGTCGCCTACGTCGAGTGGGCCATCAAACTTGGCAAGCCAGGCTCAATCATCGTGGTGGACAACATCGCTCGATTCGGCCGTGTACTCGAGCCGGCAGCCGATGACGCCCAAGCCCGCGCCGTGCGCGAGATGCTCGAGATGATGGGCGACCATCCGCAACTGGAAACCGCCGCGATCCAGACCGTCGGGCTCAAAGGCTGGGACGGCTTCGCCGTCGCCCGCATCGTCGAATAGTCATCTCGACCAGGGCGCCGTCGCGGCCGCGGCCTTCAGCGCGCTGACAATCCGATCCTCGTGGGTCGCGAACCGTTCGGTCGGCGCGGGCACCGAGATGGCGACGACGTGTCCGCCGGCGGTACGCCCGGCCACACCGGCGGCCGAAATGCCGACGGTGTGCTCGTCACGGTCGAACGCCACCTCGGTCGACCCGTTCAACAGCGCCGTCGCCGCCTTGCCGTTGGCCGTCGATTCCAGCGGAAAGCGCATGCCGACCGCCGACACCGCGCGCAGCCGATGGGCCGATTCCAGCTGGTCGATGAACAACATCTCGCCGCCCCGCAGCACCGACAGATCGACTGTCTCCTCGGTGGTTGTCGCGACCTGCTCGAGCGTCGGGCGGAACAACGCTGCCAGTCCCGCTACGTCGGCGCTTCCGAGGCCGAGCAGCCGATCCCCGAGCGAGAACCGGCCCTGGTCGTCGACCGCCGCAAAGCCGACTTCCACCAATCCGACGAGCAGTCGGCGCGCCGTCGACTTAGCCAGGCCCAGCTGAGCGCCTAGATCCACCAGCCGCAGGCGGCCGGGTGCCGCCGCGATCTCGTCCAGGGCGGCTGCTGCGCGCCGCAGCACCTGAATGCCGTCTTCCCGCCCCGCATCGGTTCGTTCATTTGGGTCCGGACGAGTCACGCCCTCACTATATTGATCCGCATACCGGTTCACAAAGATTCGGTATACGGACCAAGGAGGTCCCCGATGCCACTCCCATCTGGTCGTTCCTTCACCCGCTCCGACGGCGGATACGAGGCTGCCCGGTGCGCGACCGTCTGGAATGCGCGCACCCCGGCCCGCTATCCCGAAGTGGTGGTACAAGCCGCAGACGTCGATGACGTCGTCGCCGCGCTGCGCTATGCGGCTGCACACGACCTCCAAGTCGGCGTCCGCTCGGGCGGTCACAGTTGGGCGGGCAATCACGTGCGCGACGGCGGCATGCTGCTCGACGTCAGTCGCCTGGACGACTGCACCATCGACGCCGAGCGCATGACCGCGGTCGTCGGGCCCGGAAAAGGCGGCAGCCTGCTGGCCGCGGACCTGGAGGCACAGAACCTGTTCTTCCCGGCCGGACATTGCAAGGGCGTGTGCGTCGGCGGATACCTGCTGCAGGGCGGATATGGCTGGAACAGCCGCATTCTCGGACCGGCATGCGAAAGCGTCATCGGACTGGATGTGGTGACCGCCGACGGTGAGCGGATCCACTGCAGTCCGGACAGCCACCCCGAGATGTACTGGGCGGCACGAGGTTCAGGGCCCGGATTCTTCGGTGTGGTGACCGCGTTCCACCTCAAGCTGTATGCGCGCCCCGCCATCTGCGGCAGCAGCCTCTATGTGTATCCGATCGAGTTTGTTGACGAGATCTTCACCTGGGCCAGGGCGATCAGCGCCGACGTCGACCGACGGGTGGAGCTGCAGATCGTCGCGTCGAAAAGCGTGCCCGGCGCCGGAATCGAGCAGCCCGGGATCGTCATGGCGTCACCGGTGTTCGCGGATTCGGAAGACGAAGCGTCGCAAGCGTTGGCGCTGCTCGATACCTGCCCGGTGCGCGACCGGGCCGTCGTCGCGGTCCCATACGCGCCCGCCGACCTCGCGACTTGGTACGCGGGGGTGATGAGCAACTATCCGACCGGCTACCGCTACGCCGCCGACAACATGTGGACGTCGGCATCCGCGGACGACCTGCTGCCCGGGATCCGCCGCATCATCGACACCCTGCCCCCGCACCCGTCGCATTTCCTGTGGTTGAACTGGGGCCCTTCGCCGGCCCGCCAGGACATGGCGTACAGCCTCGAGGACGACATCTACCTTGCCTTGTACACGGTGTGGCGCGACGCCGCCGACGACGATCGTTACGCGAACTGGGCCTGCTCGAACATGGCGGCCATGGCGCATCTGGCCACCGGCATCCAACTCGCTGACGAGAACCTCGGACAGCGGCCGGCCCGATTCGCCACCGACGACGCGATGGCCCGCCTCGACCGCGTGCGCGCGCAGTACGACCCCGACGGGCGGTTCCACAGATGGATGGGCAGGGTGTGACATGAAGTCCTACCTCGGTTACCGCGATGATGACATCGACGTCGAGTTCGCGGCGTTCTACAACCCCGAGATGTCGGCTCTTCCACGACATGTCGTCGAGGCATTGGAGCACGGCCCTCAGGCCGAGCCGACACTTCCGGCGTTCGACGATCTCGTCGCGATGCGCGTCGACGGATACCAACAGACCGAGAACGGATACGGCGTTCTGCGTGACGGCGGCATTCAGGTGTCGGTTCGCACCGACATGCCCGGCGTCACACCGGCCATGTGGGACTGGTGGTTCGGGTGGCACGGCCACGACTCACGCCGCTACAAACTGTGGCATCCCCGCGCGCACGTGTCCGCCCGGTGGGACGACGGCGGCGGTGAAGGCGGGTACGTCGGTCGGACATCTCTAGTGGAGGAGTACCTCGGCTCGTCCTTCACCCGGCCTGCGATCCGGTTCGTGCAGCCGTCCGAGCTGGGCCTGGGCGACCTGAGCGACGGTGTGGCGATCTGCGCGCGGCTCGGATCGGGCGACATTCCTGTCGATGTCGGCTGGCTGGTGCACCAGGTCCGCGGGACACCGGACGGCGCCGAGATGCGTTCGCGGTTCTGGATGGGAGGCAGGCATGTCGGCGTTCGGCGCGGTAATCGATTGACTGACAGGGTAATTCGTCCGGTCGCGGCGCGACAGCTTCCGGATCCGCGCGACTTGATGGTGCACTGCGCGCAGGAGATGAACCACCTCGCCGGATTCCTGCCCGAACTCTTAGATCGATTCTCCGGGCACTGATCGTCTCGACGTGCTACCCAGTCCTATGTCGAAAACGTTGCCGGCAGCCGTCTTTGCCGCCGCAGCCGTGGTCGTGGCGCCCGTCGCATACGCGGACCGCGCCGAACCGCCGCCGCTGTACGGGTTCTACGACGTCTTCATCGACTTCTCGAAGCAGACGTTCAACGGCCGGCCGACGCCGATGAACCCGATCAACGTACCCGTCGACTTGACGACTCGTTGCGACGTCGACGGGTGTGTGGCGCGCTGGAACAACGAGGACGACCATGCCCGCAACCCGGGCGCTCCGCTGGTCTACGAATACCGGTGGACCGGCGACCGTTGGTCGACAAGCGGTGAGTATCCCTACATGTGCGATCGCCACGACCCGGGCAGCGCCGTGAACGCCACCCGCTCGGACTACCTGATGCCCAACCCCGACGGCAGCTTCTCCGGGGAGCGGACCCTCGTCATCGAGGGGGCCGGGTGCCCGGGAGAAGGTCCGGGCACCCACTGGCTGCCCTTCTCTCTGACTCCCATCGATCCACCGCCCACCTAGTCGTTTAGCGCGCCACCGACCGGGGCATCAGCCAGAGATGGACTTCGGATTCCGACGCGGGATGCCGACGGTGGAATTACTCAGCGACGCTGCCCCCGAAGCCGTGTGGGACGTCATCACCGACCTCGACACGTGGCCGAAGTGGGGTCCGACCGTGTCGGGCGCCGAACTGGACGAGGGCGGCGCCATGCACCTCGGCTCACAAGGCAGGGTGTTCACGCCGGTCGGTGTGGCGCTGCCGTTCACCGTCACCGAATTCCGCCCCGGCCGCTGCTGGGCGTGGAAGGTCGCAGGCGTCGGCGCAACGCGCCATGAGGTGATTGCTGAAAACGGCGGATCCCGCATCGTGTTCGGCGTGCCGTGGTGGGCGACCGCGTACCTTCCTGTGTGTGCGATCGCCCTGCCGCGCATAGCCTGGCTGGCGTCCGCGCGCGGAACCCGCTGATTCCGCGACATCCGACGCTGCTCTGTGTTATCCAGAGCCCCTAGAGTTCTCAGTCCGCCGAGGGCTCCGGTCGAAGGAGCTCCGGTGAAGTCGAAAGCATTGTCCGTCGCCGTGGGCCTCGGCTGCAGCGCAGTGGCACTGGCACCTCTGGCCATCGCCGACCGCCCCGAGCCGGTACCGATCTACGGCTACTACAACGCTCTACTCGATCACGCGAGACAGACGTTCAACGGTGCACCGGCTTCGGCGGGTCCGGCCACCCAGCTCGGCCTCTTCACCACGCACTGCGACGTCAACGGCTGCCTCTCCCGCTGGTTGAGGGAGACGGAAATCTCCCAAGACCCGAACGCGCCAGCGCAATTCGAATACCGGTGGAACGGTGACCGGTGGGAGTCCGCCGATGACTACCCCTTCTACTGCAATCCCGACGGAAGCGGCGGCACCGTGACGACGCAGCGTTCGGACTGGCTCAAGCCCAACGGCGACGGCAGCTTCTCCGGTGAGCGCACATTTACCGTGCCCGCACCGGGATGCCCGGGCAAGGGGCCCGGCACGTACTGGCTGCCCATCACGCTGACTCCGACCGATCCTCCGCCGCCTCGATAGCGCACTCGAGCAGCCAGCGCTCGTGAAGCCAGCGCTCGTGAAGCCAGCGCTATCCGCAGACCGCGCCGACGGCTGCCGATCCGACCAGCTTGGTGTACTTGGCCAGCACGCCGGTCGTGTATCGCGGTGGCAGCGGCTCGAAACCGGCCTTGCGGGACTCGAACTCGGCGGGATCGACGAGGATGTCGAGAGTGCCGTTGGCGACGTCGAGCCGGATGCGGTCACCGTCGCGGACAAATGCGATCGGCCCACCGTCGACGGCCTCCGGCGCGATATGGCCCACACACAGGCCCGTCGTGCCGCCGGAGAACCGTCCGTCGGTCATCAACAGCACATCCTTGCCCAAACCGGCGCCCTTGATCGCGCCGGTGATCGCCAGCATCTCGCGCATCCCCGGCCCGCCCTTTGGGCCTTCGTACCGGATCACGACGACGTCGCCGTGTGTGATCGTCCCGTCTTCCAGCGCGTCCAGCGCCGCCCGCTCGCGTTCGAAAACCCTTGCTGTGCCCTCGAACACGTCCGAGTCGAAGCCTGCCGACTTCACCACCGCGCCCTCGGGCGCCAGCGAACCGTGCAGGATCGTGATGCCGCCGGTCGGGTGGATCGGGTTGTTCATCGCCCGCAGCACCTTGCCGTCCGGGTCCGGGGGAGCGATGTGCGCCAGGTTCTCGGCCATCGTCTGACCCGTCACCGTCAGGCAATTGCCGTGCAGCAGACCGGCATCGAGCAGCGCGCGCATCACGACGGGCACACCGCCGATCTCGTCGACGTGCTTCATCACGTGCCGGCCGAACGGCTTCACATCGGCCAAGTGCGGCACCTTCTGGCCGACCCGCGTGAAATCCTCCAGGGTCAGCTTGACATTGGCCTCACTGGCGATCGCGAGCAGGTGCAGCACCGCGTTGGTCGAACCGCCGAACGCCATCACCACCGCGATGGCGTTATCGAACGCCTCCTTGGTCAGGATGTCGCGGGCGGTGATGCCGCGGCGCAGCATCTCGACGACGGCCTCACCGGAGCGGCGGGCGAAGTCTTCGCGGCGCTGGTCGATGGCCACCGGAGATGCGCTGCCGGGCAACGACATTCCGAGAGCCTCGGCGGCTGAGGCCATGGTGTTGGCGGTGTACATGCCGCCGCAGGCGCCCTCGCCCGGGCAGATGGCACGCTCGATGATGTCGACGTCCTCACGCGACATCAGCCCGCGTGCGCACGCTCCGACCGCTTCGAAGGCGTCGATGATCGTGACTTCCTTCTCGGTCCCGTCGGTCAGCTTGGCCGTGCCCGGCATGATCGAGCCGTTGTAGAAGAACACCGACGCCAGATCCAGCCGCGCCGCTGCCATCAACATGCCGGGGATCGACTTGTCGCAACCGGCCAGCAGCACGGTGCCGTCGAGGCGCTCGGCCTGCACGACGGTCTCGACGCTGTCGGCGATAACCTCGCGCGACACCAGCGAGAAATGCATGCCCTCGTGGCCCATGGAGATGCCGTCGGACACCGAGATGGTCCCGAACTCCAGCGGGAAGCCGCCGGCGGCGTGCACGCCGCCCTTGACCGACTGCGCGAGTCGCTGCAGCGACATGTTGCACGGCGTGATCTCGTTCCACGACGATCCGACGCCGATCTGGGGTTTGGCCCAGTCGTCGTCGCCCATGCCAACCGCGCGCAGCATCCCGCGGGCGGCGGCCTTCTCCAGGCCGTCGGTGACGTCGCGACTGCGAGGCTTTATGTCGGGCTCCGCCTGACGGCGGGCGTCGGTGCCGGGAGTTTCTGAGGGCATCGAACAAGTATGCCTCCGGTGTTTTGCCCCGGCCAAACCGTTATCTATACCCCGGTGGGGTATCCGGTACCATCGGGTTCATGACGTCGCTGATCGCTCGCCTCACCGCCATCCTGGTCGCCCTCGCCACCGCGATGTTGCTCACATCGTGCACGAGCAGCCCGGCCTCTGACGGACACACCGACCACGAGCATTCCGACGAACCGGTGATCAGCGGTCAACCGGCCGGCTACAACGCCGACGATGTCGCGTTTGCGAAGAACATGATTCCGCACCACGAGCAGGCCGTCGAACTGTCGGCGATGGTTCCGGACCGTTCCACGAATCCGGAGGTGAAGGCGCTGGCCGACCAGATCTCGAAGGCTCAGGAGCCCGAGATCCGCACCATGCAGGTGCTGCTCGTCCAGTGGCAGGAGAACCCCGACGCCGATACCGGCCGGGGCGGGCACGAGGGCCACGGCGGCGCGATGCCGGGCATGGTCGACGACGCCACCATGGCCAAGCTTCAAACACTCTCGGGCCCCGAGTTCGACACCCTGTGGCTGCAGTCGATGATCGCCCACCACCAGGGTGCGATCGACATGGCCCGCGCGGAACTCGCCAACGGCGAGAACGTCGACGCCAAGCGGTTGGCTCAGACCATCGTCGATACGCAGCAGGCCGAGATCGACCAGATGAATCAGATGTTGAGGGGCTGAAGATGACTACGGCGCATGGCTATTCGCAACAGAAGGAAAACTACGCCAAGAGGTTGCGTCGGATCGAGGGGCAGGTTCGCGGCATCGCGAAGATGATCGAGGACGACAAGTACTGCATCGACGTGCTCACCCAGATCAGCGCCGTCAACAGCGCGCTGCAATCGGTCGCGCTCGGCCTGCTCGACGAGCATCTCGGGCACTGCGTGGCCCAGGCGGTCGCCGAAGGCGGTGACCAGGCCGACACGAAGCTGGCCGAGGCCTCCGCCGCCATCGCGCGGCTGGTGCGCTCCTAGCCGCCCAGGGCCTCGTCGATCCGCCTGACCTTCGCCGTCAGCTGATCGGTGTGGCCGGGGCGGATGTCGGCCTTGAGCACCAGGCTCACCCGCGGTGCGGCCGCGGCCACCGCGTCGACGGCCCTCTTCACGACGTCCATCACCTCGTCCCAGTCGCCCTCGATGTTGGTGAACATCGCGTTGGTCTCGTTCGGAAGCCCCGACTCGCGAACCACCTTGACCGCGTCGGCGACCGCGTCGCCCACGCTGTCGTCGCCGCCTGTCGGGCTCACGCTGAAAGCCACAATCATGCGACCAGCCTGCCACCGGCAGGCCCGATCGAGTCATGCCTGCTGCCGGCAGACCGAGCGATCCGGTAGCTGCTGTTAACAGTGAGCGCCCATGACCGATGAACAATGCAGGTCACGAGTGTGGATTGAGCGTTTGCCCAAGATGAAGGGGCCCGCCAATGGCCGGGGACGCCCGAGGCGTTATGCCACACTGGTTGGAGTTCTGCGACTGGGAGGTTGTGTATGCGCAGGGTAAAGCGCAGTCGGCTGCTCACTGCGATAGCGGCGGCGAGCGTCGTCGGGGGGATGCTCGCAAGCCCGTCAGCACTCGCTCAGCCGGGTGTTCCGCCGCCACCACCGCCGGCGCCGGTCGATCCGGCCGTCGCCGCGGCGCCGCCACCCGCACCGGTATTCCCGCCGCCTCCGCCGCCACCGGCGGACCCGTTCGCCGCACCAGCGCCACCGGCCCCAGCTGCCGAGGCTCCGCCGCCTCCGCCGCCGTCGAACCCGTTCTTCGCCCCGCCCGATCCGCTGGCTCAGCAGCAGCCGATTCCGGAGGGCACCCCGGCCGGACAGAATCCGACGCCGTATGTCGGCGCACCGGTGTTCGCGCCGCCGTCCTTCAACCCGACCAACGGTTCGATCGTCGGCGCCGCCAAGCCGATCTACATCAACTTCCAGCGGCCGATCGCCAACCGCAAGATGGCCGAGGACGCGATCCACATCTCGTCGGTGCCGCCCGTTCCCGGCCGGTTCTACTGGACCAGTGACACCCAGGTGCGGTGGCGTCCACAGGATTTCTGGCCCGCGGGCACGAAGGTCAACATCGACGCTTCGGGCACCAAATCCAGCTTCACCGTGCCCGAACAGCTCGTCGCGACTATCGACAACGACACGCTGCAGATGCAGGTGCACCGCAACGGCGAACTCGAGAAGACGTTCCCGGTGTCGATGGGCAAGAAGGGCCACGACACCAAGAACGGCACCTATTACGTGCTGGAGAAGTTCGCCGACATCGTGATGGACTCGTCGACGTACGGCGTGCCCGTGGACTCACCCGAGGGCTACAAGCTCAAGGTGAAGGACGCGGTGCGCATCGACAACAGCGGCGTCTTCGTGCACAGCGCCCCGTGGTCAGTCGGTTCTCAGGGCGAGAGCAACGTCAGCCACGGCTGTATCAACCTGAGCCCGGCCAACGCGAAGTGGTTCTTCGACAACTTCGGCAGCGGTGACGCCGTGGTGATCAAGAACTCGACCGGTATCTACAACCAGCCCGACGGCGCATCCGACTGGCAGATGTTCTAAGGCGGTTTGGGTGTAGTTGGTCGCGGTGAGCGCGACCAACTACACCGAAATCCCTAGTTCCAGATGTGTACTCGCTGTTCGGGTTCCAGGTAGAGCGCGTCGTCCTCGGTGACGTCGAACGCCTCGTAGAACGCATCCATATTGCGGATGACGCCGTTGCAGCGGAACTCCGGTGGTGAGTGCGGGTCGATCGCGAGACGCCGGATCGCTTCGGCGTCACGCGATTTCGTCCGCCACACCTGAGCCCAGCCAAAGAACACCCGCTGCTCGCCGGTCAGCCCGTCGAGGACCGGCGCGGGCTCACCCTTCAGCGACAGTCGGTAGGCCAACAGCGCGATCGACAGCCCGCCGAGGTCACCGATGTTCTCGCCGACGGTGAACGCGCCGTTCACATGCGGAACAGGGGAGTGCCCGTTTCCTAACTGCCGGGGCACGTATTCGTCGTACTGCTTGATCAACTTCTTTGTGCGCGCGCCGAACTCGGTGCGGTCCTCGTCGGTCCACCAGTCGACCAGGTTGCCGTCACCGTCGTACTTGGCGCCCTGATCGTCGAACCCGTGCCCGATCTCGTGGCCGATGACCGCACCGATGCCACCGTAGTTGGCGGCGTCGTCGGCGTCGGCGTCGAAGAAGGGCGGCTGCAAAATCGCTGCGGGGAAGACGATCTCGTTCATGCCGGGGTTGTAGTAAGCGTTGACGGTCTGTGGCGTCATGAACCACTCGTCGCGGTCGACGGGCCCGCCGAGCTTGCGTAGCTCCCGCTCGTACTCGAACGCGTAGCCGCGACGGTAGTTGCCGTAGAGGTCGTCGCGCTCGATCACCAGGCCCGAATAGTCGCGCCACTTCTTCGGATATCCGATCTTCGGCGTGAACTTGTCGAGCTTGGCCAGCGCCTTCTCCCGCGTCTGCGGCGTCATCCACTCCAGCGAGTTGATGCTCACGCGGTAGGCCTCGCGGACGTTGTCCACGAGCTCGTCCATCCGCTCCTTGGCGTACGGCGGGAAATGCCGCTCCACGTAGAGCTTTCCGACCGCGTCGCCCAGCAGCCCTTCCACCACCGACACCGCGCGCTTCCACCGGTCGCGGATCTGCTCGGTGCCCGAGAGCCTGCGGCCGTAGAACGCGAAGTCCTCGGCGACGAGGTCGTCGGTCAGCAGGAAGGCGCGGGCATGGATGACGCGCCACCGCAGCCAGCTCTTCCAGTCCTCCAGGTCCCCGCCGGACCACTCGGCGGCGAACGCGGTGAGGTAGTCGGGCTGTCGCACAACGACTTCGTCCGGCCGGCTGCGGTCCCCGAAAACGTCGGTGCCCAGCCCGGACACCCAGCCGGACCAGTCGAAGCCCGGCGCTTCGGTAGGCAGGTCGGCGAAGGCGCGCAGGTTGTAGGTGAGGTCGGCGTCGCGCCGCTTGACGACGTCCCAGTGCGCGGCGGCCAGCTTGGTCTCCAACGCCACGATCCGTGCGGCGGTTTCGGCGTGATCGCCTGCGCCGTACACCAACTCGAACATCGCCGTGATGTGCTGCGGATATGCGGCGAGGATTTCGGCGTGCTGTTCGTCGCGGTAGTACGACTCGTCGGGCAGGCCCAGGCCCGACTGGGTCAGGTGCAGCAGGTAGCGCGTCGAGTCCTTGGAGTCGGTATCGACGTAGACGCCGGTTCCGCCGCCGATTCCGGTGCGCTGCAACGCGCCGAGCACGCGCGCCAGCGACTCGGGGGAGTCGGCAGCGTCGATCGCCGCCAATTCCTCGAGCAGCGGTTGCACACCCCGCGCGGCGACGGCCTGCTCGTCCATGAAGCTGGCGTACAGATCGCCGATGCGCTGCTGGTCGGTGCCCGTCTCCGCGTTCGCCGCCGCCGCCTCGGTGATCAGATCACGCACGTGTTCCTCGGCGCGGTCGTACAGCAAGCGGAACGCACCGTCGGTGGCTCGGTCGCCGGGCATCTCGTACTCGGTCAGCCAGCGACCGTTCACGTGGCCGAACAGGTCGTCTTGCGGGCGGGCGTCGGCGTCGACGTAGCTGAGGTCGATGCCGGATCTGATTGTTTCTACCGTCACCCCACCAGGGTGCCAGAACGCGCGGCCTGCTCCCCGGGTCGCTGCGGCACCGCCAGACCCGCCAGCGTCTCGGCGATGCGGTCGAAGGCGTTCTCCCCGCGGATCTCGCGGCTCAACCGGCGCGCCGCGGCGCGGTAGGCGCCGGTGCCTAGGACCGCGTCGAGCGCGCCGACGATCTCGGCGCGGTCGGGCCGTGAGGTGCCCAGGTTGATCCCGGCCCGCGCGTAGCCCACACGGGCGGCGACCTCCGGTTTGTCGGCCGAACCGCCCGCGACGATCAGGGGGATGCCATGCGAGAGCGCCTGATGCACGCCGCCGTATCCGCCGTTGGTGATCATCACGTCGACGTGTGGCAGGAGTTCGGCATAGGGCAGGAAGTCGGTGATGCGCGCGTTGGCGGGCACGGGGCCGGGAAGCGTCGTGCGCCCCTCGCGCCCGGTCGTCGCCACCACCAGCAGATCTTCGCGGTCGGCGAGCGCCTCGACCGTGGGCACGACGAGCGCGTCGAGGTCATCGTTGTCCCACGTGCCCTGGCTGACGTGGACGACCGTGCGCGATTCGCCGGCCGGATCCCACGGCAGTCCCTGCTTCTGAGCGGCGGGTTTCGGTATCACCGGGCCGGTGTAGGAGACGTTCGCGGGCAGATCGCTGCGGGGATACTCCAGCGACGGCACCGTGAACTGCAGAAGCCGGTCGGCGAGCACGGGCCAGTCCGTCAGGAACACCGGAGACGGCGGGGCGCCGACGGCGGCGAGCGCGGCGTTCAAGTCGGCACGGACGTCGCCGAACAGCACCCGGTGCGTCACCCAGGTCATCGGTTCGTAGTTGGTGTTCGAACGCGGCGCCCACGCGGTCCCGAACGGCGGCGCGTCGGCGCTCGACAGGGTCAACGGGCCGACCCCGCACACCAGGATCCACGGCCGGGGCCGGTGGCCGGTCAACAGCGGCAGGGCGCCGGTGAAGGCGACATCGCACAGCACCGCGTCGAAGTGGTCGCGCTGAAGCGCCTTACGCAACGACCAATACTGCGCAGCCAGTGGCTCGATGAACACCGAGCGCATCTCGGCGCGCCCTCGATACCAGCGGTCGAGCAACCCGGGTAGAGCACGCAAGCCGCTGTCGTCTCGCTTCGGCCGAGCCGCGTCGGGCAGCTCCAGCGCAGCCAGCCCCCGCTCGAGGACCGCATCTTCGTGTTCGGCGCCCGTCAGCACGGTCACGCGGTGACCGCGCTCTCGCAGGTCGGCGCCGACGTGCAGCAGTGGCATGACATGCCCGGGGATCGGGCTGGCGGAAATCAGGTAGTGGGCCACGCATCCCTTTCACTTCGCGGTCGCAAGCCTGCATACCCGTCTTCTCGTATCCCCAGCATTCGGCGGGTGTGACATTGACCGCTCACGGGCGTTCGGCCCACAGGCCGGTACCCTCACGCGCATGCCCGAGGACGAGCCCACCGCAGTCGAGGACGGTTCCGTCTTCACCAAGTACGGCATCGCATCGGCGGTACTGGGGCTGGTCGCGGTGGTGGCGGTAGCGCTGGCCGCCCTGATCTGGACCCAGCACCACGACCACACCGACGAGTTGCGTTACCGCGCCCGCGTCATGCAGACCGCGGTCGACTGGACCAACGTGCTGATCAACATGAACAAGGACACCGTGCAGGCCGACATGATCCGGCTGCATGAAGGTACCGTCGGCCAACTGAACGCGGACTTCGACGCCGCCGTCGAGCCGTACCGCAGGCTCGTGCAGACCCTGCAGTCGCGCACCAGCGGGCAGATCGACTCGGTCGCCGTCGAGTCGATCTATCACCCGCCGCCCGGCCCGGACGGGGCGCCGCCTCGCCGACCCCAACCCGAGATCTCGGAGTTCGCGTCGCGCACCGACACCGTCATGGTGGTGGCGACATCGGTCAGCGAGAACGTAGGCGGCGAAGAGCCAAGGACCGTGCGCTGGAATCTGCGGCTCGATGTCTCCGATGTGGACGGCAACCTGATGATCTCGCGCTTGGAGCCGATCCGATGAGGAACGTCTTGCGGGTCGCCGCGTTCGACGTGGCGCCTCCGCTGGCCGCGATCGCGGCGCTGGTGTACATCGGCATCGCGCTGGCGTGGCCGCTGTGGTGGGTGTCGGTCTGCTCGGTGCTGTGCTTGTTGATCGTCCAAGGCGTGGTGGTCAACGTGGTGCTGGCGCGCCGCGATGCGGTGACGGTCGGCACCGACGACGACGGTCCTGGCCTGCGGCTGGGAGTGGTCGCTGTCGCGACGGTGGCGGTGGTGGCTGCGGTGCTCGTCGGCTATCTGGAGTGGACGGTGCCCGATCGCGCGCTGCGCAACGACAGCGCCGAGGTCGTCGGCATCGCCAGCAGTGTGGCCGAAGCGTCGGCGACGTTCACCCCGCAGAGTCCGACGGCGTCGATCGACCGGGCGGCGGCGATGATGTCTCCGGAACGCGCTGATGCGTTCAAGAATGAGTTCGCCACGGTGGCAAAGGATTTGGCGAACCGCAACGTGTCGGCCCAGGCGAGTACCGTCTCGGCGGGCGTCGAGGCGATCGGCCCGGACGCCGCGAGCGTCGCGGTGATCCTGCACGCCACGCAGAGTTCGCCGGGAAAGCCGGCGGACACCGCGGTGCTGGCGCTGCGGGTCACGTTGTCAAAGACCGACGGCCGGTGGTTGGTCGACAACGTGTCGCCGATCCACGCGCGGTGAAGGGGCTAGCGGAGCAGCCGGGCGTGGTCGACCTTGATGCAGCGGTCCATCACGACCTGTAATCCAGCCGCCTCGCCGTCACGGGCGACCTGCTCGTCCCACAGGCCGAGTTGCAGCCACAGCACCTTGGCCCCGACGGCGATGGTGTCCTGCAGCACCTCCGGCAGGTGCTCACGCCTGCGGAACACGTCGACGAGGTCGGGCACGACCGGCAGATCGGCCAGCGACGGATAGACCGGGGTGCCCTCGATGTCGCTGACCGTCGGATTGACCAGAAACAGGTCGTAGTCGGCGGCGGCCTTGAGGTAGGTCCAGATCTCGTGGCTGGCGCGGTCGGGGTTCGGCGACGCGCCGACGATCGCCACCGAGCGGGTCTCCCGCAGAATCTGTTCGAGGTCCATTCCCGGCGTATACCCAGCGGGGTCCGTCAACCGTGGGGCCGGCTCGAACGCATCCGGGCGAACCGCTCGGACAGCCGCTTCATCCGCACCATCAACGCCGCCGACGGGCTCGTCTGGCCGCTGAGGAACGACGCGAACTCCTCGGGGGGCACACCGATCCGCGATGCGAACTCCTGGTGTCCCAGCCCGGAGTGCTCCAACAGCGCTTGGATGTGACGGGCCACCTCCGCGCGCTCGTTGGCTTCCAGGTGTTCGCGCGTGCGGGTGAGAACCTCGGCCAGCGCCTTTGACACGCCGTATGGCCGCGCGGTCTCGAGGACCTCCTCGACCTGACGCGCGGTACGGCCGAACGGGTCCCGCTTGATCGCCGCGACGATGCGTTGCCAGACGGCGAGATCATCGGTCTCCAGCGCCGCGCGGATGGCCGCGGTCGGCCAGAATTCGACCGGGCGCTCGTCGGCGGACGACGTCGCGGGCGGCCTCGGGCTCTGCTCCGCGGAGACAGCCTCTCGGCGGCGGGTATCCCGGACGTCGGGAGTCACCGTCACCTCGCCTCCTCCAGCATCGCGACCGCCACCGAAAGGCAGCGCTCTCGAACTTTTGCCCACTCGGCCTCCGCCTCCGGACCGGACATCCGGGTGTCGTGCTCGTCCGAAGGCGCAGGGTCGGCCAGTCGGCGCACCAGCTGAGTCGCCACCCACTGCTTTCTTGACTGTGATCCAGAGTAGTACCGGTCCATTGTGCTCAACACTTCCGCCGCTGTGCGCGTGTCCATGCACTCGACCAGATCGGCGAATTCCGCGTAGTCGCGCGTGGTGTTGCGACACATGATGAGGTAACCCTTCAGCCGCAGCGTCTCCGCGCCCGTCGGGATCTGCAGCCGGTCGCCGGTCGGCAGTTGGACGTTGGTGGTTTCCATCGGGCTGCGCCGCTCCATCGTGGCGTGCTCGCACTCCGATGCGGTCTCCAGCGCGTCCAGGGCCACCGCCAACCGGCCCCGCCACATCGTCACCGGATGCACGGGGGGCGGGGCGGTGGCCAACGCGGTACCTCCGCCGCCACCGCGGTGCCCGGCGTTGAGCCGCCCGATGCTGCGCATCTTCGTGGTCGGCGCGTCCGGGCTGCAGCCGCTGAAGGCCAACGGGTCGGCGACCGTGACAGCTTGCGGTACAAGGGTTTTCAGCTTCGCCGCCGACTTGACGACAGTGCGCAGCTCGGAGCCCGTCGGTCCCAGCGACGAGAGGTCGTCGGGGATGATGATGAGATCGGGGGTGTCCACCTTGGGCAGGGGCTTCTCGAAATCCACCGACGGCAGTATGCGGGCCAGCCAGTGCGGCAGCCACCAGTTCCACTCGTCGAACATGGCCATCAGAGCCGGCACCAGGACGAGCCGAACCACCGTCGCGTCGACCGCGATCGCCACCGCGCAGGCCACCCCCAGCTGAGCGACCAGCGGCATGCCCGCGAACGCGAACCCGATGAACACCGCGATCATGATGAGTGCGGCGCTGGTGATGGTTCGCGCGCTGGTGCTCACGCCGTAGGCCACCGCGTCGCGCGTGTTGCGGGTCAGCAGGAAGCGCTCACGGATTCGGGTGAGCAGGAAGATCTCGTAGTCCATGGACAGGCCGAACGTCATCGCCAGGACCAGCGGCGGGATCGTGCTGTCCAGCGACGAGATCCGGTCGAAGCCCAGGTCTTCTAGCCAGCCCCACTGGAACACCGCCACCAGGCTGCCGTAGGCGGCGGCCACCGACAGCACGGTCATCAGGACGCCCTTGAGCGCCAGGACCACCGAGCGGATCGCGACGAGCAGCATCAGGAATGCGATCAACGCCACGAAGAGGAATACGAGGGGCTGAGTGGCGGAGACCCGGTCGTCGAAGTCCTTGATCAGCGCGGTTGGCCCGCCGACGTCGATCTGCACGTTCTCGGTGCCGGGCGTCGACGGCAACTCCGCGCGCATCCAGTCGACCGTCTCGCGCGCGCCCATGTCCTCGGGGTCGACCGACAGCACCGCCGACAGCAGCGCGTGCCGGTAGTCCTCGCCGAACGACGGCGGGCTGACCGACACCACGTTCGGGCCCTGCGCCATGCGCTGGCGAATCGCGTCGAGCAGCGGTTCCTTGGCGGGCGCCGATGCCGCGTTGCCGTCGGGGAAGGCCACCAGCACCCGGACCGGGCCGAGCGCTCCGGGGCCGAGCGCCTCGGCCGCGGCGTTGACGCCGCCGCGGATCTCGTGGGTCGGCTCGAACTGACGCTGCATGCTGTTACCGAGCATCATCGAGAACGCGGGCGCGGCCAGGGCGATCAGCAGCGCGGCGGCGGCCATCGCCGACAGCCACGGCCTGCGCATCACCCAGCCGGTCCAGCGCGTCCAGAAGCGTGACTGGGTGGCTTCGGGGCGTCTCGACCAATGCAGGTACGACGAGCGTCGCGCCGCCGACCGCCCGAATGTCGCCAGCACGGCCGGTGTCAGCGTCGTGGAGGTGAGCACCGCGACCGCGACCGCGAGGATGGCGCCGGTGGCCATCGACTCGAGCACGGGCGTCTGGATGAGGTAGATCCCGGTCACCGAGGCGATCACGGTCAGCCCGGACAACACCACCGCCAGCCCCGACGTGGCCATTGCGGCGTCGGCGGCCTGCTCCGGCTCGCGCCCGGCGCGCAGTTCCTCGCGGAATCGCATGAGGATGAACAGCGAGTAGTCGATCGCCACCGCGATGCCGAACATCGACACCGTCGACGTCACGAACACCGACATCGTGGTGAACATCGACAACAGGTAGACGATCCCCATCGTCACCACGACGGTGCAGATGCCCAGCATCAGCGGCACGGCCGCCGCGGCCAGCGACCCGAACACCGCGAGCAGGACGATCAGGACGATCGGCAGGTTCCACCGCTCCGCCTGGGCGATGTCGTGTTTGGTGGCCTGCGTCGCGGCCGCGCCCAGAGCGCCCTGGCCGATGACGTACAGCTTGACCCTGCCGTTCTCGATCTCGCCGGGGTCCTCGCCGTCGATCCCGACCTTCTGGCGCAGTTGTTTGGCGACGTCGACCGCGCCGGTGTTGTCGAAGTCCAGCTGCAGGGTGATGACGTAGGGCCGATCGGGCTGCGGCGGGGGCTGTTGCGGGTTCGGAGCGATCTTCACGCTGGGCACCTCGGCGGCCAGGCGTTCCAGGTGTGCGACCGCGGCGTTCATGTCCTCGTACGAGGCATCTGCGCGCGGTGCGGCGACCAGCGCCAGCGGTGAGGCGCCCTGGTCGGGGAAGTACTCTTCGAGTTCGCGCTGCACGCGCAGCGACTGGGATCCTTCGACCTCGAAGCCGCCACCGGTGAGGTGGCTCGACTGGTTGAGCGCCAGCCAGATCGACGGGACGAGCAGGAGCACCCATACGGCGAAAACCGCCCAGCGATATCTGCGCAGTTTGCTACTCAAGCGCAACATGAATTGCTGGATTGGATCCCCCGCTTTCTCCCCGGCGTTTCGTAGCCGAAGCGTACAACAACCTGCGGTAAGGTGCCGGTCCCTTCGGCCTGCTCCCATAGTGCCTGAGCGATCGGCCAGCAACGCCTCACGATGTCCTAATTCGTTCTCGCGACCAAGCCCAACGGCGTTACCGCCACCCTGCGCATCGAGGCCGTTGCCCCCGCTGGATTGGCGGGGGTGAGGCGACCGGTGGCAGGATGTGGCTCGGCCGTTTTCGGCGTCGGGGACTGATTGCCGTCCATCGCGAGAGCATTTGCGGACCGGTCGAGATCGTCTGCGAATCGTTAGGAGTTGTCATGAAAACGACCACCGGGCTGATGCGTCGCCGCGTCGTCGGCGTCGTCGCTGCCTCTGTCGCGGGCGGGGCCGTGTCGGTCGCGCTGGTGTTGCCGGCCCTGTCGTCTGCTCCGTCGGCGACCGCCGCCAAGGACCCGTGCGCGGCCAGCGAGGTCGCCAGGACGATCGGCGACGTCGCCACCTCGACCGGCGACTACCTCGACGCGCACCCGCAGACCAACCAGGCGTTGACGACGATCTCCAAACAGCAGGCCGGGCCGCAGTCGCTGGGCGCGCTGAAGGCGTACTTCGACGCCAACCCCGAGGTCGCCGAGGACTTGCAGCAGCTGCAGCAGCCGCTGGCCAGCCTGTCGGGTAAGTGCAAACTTCCGCTCACGCTGCCCCAGGTGATGGGTCTGATGCAGGCCGCGCAGCAGCAAGGCGCAGGTCTTCCGACGGGTTTGCCGGCGCAGGCGCCGACCGCGAAGACCCCGCCGCTGACCGCGCCGGGGGCCACGGCCCAACCGCATGGGGCGTCACCGGTTTCCCAGGGCAACTCGCACGCACCGTCGTCGGCCATCGCGGGCCTGCCCTGACCCGAAGCGACGCATAGCCGCCCGCCGCGGGCACTTTCACCTGCGGATTTCGAGTTTTCGGCGACTCGTTGACCGCAAGGCAAGAAAGTCTGCGGACATTCTGCTTAGCTTTTCTTCGTTGGTCCCAGTTGGTAGACGTCGCTAACCACCATGGTTACGGCCACCCCACTTCCGATGAAGGAGCTCACCCATGTTTCTCTCGGCCCGTTCTGCGCGTCGTGCGGTTGCTGGCGCGGTCGGCACCGGCGCGATCGCCGGTGCGATGTTCCTCGGTGCGACGCCGCTCGCTGCCGCGGAGCCGCCCAACTGCACCGCGGCCGATCTCGCCGGTGTGGCCTCCGGCGTCTCGGCGTCGACGTCGGCGTACCTGTTCACCCATCCGGACGTCAACTGGTTCTTCACCAGCCTCGAGGGCCTGCCGCGCGAAGAGGTTCGGGGCAAGGTGCAGGAGTACCTGAACGCCAATCCTCAGATCAAGGCCGACCTGACGGGGATCCGCCAGCCACTCGTCGACATCAAGAATCGCTGCGGCGACACCGACGGTGACGGGCTCGCCGACAGCTAGGCCGGCGGCCGCCTGACCCCCGGGCCGCCGTCGCCCGCTTCTGCCGCGGCGGGAAGGCTCGGGGTCTGCGGGCGATCCTGGAGGTATCAGCGGCGGATCATGACGTGAATGGCCGCGCGCCAGCCGAGTAACAGCACGGCGGTCGAGATCGAGGCGACCACAATGAAGCTCGGCGCCACACCGGCGGACGTCAGCTTGCGTAACAGCATGCCCAGCACGATGGTGCACACCCACACTGCCACGCCCGTCGGGATCAGCGAATACGGCCGTCGCCACCCGAGCGACAGCACCCAGCCGGCGAGGGCGCCCGACACGAACGGCCAGGCGGTCTCGGCGATACCGATGAGATTCAGGCCCTCGTCGTGGCTGCGCCGTCCGATCGCGGCGAACACGATGAGGCAGGCCACGTCGGTGGCCAACGCTGTCAGGGCGGTCCGGGTCTGTTCTGAGCTATCGATCGGCATAGGTCATCACGTCCAGTTCCAATGGCATGGCGGTCTTTTCATCACGAGAAGCGACTTGAGGCGCAAGCTGCGCGGATGCACCCTCGAATAGGGTGCCGGTGGCATCATCGTCGTCGACGAGCCTGGCATCGAGCCGGAAGTCGTCGAACACGAACGGCAATCCGTTGGAGCCCAACGGGTCCGGTGAGCTCATGACGTGGAAGTGCAGGTGTGGCGCCGTGGAATTGCCGGTATTGCCGACCTTTCCGATCACCTGTCCCGCAGTCAGCCGGTCACCGGGTTTGACGGCGACGGTCCCGGTCTTGAAATGCGCGTACAGCGCATAGTTCCCGTCGCCGAGGTCTTGTACGACGTGGTTGCCGGCGTACTGGTTCAGCGGTAGGCCGGTCGGGTTGCGGCCGGGCACCTGCTCGGGCAGGCCGTCGAGCACCGAGACCACCCGTCCGTCACGGACGGCGTGGATGTCGGCACCGAAGAAGGCGAAGCTCTCGGGCTTCGACGGGTCGCCGGTGATCAGGCGTCCGTCGGGGTCGAGCTGGACGTAGTCGATCGCGAATCGTTCTGCGGCCCATAGGCGGCCGTTGATCGGGTTGAGCGCCGTGCGGTGGGCGCTGGTGCCGCAGCATCCGCCTGCGTCGACCCAACCGGCTCCCCTCAACGGGGGCCGGATCACGACGGGTTCGCGAGGTTGAACTTCGACAGGGGCGATGTCAACGGTCTGGTCGGCGGGAAAAAGTGGGTCTTGCGGGTCGGGATTCGACAGCGCGACGGCGTGTGTCAGCCGGTTCGGCGTCTGCACGTCCTCGTCGAGCGCGACGTCGAACCAGACGAGCGCCGTCTGCGCGGGACCGATTGTCGTTGTGGGGCTTGGAGTTCCGATGATCCGGGTCCACTGCGCCAATTGGTCGCCTTCGAGGTCGAGCAGGTCGACGTCGCGGTCCAGCACGGTGATCGATTTCAGGGTCACCGGGTGCGGCAGCGTGTTGGTCAGGCTGACCTCGTACACCAGATGTCTCCTGCCGTCGGTGGCGAGCACCGGCACGGGCTGGCTGATGGCGTCGCCGACGATCGGGGTGGCCACCGACGGGGCGGGACCTCGCAGCGGACCCTGCCCCGCCGATGCCGTCGTGGTCTCGGGCGACGATTCGGCAGGCGGTGTCGCGGCGGGAGGGTCGGTGCCCTGTGAACAAGCGGCGATCAGCGCCGCGACGCCGAGAACGGCTACGGCCGGTCGCATGCGTCGGGGTCGACGTCGGTGTCGGTGCGGAACATGAAGAAGAACACCACCCATCCGATCGCGGCGATGAAGATCCAGCTGATGAGCCGGTAGATCAGCATCGCCGAGATCGCTGAGGCCAGTGTCATTCCGCTCGACACCAGACCGGGCACCAACACCGCCTCCACCACCAGCAGCCCACCCGGCATGAGGGGAATCGAGCCGACCGCGCGGGCGGCGACATAGGCCACGATGACCCCGAGCAACGACGGGCGCCCGCCGGCTGCGTAACAGGCGAACAGCAGCGTGCCCACGCCGGTGACCAGCGTGAACATCGACCAGGTGGACGCGACGCCGAGCTGGCGCCTGCTCAGCTTGACCGACTCGAGCTGAGCCAGCGTCTCGCGCCATTTGGTCAGCCCGTTGTGAGCGGGTTTGGCGCGCACGTAGTTCACCCACGACAGCACCCGCACTCCGATGCCGTCGAGCAGATCGGGTCGCGAGGCCACCGCCTGCGCCAGCACGATCAGCATGATGAACCCGGCCAGCGTGAAGATCAGCGAGAACGGGTTGTGCTTGGCGCCGAGGAAGAACGCGCTGCCCAAGCCCAGCAACGCCAGGCTGATCACCTGCAGTGCGCCCGACATCACCAGCTGCCAGGAGGCGATGACCGGCGTTGCGCCCCAGAGCCGCTGCTGGCGGTAGATGAACGTCGCCGACAGCACCGGTCCGCCGGGAAGCGTCGTGCTCAGGGAGTTGCCCGCGTAGAACGCGGCCTGCGAACGCCATTGCCGCACAGGCACGCCCGCGGATCGCAACAGCTTGCGTTGGATGTCGCCGAAGAAGTGCATCGACGCCAGCGCGGTGCCCACCGCCGCCAGCACCCACCACCACTGTGCGGTGTAGAGGCTGTGCCAGGCCTTGGCGAGCTGATCCCACACCAGTCCGAGTTCGACGCTGAGCACGACGACCGCTACGGCGAGGACGGCCCACCGCAGCCACCAGTACTTGCCGCGGAGGGTGCGCCCTTGGCTGTGGGCTGCACTCGCAGGCGCGTCGTGTGCCACGGAGTAAGGGTAAGGCGTGGTGCTGCGGTTTCGAGAGATCCGTCGCTGCAAGTGGCAGGCCGTTACGCTATCGGGATGCCTGGGGCCCCATCTGTTGATGACGAGTCCGTCTCACCTCTCGTTCGCAAAGGGGCAGCCTGGTCGTGGCGGCTGCTCGTCATCCTCGCCGCCGTCGTCGCCCTGCTGTGGGTGTTCAAGCGGCTGGAGATCATCGTCGTACCGGTCGCGCTGGCGACGATCCTGGCGGCCCTGCTGATGCCGGCGGTGGACTTCCTCGACCGGCGTGGGGCGCCGCGGGCCGGGGCGGTGGCGCTGATGTTGCTCAGCGGGTTCGCCGTGGTCGGCGGGATCATGTCGTTCGTCGTCACCCAGTTCATCGAGGGCGCTCCCGAGCTGACCCAGCAGGTCAGCCACAGCATCGACGGTATGCGCAACTGGTTGATCGACGGCCCCCTACATCTGAGTCGGGATCAGATCGACAACGCGGGAAACGCCGCGATCGAGGCCCTTCAGAACAATCAGGAAAGGGTGACGACGGGCGCGCTGTCGACGGCGGGCACGGTCACCGAGATCGTGACCGGTGCCGTGCTGGTGTTGTTCACGCTGATCTTCCTGCTGCAGGGCGGACGCAACATCTTCGCGTTCGTCACCCAGATCTTCCCGGTCCACGTTCGTGACCGGGTGCGTGAGGCGGGCAAGGCCGGCTTCCATTCGTTGATCGGATACGTGCGGGCCACCTTCCTCGTCGCGCTCGTCGACGCCGTCGGCATCGGCACCGGCCTGGCGATCATGGGTGTGCCGCTGGCATTGCCGCTGGCCTCGCTGGTGTTCCTCGGCGCGTTCATCCCGCTGGTCGGCGCCGTGGTAGCCGGTGCGCTCGCGGTGGTCGTCGCGCTGATCGCCAAAGGTTTCATCTACGCGTTGATCACGCTCGGTTTGGTCATCGCGGTACAGCAGCTGGAAGGCCACGTCCTGCAGCCGTTGGTGATGGGCCGCGCCGTGTCGATTCATCCGCTCGCGATCGTTCTGGTGATCGCGGGCGGCGGTGTGCTGGCCGGAATCGTGGGCGCGCTGCTGGCGGTGCCGGTGTTGGCGTTCCTCAACAGCGCCGTGCGGGTGCTGACGGCGCGAGATCCAGACGCCGAGACCGAAGCCCTCGAAGCCGACGAGGGCCCGCTGGTCAAGGCCGAAAGCGACGACGTCGACTGAACTTTCGCGACGAAGCTCTCTAGAGTCGGCCTTCGCGCCGCAGCAGGTCCTGTGCGCTGACGCCGCCGCGACGCTGACGCTCGTCATCCTCGCGGGTGTTGAGCTTCTCTGTCGCGGCCTCGGCGTCGTCGCCCTGCTTGCCCGGGGTGGGGATGGCGGTCGTCGCGTCGGGGTCCTGCGTCGGCTCGGGGTCGCGCGCAGTTTCGGTCGGTTGTGACCGGGGTGTCGGGATCGCCGTGGTCGGCTCGTTGCCGGGCGTGGGAGGCGCCACTCGCGGGCGTTGCCCCCTGCCTTCCGGCGCGGTCGGCATCGCCCTGGTGGGTTCGGCCGACGGCCGTTGCGGGGCGGGCGCCGACGGCGCGGGCGGTGCGCCGGTGCCGCGCAGTTCGCCCAGCCACGACTCGATTTCGCGTTCCTCCCGCGGCGGGCGGCCCCCACCTGGACGCGGAGCCGCCGGAGCGGGTGGGGGCCGCGCACGCGGGGTGGGAGCAGCAAGCGTGGTGCTCTCTTCTTTACAAAAATCCCACGCCACCAGATTTCGAGGAGTATAGTTCTCCTCCGTCTGCTTGTCTAGAATAAACACTCGAACACAACACTACCTCAGCTCTCCTACGTGACTAGACCTCAGATTACAGATACACCCGTATTCTTGGCACCCTGACAATGATA
>NZ_NKCN01000004.1 GCF_002245535.1 Mycobacterium lehmannii | reverse complement strand
AGATAGGTATAAGAGACAGCCGGGGACCACGTCGCCGCCGGCGCCACCACCGCCCACGACAACCCGTTCGGGCCCGCGACAGGTCACCTATTCGGTGACGGGAACCAAAGCACCGGGAGACATCATCACCGTGACCTACATCGACGCGTCGGGCCGAAGCCGGACCCAGCGCAACGTCTACATCCCGTGGTCGTTGACCGTGACGCCGATCTCGCAGTCCGAGGTCGGTTCGGTGCAGGCGTCGAGCCTGTTCCTGGTCAGCCGGTTGAACTGCTCGATAACCACGAGCGACGGCACCGTGCTGTCGTCGAACACCAACAACGCCGCACAGACCAGCTGCTGATGACGTACGAAACGGACGCGTCGGGGCGCTCGCGGTTGACCCCGGCACTGGATCTCCGCGAACTCGACCGCACCGATCGCATCCTGCTCGGCTCGTGCGCGGCGATCTGGCTGGTGGCGCTCGGCACCGGGGTCGCCGCGACGGTCGCGCTGGTCGACCTCGGGCGAGGGCCGGCCGAGTCGTCCAGGGATGCCGGCACGCCGTGGCTGCTCTACACCGTCATCGGGATCTCCGCGGTGGTGATCATCGGCGCGGTTCCGCTGCTGTTGCGCGCCCGCCGGGACGCGCTGGCCGAATCGCCGCAGCCCCAAGCCGCCGGACCCGCGCCGGCCGCCTCGGCGGCTCCCGGCCGGGGGCGGCCGATGGACCCGACACCGCCCACTGAGAAGTTGCCGTACGCGGCGCCGCGCCAGGAGCGCATCCTCGAGGCGCCTGCGCCGGCGTCGACGCCCGCATCCGCGGCCGTTGACCTGCTGGGGCTGCGCTGCGCCGTGGCGATCGCCTGCGCGATCGGAGTCGCCATGGTGGCCATCGGTGTGGCCACCTATCTGATGGCGGTCGACAGCAATGTCGCGGCCTGGGTTTTTTATGGGTTGACCGCTCTGGTCACGCTCGCCATGCCCGTCGTGCCGTGGTTCTACCTCAAAGAACTACGCGCCCTGCTCGATCAGCAGGGCGCGTAAGTCCTTCACAGCGGGCGCTTTTCGAGCGTGCCGGCTGCCTCAGTGGTGGCCGTTGGACGAGTCTCCGTCGCGAGAGCCATGCCCGTTCGACGAGCCGTTGCGCTCCTGGTGCTCGGCCAGCGCGGTGAGCGCCTTGCGCTCGCCGGCGTGCAGAGCCGCGGTCAGCGCCTCGTGCTCTTCGATCGGGTCGGCCGTGAGGAAGCTGCCGGTACCCGGCGCGCCCGCGGAGCCCAGCTTGTTCATCCGCTTCGGGATGGCAGCGCCCTGGTATTCCAACGGAATCGGATGACCGTGCTCGTCCACCGGGCCCAGCGGCTGGTGCAGCTCGATGTAGGCACCGTGCGGCAACCGCTTGATGATGCCGGTCTCGATGCCGTGTTCGAGTACCTCGCGGTCACTGCGCTGGAGGCCGACGGCCCACCGGTAGGCGATGTAGTAGACGATCGCGGGCAGCACCACCATGCCGATGCGTCCGATCCACGTCGTCGCGTTCAGCGAGATGTGGAACTTGAACGCGATGATGTCGTTCATCGCGCACAGCGTGAACAGCATGTACAGCGCGATCGCCGCCGACCCCAACGCGGTCCGCACCGGGGCGTCACGCGGACGCTGCAGCAGGTTGTGGTGTGCAGTGTCGCCGGTCAGCTTCTTCTCGATGTACGGGTAGGCGATCAGCAGCGTGAACACCAGGCCCATGAACAGCGCCACCCAGGTGGACGCCGGGACGGTGTAGTTGCCGAAGTAGAGCTCCCACGGCGGGAAGATACGCGCCACGCCCTCGGTCCACATCATGTAGAAGTCCGGCTGGCTACCCGCCGACACTTGAGATGGCTTGTACGGCCCGAGATTCCAGACGGGGTTGATCGTCAATAGCCCACCCATCAGGCCGAGGATGCCGACGGTCATCGCGAAGAAGGCACCCGACTTCACCGCGAACACCGGCATGACGCGCACGCCGACGACGTTGGTCTCGGTGCGGCCCGGGCCGGGGAACTGGGTGTGCTTCTGGAACCACACCAGGGCGAGGTGAAGCCCGATGAGCGCCAACATGATTCCGGGGATCAGCAGGATGTGCAGGGCGTACATCCTGGGAATCCAGAATCCGTCGGTCGCACACTCGTAACCGACGCCGCCGCAGGGGAAGTCGCCGCCGAACAGCGCCCAATGCAACCAGGTGCCGATCACCGGCATGCCAAGCGAGATCGACGAGAGCGCGGCTCGCAGCCCGATGCCGGACAGCAGGTCATCGGGCAGCGAGTAACCGAAGTAGCCCTCGAACATCGCCAGGATCAGCAGCAGCGCGCCGATCACCCAGTTCGCCTCACGCGGCCGCCGGAAGGCGCCGGTGAAGAAGATGCGAGCCAGGTGCACCATGATCGCCGCGGCGAACAGCAGTGCGGCCCAGTGGTGGATCTGGCGGACGAACAGTCCGCCGCGGACCTCGAAGCTGATGTCGAGCGTCGACTCGTAGGCCTTCGACATCTGCACACCGCGCAGCGGCTGGTACACGCCGTCGTAGGTGACCTCGGCCATCGACGGGTCGAAGAACAGCGTCAGGTACACGCCGGTGATCAGCAGCACGATGAAGCTGTACAGCGCGATCTCGCCCAGCAGGAAGGACCAGTGGGTCGGGAACACCTTGTTCAGCTGGCGTCGCACCGCCGCGGAGGGGTGATAGCGGGAATCGATGGCATTCCCTTGGCCCGCCGCGACTTCGGCGAGGTTCGGCGGCTTCGGCAGTGATGGACTCATGCTGTTTTCCGTTCCCAGAAGGCCGGCCCGACGGGTTCGATGAAGTCGCCGTTGGCGACGAGGTACCCGTCCTGGTCGATGGTGATGGGCAGCTGCGCCAGCGCGCGCGCAGCCGGGCCGAATATGGGTTTAGCGAAGTGCAGCGCGTCGAACTGCGACTGGTGGCACGGGCAGAGGATGCGATACGACTGCTGCTCGTACAGCGACGAGGGGCAGCCCAGGTGAGAGCAGACCTTCGTATAGGCGAACAGGTCGCCAAAGTTGAAGCTCTCCTGCCCCTTGCGCTTGACCACCCGGGGCAGGTCTTGCGCCTTGATTCTGATCAACATGACGGGATTGCGCACACCCATCGCGATCTCGGCGAGATGGTGGTGCGACTCGACAGTGGTTCCGTCGCCGTCGGATTCGCGCCACGGGAACACCGTCTCCATACCGCCGGCATCGATGTCCTCGGGGCGCATCTTGACGAAGGTGCCGCTGCCGGTGGAGCGGGCCAAAAAGATGGTCTCGCCCTCGTACCGCGGTGTCCACCCGGACGTCCACAGCACCGCCTTCTTGCCTTCGGCGGTCTGGACGACGGGTTTCCACGGGTTCTTGATCAAACCGCCCGCGAACGCCACCAGCGTGCCGAGGCCGAACGCGCCGAGGCCGATGCCCAGCGAGAGGCCGACCAGCTTGCGCCGCTTGATCGTCGAGCCTTCCAGCGCGTCGGTCAGGTTCGCCACGACCGTCTTGCGGTGGATCTCGGGGGAGGCGCCGTCATGGCGTTCCTGGATCGAGATCTCCTCGGGGATGAACTTCTTCTGGTACAGCACCGCACCGATGCCGATCGCCAAGATCGACAGCCCGAAGGTCAACCCGTACAGCGGCGTGGTCAGGCTGAACAGGAACTCGCCCTCGGAGCCGTAGGGCACGTACTCCCACGGCCAGAACAGGAACACCAACAGCAGGGCCAGGCCCGAAAATCCGCCCAGCAGAAGCCAGTACGAGACGACGCGGCTGGCGCGCTTCTCGGCCTTGGTGTCGGGGACCGGCCAGCGGCTTTCCTTGTAGACGATTTCGACGCCGTCGAGTTTGCCGCCGAGTTCGACCAGTTCCTCGCGGGACATCGCGGCCAGTTCGGCGTCGGTGGGCTGCCCCGGTACACCGGCCTGGCCGGGCGCGTCGGTGCCCTTCGGGGTGTTCTCTGTGCCGTTGCCCGGTTCGCTCATGCTCGCGCTCCGATCCACAGGGCCGCGGCGATGACGGCCACCATGCCGATGATCCAGGCCGCCATGCCCTCGGGCGCGGGGCCGAACCCGCCCAGGCCGTAGCCGCCGTAGCTCGGTGCCTCCGCCGACTCGCGGACGTAGGCGACGATGTCGCGCTTCTCATCCGGCGACAGCTGCCGGTCCGAGAACTTCGGCATGTTCTGCGGGCCGGTGAGCATCGCGGTGTAGATCTGCGCGGGCGTGGCGTCACCGAGGTCGGGCGCGTACTTGCCCGACGACAGGGCGCCGCCCTTGCCGGTGAAGTTGTGACACGAGGCGCAGTTCAGCCGGAACAGGTCGCCGCCGCGGGCGACGTTGTCGCCCAGCAGCGACTCCTGTGCGACGCGTCCGTTGTCGTCGCGCGGGACGACCGGGCCGCCGCCGTTGGCCTGCACGTAGGCGCCGAGCGCGTCGGTCTGCGCCTCGTCGAATACCGGGTCCTTCTTCGGGGCCTGGGCCTCGCCGCGCATCGCGGGCATGCGGCCGGTCGAGACCTGGAAGTAGACCGCCGCCTCGCCTACGCCGATGAGGCTGGGCCCGCGGTCGGGCACACCCTGGAGGTTGACGCCGTGGCAGGTCACGCACGAGGTGTCGAACAGCTGCTTACCCGTGCGCAACAGCGCCGACTGCGATTCGTCGGCGACCGCGACTTGCGGCGCGGGCGTCAGGGTCGCGGCGAGACCGCCGGCGACGCCCAGTCCGAGCAGCAGCAGCACAGCACCTGACAGGCGCCGGCGTAGCCGACGGCGCGACTTGTCGGTCATCGAACTCCTTCTCATCGGATTCATCGGCGAGCCGATCAACGGACGAAGTAAATGACGGCGAACAATGCGATCCAGACGATGTCGACGAAGTGCCAGTAGTACGACACCACGATCGCCGCGGTGGCCTGAGCCGGAGTGAACTTACTCATCCGGGTTCGGGCCAGCAGGATGAGGAAGGCGACAAGGCCGCCGATCACGTGCAATCCGTGGAATCCCGTGGCCAGGTAGAACACTGAGCCGTAGGCGCTGCTGGAGATGGTGGTGCCGTGCTTGACCAGTTCCATGTACTCGTAGCCCTGGCCGAGGACGAAGAACAACCCCATCGCGAAGGTGAGGGTGTACCAGCGGCGCAACCCGAACACGTCGCCGCGTTCGGCGGCGAATACGCCCATCTGGCAGGTGAACGACGAGGCGATCAGAACCAGCGTGACCGGGACGGCCTGCATGAGGTTCAACTCGGTCGGCGGCGGCGGCCATTCGCCCGCCGCTTGCGAACGCGCGGTGAAGTACATCGCGAACAGGCCAGCAAAGAACATCAGCTCGCTGGACAGCCAGACGATGGTGCCGACACTGACCATGTTCGGCCGGTTCAGCGAATGTACTCGCGACGTGATTGCGGTTCCGGAGGTACCTACAGCGCTCGTCACAGGAGCAAGTATGACGCTTTGTAGTTGTCGATCACCACCCGGGTCCGCAGTTTCGTCAATAATCGCGTGGTGGCTTCTCCCAAAAACCCCGATTCCTTCACCTGGCCCCGGATCCTTGGCCGCCTCACCACCGGTCAGTCGCTGGAGAACGGCCAGGCGGCGTGGGCGATGGACCAGATCATGACCGGCGCGGCCACCCCTGCTCAGATCGCCGGTTTCGGGGTGTCCATGCGGATGAAACGCCCGACGTCGGCCGAGGTGACGGAGCTGGCCGACATCATGCTCAAACACGCGCGCCGTGTCCCGACCGACGTGATCGGCACCGCGACCGTCGACGTCGTGGGGACCGGCGGGGACGGCGCCAACACCCAGAACCTGTCCACGATGGCGGCCATCATCGTCGCGGCCGCGGGCGTGCCGGTGATCAAGCACGGGAACCGTGCCGCGTCGTCGCTGTCCGGCGGTGCCGACACGCTCGAGGCGCTCGGGGTGCGCATCGATCTGGGTCCCGACGAAGTCGCGCGCAGCGTCGCCGAGATCGGTATCGGGTTCGCGTTCGCGCCCCACTTCCACCCGTCGTACCGGCACGCAGGCGTGGTGCGCCGCGAGCTCGGGGTGCCCACGGTGTTCAACCTGCTCGGCCCGCTGACCAACCCGGCAGCGCCGCGGGCCGGGCTGGTCGGTTGCGCATGGGGCGACCTGGCCGAGGTGATGGCCGGCGTGTTCGCGGCCCGCGGGTCCAGCGTGCTGGTGGTCCACGGCGACGACGGTCTCGACGAGCTCACCACCACCACGACCAGCACGATCTGGCGCGTACAGGCGGGCACGGTCGAACAACTGAAGTTCGACCCCGCCGCGTTCGGCTTCAAGCGCGCCGAGATCTCCGAACTGGTCGGTGGCGACGCCGAGGCCAACGCGGCCTCGGTGCGCGCGGTGCTCGGCGGTGCGCCGGGGGCGGTGCGCGACGCCGTGATCCTCAACGCCGCGGGCGCGCTGGTGGCGCACGCGGGCCTAGCCAGCGACGCCAAATGGTTGCCGGCCTGGGAGAGCGGGCTGGCCAAGGCGGCCGAGGCCATCGACTCCGGGGCGGCCGAACAGCTCCTCGCGCGTTGGGTGCGGTTCACTCAAAAAGCCTGAGCGGGTTGTCCTTTCGACCTGTTCGGCGGCCAGCCTCGCCGAGCGCGCCGACGCGGCCCACGCCGCCCACCGGCCCGCTGCATGCGTCGGCAAGCAGTAGCCCTCGTCGGCGCGCACGATGCGCACGCCGGGCTGGTGTAGCCACCGCGCGATCAGTGCCGTCTCCTCGACCAGCGCGCCGCCCAACGGTGCCGTCGACGGCAGAATGGCTTGTGCGCCAGCGCAAATCGCGTCGACAACGGGCATCGGGGGAACCCCGCGCGGCGCGTTTCCCGCCGCGGCCAGTTGGCCGTTGCGGATCACCGCGAGGTGCCATCCACCGCTGCCGTCCGGGCGTGCCGCCACCAACTCGGTGACGGCGACCAGCGCCCGCAGTCGCTGGCCTCGCCACAGTCCATCGATCGCGGCGGCGGCGTGATCGCGTAGTCGCGCCGCGGTCTCGTAGCGGCCGCGGTCGGCGAGGTCGGCGACGTGGGCCAGCACCGCGGCCAGCGCCCGGCCGTCGCGGCCGGCCATCAGGTCGGCCGCCTGCGCGACCGTCTCCGCGTACTCGTCGGCGCCCACGTCGCGGGGCGCCGGGCACGGCGACAACTCCCGGTCGGGGCAGGCCGGGCCGTGCACCGCGGCGCGCCCCAGCTTCTTGGTGCACGTCCGCACCCCGGTGAACCGAGCCAGCAGGGCGGCGGTGTCGACGGCGTCCGCACGCGCGCGGAACGGGCCGATCACCGCGTCGTGCTTGGGGGTGCGCACGATCGAGAAGCGGGGAAAGGCCTCGTCGGTCAACGTGATCCACCACCATCGGTGCGGGAACTTCGACCGGCGGTTGTAGGGCGGGGCGTGCGCGGCCAGCAGGCGCAGCTCGCGCACGCCTGCCTCGAGATCGTGCGCGCATTCGACGTGGTCGACCGCGGTGGCCAGCGACGCCATCTCCTTGATGCGGGTGCGTGAGTCGGAGCCGTTGAAGTACTGCCCGACGCGTCGCCGCAGGTTGACGGCCGTGCCGACGTAGAGCACCTGGGCGCCGGGGCCGCGGAACAGGTAGACGCCGGGCCGGTGGGGCAGCGCGGCGGCGAGGTGGCGGTTGCGCCGCTGCGCCGGGGTGACGTCGGGCAGGTACGAACGCAACTCCGTGTACGTGTGCACGCCCTGGTTGCCCACGCGCTCGATCAGCCCGTGCAGCACGTCGACCGTGGCGCGCGCGTCGTCGAGTGCTCGGTGCGTCGGGGTGGTGCTCGCGCCGAACAAGCGGGCCAGCGCGGAGAGGCGGACGCTGGGCGCCTCGTCGCGGGTGAGGACCCGACGGGCCAGTTTGACCGTGCACAGCACCGGCGGCCGCGGCCAGGCGATCTGAGCGCGTTCGGCGGCGGCCCGCAGGAACCCGATGTCGAATCCGGCGTTGTGGGCGACCAGCACGGCCCCGCGCGAGAACTCCAGGAATGCCGGCAGCACCGACTCGATCCGCGGCGCGTTGCACACCATCGCGGTGGTGATCCCGGTCAGCGCAACGATCTGCGGCGGGATGCTGCGGCCCGGGTCCACCAGCGTCGCCAGTTCGCCGAGCACGACGCCGCCGCGCACCTTGACCGCCCCGATCTCGGTGATCTGGTCGTGGTTGTCGCCGCTGGCGCGGCCTCCGGTGGTCTCGAGGTCGACGACGACGAACGTGGTGTCGCGCAGTGAGACGTCAGCCTGCCGATCGACATCGGCGAAGCTGAGCTGGCTCACGGATCGACCGTAGAAAACCCCACCGACAGCTTCGGGTTGCCACGCGGACCCGCAGAATTTGTCGGTACCTCCCGATAGCGTGCGGACCGCACCGACCGAGAGGAGCCATTCGTGGGCACGGTGAAGATCGACTGCGACGACTGCGCGGTCCGCGGACCGGGCTGTCAGGACTGCGTCGTGAGTGTTCTGCTGGGCGTACCCGACACCTTGCTGGACGACGAGCGTCGAGCTTTGGAGGTGCTCGCCGACGTGGGCCTGGCACCGCGGCTGCGACTGGTACCCATCCGGCGGGAAGGCAGTTCAGGTGTCGCCTGATGACACGCGGCGCGACGGGCGACGGAACGAAATATGAGCTGCCTGTTAAATTTGCGTCTTCTGTTGGACAACGCCGATGCCGTTTCGTAACCTGTCTGAGACCTAAGGGCTATTCGACACGGCTTCGTTCCGGAAGTTGAAGGACGCAAAATCTTGAGGCTCGACCGCACGCGTTTGACCATTCGTGGGTTCCTTCGCCCCTTCGTCAGCGCGATAGTCGGTATCACTTTTTTCGCAAGTCTCTTCGCGGTCAGTGTGCAGGCCGATCCGGCCGACGACGCGCTGGCGAAGCTCAACGAACTGTCGCGTCAGGCCGAGCAGACCACCGAGGCGATGCACTCGGCGCAGCTCGATCTCGACAACAAGCTGGCCATCCAGCGGGATGCGGAGGCCAAGCACGCCGCCGATGCGGCAGCGGCGAACGCGGCCCGCGAACAGCTGGCAAAGTTTCAGGTCGCCGTCGACAAGGTTGCCGCAGCCCAATATATGGGCGGTAGAACCGATGGACTGGACGCGATCCTGACCGCCGGTTCGCCGCAGGGCCTCATCGATCAGCTGTCCGTACAACGCGTGATGGCCGCCCAGATGTCGGCGCAGATGAAGAGCTACCGCGAAATGGGCAGGCAGGCGGCCCTGGCCGAAGAAGCCTCCGCGAAGTCGGCCGCCGAGGCGAAGACCGCGGCCGAACAGGCCGCCGCCGTCCGGGCCGATCTGCAGTCCAAGCAGAGCACGCTGCAGGTGCAGATCGCGGTCGTGAAGTCGCAGTACGAGGCGCTGACCCCGAACCAGCGTGAGGCGCTCGCCGCCCTCCCGCCCATGCCTCCGGTGCCTGCGCCGGCGCCGGTGCCACCCGGCGATGATCCCGCGGTCCTGGCCGCACCGCCCGCGCCCGGGGCCATTCCGCCCGGAGACGTCGCGGCCCCGGGGGCCGGACACTCCGCGACCGTGATCCAGGCCGCGCTGAGCCGTATCGGCTCGCCGTACTCCTGGGGCGGATCCGGACCGAACGCGTTCGACTGCTCGGGGCTGGTGATGTGGGCGTTCCAACAGGCCGGCATCTCGCTGCCCCACTCCAGCCAGGCGCTGGCCCGCGGCGGTCAGCCGGTGTCGCAGGACCAGATGCAGCCGGGGGACGTCGTCAACTACTACTCCGACGCGTCGCACTCGGCGATCTACATCGGTGACGGAATGATGGTGCACGCCTCGACCTACGGCACGCCGGTGCGGGTCGCCCCGGTGGACAATGCGCCGATCTACAACGTCCGCCGTTACTGACCGCCGGGGTGTCGCGCACGCGAGGAGTAGGTCTCGGCTCGCGGCGCTGCTCATCGCCGAACTGATCTTCGCACTGCTGATCGTCGGCCGCTCCGAGGTCCCGTCCGGTCCGGTGGTGGCCACGCCGCCCGCTGCTCCGGTGTCGCTGACCACGCCGACCGCGGCATCGCGCGTCCACACGCTCGCCGACGGCCGTGCGGTCCGGTTGATGAATCTCGGCGGGCCGCGGACCGAGCGGTTGCTGTCCCGGATCGCGGCTGAGTCGGACGGGGCCGCGGCGGCGGTCACCGCGTTCTGGGGACCGGAGTGGCCGCGCGAGATCGTCATCGCCGTCGCAGGCACCGGCGCGCAGTTCGCGGCGATCGGCGGCGGTGACTCCCACACCGCGGCCACCACTACGCCCGAGCGGATCATGTTCGCCCCCGGCGCTGCCGATCTGAGCGACGCCGCGTTGCGAATCGTGTTGCGCCACGAGCTGTTTCATTACGCTGCCCGCACTCGAACCGCGTCGGACGCTCCGCGCTGGCTCACCGAGGGGGTGGCCGACTTCGTGGCCCGGCCCGCCACACCGGTGCCGGACGCTTCGCTTCTCACGCTGCCCGGTGACGCCGAACTGTCGGGGCCAGAGCGTTCGCTGGCCTACGACCGGGCGTGGTGGTTCAGCAGGTTCGTCGCCGACCGGTTCGGCGAAGCCACGCTGCTCGCGCTGTACCAGCGGGCCTGCGGAGCCGGCCACCCCGACGTCGCGACGGCGGTGCGCGACATCCTCGGAACGGACCTCGATACGGTGCTGGCCGAGTGGCGGCAGTGGGCGAGTCGATGACGTGACGCGGGTTCTGTTGGTCACCAACGACTTTCCGCCGCGGCGCGGTGGCATCCAGTCCTATCTGCAGGAGTTGGTCGACCACCTCGAGGCCGAAGGGCGGCACACGCTGACGGTGTACGCGCCGAAATGGAAGGGTTCCGACGCGTTCGACCGGGACGCGTCGTATCGAGTCGTGCGGCACCCGACCACCCTCATGCTGCCCGAACCGTCGGTGAGCGGCCGGATGCGGCGCCTCATCGAGCAGACCGGGGCCGAGACGGTTTGGTTCGGCGCCGCGGCTCCGCTGGCGCTGATGGCGCCGCTGGCCCGCGACGCGGGCGCACGCCGGGTGATCGCCAGTACGCACGGTCACGAGGTCGGCTGGTCCATGTTGCCCCTGGCTCGAACCGCGCTGCGGCGCATCGGATCCGCCACCGATGCGGTCACCTACGTCAGCCAGTACACCCGGCGCCGATTCGCCTCGGCGTTCGGGCCACGGGCCGCGCTCGAACACCTACCGCCGGGGGTCGACACGGACCGGTTCACGCCCGACGAGGTCGCGCGAGCCGAACTGCGCGCCCGCTACCGGCTCGGCAACCGCCCCGTCGTCGTATGCCTGTCGCGACTGGTTCCGCGCAAGGGGCAGGACATGCTGATTCGGGCGATGCCCGCGATCCGGCAGCGCGTGCCCGATGCGGCGCTGGTGATCGTCGGCGGCGGGCCCTACCGGTCGACCCTGCACAAGCTGGCGCACAGCTTCGGGGTGGCCGACGACGTCGTCTTCACCGACGCCGTCCCCGGCGACGAGTTGCCCGCACACCACGCCATGGCCGACGTGTTCGCAATGCCGTGCCGGACCCGCGGCGCCGGGCTGGACGTCGAGGGACTGGGCATCGTTTATCTCGAGGCGTCGGCGGCCGGTGTTCCGGTCGTGGCGGGCCGGTCGGGTGGTGCGCCGGAGACCGTGCGGGACGGCGAGACCGGCGTGGTGGTCGACGGCTGGGACGTCGGCGCGATAGCGGCGGCTGTCAGCGACCTGCTGGCCGATCCCGACCGTGCCGTGCGGATGGGCGCGGCGGGTCGGCGCTGGGTGGTCGAGAACTGGCAGTGGCACACCCAGGCGAGGCGACTGTCGAACCTGCTCTACCCCGAGTAGAGCGCCTCGATGTCGCTGGCGAACTTCTCCGCCACCACCTTGCGCTTGACCTTCATCGTCGGGGTCAACTCACCGCTGTCCTCGGTGAAGTCCACCGGCAGGATGCGGAACTTGCGGATCCCCTCGGCCTTGGACACCGCCTGATTGGCGTCCTTGACGGCGAGGTCGATCTCGGCGACCAGGTCCGGGTCGGTGGCCAGGTCGCCCACCGAGGCGTCCGCGTTCTTGCTGTTGCGTTCCTTCCAGCCCTCGATCGCCTCGGGGTCGATGGTGATCAACGCGCCGACGAAGGGTTTGGCGTCGCCGACCGCCATCGCCTGGCTGATCAGCGGGTGTGCACGCAACCGGTCCTCGAGGATTGCCGGGGCGACGTTCTTGCCGCCAGCGGTCACGATGATTTCCTTCTTGCGGCCGATGATGGTCAGGAAGCCGTCGTCGTCGATCGCGCCGAGGTCGCCGGTGTGGAACCAGCCGTCGGAGGAGAAGACGGCCTTGGTCTCCTCCTCGTTCTTCCAGTAGCCGTTGAACACAACGCCGCCCCTGACCAGCAACTCGTCATCGTCGTTGATGCGCATGCTGTTGCCTGGCAACGGCGTTCCGACCGAACCGACCTTGACGTTGTCGATCCGGTTGACGGTGATCGCGGCGCTGGTCTCGGTCAAGCCGTAGCCTTCGTAGATCGTCAGCCCCACCCCGCGGTAGAAGTGACCGAGCCGTGCGCCCAGCGGAGCGCCGCCGGAGATGGCGGCGCGGCAGTCGCCGCCCAGCGCCGCCCGTAGTTTGCCGTAGACCAGGCGGTCGAACACCGCGTGCTTGGCGCGCAGCAGCAGGCCGGCCTTGCCGGTGTCCAACGACTTGCTCCACTCGATCGCGGTGTTGACGGCCATCTCGAAGATCCGGCCCTTGCCGTCGTTGTGGGCGTTCTGCTCGGCGGTGTTGTAGACCTTCTCGAACACCCGCGGCACCGACACCACCACGGTCGGCTTGAACACCGCGAACGTCGCCACGAGGTTCTTGATGTCGCTGGTGAAGCCCAACGTGACCTTGTTGGCGAGCGCGGCGAGCGTGATCGCCCTGGCCAGCACGTGCGCGAGCGGCAGGAACACCAGCATGCGCTCGCCCTTGGCCAGCAGCGTCGGGAAGCACTCCTTGGAGCCGCGGATCTCGTAGACCAGGTTGGAGTGGGTGAGCTGACAGCCCTTCGGCTGGCCGGTGGTGCCGGAGGTGTAGATCAGCGTCGCGGGATCGGCGGCCGCCAGACCGGCCATCCGGTCGTCGAGTTGTTTGGCATCGACCGACTTTCCCGCCTCGGCGAGTTCGTCGAGCGCCGACGTGCCCGCGCTCTCGATGCGCAGCACATCGCGCAGCCCGGGCAGTTCGTCCTTGAGGTGCTCGATCCTGTCGGCGTGCGCGTCGGTCTCGACGATCAGCAGCACGGATTCGGAGTCCGAGAGCACGAACTTCACCTGCTCGGGCGAACTGGTCTCATAGATCGGCACGGTGAGCGCACCGGTGGCCAGGATCGCGAAGTCCAGGATGGGCCATTCGTAGCGGGTGGCCGACAGCAGCGCCACGCGGTCGCCCGGTTGCACGCCCCTGGCGATCAGGCCGAGCGCGGCGGAGCGAATCTGGTCGGCGGCCTGCCTGCACGTCACATCTGTCCACGAACCGTCGACGAGGCGCTGGAAGATCACATGGTCGGGATCGTCGCGCTCATGGTCGAACACGGCGGTGACGACGTTGTCGTGCTCCTCCACCGTGAAGGACGCTGGCACACTGAACTCACGCACGGTCTTGGCCTCTCGATGCGGCTGCTCTTGCCGTATCCACCCTAGTCGGCCGGTATCCGGGCGGGCAGGATCGTATGTGAAGCTGGTATGCCATGCACAGCATTCAGATCGCGGACGACACGTTCGTCGCGGCTGACCCCGCCGAGGTCGGCCGCTACATCGCCGAGCCCGCGAGCTGGCGTCGCTGGTGGCCGGACCTGCGGCTGACCGTGGTGGAGGATCGCGGCGACAAGGGCCACCGGTGGACTGTCACCGGGGCGCTCGTCGGGACCATGGAGATCTGGCTGGAACCGGTGCTCGACGGGGTCGTGCTGCACTATTTCCTGCACGCCGAGCCGGCGGGGGTGGCGGCGTGGCAGCTGGCCAAGATGAATCTGGCGAAGATGAACCACCGGCGACGGGTCGCGGGTAAGAACATGGCATTCGAGGTGAAGCAGCGGCTGGAGGCCACGCGCCCGGTGGGTGTTTCGCCGTTGGCCTGAGGCTTCGGCCGCCGACAACAGGGGAGGGTAGATTTTCAACGTGGCGGACAAGACGGCGCAGACCATCTACATCGATGCCGATCCCTCGACGGTCATGGACGTCATCGCGGACATCGGGTCCTATCCGGACTGGGTGGCCGAATACAAGGAGACCGAGGTGCTCGAGGCCGACGCCGAGGGCTATCCCAAGACCGCCCGGCTCGTGCTGGATGCCGCCGTCCTCAAGGACACCATGGTGTTGTCCTACAACTGGCCGCCTGACCGCAAGTCGGTGACGTGGTCGCTGGTGTCGAGCTCCCTGCTGAGGTCGCTGGAAGGCGCATATCGACTGTCGCCCAAGGGATCCGGGACCGATGTCACCTATGAGCTGTCGGTTGATCTGATCATTCCGATGATCGGGCTGTTGAAGCGCAAAGCCGAACGGCGCCTCACCGACACCGCGTTGAAGGACCTCAAGAAACGAGTCGAGGCTGAGTGAGCTGAATGCCCCCGACCCGCCTGTCGCCAAGATCGGCCTGTTCGTCGGTAAGGGCGGGGTCGGCAAGTCGACGTTGGCGACCGCCACCGCCGTGCGTGACGCACGCGCGGGGCTGCGTGTGCTGATCGTCTCGACCGATCAGGCCCACTCCATTGGCGACGTGCTCGGGGTGACCGTGACACCGACCGGCGCGCGCCGGCCCACCCGGGTGTTCACCGACGACGCCGACGCCGGTGGCGGAGCACTGGACGCGCTGGCGTTGGATACGTTGGCCCTGCTCGAAGCGCGGTGGCGCGAGATCGCGGGCCTACTGTCCGACAGGTTCCCCGAGTCCGAATTGGGAAGCGTTGCCCCGGAGGAACTTTCGGCCCTGCCCGGTGTCCAGGAGGTGCTCGGCCTCTACGAGGTGGGCGAACTGGCGGCCTCTGGGGACTGGGACCGGATCGTGGTTGACTGCGCGTCGACCGCCGACGCGCTGCGCATGCTCACCCTGCCCGCGACGTTCGGTTTGTACCTGGAGCGGGCGTGGCCGCGGCACCGGCGGCTGTCCACTGGATTCGACGATCCGCACAGCGCGGCCGTCGTGGCCCTGTTCGAACGCATCAGCGCGGGCACCGACACACTGAGCGCGATGCTCACCGACGGTTCCAAGGTCAGCGCGCATCTGGTGATGACCGCCGAGCGGGTGGTGGCCGCCGAGGCCGCCCGGACGCTGGGTTCGTTGGCGCTGATGGGCGTTTCGGTAGCCGAGCTGATCGTCAACCAGATACTCGTACAAGACGATTCGTTCGAATACCGCAACCTGCCCGAACATCCCGCCTTCGATTGGTACACCGAGCGGATATCCGAACAGCGGGCCGTCCTCGATCAGCTCGACGCGACCATCGGCGATGTGCAACTCGTCCTGGTCCCGCATCTGGCCGGCGAGCCGATAGGGGCGAAGGCGCTCGGTGAGCTGCTGGACTGCGCACGCCGCCGCGACGGGTCGCCCCCGCCCGGTCCGTTGCGCCCGATCGTCGACCGCGAGTCCGGCTCCGGCCTCGAATCGGTGTACCGGTTACGGCTAGAGTTGCCGCAGGTCGACTCCTCGGCGCTAACGCTGGGCCGGGTCGACGACGATCTGATAGTCGGCGCGGGCGGATTGCGGCGCCGGGTCCGATTGGCGTCCGTGTTGCGGCGATGCATCGTCGTGGACGCGCAGCTGCGTGGGAGTGAGTTGATCGTGCGGTTCCGACCGAATCCGGAGGTGTGGCCGAAGTGACGACGCCACACGGCGATCTCGGACCGGAGCTGCGGGCGCTCGCGCAGGCCATCCTGGACCGGCTGGACCCCGCGGTGCGACTGGCCGCGGCGCGCGCGACGACCGGTACGGCGGGCAAGTGTCAGCAGGTCTGGTGCCCGGTGTGTGCGCTTGCTGCCCTGGCCGCGGGCGAACAGCATCCGTTGCTCACCGTCGTCGCCGAGCACAGCGTCGCCCTGCTTGCCGTGGTTCGGGCGATTCTGGACCAGGCAGCAGAAGGCCCGTCGGGGCCGGACACACCTCCGGACGGGCCACCGGACGGCCCGGGCCCGAACGGCTCGGCTCCGCCTCCTGCGCCGGGTCGATATCAGCACATTCCGGTAACTGTCGAGGAGTAGTCTTGCGCGCTGTGGTCGCATCCACAGTGCGTGGGTAAAGTTGGCGCAGAACACCGGCCGGTGTTCGATCACCGGGAGGGCCCATGTGGTATTGGCTGTTCAAGTACATCTTCATGGGACCTCTGCTGACCTTGCTGGGACGGCCGAAAGTCGAAGGGCTGGAGCATGTTCCGCCGTCTGGCGCGGCGATCTTGGCGAGTAACCACCTTGCGGTCGCGGACAGTTTCTACAAGCCGCTCGTCGTCAGCCGGCGCATCACATTTCTGGCCAAGGCCGAGTACTTCACCGGCACCGGGCTCAAGGGCTGGTTCCAGCGCTGGTTCTACACCGTCGCCGGTCAGGTGCCGATCGACCGCACCGACGCGGATTCGGCACAGGCCGCACTGACCACCGCAGAACGCATCCTGGGTGAGGGCAAGCTGCTCGGGATGTATCCGGAAGGCACCCGGTCCCCGGACGGGCGGCTTTACAAGGGCAAGACCGGACTGGCGCGGCTCGCGCTGCAAACGGGCGTGCCGGTGATCCCGGTTGCGATGATCGGCACCGACTCGGTCAACCCGCCCGGCAGCAAGATGTGGCGATTCGGCAAGGTCCACGTGAAATTCGGCAAGCCGATGGACTTCACCCGCTTCGAGGGGTTGGCGGGCAACCGCTTCATCGAGCGCGCGGTCATCGACGAGGTGATGTACGAGCTGATGCGGCTGTCGGGTCAGGAGTACGTCGACCTCTACGCCGCCGACGTCAAGGAAGGCAGGGCCGACGACACGGCAAAGCCGTCGGCCCGCATGCCGGAGGTAGCCGCCGGCTGAGCCGGCAATTCAACCGGGGCCGGCTGAGCCGGCAATTCAGCCGGGGCCGGCTGAGCCGGCAATTCAACCGGGGCCGGCTGAGCCGGTAATTCAACCGGGGCCGGCTGAGCCGGTAATTCAACCGGGCCGGCTGAGGCCGCCTAGTTCACCGCGGGTACCGGCGCCTCGTCGACGACCGGCCTGCTGCGCATCGCCGGCGCCGCCGTCAGCGACCCGGCAACCACAATCACCGCGATCGCCCACCACACATAGGAACCGCCGACCAGCTGTCGCCACAGCGACGCGGCGGTCTCCTGGTGCTCGGGCATCAGCGTGATCGGTGTCCACACCATCAACGCAAAGCCCGCGGCGGCCACCACGCCCAGCGCCGCATGGCGCCTCCGATAGGCCACCAGCGCCGTGACCAGCAGGGTCGGCAGCGCCCACACCCAGTGGTGCGACCACGACACCGGCGACACCACCAACCCGAACATCGCCACGCAGATCAGTGCCAGCACCGGTTCGTCGGCCTTGAGCACGCGTCGCACCGCCCACACGGTGAGCGCCAGCACCGCGAAGCAGGCCGCGGTCCACAACACGAACCGTGGCCCTTCGCTCAGCCCCAGCCGAGCCAGGGCCCCGGCGATGTTCTGGTTGGTGTTCAGCGTCGCCGTGCCGATGCGATCGGTGTTGCGCACGGTCTCGGTCCAGTACTCCAGGGAGTCACGCCAGGCGAACGCCACCCCGATCAGCGTGGCGACGACGGCGGACACCGCGGTGACGACCACCGCGCGAACGTCGCGGCGCAGCACGAAATACAGCAGGAAGACCGCCGGGGTCAGCTTCAGCGCGATGGCCAGACCCAGGAGCATGCCCCGCGGCCAGGGTGTCCTGCGCGGCACGCAGTCGGCGATCACCAACGTCATCAGCACGACGTTGATCTGGCCGAAGTCGAAGTTCGACCGGATGGGCTCCAAATAGACCACCGCTGGGGCGACGATCGCGGCGGCCAGCCACGCCTGCCGCAGCCACGCGGGTTCGGTCGTCACCGACGTCTTCGACCAGACATCGCACCGGTGCAGCACGATCGTCAGCGCGACGATGAGCAGCACCAGCGTGGTCACCGTGATCGCGACGCTTGCCGCTTCCAGCGACAGCAACGCGAACGGCGCGAACACCACGGCGGCAAGTGGGGGATAGGTGAACGGCAGATCGAGGCCGCCCCTGGTGTGGAACATCGCGCCGTCGGCGTAGAGCGGCCTGCCGTCCAGCCAGGCCTGCCCGCCCATCCGGTAGACGTCGACGTCGATGCGGTAGGGCACCCGGCCGAGCACACGCCAGCCCGCCCAGGCCAACGCCGCCAGGGTCAGCAGCTGAAACAGCCGCCAGGCGAGCGTTGGCCCCCAACCAGCCCCGCCGGGCGACCGCCACGTACTCATGTCGCTGACCAGACTATCGGGGTGCCTCGGCGCGTCGGTCGGTATCCCGGGCGCGACACGCGCAGGTCGGCGTAAGTTTTCTGGGTGCTCGCGGACTTACACCTCGTATTCGGCGTCCCGCACGCGCGGGTGCCGCTCATGTACTGCCTGATCGCGTTCATCCTGACGTTCTTCGTCACCCGCACGATCGTGCGGTACATCCGCAGGCATGCCGGCAGCGATGCGCCGCGCAAGTGGTGGCAGCCGCGCAACATCTCTGTTTCCGGCTCTGGGCTGCACATCCACCACGTGGTGATCGGCGTGGTCCTGGTCATGATCTCCGGTGTGACGATGGTGACGTTGAGTGTCGACGGGGGAGTACCCGAATTCACGGCGGCGGCAATCTTTTTCGGAATCGGTGCAGCGCTGGTGCTTGACGAGTTCGCGCTGATCCTGCATTTGCAGGACGTGTACTGGGCCGAGGACGGCCGAACCTCGGTCGATGCGGTGTTCGCCGCCGTCGCCGTCGCAGGCCTGCTGATCCTGGGCTTCAACCCGTTGTCGTTCTTCGACATCGACATCTGGCGCAACGACCACTCGCTGACCGCGCGGGCGGGCGTGATCGTGGCGGCCGTGCTGACCTTGATGCTGGCCGTCATCGTGTTGCTCAAGGGCAAGGTGTGGACCGGGCTGGTGGGGATGTTCGTGACGCCGCTGCTGTTTGTCGGAGCGATCCGGTTGTCGAGGCCGCATGCGCCTTGGGCGCGCTGGCGCTACACGAACCGCCCGCGCAAGATGCATCGGGCGCTGGAGCGCGAGCGCTGGCTGCGGCGCCCGGTGGTTCAGGCCAAACTGTGGCTGCAAGACGCCATCGCGGGTATGCCCAAGTTTCCCGACGACGCCAAGGTCGATGAGCAACTCGACCGCGAGATCCACGCCGCACCCGCCCCGAAGGATCGGTCGGTCGCGGCCGCACCCCAGAAGGAACCCGCGTAGTGCGCTACTTCTACGACACGGAATTCATCGACAACGGGCGCACCATCGACCTGATCTCGATCGGTGTCGCCGCCGAGGACGGTCGCGAGTATTACGCCGTGTCAACCGAATTCGACCCTGACCGGGCAGGCAGCTGGGTCCGCAAGCATGTGTTGCCCAAGCTTCCGCCGCCGTCCTCACAGCTGTGGCGCTCGCGTCGGCAGATCCGCTCGGAGCTGGAGGACTTCTTCGGAATCGACGGAGACGAGCCGATCGAGCTGTGGGCCTGGGTGGGCGCCTACGACCACGTCGTGTTGTGTCAGCTGTGGGGCCCGATGACCGATCTTCCGCCGGCGATACCGCGCTTCACCCGCGAGTTGCGCCAGTTCTGGGAGGAGCGCGGTTCGCCGCGCATGCCCCCGCGCCCGCGCGACGCCCACGATGCATTGGTCGACGCTCGCCACAATTTGCGGCGGTTCCAGCTGATGACCACCGGTGAAGCGCCGGGCCAGCGGTGAAAAGCACATGTCGCGGGCCGTTACCATGAACGGGTGAACTGGACCGTCGACGTACCCATCGAACAGCTGCCCTCGTTGCCGCCGCTGCCCGATGAGCTGCGGCAGCGGCTCGACGCCGCGCTCGCCAAGCCCGCGGTGCAGCAGCCGACCTGGGATGTCGAAGCGGCGAAGAACATGCGCACCGTGCTCGAGAGCGTCCCGCCGGTGACCGTGCCCGCCGAAGTGGAACGACTCAAGGACCTGCTGGCCGCCGTGGCCCGCGGCGAGGCGTTCCTGCTGCAGGGCGGCGACTGCGCCGAGACCTTCGTCAACAACACCGAGCCCCACATCCGGGCCAACCTGCGGGCGCTGCTGCAGATGGCCGTGGTGCTGACCTACGGCGCCAGCGTGCCGGTGGTCAAGGTGGCCCGCATCGCAGGCCAGTACGCCAAACCGCGCTCGGCCGACATCGACGCGCTCGGTCTGCGGTCCTACCGCGGCGACATGATCAACGGATTCGCGCCCGACGCCGCTGTGCGTGAGCACGACCCGTCGCGGCTGGTCCGCGCGTACGCCAACGCCAGCGCCGCGATGAACCTGGTACGCGCCCTGACCGGTTCGGGCCTGGCGTCGCTGCACCTGGTGCACGACTGGAACCGCGAGTTCGTCCGCACGTCGCCCGCCGGTGCCCGGTACGAGGCGCTGGCCGGTGAGATCGACCGCGCGCTGACGTTCATGAGCGCGTGCGGGGTCGACAACCGCAACCTGGAGACCGCCGAGATCTACGCGAGCCACGAGGCGTTGGTGCTCGATTATGAGCGCGCGATGCTGCGGCTGTCGGAGACCGAGCAGGGCTCGAAGCTCTACGACCTGTCCGCGCATTACGTGTGGATCGGTGAGCGCACCCGTCAGCTCGACGGCGCCCACATCGCGTTCGCGGAGGTGATTGCGAATCCGATCGGGGTCAAGCTCGGCCCGACCATGACACCGGAGCTGGCCGTCGAGTACGTCGAACGCCTCGACCCGAACAACGAGCCGGGTCGGCTGACGCTGGTCACCCGCATGGGTAACAACAAGGTGCGTGACCTGCTGCCGCCGATCATCGAGAAGGTGCAGGCCACCGGCCATCAGGTGGTTTGGCAGTGCGACCCGATGCACGGCAACACCCACGAGTCCTCGACCGGCTACAAGACCCGCCACTTCGACCGGATCGTCGATGAGGTGCAGGGTTACTTCGAGGTGCACAGGGCGCTGGGCACCCATCCCGGCGGCATCCACGTCGAGATCACCGGCGAGAACGTCACCGAATGCCTCGGTGGGGCGCAGGACATCTCGGACGCCGACCTCGCCGGGCGTTACGAGACGGCGTGCGACCCGCGGTTGAACACCCAGCAGAGCCTGGAGTTGGCGTTCCTGGTCGCGGAGATGCTGCGCGACTAGTCGGACGACGATCAAGCGGCGAGGGACGAGCCGCGTTGAGGAGTCCGACAGTGCAATTAGTCGGACGACGATCAAGCGGCGAGGGACGAGCCGCGTTGAGGGGTCCGACAGTACAACTAGATCAGGCTGGACAGGTTGCTGCCGGTCGTCCACGCAACCGCCGCAACCAGCGCCGTCAGTGTGATCACCGCGATCACCCAGAACAGCAGTGCGCGCCTGGCGCGCTGCCGCGCCCAGTAGAACTCCTCGAGCTCGATTCCGGCGAACCGTCCCGACACCGTTTCGTATTCGGGTTCGGGGGCCTGCCAGTCGTCGCGCGGTAGCGTCCGGGTCGCCTGACGTGGTGCGGGCGGGGCCGCAGCCGCCGGCGGCGCCGCAGGCGGGTGAAGAGGAACCGACGCGTTCTGAGCGGAGTTGCGTGGTGCCGGCACCCGAAACGGCGGGAGGCCGAGTTCGTCGACGATCGCTTCGAGCTCCTCACCCATCTCCCGGGCATCGGCATAGCGCCGGGCCGGATCGCGGGCGGTCGCGCGCAACACCAGCTCGTCGAACTGCGCGGGCACGCCAGCGATCACCGAGCCCGGAGCCGGGACGTCATTGTCCATCCGCTGATACGCGACGGCCAGCGCCGAGTCGCCCGCGAACGGCGTGCGGCCGGTCAGCAGTTCGTAGGTCAAGATGCCCGCCGCGTAGACGTCGCTGCGGGGATCGGCGTCACCGGTGCTGACCTGTTCGGGTGACAGATACGCCGCGGTGCCCAGGATGACGCTGGTCGAGGTGATTTTGGCTTCGGCCACCGCCCGCACCAGTCCGAAGTCGGCGATCTTGACGTCGCCGTCGTCGGAGATCAGCACGTTCTCGGGTTTGACGTCGCGGTGCACCAGGCCTGCGCGGTGTGCTGCGGCCAGCCCGCCGAGAACCGGGCCGAGCACCGCAGCGGCGGCGTGCGGCGGCATCGGCCCACGCTCGCGCAGCAGCTCCCGCAGCGTGCCGCCCTCGACGAGTTCCATCACCAGGAACGGCGGAGGACCGCCCGTGCGTCCGCCGCCCTGGTCGTACACCGCGACCAGACCCGGATCGGTCAACCGCGCCACCGCGCGCGCCTCGCGCTGGAACCTGGTGAGGAACTGAGAGTCGCCCGCATAGCGGCTGTCCATCACCTTCAGCGCGACCGGACGATCCAGCCGCAGATCGAGTCCGCGGTACACGGACGACATGCCCCCAGTCGCGATCATCACGTCGACGCGGTACCGACCGTCGAGCACGGTTCCCAGCAGCGGGTCCGTCCGCGGGTAGGCCTCCACCGGAGACATGTTACGGAGCACGACACCGGCGGCTTGCGGCTCCGGCCGACGGTTAGGAGACTTAGACTCGGTGCGGTGAGCAGTATTCCGGCCTCCGAGGATGTCCTCGATCCCGGCGAGGACGTCTACGACCTACCCACCGTCGCCGAGATGCTCGGTGTCGCGGTGACGAAAGTGCATCAGCAGCTGCGGGACGGCCATCTGATCGGCGTCCGGCGCGACGGGGTCGTCGTGGTTCCGAAAGTGTTCTTCGACGACACCGGCCACGTCGTCAAGAGCCTGCCCGGACTACTCGTCGTGCTGCGCGATGGGGGCTACCACCACACCGAGATCGTTCGGTGGCTGTTCACGCCCGACGCATCCCTGACCATCAGGCGCGACGGCGCGACCGGCGAACTGCCTAATGCTCGGCCCGTTGATGCTCTTCACTCGCATCAGGCCCGTGAGGTGGTGCGCCGGGCCCAGGCGATGGCTTATTGACCGCCCGCGGTCGTGGCCTATTGACCGTCCACGGTCGTGGCTTATTGACCGCCCGTGTTCTTTGCGGCGCGTTCTTCAGCGAGTACCACGCCACCGCGGCGCATGCCAGCGAGAGCAGCACGTGGGGCCACGAGTACATCCCGTGCGCCCCATCGGGTTTCCAGATCACCATGATCCACGTCGACAGGCCCGCGATGATCGCGATCGACCGCCTGCTCTGAGCCAGCGCAGCCACCACGGCCAGCGGCCAGGTGTAGTACCAGGGCAGCGCCGCGGGCACGAGAAGCACCACGATCACCATCACCACCGCGATACCGGTCAGCGCTTCGCGGTCGGTGTGCCGAAACCGCCACCACACGAACGGAAGTGACAGTGCAATGAGCGCGATGCCGATGATCCTGGCGACGTCGAGCACCGCATAGAAGTTCACCGGCAGGAACAGGCCGCCGACCGCGTTGATCACGTTGGCCGCCGCGGTGGGCAGGGTCAGCCAGTTGATGATCTTCACCGAACCCGCCAAGGCCGTCAGCCAGCCCAGCCCGACGCCCGCGGCAAACGACAGCACGGCGAACACCGCGGTGAAGATCAGCGCCGAGCCCGCCGACGCCGTCACGAATGCCTTGACCGCCGAGACGTCGCGCCTGTTGCGCATGTCCCGCGCCCACACCCAGACCATGAACGGAAGCGCCAGTCCCGCGGTCGCTTTCACCGCGACCGCCGCGGCGATCAGGCTCACGCCCCACAGGTGGCGGCCGGAGAACGTCAACGCGATGCCTGCCATCATCAGGCCGACCATCAGCATCTCGTTGTGCACGCCGCCCATCAGGTGGATGATCACCAGCGGGTTGAGCACGCAGATCCACAGCGCGGTCGCACCGTCGGCGCCGATATGTCTTGCGACGCGCGGCGCGGCCCAGATCAGCAGCGCCAAGCCGGGAAGCATGCCCAGCCGCAACAACATGGTGCCCGCGACCACATCGTTGCCGACCAGCATCGTGACGAACTTGGCGATCAGGATGAAACCCGGCCCGTACGGTGCCGTGGTGGTGGTCCAGATGGGACTGACGTTGTCCAGCAACGAGTTCGGGTTGTCGACGGGCCCGACCGCGTACGGGTCGAGGCCGTCGCGCAGTAGTGCCCCCTGCGCGAGGTAGGAGTAGGTGTCGCGGCTGAACAGCGGGACGCTCAGCAGCAGCGGCGCCAGCCAGATGCCGGTGGTGGCCACCATCGTGTATTCGGTTGCGGTGCGGTCGATCACCCGTCGTCCCAGCCACAGCCACGCCGCCAGCATCAGTGCCACACCGCCCCACAACAGGATCGACGACAGCACCAGGCCGTGCCCGAACCGCAGCCACGACAGGTGCAGCGACTCCAGCAGCGGGTCGTGCAGGCGCGTGCTTCCCGCGCCCAGCCCTCCGGCGGTGATCAACACGGCGCCGAGGAAGCCCAGCCGGGCAGGTTGGGCCTGTGGTGACGTCGCAAACGAGGTCAACCGTGAAAGGTGTGCAGTGAAGCCGGATTTCGACGGCCGTGTTGATGGGGAGGTCGATGGGGAGGTCGTCATCGTTATGCGGTTCGATTCGCGACCAATCGGGCGAGCTCGGACAACCCCGTCTTGGCATGGGCGTCGATGTCGACGGAGTCGAGGATGTCGAGCGCGCGGCGGGTGAGCTCGGAGATGCGGTTCTCCACCGCGGCGAGCGCGCCGACGGACTCGATCACTGTGCACAGTTCCTGGACCTGGGCGTCGGAGAGTTTCGACCCGATGGAGGTGCGCAGCAGCTTCGCCGCCGCGGGGTCGGCCTCTTCGGCCAGCTCGACCGCCTCGGCCAACAGCACCGTGCGCTTGCCTGCTCGCAGATCGTCACCGGACGGCTTGCCGGTGACCGCGGGATCGCCGAACACCCCGAGCACGTCGTCGCGTAGCTGGAACGCCACACCGAGGTCGGTGCCGAACTGATGGAAGGCGGCATGGACGTCGGGCCGGTCGGCGGCCGCGGCGGCGCCGAGTTGTAGCGGCCGGGTGATCGTGTACGACGCGGTCTTGTAGATGTTGACCGTCAGCGCCGAAGCCACCGAATCGGCTCCGCTGGCCTCGGCGACGATGTCGAGGTACTGGCCGCCGAGCACCTCGGTGCGGATCGCGCCCCACACCCGGCGGACCCGCACGGCGGCCTCGGTCGACAGGTTCGCCGTTGCGACGACGTCGTCAGCCCAGACCAGGGCCAGGTCGCCGAGCAGGATCGCCGCCGACACGCCGAACTGCTCGGCCGAGCCGTGCCAGCCGTGCGTGCGGTGCCGCTCGGTGAACAGCCGGTGCACGGTCGGCAACCCTCGGCGGGTCGCCGAGGCGTCGATGACATCGTCGTGGACCAATGCGCAGGCGTGCAGCAGCTCGAGCGCCGAACACAACCGCAGGACGTCCGGATTGAGGGGGTCCTCGGGCTGCTCGGCGACCGCCCGCCACCCCCAGTAGGCGAACGCGGGCCGCAGCCGCTTGCCGCCGCGCAGCACGAATTCCTCCAGCGCGGCGGTCATTTCGGCGTAGTCGTCGCCCATGTAGGCGCATTCGCTGCGACGCTGCCGTAGATAGTCCCGCAGCTGATCGGTGACGGCCCCCGCCAACTCGACGGCCGACGGTGCCGTGGCATGCACGCTCAGCGGGCGCCCCTTTCTCTATGCGACCACCCTGCCCCGAACGCCTTCAGCGTAGAGCCTGCGCTAATCGCGGGCTTCGCCCACTTTCGGCGATTGGTCACGGCTCATGTACGCCAGGGTTCCGATGATGGCCGCCACCACGAAGGAGCCGAGGCCCAGCCAGATCGCGGCACCGGTGAAGGACCGTGCGCTGGGGTCGGTGTAGCGGGCTTGTGCGTTCATGGTGCTGACCACGCCGGGCCGCAACTGCCACTCGACGATCTCGGCCGACACCTGATCACCGTTGGTGGAGGTGACTTCGCCAGGGAACGACACGGTCACCGACACGTCGGCCTCCGAATCGCTGAGCGAGGTGAGGTCGGCGCGCCCCTCGAGGATGACGAGGTCACCCGCCCGGCGCAACGAGAGGTCGACGCCGGCGGCGTCGCGGTTCATGTTGGCCAGCTGAGGCAGTTCGGCGAAGGTGAGGTCGGAGAACACCGCCTGAGAGCCGACGTAGTCGTCGCGGCTGTACTCCGAGACCGCCACCTTGTTGGCGAACGGCAGGTTGTTCAGCAGCTGCGGGCCCTTGTCGTCGGCGTTCCGCGGCTTTGCCGCCGCGACGATCTGACCGGACACCCGGTCGTCGGGAGAGACCGTGATCGAGGCCCGCACCCGGACGCAGCCGACGGCGGTCGGAAGCACGACGAGGATCAGCATCACGAGTGCGAGCAGGCGGGTTCTGCTGCTGCGGTGGCGGGCCGGCACGTGGTCATCGTGCCAGACCGAGCCGAGCCGAGGCGTCGGTGACATCAAATCCGTGTCACAGCGGCAATGACCGCCCCAGGATCGCGAAAGCCCGCGGATCGCCCGCGAAATGGTAGCCACGGATGACGTCGGTGAAGCCGAGCCTGCGGTACAGCCGCCACGCCCGGTTCGCCTCACCGTTGATCTCCGGCGTCGACAACAACACGTGGGACTCCTGGCGGTCGGAGAGCAGTCGGCGTGCCAGCGCCTCACCGAGCCCCTGTCCCTGGGCTCGCGGGTGGATGTGCAGTTCGGTGAGCTCGAAGTAGCTCGTCATCAACGCAGCGATGGAGTTGCGGTCGGTGCCGACCCGCTGCAGCCCGGCCACCACCTGCTGCTGCCACCACTGGTCAGGGGCGCCGCAGTAGCCGTAGGCGATGCCGACCATCGGGGCTGAGGTCAGTTCGGCCTCGCCGGCGGGTGCGTCCTCGGAATCGCCGATGGTCACCGCCGCCACGGCCTTCCACCCGGGCCTGCGGGTGTGCTCGAGCCACATCGACGCCCGCTGTGCCTCGGTGCCGCGCGGATAGCGCATCGCGTCGACGTAGACGGCGAGCGCGTCACCGAGCCGGCGCTGCATATCGCTCGGCGACAGATCGATGAGAAATGTCGCCAACTGTGTCTGCCTCTCCGCGTATCGGGGCGGTGTCGTCTCAACCATTATCGAGTGGATCCGCCTGCGCCTCCCACGCGGCGGCGTCCGTCATACAATCGGGCGTCGAACAAGGTGGTACGGCTCAGATCGACCTCGTATCATGACTGTTAGATGCCCGTGAACGCGGGCACACATGACTTTGAACAATGAGATGGCCACGGTGGGCCCCTGGGTTCCGAGGGAGGGACGAATGCCACTCTCCGATCATGAGCAGCGCATGCTCGACCAGATCGAGAGCGCGCTCTATGCCGAGGACCCGAAGTTCGCTTCGAGTGTCCGAGGCGGAACCCTGCGCGCACCCTCGACCCGGCGCCGCCTGCAGGGTGCCGCGCTCTTCGTGCTCGGCCTCGCCATGCTGGTGTCCGGTGTCGCGATACCTGCCACCCAGATCGGTGGCTTCCCGGTGCTCTCGGTACTCGGGTTCATCGTGATGTTCGGCGGTGTGGTGTTCGCGATCACCGGCCCGCGCGTCCCCGGTGGACGCGACCGTTCGGTCGCCGAACCGGGCGCTCCCCGGCAGAAGCGGGGCAAGGGTTCGGGTGGATCGTTTGCCAGCCGCATGGAGGATCGCTTCCGTCGCCGCTTCGACGAATAGGCGCTGACGCGACACAGGGGTAGCCCGCACCGCGGGCTGCCCCTTTTTCGTGTGTCCGACTGCTGACCGCCCCCACTTCACCCCACCGCCTCCCGCGCCGCGTCCACCTGCGCTTTTCTTCACCATTGCGCTCGACGCCGGGACGTTGTCGCCCTCGCCACGTCGGCTGTGGGGCGAGGGGTGGGGACTCACCAGGAAAATTGACGCGCAAATGGTGGATGGTGGGGGATTGTGGGGTAAAGTGGCGGACAACGGAGCGACCGGGGCTCTGTTGATCGGCAGGGAGGTGGCGAGATGTTTCTCGGCACCTACACGCCGAAGCTCGACGACAAGGGGCGGCTCACGCTGCCCGCCAAGTTCCGCGACGCGCTGGCAGGAGGGTTGATGGTCACCAAAAGCCAAGATCACAGCCTTGCCGTCTACCCGCGCGCCGAGTTCGAGAAGCTGGCCCGACGGGCGTCGCAGGCATCGCGTAGCAACCCGGAAGCACGCGCATTCCTGCGGAACCTGGCCGCGGCCACCGACGAACAGCATCCCGACGCACAAGGCCGAATCACGCTGTCAGCTGATCACCGCCGCTACGCGAACCTCTCGAAGGACTGCGTGGTGATCGGATCGGTCGACTACCTGGAAATCTGGGACTCCACCGCATGGCAGGAGTACCAGCAGACCCACGAAGAAAACTTCTCCGCGGCCACCGATGAAGCTCTGCACGACATCATCTGATTCGGCGGTCGACCGGCACAGGCATCCAGTCCGTGCATCGCGGCCTCTGCCCGAACCGGCCCTGGCGTACTTCCCCGACGTCAGGTCCGCGCTCTCGGACAGGGACCCCGGTGCAGGGATTTCGGGTGGAGGCGAGGGAGACAGGGCGATGGCACGGCGCAGCGGCGACCACGGACATGTGCCGGTCCTGCTGGACCGCTGCGTCGAGCTGCTCACACCCGCACTGACACGGCGCGGTTCCGACGGTGAGGGTGCGGTGCTCGTCGATGCCACCCTCGGAGCCGGCGGGCATGCGGAGCGCTTCCTGACCGAACTGCCCGGTCTGCGGCTGATCGGCTTGGACCGCGACCCCAACGCGTTGTGGATCGCCGGCGAGCGCCTGTCGCGGTTCGGTGACCGGGTGATGCTGGTCCGCACGCGGTACGACGGCATCGGCAGGGTGCTTGGCGACGACCGCTACCGGGCCAGCCATGCCGATGGAATCCTGTTCGACCTCGGCGTGTCCTCGATGCAGCTCGACCGCACCGAACGCGGCTTCTCCTACGCCGCCGACGCGCCACTGGACATGCGGATGGATCCCGACGCGGAACTGACCGCCGCCGAGGTGGTGAACACCTACGACCAGAAATCGCTGACCCGGCTTCTGCGCGAGTTCGGCGAGGAACGTTTCGCGAGCCGGATCGCCGCCCAGCTCATCCGCAGGCGCGCCCGCCAGCCGTTCCGAACCACCGGGGAACTCGTCGAGCTGCTGTACCAGGCGATTCCCGCGCCGGCGCGCCGAACCGGTGGCCACCCGGCGAAGCGCACATTTCAAGCGCTTCGCATCGCGGTCAACGGAGAATTGGACTCGCTGCGCGAGGCGTTGCCTGCGGCGCTGAACGCTCTGGCTCCCGGCGGCCGCATCGTCGTGATGGCCTACCAGTCCCTGGAGGACCGCATCGTCAAGGCGGCCTTCGCCTCCGCAACGGCGTCCAGGACGCCGCCCGGCTTACCGGTGGAACTGCCGGGTCACGAGCCGGAGTTCGTCGCACTGACTCGCGGTGCCGAGCGTGCAGCTCCCGAGGAGATCGAACGGAACCCGCGTAGCGCACCTGTGCGGCTACGAGCACTGGAGAAGGTGGGGGCACCCAGGTGAACGCCAAGCAGGCCAAGCAGACCAAACAGCGCAAACCGGCCAAGCCGGCCAAGCGGGCAAAAGCGGTGCGCAGCGCCGACGAACGACGGCGCACCGGCGCTCAGCGGCGCTCAGCCGACGCGCAGGCGCGCCGCAAGCCGACCCGCGAGCAGCGACCGCAGCGCTCAGCGCCGCAGACCAACCCCATCCCGCGCCCGACCGGCGCACCGAGCAGGCCCAAGAACGCCAGCCAGGCCAAGGCGCGTGCCAAGGCGCGGAAGGCCAAGGCGCCAAAGGTCGTTCGGACACCATTACGCCAGCGCATCATCGTCAAACTGGCCTCGGTGGAGCTCAGCCCGCGGGCGCTGGTGGCCAGGGTGCCGTTCGTGGTGCTGGTGATCGGCGCGCTGGGAGTGGGCCTGGGCACGACGCTGTGGCTGTCCACCGACGCCGCCGAGCGGTCCTATCAACTGGGCAACGCTCGCGAGACGAATCAGGCTCTGCTGCAACAGAAGGAAGCGCTCGAGCGCGACGTGCTCGAGGCGCAGGCCGCCCCGGCGTTGGCAGAAGCGGCACGCGAGCTCGGGATGATCCCGTCCCGCGACACCGCACACCTCGTACAGGACCCGGCCGGTAACTGGGTGGTGGTCGGCACACCCAAGCCGGCGGAGGGCGTTCCGCCACCGCCGCTGAACACACCGCTGCCCGACGCGACCCCGCAGGCGCCCCCACCCGGTCCGCGGCCGCCCGCGCCGCGGGTCGTCGATCCCCGCGAGGTCACCGTCCGGATGCCGACGCGTACGGCGCCCACCCCGAATGTGCCCACCCCGAATGTGCCCGGCGCCGCGGTGCCGCAGGCTATCCCGGCGGCGCCGCAGGCGCTCCCGGGTCAGCCGCCGGTGCCCGGTGCCGCACCGGGGCCGATGGTCCCGCCGGCGGCGCCGATGGCCCCGACCGACGCCCTGCACATCCCGAACCCGCAGGTGCTGCCGGGTCCCGTGCCCGGCGCCGAACAGTTCAGCCCGGCGGTCGTGCCTCCCGCGGTCGTGCCCCCCGCGGTCGTTCCTCCGGCGGGTCCCGGCGCATGAGCCGCGAGCGTCGGCCCCGCAAGGCCGCACCGGCCGCCGGCCCTCAGGAGCGCTCGGCCAAAGCGCGGCGGACGCGCGCTCCGATCACTGAAACCGGGCTGCGCAGTGCCTCTTTCGTGTTCCGGCATCGCGTGGGCAACGCGGCGATCTTCCTCGTCCTGATCGTCGCGGCGGGGCAGCTGTTCCATCTCCAGGTGCCCCGCGCCGACGGATTGCGGGCCGAGGCGGCCAGCCAGCTCAAGGTCACCGACGTCGACAAGGCCGTTCGCGGGGCGATCGTCGACCGCAACAACGACAAGCTGGCCTTCACCATCGAGGCGCGCGCGCTGACCTTCCAGCCGCAGAAGGTCCGCAAGCAGTTGGAGGAGGCCAGGGCGAAAAGCACCGAGGCGCCCGAACCCGACCGCAGGCTTCGCGACATCGCCGCCGAGGTGGCGTTGCGGCTGAACAACAAGCCGGACTCGGCCACCGTCCTCAAGAAGCTCAAGAGCAACGAGACGTTCGTCTATCTCGCCCGTGCGGTCGATCCCGCCATCGCCGAGGCGATCACCAAGAAGTTCCCCGAGGTCGGTTCGGAGCGCCAAGACCTGCGCCAGTATCCAGGCGGCTCGCTGGCGGCCAACATCGTCGGCGGTATCGACTGGGATGGGCACGGCCTTCTGGGACTAGAGGATTCGCTCGATGCCGTACTGGCGGGCACCGACGGGTCGATCACCTACGACCGCGGGTCCGACGGCGTGGTCATCCCGGGTAGTTACCGCAACCGCCACGACGCGGTCGACGGTTCCACGGTCATGCTGACCATCGACGACGACATCCAGTTCTACGTCCAGCAGCAGGTGCAGCAGGCCAAGAACCTGTCCGGCGCCAAGAACGTCTCCGCGGTCGTCCTCGACGCGAAATCCGCTGAGGTGCTGGCGATGGCGAACGACAACACGTTCGACCCGAGCCAGGACATCGGCAGGCAGGAGCACCGCCAGCTGGGCAACCCCGCGGTGTCCTCGCCGTATGAACCGGGTTCGGTCAACAAGATCGTCACCGCCGCATCGGTCATCGAGTACGGGTTGTCACATCCCGACGAGGTGCTGCAGGTGCCGGGGTCGATCCACATGGGTGGGGTCACGGTCGGGGACGCCTGGGAGCACGGGACGATGCCGTACACCACAACGGGCATCTTCGGTAAGTCCTCCAACGTCGGCACGCTGATGCTGGCGCAGCGCCTCGGTCCTGAGCGCTTCTTCGAGATGGTCCGCAAGTTCGGCCTCGGGCAGCGCACCGGAGTGGGCCTGCCGGGTGAGAGCGCGGGCCTGGTCCCGCCGATCGACCAGTGGTCGGGCAGCACATTCGCCAACCTGCCCATCGGACAGGGCCTTTCGATGACCCTGCTGCAGATGGCGGGCATGTATCAGACCATCGCCAACGACGGTGTGCGCGTCCCGCCGCGCATCGTCAAGACCACCATCGCCTCCGACGGCACCCGCACCGACGAGCCTCGCCCCGAGGGCGTTCGGGTGGTGTCGCCGGAAACGGCCGAGACCGTGCGGCAGATGTTGCGGGCCACGGTGCAGCGCGACCCGACAGGGGTGCAGCAGGGCACGGGTTCGCAGGCGGCGGTCGAGGGCTACCAGATCTCCGGGAAGACCGGAACCGCACAGCAGATCAACCCGGCCTGTGGCTGCTACTACAGCGACGTCTACTGGATCACGTTCGCAGGCATTGCCACCACCGACGACCCGCGCTACGTCGTGGCCATCATGATGGACCACCCGCAGCGCACGGCCGACGGCCAGCCGGGCACCACGTCGGCGCCGCTGTTCCACAACATCGCCTCCTGGCTGCTGCAGCGCGAGAACGTGCCGCTGTCGCCGGATCCCGAGTCGCGGTTGACCCTGGTAGCCGACTGACGAAGATGCCGACGGCCCCGATATGTCGCGGGGGCCGCCAGCGCGACTGGGTACTGTGTCAACGCCATGAACCTGCGACCCAGCCATCCCGCCGGCGCGGCGCTTGGACCGCTGGCCGGGCAGGTCCAGGCGGTGCCCGCGGGCGGTGCCGTACCGGAGGTCCGCGTCACCGGCGTCACGTTGCGCAGCGGGGACGTCGAACCGGGTGACCTGTTCGCGGCGCTGCCGGGGGCGTCGTCGCACGGCGCCCGCTACGCCGCCGAGGCGGTCGCTCGCGGTGCGGCAGCGATCCTCACCGACCCCGACGGGCTGGCGATGTTGGGGCCCGATGTGGAGATCCCGGTCGTGGTCCACCCGGATCCGCGGTCGGTGCTCGGCGCGGTGGCCGCCGAGGTGTACGGCCGGCCGTCCGAGCGGCTGCGGGTCATCGGCGTCACCGGCACCTCCGGCAAGACCACCACCACCTATCTGGTGGAGGCCGGGCTGCGGTCGGCTGAGCGGGCGGCCGGACTGGTCGGCACCGTCGGCATCCGGATCGACGGCCGCGATCAGGCCAGCGTCCTCACCACGCCCGAGGCGCCGGACCTGCAGGCTCTGCTCGCGGTGATGGTCGAGCAGGGCGTCGACACCGTCGTGATGGAGGTGTCGAGCCACGCGCTCACCCTCGGCCGCGTCGACGGTGTGCATTTTGCGGTCGGCGGGTTCACCAACCTGTCGCGTGACCATCTCGACTTCCACCCGACGATGCGGGACTACTTCGAGGCCAAGGCGCGACTGTTCGCTCCCGAATCTGCCAACCGCGCAGAGCTTTCCGTGCTCTGCGTCGACGACGACGCAGGTCGGGAGATGGCCAGGTTGGCGCGCGAGCCCGTGACGGTCAGCGCGACCGGCCGGGTCGCCGACTGGACTATCGAGGACATCCGAACGGTCGGCCGCAACGCACAGGAGTTCTTCGCGGTGGACCCGGCGGGTGTGCACCACCACCTGCAGATCGGGCTGCCGGGACGTTACAACGTGGCCAACTGCCTGCTCGCGATCGCGCTGCTCGACGCGGTCGGGGTGTCACCCGAACAAGCCGTGCCCGGTCTGCGCACCGCGACGGTGCCGGGGCGGATGGAGCCCGTCGAGCGCGGGCAGGACTTCCTGGCGGTGGTCGACTACGCGCACAAGCCCGGTGCCCTGCAGGCCGTGCTGGAGACGTTGCGGGCAGACACCGACGGCCGACTGGCGGTCGTGTTCGGGGCGGGCGGTAACCGCGATCCCGGCAAGCGGGGCCCGATGGGCCGCGTCGCCTCCGAACTGGCCGATCTGGTGGTCGTGACCGACGACAACCCGCGCGACGAGGACCCCGCCGAGATCCGCGCGGCGATCGTGGCCGGCGCGGTGGGCCGTGCGGAGGTCGTCGAGATCGGTGATCGCCGCGCCGCGATCGAGCACGCCGTGGCGTGGGCGCGACCGGGGGATGTCGTGCTCGTCGCGGGCAAGGGCCACGAGGCAGGGCAGACCGGCGCCGGGGTCACCCGACCTTTCGACGACCGCGAGGAGTTGGCTCGCGCCATCGAGGCACAAGGACCCCTGCCGTGATCGACCTGACGCTGGCCAGGGTCGCCGAGATCGTCGGCGGCCGCCTCGCCGACATCTCCGAAGCCGACGCCGCGACCACCCGGGTCACCGGCACCGTCGAGTTCGACTCGCGGGCCGTCACACCCGGCGGTCTGTTCCTCGCGCTGCCCGGAGCCCGCTCGGACGGGCACGACTTCGCCGCCGCGGCGGTGCAGGCCGGGGCGGCGGCGGTGCTGGCCGCCCGCCCGGTCGGGGTGCCTGCGATCGTCGTCGACCCGACACCGGAGACATCCGACCGCGCGGCGGGCGTGCTCGAACACGACGCCGACGGTTCGGGTGCAGCCGTGCTCACGGCGTTGGCGAAGCTGGCCGGTGCGGTCGCCGCGGAACTCGTCGCAGGCGGGCTCACGATCATTGGGATCACCGGATCGTCGGGTAAGACCTCGACCAAGGACCTGGTCGCCGCGGTGCTGGCCCCGCTCGGTGAGGTGATCGCGCCGCCCGGTTCGTTCAACAACGAACTCGGGCATCCGTGGACGGTGCTGCGCGCGACGCGGTCCACCGACTTCCTGGTGTTGGAGATGTCGGCACGGCATCGCGGCAACATCGCCGCGCTGGCCGCGATCGCCCCGCCCTCGATCGCGGTGGTGCTCAACGTGGGCACCGCACACCTGGGCGAATTCGGGTCGCGGGAGGCCATCGCCGAAACCAAATCCGAACTGCCACAAGCGGTCCCATCATCGGGGGCCGTCGTACTCAACGTCGACGACGCCGCGGTGGCGGCGATGGCCGCCAAGACCGCCGCGCGCATCGTGCAGGTGTCGCGCGAGCCGGGCGGGCGCGACGTGGACGTGTGGGCCGAAGCGATCACGCTCGACGAGCTGGCCAGGCCGCGGTTCAGCATGCACGCCGGCGCCGGGTCCGTCGACGTCGCGCTGGCCGTCCACGGGGACCACCAGGTGTCCAACGCGCTGTGCGCGGCGGCCGTGGCGCTGGAGTGCGGCGCCTCCCTCGAGCAGGTGGCCACCGCGCTGGCGACCGCCGGTCCGGTGTCCAAACACCGCATGCAGGTCGTCACCCGCAGCGACGGCGTCACCGTCATCAACGACGCCTACAACGCCAACCCCGATTCGATGGGCGCGGGCCTCAAGGCGCTGGCGTGGATGGCCCGCGTGGGCGGGGGCCGGCGCCGCAGCTGGGCGGTGCTCGGCGAGATGGCCGAACTCGGCGACGACGCGATATCCGAGCATGACCGCATCGGCCGGCTGGCCGTGCGCTTAGATGTGTCACGACTCATCGTCGTCGGAACCGGGAGGACTATGAGCGCCATGCACCACGGCGCGGTGATGGAGGGATCGTGGGGGGCTGAGGCCACCATGGTCGCCGACGCCGACGCGGCGCTTGACCTCCTGCGCGCCGAACTGCAGCCGTCCGACGTGGTGCTGGTGAAGGCGTCGAACGCAGCCGGCCTCGGCGCACTGGCCGAAGCTTTGCTCGAGCTTCGGTCCGCCGACATCCAGGACCCGAACGCATGAGGCAGATCCTCATCGCCGTCGGCATCGCGCTGACGGTGTCGATCCTGCTCACACCGGTGCTGATCCGGCTGTTCACCCGCCAGGGGTTCGGGCACGAGATCCGCGAGGACGGACCGCCCACCCACGCCAAGAAGCGCGGCACCCCGTCGATGGGCGGCGTGGCGATCGTCGCGGGCATCTGGGCCAGCTACCTGGGAACGCACCTCGTGGGCGTCGTGATCGACGGCCGGGGGCCGTCGGCTTCGGGCCTTCTCGTGCTGTTTCTGGCCAGCGCCCTGGCCGTCGTCGGATTCGTCGACGACCTGATCAAGATCCGGCGTTCGCGCAACCTAGGGCTCAACAAGACCGCCAAAACCGTCGGCATCCTGACCGCCGCGGTGATCTTCGGTGTGCTGGCGCTGCAGTTCCGCAACGCCGACGGGTTGACGCCCGGCAGCGCCGAACTGTCCTATGTGCGCGAGATCGCCACGGTCACACTGCCACCCGCACTGTTCGTGTTGTTCTGCATCGTGGTGGTCAGCGCGTGGTCGAACGCGGTGAACTTCACCGACGGGCTGGACGGGTTGGCCGCGGGCGCGATGGCGATGGTGTGCGCGGCCTACGTACTGATCACGTTCTGGCAGTTCCGCAACGCCTGCGCGACGAGCCCGGGCCTGGGCTGTTACAACGTGCGCGACCCTCTGGACTTGGCGATCATCGCCGCGGCCACCGCGGGCGCCTGCATCGGGTTCCTGTGGTGGAACGCCGCGCCCGCCAAGATCTTTATGGGCGACACCGGCTCGCTCGCCCTCGGCGGCATCATCGCCGGGCTGTCGGTGGCCAGCCGCACCGAGATGCTCGCCGTAGTGCTCGGCGCCCTGTTCGTGGCCGAGGTGGTCTCGGTCGTCGTGCAGATCCTGGCGTTCCGCACCACCGGCCGTAGGGTTTTCCGGATGGCGCCGTTCCACCACCACTTCGAGCTGGTGGGGTGGGCCGAAACCACGGTGATCATCCGGTTCTGGTTGCTCACCGCGATCGCCTGCGGCCTCGGCGTCGCGTTGTTCTACAGCGAGTGGCTGACGACCGTCGGTGCCTGACATGACGCATCTCGAGCCGCTGGTTCCCGGCGCCCGGGTGCTGGTGACCGGCGCGGGCCTGACCGGCCGCTCGGTGAGCGCCGTACTGGAGCCCACCGGCGTGCGGTTGACGATCTGCGACGACGATCCGCTGGCGCTGCAGCGGTTGATCACGCCCGCCAGGGTCGTGACCACCGCCGAGGCCCAGGCCACCATCGGCGAATACGCGCTCGTGATCACCAGTCCCGGGTTCGCGCCGACCGCTCCCGTACTGGCCGCAGCGGCACAAGCGAGCGTTCCGGTCTGGGGCGACGTGGAACTGGCCTGGCGGTTGGACCGGGCGGGCTGGTTCGGGCCGTCGCGGCGCTGGCTCGTGGTCACCGGGACCAACGGCAAGACCACGACCACATCGATGTTGCACGCGATGCTCGTCGCCGCCGGGCGAAACGCGGTGCTGTGCGGCAACATCGGCAACCCCGTCATCGACGTCCTCGCCGAACCGTCCGACCTGCTGGCGGTGGAGCTGTCCAGCTTCCAGCTGCACTGGGCGCCGTCGCTGCGGCCGGACGCGGGCGTGGTGCTCAACGTCGCCGAGGACCACCTCGACTGGCACGGGTCCATGGCCGCCTACGCCGGTGCCAAGGCCCGGGTGCTCGACGGCCGCGTCGCCGTGGTCGGACTCGACGACCCGGTGGCCGCAGGCCTGCTGGACACGGCGGCGGCCCCGACGCGCGTCGGGTTCCGGCTGGCGGAGCCAGGCCCCGGCGAACTGGGCGTGGTGGACGGCGCGCTGGTCGACAACGCGTTCGGGACCGGTGTGCGGTTGGCCGATGCCGCATCGATCGCGGTGGCCGGCCCGGTCGGGGTGCTCAACGCGCTCGGTGCCGCCGCGCTGGCCCGCGCGGTCGACGTGCCCCCGGCCGCCATCGCCGACGCGCTCGCCGGTTTCCGGGTGGGCAGGCACCGCGCCGAGGTCATCGGCACCGTCGACGGCGTCACGTACGTCGACGACTCGAAGGCGACCAATCCGCACGCCGCCCGGGCATCGATCGCCGCGTACCCGCGAGTGGTGTGGGTGGCCGGTGGGCTGCTCAAGGGCGCCTCGGTCGAGGAGCTGCTCACTTCGATGTCGAATCGGCTGGTCGGAGCGGTGTTGATTGGCCGCGACCGGGCCCTGATCGCCGAGGCGTTATCGCGACACGCCCCGGATGTCCCCGTCATCGAGGTTGTGACGGGGGAGGATTTTGGGGTGCAAGGGACAAATGGGTCGGATGTTAATCCTGTTACTCATGTGATCAGGCTCGAGGGAACGCAAACCGGTGACACGATCATGGCCGCAGTGGTCGACGCCGCCCGCGGCCTCGCCAGGTCCGGCGACACCGTGCTGCTGGCTCCCGCAGGCGCCTCCTTCGACCAGTTCAGCGGCTACAGTCACCGCGGCGACGCGTTCGCCGACGCCGTGCGCGCTCTGACCCGATAGTCGCCGATGACCACCATCCTGACCCGGCTGCGGCTTCGCAGGGCGGGCGCCGAAGACAAACCGGCCGAGCCGGTGCCCGCGACCGCCGGGCATCGGACCCGGGTCGGGGCGTGGCTCGGCCGCCCGATGACGTCGTTCCACCTCATCATCGCGGTGGCCGCGCTGCTGACCACGCTGGGGCTGACGATGGTTCTGTCGGCGTCGGGGGTGTACTCCTACGACCAGGACGGGTCGCCGTGGGTCGTCTTCGCCAAGCAGGTGTTGTGGACGGTCATCGGGCTGTTCGGGTTCTACGTCGCGATGCGGATCCCGGTGCAACTGATGCGACGCATGGCCTTCTCCAGCTTCGCGCTCACCATCGTGCTGCTGATCCTGGTGCTGATCCCGGGAATCGGCACCGTGGCCAACGGTTCGCGTGGGTGGTTCGTGGTCGCGGGGTTCTCGATGCAACCCTCCGAACTGGCCAAGATCGCGTTCGCCATCTGGGGCGCGCATCTGCTGGCCGCGCGCCGCATGGAGCAGGCCTCGCTGCGGGAGATGCTGATCCCGTTGGTGCCCGCCGCATTCGTCGCACTGGCGCTGATCGTCGCCCAGCCCGACCTCGGGCAGACGGTGTCGCTGGGCATCATCCTGCTGGGTCTGCTCTGGTACGCGGGCCTGCCGCTGCGGGTGTTCGTGTCCTCGCTGTTCATGGTCGTGGTGTCGGCCGCGGTGCTGGCGATGGCCGAGGGGTACCGCTCCGCGCGGGTGCAGTCCTGGTTGAACCCCGCCGCCGACACACAGGGTTCGGGCTATCAGGCCCGCCAGGCACGGTTCGCGCTGGCCAACGGCGGTGTGTTCGGCGACGGCCTGGGTCAGGGCGCGGCCAAGTGGAACTACCTGCCCAACGCGCACAACGACTTCATCTTCGCGATCATCGGCGAGGAACTCGGCTTCATCGGAGCCGGCGGCCTGCTGTGCCTGTTCGGCCTGTTCGCCTACACCGGGATGCGCATCGCGCGGCGCTCCGCGGACCCGTTCCTGCGCCTGCTCACCGCCACCGCAACGCTGTGGATCATGGGCCAGGTGTTCATCAACGTCGGCTATGTGGTGGGCCTGCTTCCCGTGACCGGGCTGCAGCTGCCCCTCATCTCGGCGGGTGGAACCTCAACGGCGACAACACTTCTGATGATCGGCATCATGGCGAGCGCGGCACGGCACGAACCCGAGGCGGTGGCGGCGTTGCGGGCCGGGCGCGACGACCGGGTCAACAGGCTGCTGCGGCTGCCCCTGCCCGCGCCCTACGTGCCGTCGCGGACCGAGGCGGTGCGCGACCGGCTCAACAAGCGCGGTTCGGAGCGACCCGGCAAACCGCCGGCGGGCAAGCGCACCCGGGCACCCAAGCCCGCGGCCAAACAGCCACCCAAGTCCGCCCGCAAACGCCAGACGGCCGGTAAGCCGGCCCGGGCGGCAAGGCATCATGGAGGCGGCCGCGCGGACAGCAACCGGCGGCGCGCACTGGAAGGTCAGCGTTACGGGTGAACGACACGGGTCCCGTCCCTCGGCGGCCGGGGGACGACCGGGGAGTCTCCGTGATCCTCGCGGGCGGTGGCACCGCAGGACACGTCGAACCGGCGATGGCGGTGGCCGACGCCCTGACCGACTTGGTGCCCGACGTGCGGATTACCGCCCTGGGCACCGAGCGGGGCCTGGAGACCCGGCTGGTCCCCGAACGCGGCTATCACCTCGAGCTGATCACGCCGGTGCCACTGCCCCGAAAACTCTCCGGCGACCTCCTGCGCCTGCCCCTGCGGGTGCGGCGGGCGGTGCGCCAGACCCGGGCGCTGCTCGACGAGGTCGAGGCCGACGTGGTGATCGGCTTCGGCGGTTACGTCGCGTTGCCCGCCTATCTGGCCGCGCGAAGCGTGCGCAGAAGCAAGCGCGTGCCGGTGGTGGTGCACGAGGCGAACGCTCGCGCGGGCTGGGCCAACCGCGTCGGTGCCCGTTCGGCACGACGGGTGCTCTCGGCCGTCGCCGACCCTGGACTGGGCAAGCCAGCCGAGGTGGTCGGGGTTCCGGTGCGCGCGGCGATCACCTCGCTGGACCGCACGGCGTTGCGGGCCGAGGCGCGCGCCCACTTCGGTTTCGCCCCTGACGCCCGGGTGCTGTTGGTGTTCGGCGGGTCGCAGGGCGCGCAGTCGCTGAACAGGGCCGTCTCGGGCGCCGCCAAAGACCTTGCGGCGGCTGGTATCTCGGTGCTGCACGCCCACGGCCCCAAGAACACCCTCGATTTGCGCGAGCCCGCCGACGGCGACCCGCCGTATGTCCCTGTGCCCTATCTGAACCGGATGGACCTGGCGTACGCCGCCGCCGACGTCGCGATGTGCCGGTCGGGAGCGATGACGGTCGCCGAACTGACCGCGGTCGGGTTGCCCGCGGTATACGTTCCGCTGCCGATCGGCAACGGCGAACAACGGCTCAACGCACTTCCCGTCGTCGAGGCCGGGGGCGGGCTGATCGTCGACGACGCCGACCTGTCGCCGGGTTTCGTCGCCGAGACCGTCGTCGACCTGCTCACCGACACCGGCCGGTTGCAGACGATGACGGCGGGCGCCGCCCTGGCCGGTCACCGCGACGCGGCACGGCGGGTCGCCGAGATCGCCATCGAGGTGGCACAAGCCGAGTCCCGAAAGGGTCTGCGGTGAAACCGAAATCGCTGCCCGAGGAGCTGCAGCGGGTGCACATGGTGGGCATCGGCGGTGCCGGCATGTCGGGCATCGCGCGCATCCTGCTCGACCGCGGCGGGCTGGTGTCGGGCTCCGATGCCAAGGAGTCGCGCGCGGTGGCCGCGTTGCGGGCCCGCGGTGCCGCGATCCGGATCGGACACGACGCCTCCTCGCTGGACCTGTTGCCGAACGGCCCGACCGCCGTCGTCACCACCCACGCCGCCATCCCCAAGACCAATCCGGAACTGGTCGAGGCCCGTCGACGCGGTGTCCCGGTGATCCTGCGGCCGGTGGTCCTGGCCAAGCTGATGGCAGGCCACACCACGCTGATGGTGACCGGCACCCACGGCAAGACCACCACGACGTCGATGCTCATCGTGGCGTTGCAGCACAGCGGGTTCGACCCGTCGTTCGCGGTGGGCGGGGACCTCGGCGAGGCGGGCACCAACGCCCACAACGGCAGCGGCGACGTCTTCGTGGCGGAGGCCGACGAAAGCGACGGCTCACTGCTGGAGTACAGCCCCGATGTCGCGGTGGTGACGAACATCGAGGCCGACCATCTCGACTTCTTCGGAAGCGCCGAAGCCTACGGCGCCGTGTTCGACGACTTCGTCGAACGCCTCAAACCCGGTGGCGCGCTTGTGGTCTGCACGGACGACCCGGGCGCCGCGGCGCTCGCCGAGCGCACCGAGGAGCTGGGCATCCGCGTACTGCGCTACGGCAGCGACCCGAGCCGGCCGCTGCAGGGCACCTTGTTGAACTGGGAGCAGCACGACACCGGCGCGGTGGCGCACATACAGTTCGCCGACGAACCGCACCCGCGGGTGATGCGGCTCGCGGTGCCGGGACGGCACATGGCGCTCAACGCGATCGGCGCGATGCTCGCGGCGGTCGAGGCGGGTGCACCGGTCGATGCGGTGCTCGACGGGCTGGCCGGTTTCGAAGGGGTGCGGCGCCGGTTCGAGTTGGTCGGAGAGGCGAACGGCGTGCGGGTCTTCGACGACTACGCGCACCATCCGACCGAGGTGCGCGCCACGCTCGGTGCGCTGCACACCGTCACTGAGCAGGCCGGCGGTCGTTCGATTGTCGTCTTCCAGCCGCACTTGTATTCACGCACACAGACATTCGCCCGCGAGTTCGGACAGGCGCTCGACGGTGCCGACGAAGTGTTCGTGCTCGACGTCTACGCCGCCCGCGAGCAGCCGATCGCGGGCGTCAGCGGAGCAAGCATCGTCGAGCACGTCAGCGTGCCGGGAACCTATGTGCCCGACTTCTCGGCGGTCTCAGCGCGGGTGGCCGAGGCCGCCGCACCGGGCGACGTCGTCGTCACGATGGGCGCCGGCGACGTCACGATGCTCGGCCCGGAGATCCTCACCGCGCTGCGCGTCAAGGCCAACCGGAGCACACCGGGGTCGCGATGACCGGGCCGAGCGACCGTGACCCGGAGCCCTCGGAGGCGCCCGAGCCGGGGGAGGATGCGCCGCAGTCGCATGAGACGCCGCAAGACGCGGAGTCGCCGCCGGACTCCGAAACGTCGCCAGACTCTGAAACATCCAATCAGACACCGGATTTCGAAGGCCCGCGCCGGCGCGCGCGCCGCGAGCGTGAGGAGCGCCGCGCGGCTCAAGCCCGCGCCACGGCGATCGAGCAGGCCCGCAGGGAGGCCAAGCGGCGCGCACTGGGCAAGCCCGCGGGCGACACCCGCAAACTGCGGAGGGGAACGGTCCGCGGCCTGAAGGTGCTGATGTGGTCGGCGCTGATCAGCGTCATCGTCGTCGGGCTCGGACTGCTGCTGTACTTCACTCCGGTCATGGCGGTGCGCAACACGGTGGTCACCGGTGTGGGCGCGGTGACGCAGGAGGAGATCGTCGCCGCGGCGGCCGTCGCGCCGGGCACGCCGCTGCTGCAGGTGAACACCGACAACGTCGCCGAGCGGGTGGCCGCGATCCGGCGGATCGCCAGCGCACGTGTTCAGCGCCAGTATCCGTCCACCCTGCGGATCACCGTCGTCGAGCGAGTTCCGGTGGTGGTCAAGGACTATCCGGATGGACCGCACCTGTTCGACCGCGACGGCGTCGACTTCGCGATCGGCCCGCCGCCGCCGGGGGTGCCCTACCTCGACACCGACAATCCCGGTCCCAACGACGCACCGACCAAAGCGGCGCTGCAGGTGATGACGTCGCTGCGCCCGGAGGTCGCCGCGCAGGTCGCCCGCATCGCGGCGCCCTCGGTCGCGTCCATCACCCTGCAGCTCATCGACGGCAGGGAGGTGGTGTGGGGAACCACTGACCGGACCGAGGAGAAGGCGCTCAAACTCGGGGCGTTGCTCACCCAGCCGGGCAAGACCTACGACGTGTCGAGTCCCGACCTGCCGACCGTGAAGTGAGTCTCTGCGTCCAACTCGCCGTTGCGAGTCCAGCGCGAAGTTGCACGAAAATTTGTCGCGCGTGTCGGCGCGCCTGCGTCGCTAGGTCGCGACCTCGCCCTACCGTTCTGGTTGCGCGGAACAACTTGACATAACTATAACCCTCTGGTTGAGGTTTAGGGTTTGCCAAGGCTCGGCGTGTCGTCGGACAACTTGGGAGGAAGGGATCGCGATGACCCCCCCACATAACTACCTCGCCGTCATCAAGGTGGTCGGCATCGGTGGCGGCGGCGTCAATGCCGTCAACCGGATGATCGAGCAAGGCCTCAAGGGCGTGGAGTTCATCGCCATCAACACCGACGCACAGGCGTTGTTGATGAGCGACGCCGACGTCAAGCTCGACGTCGGTCGCGATTCCACGCGCGGTCTCGGCGCCGGCGCCGATCCCGAAGTGGGGCGCAAGGCCGCCGAAGACGCCAAGGACGACATCGAGGAGCTGCTGCGCGGCGCCGACATGGTGTTCGTCACGGCGGGCGAGGGCGGCGGCACCGGCACGGGTGGCGCTCCGGTGGTGGCGTCGATCGCGCGCAAGCTCGGCGCGTTGACCGTCGGCGTTGTGACGCGGCCGTTCTCGTTCGAAGGCAAGCGGCGCAGCAACCAGGCCGAGAACGGCATCCAGGCGTTGCGGGAGAGCTGCGACACGCTCATCGTGATCCCCAACGACCGGCTGCTGCAGATGGGCGATGCTGCGGTCTCGCTGATGGACGCGTTCCGCAGCGCCGACGAGGTGCTGCTCAACGGCGTGCAGGGGATCACTGACCTGATCACCACACCCGGCCTGATCAACGTCGACTTCGCCGACGTCAAGGGCGTGATGAGCGGGGCGGGCACCGCGCTGATGGGCATCGGTTCGGCACGCGGCGACGGCCGTGCGCTCAAAGCCGCCGAGATCGCGATCAACTCGCCGCTACTGGAGGCGTCGATGGAGGGCGCGCAGGGTGTGCTGCTCTCGGTCGCCGGCGGCAGCGATCTGGGCCTGTTCGAGATCAACGAAGCCGCGTCGCTGGTGCAGGACGCCGCCCATCCCGATGCCAACATCATCTTCGGCACGGTCATCGACGACTCGCTCGGCGACGAGGTGCGGGTCACCGTGATCGCCGCAGGCTTCGACTCCGCCGGTCCTGGACGCAAACCGGTGGTCAGCCCGGCCGAAGGGCAGGGCATCACCCCGGGCAAGGCCGGCAAGGTGAGCACATCGCTGTTCGAGCCCGCGGATCCGGCGAGCGTGCCGGTACACACCAACGGCGCGACGGTCAGTATCGGCGGGGACGATGACGACGACGTCGACGTGCCGCCGTTCATGCGCCACTGATCCGGCAATACTGGCGACCGTGACGGTTCGCATACGGCGCGTGACCACGACACGGGCCGGCGGCGTCTCCGCGCCGCCGTTCGACACCTTCAACCTCGGCGACCACGTCGGCGACGATCCGCAGGCCGTCGCCGCCAACCGCAAACGGCTCGGCGGCGCCATCGGATTGGGCGATGACGCAATCGTGTGGATGAATCAGGTGCACGGGGATCACGTCGCCGTGGTCGACGACGCCACGGATCATCCGGTCGACAAAACTGACGCATTGGTCACCGCCACACCGCGGTTGGCTTTGGCGGTGGTCACCGCCGATTGCGTTCCCGTTTTATTGGGCGACGCGCGCGCCGGTGTGGTGGCCGCCGTGCACGCCGGGCGCGTCGGTGCGCAAAACGGCGTCGTGGCGCGCACCGTCGAGGCGATGCTGTCGCTCGGCGCGCACGCCGAGGACATCTCGGCGTTGCTCGGACCGGCGGCCAGCGGGCGCAACTACGAGGTCCCCGAGGCCATGGCCGCCGAGGTCGAGACCGCGCTGCCCGGCAGCCGCACGATGAGCGCGAAGAACACACCCGCGCTGGACCTGCGAGCCGGAATCCACCGGCAATTAACGACTTTGGGTGTCACCGCCATCGACGTCGACCCTCGCTGCACGATCGAGGACCGCAACTTGTTCAGCCATCGCCGCGACGCCCCGACCGGGCGGTTCGCCTCACTGGTGTGGATGGAGTGAGCGACACCGTGCCGTCCTCCCGCGAAGTCGAGCTGAGCCAAGCGCTGGCGGCCGTGCGCAAACGCCTGGCCGCCGCCGCCGAGGCCGCAGGGCGCGATATCACCGACATTGAATTGTTACCGGTAACCAAATTCTTTCCCGCCCACGATGTCATTATTCTTCGCCGTTTGGGTTGTGAGGCTTTCGGCGAATCACGCGAACAGGAAGCGTCGAATAAAGTCCGAGAAATCGCCGCCATTCCCGATGTCGGATCCATTCGCTGGCACATGGTCGGCCGGATACAGCGCAATAAAGCGCGATCCATTGCCGGCTGGGCGTATGCGGCGCACTCGGTCGACACCCGCAAATTGATCGACGCGCTGAGCCGCGCGGCGTCCTCCGCGCTCGACGAGGGCAGGCGCAACGAACCGCTGCGCGTCTTCATCCAGCTGAGCCTCGATGGGGACGAAAGCCGCGGCGGCGTCGACATCGACGAACCCGATTCGGTCGACGAATTGTGCGCCGCCGCGCACGCCGCACCCGGACTGGAGTTCGCCGGGCTGATGGCGATCCCTCCGCTCGGCGAGGATGCGGACGCGGCGTTCGCGCGCGTGAACGCCGAGTACAAGCGGGTGCAGGCCGGCTACCCGCAGCGCCTTCAGCTGTCGGCCGGTATGTCGAACGATCTCGAAGCGGCGGTCAAACACGGCTCGACATGTGTGCGTGTCGGTACCGCGTTATTGGGACAACGTCCTTTACCGTCACCAGAAGTAGTCACTCCAGTCACATCTTCATCACAGACACCAGAGTCCAGGGCATGAGAAGGGTCGAACGATGAGCACACTTCACAAGGTCAAGGCCTACTTCGGTATGGCCCCGATGGACGACTACGACGACGAGTACTACGAGGACGACGACCGCGGCGCCTCACGTGGATATTCGCGCCGTAGTCGAGACGAACACTTCGACGACGACGGGTACGGCCCGGGCCACCGCGGTTACGACGACCGCGACTACGACGATGCGCCGGGCGGTTACCGCGGTTACGAGGACCGCTTCGAGCCGAGACTGCGCGCACCGCGCGAGTTCGAGCGCCCGGCACCCCGTTTCGCCCCGATGCGCGGCGCCACCCGCGGCGCGCTGGCCATGGACCCCCGCAGGATGGCCGAGCTGTTCGAGGCGGGCAGCCCGCTGGCGAAGATCACCACGCTGCGGCCGAAGGACTACAGCGAGGCCCGCACGATCGGCGAACGGTTCCGCGACGGAACCCCGGTGATCATGGACCTGGTGTCGATGGACAACGCCGATGCCAAGCGCCTCGTCGACTTCGCCGCAGGCCTGGCCTTCGCGCTGAGGGGGTCGTTCGACAAGGTGGCCACCAAGGTGTTCCTGCTGTCGCCGGCGGACATCGACGTGACGGCCGAGGAGCGGCGCCGCATCGCCGAGGCCGGCTTCTACTCCTATCAATAGGTCGTCTCACAGACGGGTAGGCTGGCGTCGCGTGCGGGCTTGAGAGGTCTCGGGCGAGACTTGCCTGTATCAAGCCTGTAGTAAACGTCACATCTGAGCCCGTAGTGAGGACCGTCCGCGTTGTCGCTTTTTTTCGAAATCCTGGGCTTCGCCCTGTTCGTCTTCTGGCTGCTGCTGATCGCGCGGGTTGTGGTCGAGTTCATCCGGTCGTTTTCCCGGGACTGGCATCCGAAGGGCGCCACCGTGGTGATCCTCGAGATCATCATGACGCTGACCGATCCGCCGGTGAAGCTACTGCGGCGGCTCATTCCCCAGCTCACGATAGGTGCGGTGCGCTTCGACCTGTCGATCATGGTGCTGCTGCTCGTCGCCTTCATCGGCATGCAACTGGCCTTCGGCGCGGCGGCCTGAGACCGCATCGAGCCAGACGGAATCGGCTCTCCCGATGAGTGGAGACCGGGCCGTTTGCCGGCAAGAAATTGAGCGGCGAAATGGTCGCCGCGTGTCCGGCCGTGTTTGAAATTCGCTCTTAATTTCATCCTCTTCTGCTACGGCCGCGTCTGGTGTGACAGGATGGACGCCAGTTACGTTCCACCCACGCTCTACACTTTGAGACCGGTTGACTGTCCAGACTTCAAGGGGGCGACAATGCCGCTCACACCCGCCGACGTTCACAACGTCGCGTTCAGCAAGCCACCCATTGGCAAGCGCGGCTACAACGAGGATGAGGTTGACGCGTTCCTCGATCTGGTCGAGAACGAGCTGACGCGCCTCATCGAGGAGAACGCGGATCTTCGGCAGCGTGTCGCCGAGCTGGAGCAGGAGTTGGCTTCCGGCTCCGGCGGAAGCCAGTCGACACAGGCCATGCCGGTCTACGAGCAGCCCGCCCCCGAGCCTGCTCCGACTCCGCAGCCGGCCTATGAGGCGCCTTCGTCGCAGCCCAGCGAGGACCAGGCGTTGAAGGCGGCCAAGGTGTTGAGCCTGGCCCAGGACACCGCGGACCGGTTGACCAGCACCGCGAAGGCCGAGTCGGAAAAGCTGCTCGCCGATGCGCGGGCGCAGGCCGATGCCCTGGTGAGCGAGGCGCGGCAGACCGCCGAGACCACCGTCGCCGATGCTCGCCAGCGCGCCGACGCGATGCTCGCCGACGCCCAGACCCGGTCCGAGGCGCAGCTGCGCCAGGCGCAGGAGAAGGCCGACGCCCTGCAGGCGGATGCGGAGCGCAAGCACTCCGAGATCATGGGCACCATCAATCAGCAGCGCACCGTGCTGGAGGGCCGCCTCGAACAGTTGCGCACGTTCGAGCGCGAATACCGCACCCGGCTCAAGACTTATCTGGAGTCCCAGCTCGAGGAGCTCGGCCAGCGCGGTTCGGCCGCGCCCGTCGACTCCAGCGCCGGAAACGACGGCGGTGGTTTCAATCAGTTCAACCGGGGAAACAACTGAACCCGCTTTGGCCTAGGGTTGATCAATGCTGATCGTTGCGCTCGTCCTCGCTGTCATCGGCCTCGCGGCACTGGTGACGGCCGTCGTCACCAGCAATGAACTGATCGCCTGGGTCTGTATTGCGGCCAGCGTGATCGGTGTGGTGCTGCTGATCGTGGATGCGGTGCGGGAGCGCTCGGGCCGCAAGGCCGACGCGGCGCCCGACGCGCAGACCGATGCCGATCCGGAGTACTACGAGGACTATCCCGACGACGAGGCCGTCGCGGAGCAACCCGAGTACGCGGGCGAGCCCGGCGCCGACGACGAGACCACGGTCGTCGAACAAGCCGACTCCGGCGAAGACCGCCGCTAATTCCCTTGGCGCCCTTGCTGGTCCGGCTCGCCGGGGGCCAGCAGGTCGCGCACTTCGTCGTCGCTGACCTGATGGAAGTCGGCGAACACCTGGCCGACGGCCTCGAATCCCTGCGGCATGCTCGCGCAGACGACGTCGTCGGCTTCCTTGGCTAGCTCGCGGCACGCCGACGGCGGTCCGACCGGGACGGCGACGACGATCCGCGCCGGGTTCTTGGACCGCACGGCACGCACCGCGGCGAGCATGCTGGCTCCGGTGGCGATCCCGTCGTCGACCAGGATCACCGTCCTGCCCGTCAACTCGGGAGGCGGGCGGTCGCCGCGATAGGCCTGCTCGCGCCGGTTCAACTCCTCGGTCTCGCGAGCGATCGCGGCCTGCATCGCCTCGTCACCGATGCCCAGGTTGCGCACGAGGTTGTCGTTGACGACGACACCGCCCCCGCTGGCCAGCGCGCCCATCGCGAGCTCCTCCCATTGCGGCACACCGAGCTTGCGGACCAGGAAGACGTCGAGGGGAGCCTGCAGCGAGCGGGCCACCTGCGCGGCGACCGGAACGCCGCCGCGCGCGAGTCCCAACACCACCACATCGTGACCGCGGTAAGACGACAACTCGCGGGCCAGAACCTCGCCGGCCTCCCGGCGGTCCTGATACAGGCGTTTGCCGCTTCGGCGGGCGAGCCCGCTCCATCCGTTCATGACTACGACCGTGGGTACCCCACCCTGAAGCAATCCATCGGCATGACGGCGACGAATATCGACACATGGGAATCGAATACGAGAGCGTCGTCGGGCACACGCTCGACGAGGTGTTCGGCTGGTACGCACGACCCGGCGCGATGAGGCGGCTGATCCCGCCGTGGCAGCCGATGAAGGCGATCGCGGAAGCCGAGTCGCTGGCCGATGGGCGCGCGGTGCTCGGGCTGCCGGGTGGTCTGCGTTGGATCGCCCAGCACGACCCGGGCCGCTATGACCCGCCGCGCCGCTTCGTCGACGTGCTGACCTCGGACGGGCCGGCCTCGTGGCCGCCGCGACTGGTCGGCCGGTGGACCCACGTTCACGAGTTCGGCGAGGCCCCCGGCGGCACCCGGGTTTATGACCGCATCGAGGCGCCGGTGCCGGCGGCGGCGCTGCGGCCGATGTTCGTCTACCGCCACCGCCAACTGGCCGACGACCTTGCCGCTCACCGCGACGCCGCCGACGCAGGGCTTCGCCCGCTCACGGTCGCGGTCAGCGGCGCATCGGGTCTGGTCGGGTCGGCGTTGACAGCGTTCCTGAGCACGGGAGGGCACCGAGTGATCCGGCTGGTGCGGCGGGCGGCGGCGGGCGCGGACGAGCGGCAGTGGAATCCCGATCGGCCGGATCCAGGGCTGTTGACCGGGGTCGATGCGGTCGTGCACCTGGCGGGTGCGTCGATAGCCGGCCGGTTCACCGACGCCCACAAGGACGCGATCCGCGCCAGCCGCCTCGAACCGACCCGTCGGCTCGCCGAGGTGGCGGCGCGGGCCGATGACGGACCGAGAATCTTCGTCAGTGCGTCGGCGGTGGGCATCTACGGTTTCGACCGCGGCGATGCGGCGCTGACCGAGGAAAGCGTGGCCGGGGACGGCTTCCTGGCCGAGGTGGTCCGGGATTGGGAGGCGGCGACGGCGCCGGCCGCCGAGGCGGGGTTGCGGGTCGTCACCATCCGGACGGGGATCGTGCAGTCCGCGCGCGGGGGCACGCTGCGCCTGATGCGGCCGTTGTTCGCCGCCGGCCTGGGTGGCCGGCTGGGCAGCGGCAGGCAGTGGCTGGCGTGGATCGCGCTCGACGATCTGCTCGACGTGTATCTCCGCGCGCTCTACGACGACCGGATGGCCGGTCCCGTCAATGCGGTGGCCCCACATCCGGTGCGCAACGCCGACTACACCAGGACGCTGGCGCGGGTGCTGCGCCGTCCCGCCGTCGTGCCGGTTCCGTCGTTCGGGCCGCGACTACTGCTCGGGGAACAGGGAGCGCGCGAACTCGCCGAAGCCAATCAACGAGTGCTGCCCGCCGCATTGCAGGCGCTCGGCCATCGCTTCCGTCATCCGTCGCTGGACGGTGCGCTCGCTCACGAGCTCGGGCACGGTTGACCGGCCACACGTGTCACGAAGCCGTGCACGAGACACCGTACCCGGCTGGCCGCGTCGCCTGCGAACCTGTCTGTCTGAGAACGTAATTCGTCACGGGTGAGGCCGAAGGCGGCGACTTCGCCGATATCGTCGTCGGCCAGCCATCGGTCCAGCAGCTCGAGGTCGACCTCGGGGTGGAACTGCAGCGCGAGCGCGCGGCCGAACCGGAACGCCTGGGATGCGTCGGCGGTGCGGGCCAGTTCGGTGGCGCCGGGCGGCAGTGTCCAGCGGTCGTGGTGCCATTGGAACCATCGACCGCCGGGCACCAGTTCCGGATCGGTGGACTCGACGTCATACCAACCGATCTCGGGTGACAGCGACCGTGTGACCGTCCCGCCGAAGCTCTGCGCCAGCAGTTGTCCGCCGAAGCAGATGCCGAGGATCGCGATGCCCGCGTCGGCCGCGCGGCAGATCATCGCCATCTCCTCGCCGACCCAGGTGCGGCGCAGCGCGTCGTCGTAGACGGGCCAGCGCGCGCCGAGAGGTACAAGCACGTCGTAGTGGGTCGGGTCGGGAAACGTGACGTCGTCGGCAGGGGAGTGTGTGCGCTCACGGGGCACCACCTCGAAGGTGTGCACGTCGAAGCCCTCGTCGACGAACGCCTCGCCGAGCAGCGCCTCGGTCGCGAGGGGGTCGTTGTAGAGAAACAGGACTCTTGCCGTCACGCGGCCCATTATTCCGCGCGTAGATCCAGCGTCGAGTGGGCATCCCACGGGGTGTCAGTGCTGGCCGAATGGTTCCTCACCGCCGGTGAACGCGGTAACCCCGATTGGGAGCTGCCGGCGTGGAGCGAGGGCAACCACGCCGAGGCTCTTATTCACGGCGCGTCGTACTTCGATCGGCTCGTCACCGAGGTTGAGGCGCTTCGCGCGGGAGATCACCTGTTCTTCGCCGACTGGCGCGGCGACGCCGACCAGAGGTTGCGCGACAACGGCCCTACCGTCGCCGAACTGTTCCGCTCGGCCGCCGAGCGCGGCGTGCTCGTCAAGGGTCTGATGTGGCGGTCGTATCCAAATCGCTTGCAGTTCAACGAGGAGCAGAACCGTCACCTGGCCGAGACCATCGAGCGCGCCGGTGGGGAGGTGCTGCTCGATCAGCGGGTGCTGGTGGGCGGATCGCATCATCAACGGCTGGTGCTGCTCCGCCACCCCGGTGAACCGGAGCGGGACGTGGCGTTCATCGGAGGCATCGACCTGTGCCACTCGCGTCGCGACGACGCGTCGCACCGCGGTGACCCGCAGGCGGTGCAGATGTCGAAGCGGTACGGGGAGCGCCCGCCGTGGCACGACGTGCAGCTGCAGGTGCGCGGTCCGGTCATCGGGGCGCTGGACGTCACCTTCCGGGAGCGGTGGACGGCGCGCGCGCCGCTGGATCTGTTCAACCCGCTTGCGTGGCTTCGCGACAGGTTCGGGGGCGAGGACCAGCGGCCGCGCCCGCTACCGGAGCAACCGCCGGACCCGCCGGCCTGCGGACCGCACGCGGTGCAGGTGCTCCGCACCTACGGCGACGCCTTGATCCAGTACGAGTTCGCCAAGGAGGGCGAACGCAGCATCGCACGCGGCTACACGAAGGCGATTCGGCGCGCCAGGAGCCTGATCTATCTGGAGGACCAGTATCTGTGGTCCGATGAGATCGCCAACCTCTTGGTCGAGGCGTTGACCAACAATCCCGACCTGCAACTGGTGGCGGTCGTGCCGCGCTACTTCGATCTGGAAGGTGGTCTTGGCCGCCCGCCGACGCTGGTCGGGCGTCAACTGGCGCTCGACGCGTGCCGCCGCGCCGCGCCTGACCGGGTGCACGTGTTCGACGTCGAAAACCACGAGGGCACACCGGTTTATGTGCACTCGAAGGTGTGTGTCATCGACGACACCTGGGCCTGCATCGGCAGCGACAACTTCAATCGCCGGTCGTGGACACATGACAGCGAACTGTCGTGCGCGGTGCTCGACGCCGACGACCGGTTCGCGCGTGATTTACGGCTGCGGTTGTTGCGCGAGCATCTCGACCGGGCCGAGGACGGCAGCGAAGACGAGGGTCTGGTCGACCCGGTCGCCGCCGTCGACGAGATGATCGCGTGCGCAGCGATTTTGGAGGATTGGCATCGGTCGGGCCGCTCCGGGTCGCGACCGCCGGGACGACTGCGACCGCACGAGAGCGAGCGGGTCGATCCGCTGACACGGCTGTGGGCCGAACCCGCCTACCGGATGATCTTCGACCCCGACGGTCGCTCGTATCGCGACCGGCTGTTGCGGCGGCGGCCGTGAACGTCGAGGAGTGGTTCCTGACCGAGCAGGAGCGCGGCAACCCGGCGTCGGACATCCCGGCGTGGTGCGAAGGAAACCGCGTCGAACCGCTCGTGCACGGCTCGACCTATTTCGACCACCTCGCCACCGAGGTGGAGGCGCTCGCGGCGGGCGACTACGTGTTCTTCACCGACTGGCGTGGCGACCCCGACGAGAAGATGCGTGACAACGGGCCGACGGTTCGCGAGTTGTTCTGCCGTGCAGCCGAACGCGGGGTGGTGGTCAAGGGTCTGGTGTGGCGGTCGCATCTCGATGAGCTCTCCTACAGCGAGGAGGAGAACCGCCATCTCGGTAAGCACATCGAGAAGGCCGGCGGCGAGGTCCTGTTGGACCAGCGGGTGCGGATCGGCGGTTCGCATCATCAGAAGCTGGTCGTGATCCGCCATCCCGGTTCCCCGGAGCGCGATGTGGCGTTCGCGGGAGGCATCGACCTGTGTCACTCGCGGCGGGATGACGCCTCGCACCACGGCGACCCTCAGGCGATCGAGATGTCACCGCGCTACGGCGACCATCCACCGTGGCATGACGTGCAGTTGCGGTTGCAGGGGCCGGTCGTCGGCGCGCTGGACATGACGTTTCGTGAACGGTGGAACGATCCTGCGTCCCTGGACATGCTGAATCCTTTGGCATGGCTGCGGGACAAGTTCAGTGGCACGGACATGACCGCCGATGCGCTGCCGGAGCAACCGCCGCACCCGCCACCGTGCGGTCCGCACAGCGTGCAGGTGCTGCGGACCTACCCGGACGCCCATTTCGCGTACGACTTCGCGCCGCACGGCGAGCGCAGCATCGCCCGCGCGTACAGCAAGGCGGTGCCGCGGGCTCGCCGGCTGATCTACCTGGAGGACCAGTACCTGTGGTCCAAGCGGGTGGCCGACCTGTTCGCGGCGGCGCTACGGGCCAACTCCGATCTGCATCTGGTCGCGGTGGTGCCGCGTTACCCCGATGTCGACGGCCGGCTGGCCCTGCCGCCCAACCAGGTCGGGCGTTGGCAGGCCATCGAGACGTGTCAACGTGCCGCACCGGATCGGGTGCACGTGTTCGATGTCGAGAACCACGAGGGCACACCGGTGTACGTGCATGCGAAGGTCTGCGTGATCGACGATGTGTGGGCGTGTTCGGGTAGCGACAACTTCAACCGGCGATCGTGGACGCACGACAGCGAGTTATCCTGTGCGGTACTGGATTCCGAGGGCGTTTTCGCACGGGATTTCAGGCTGAAGCTGATGCGCGAGCATCTGGACCGCAGCGAGGACGGCGGCCTGGTCGATCCGGTCACCGCGGTGTCCGAGATCGTTGAAACCGCAGAGGCGCTGGAGGCGTGGTACGCCTCGGGTCGGCGAGGACCGAGACCGCCCGGCCGCTTGCGCCCGCACAAGGCCGAACGACTCGGGCTGCTGACGCGGCTGTGGGCCGAGCCGGTGTACCGGTTCATGTACGACCCGGACGGGCGTTCGTACCGAGACCGGCTCCGGCGCAAGCTGTGAATCCGGCGTGCCTAGGATCGCTGTATGACAGTGGTTCTGGTGCACGGTAATCCGGAGACGGATGCGATCTGGGGGCCCATGGTCGACGTCCTCGGCCGCGATGACGTGGTGCTGCTGTCGCCGCCGGGGTTCGGCGCACCGCTGCCCGACGACTTCTCGGCTACGTACCTTGACTATCGGGACTGGCTCGAGCGCGAACTGGAGCGCATCGGTGAACCCGTCGATCTGGTGGGACACGACTGGGGCGGCGGTCACGTCGTCAACGTGGCGATGCGCCGTCCCGAACTCCTGCGCACCTGGGCCAGCGACGTCGTGGGGCTATTCGATCCCGACTATGTCTGGCACGAGCTCGCCCAGGTGTGGCAGACGCCCGGAGCCGGTGAGGAACTGGTCGAGGCGATGATGGGCGGCACGGTCGAAGACAAGACGGCGCAAATGGCCGGTCTGGGACTCCCACCCGATGTCGCAACAGCGCTCGCCCGGGCGCAAGGTCCCGAGATGGGGCGCGCGATCCTGGCGCTGTACCGCTCTGCGGCCCAGCCGGTTCTGTCCGAGGCGGGCCGCCAGCTCGAGAAGGCTGCCGCCCGTCCGGGGTCGTCGTTTCTCGCGACGGAGGACACGTACGTGGGCACCGAGGACATGCGCCGGCGGGCGGCGGCGCGAGCAGGCGCGCGCACAGAGGTTCTCGACGGCTTGGGGCACTGGTGGATGGTGCAGGATCCCGCACGCGCGGCCGAGGTGCTCGCCCGATTCTGGGAGACGGCTGCCTGACGGGCCGACCTGTCCGTTCTGATCGCTCGCCGGCCGGCGTAACCCACGCCACATTTGTTTCGTCAACGTTTCCGGCGACCGGACCGCCTTGCACCGCCTGTGTGAGCGGGAGTTGACCTTTCGGTCACGGACGTGCAACGGCTACGGAATGGCCGCACTTCATCGTGATGCCTGTGAAGACTCTGAGCCGCAGCCGCACCATCGACAACTGGGACGCCGAGGACCTCGAGGCCTGGGAATCCGGTGGCAAGAAGATCGCCAAGCGGAACCTGATCTGGTCGATATTCGCCGAGCACGTCGGATTCTCAGTGTGGTCGATCTGGTCGGTGATGGTGCTGTTCATGCCCCAGGACGTCTACGGCATCGATGCGGCGGGCAAGTTCTACCTGGTCGCCATGCCCACCCTGGTCGGCGCATTCATGCGGATCCCGTACACCATCGCCCCCGCAAGGTTCGGCGGGCGTAACTGGACCATCGTCAGTGCCCTGCTGCTATTGATCCCGACCGTGCTGACGCTGTGGGTGATGAACACCCCCGGCACGTCCTACACCACGTTCATGATCGTGGCCGCGGTCGCGGGAGTCGGCGGCGGTAACTTCGCGTCGTCGATGACCAACATCAACGCGTTCTACCCGCAGCGGCTCAAGGGGTGGGCGCTCGGCCTGAACGCCGGCGGCGGCAACATTGGGGTACCGGTGATTCAGCTGGTCGGGCTCCTGGTGATCGCCACCGTCAGCAACACCGCACCCGAAATCGTCTGCGCCATCTACCTTGTCCTGATCGCGTTGGCCGCGCTGGGGGCGGCACTGTTCATGGACAACCTCGGCAATCAGCGGTCGAACCTGGGCGCCATGGCAGAGGCGTTGCGGTTCAAGCACTCCTGGGTGATGAGCTTTCTCTACATCGGCACGTTCGGCTCGTTCATCGGCTTCTCGTTCGCCTTCGGGCAGGTGCTGCAGATCAACTTCCTCGCCGGCGGCGACACCCCCGCGCAGGCGTCGCTGCACGCCGCCCAGATCGCGTTCATCGGCCCGCTGCTGGGTTCGATCTCGCGTCCGTTCGGCGGCAAGCTGTCCGATCGGGTCGGCGGGGGCAGGGTCACCCTCTACACCTTCATCGCGATGATCTTCGCCGCAGGAATCCTGGTGGCGGCCGGCGTGCTCGACGACGGTATGGCAGGTGCGGCCACCAGCGGTCAGATGGCCGCCTACGTAACCGGTTTCATCCTGTTGTTCGTCTTGTCGGGCATCGGCAACGGCTCGACCTACAAGATGATCCCGTCGATCTTCGAAGCCAAGGCCCAGGGTCGCGACGACTGGAGCCGCGAGGACAAAGCCGCCTGGTCGCGCAGCATGTCCGGCGCGTTGATCGGCTTCGCTGGTGCGGTCGGCGCCCTCGGCGGCGTATTCATCAACGTCGTGCTGCGCGCGTCGTACGTCAGCGACGCCAAGTCCGCCACCAACGCGTTCTGGGTGTTCCTCGGCTTCTACGTGATCTGCGCGATCGTCACGTGGTTTGTGTTCCTGCGCATGCAGACCTCGCGGACCGGCGCCGGCGAGCAGGTCGGCCGCGTCGCTTCACCGGTGCCCGCCTGACGCCCATGGTGACTCGGACGGCGTGTTCGTACTGCGGCGTGGGCTGCGGTATCGAGGTGCACACCACCACCGACCGGCAGACCGGTAACCCGGTGATCGCGCGGGTGTCCGGGGACAAGCTGCACCCGGCCAACTTCGGCAGGCTGTGCACCAAGGGCGCCACCCACGCCGAGTTGATGCGCGCCGCGGACGGCCGGTTGACCTCGGCGATGCTGCGGCCCAGCCGCGACGAGGAACTGGTCCCGATCCCCGTTGACGACGCCGTTGCCGAGGCCGGCCGGCGGCTGCGGGAGATCGTCGAGCAGCACGGTCCCGACGCGGTGGCGCTGTACGTGTCGGGCCAGATGTCCATCGAGGCGCAGTATCTCGCGACCAAACTGGCCAAGGGGTTCCTGCGCACGGTGCACATCGAGTCGAACTCACGGCTGTGCATGGCCAGCGCCGGAACCGGCTTCAAACAATCGCTGGGCGCCGACGGTCCGCCGGGGTCGTACGCCGACTTCGATTGCAGCGACCTGTTCTTCGTCATCGGCTCGAACATGGCCGACTGTCACCCCATCCTGCACCTGCGCATGGTCGACCGGCTCAAGGCAGGCGCCAAGCTGATCGTCGTCGACCCCCGCCGCACGACGACCGCCGAACGCGCTGACCTGTTCCTGCAGATCAAACCCGGCACCGATCTCGCGTTACTGAACGGGCTGCTGAATCTGTTAGTCGAAAACGGCGCCATCGACCTCGTTTTCATTGATCAACACACCGAGGGTTGGGAGGCGATGCCGGCGTTTCTCGCCGACTACACGCCCGAAAAGGTCGCTCACGTCACGGGTTTGGCGGAGGCCGACATCCGGCTCGCCGCCCAGATGATCGCCGACGCGGGGGAGTGGCTGAGCTGCTGGACGATGGGGCTCAACCAGAGCACTCACGGTACGTGGAACACGAACGCGATCTGCAACCTGCATCTGGCCACGGGCGCGATCTGCCGACCGGGCAGCGGGCCGATGTCGCTGACGGGACAACCCAATGCGATGGGTGGACGCGAAATGGGTTATATGGGCCCGGGGCTGCCGGGTCAGCGCTCGGTGACATCGGCGCAGGACCGCGCATTCGTCGAGAAGCAGTGGGGCGTGGCCCCCGGCACGATCCGTGCGGACGTCGGCCCAGGCACCGTCGACATGTTCCGGCAACTCGCTGAAGGCGACATCAAAGCGTGCTGGATCATTTGCACCAATCCCGTTGCCAGCGTGGCCAACCGGGCGACGGTCATCGATGGGTTACGTGCCGCCGAGCTCGTCATCACCCAGGACACCTACAGCGCGACCGCCACCAACACCTACGCCGACATCGTGCTACCCGCGACCATGTGGGCGGAATCCGATGCGGTGATGGTCAACTCCGAACGTAATCTCACGCTGCTGCAGCAGTCCATTCCGGCGCCGGGACAGGCCAGGCCCGACTGGCAACTGATCTGCCAGGTCGCGACCCACATGGGCTTCGGCGAGCATTTCGCCTACACCTCCAGCGAGCAGATCTTCGACGAGATCCGGCGGTTCTGGAACCCGAAGACCGGCTACGACATTCGCGGTGCCAGCTACGCGCGGCTGCGGGAGACCTCGGTGCAGTGGCCGTGCGCGCCGGACGACGAGTCCGATCGCCATCCCATCCGCTACGTCAACGACGGTGTCAGCCAGGAGTACTTCGTCGACGAGCGCGGACAGGCGCCGCGACTGGCCTTCCCAACCCCGTCGCGGCGGGCGATCTTTCACGCCCGCCCGCATATGGACGCGCGGGAACTGCCCGACGATGACTACCCGATGGTGCTCAACACCGGTCGGCTGCAACATCAGTGGCACACCATGACCAAGACGGGACGCGTCGAGTCGCTCAACAAGCTCACCGGTGAGCCGTTCGTCGAGGTGCATCCCGAGGATGCGCTGCGGCTGGGCATCGAGAACGGACGACCGGTCGAGCTCACGACGCGGCGCGGGGGCGCGGTGCTGACCGCCGTCGTCACCGAACGCGTACGGCAGGGCAGCTGTTTCGTGCCTTTCCATTGGAACGACGAGCACGGTCAGAACCTCACCGTCAACGCGTTGACCAACGACGCGGTCGACCCCGATTCGCTGCAGCCCGAGTTCAAGGTCTGCGCGGTCGACCTGCGACCGGTCGCGTCGCCGACGCTCAGCGAGCAGGAATCGCTCTACGTGTCAGGCTTTTTCAGCGGACTGGCCGAGGCCGGGGCCGATGTTCCGGTGCTGCCCGATTCAGCGCCCGTATGCACCGAGGTACGACAGTGGATCAACGGCCTGCTCGCGGGCCAGGCCCACCGTTCCTCCGAAGAACCGGTCGCTCGACCAGAACTCGACGATGGGCCGCTCGTGCTGTGGGCGTCGCAGACCGGCAACGCCGAGGACTTCGCCTCCCGACTCGCCGAGCGGCTCGGCAACGCCCAGTTGGTGAACATGGACGACCTCGCGCCGGCCGACCTCGCGACGGCCCGTGACGTACTCGTGGTCACGAGCACGTTCGGCGACGGCGGACCGCCCGACAACGGCGCGAGCTTCTGGCAGCGGCTGCAGTCCTCGGAGGCGACGCCGTTGACCGGCGTGCGGTATGCGGTGCTGGGCATCGGCGACCGCTCCTACGACGACTTCTGCGGCCACGCCAAGGCCGTCGACACGAGGCTGGCGGACCTCGGCGCCGTGCGGCTGCTCGAGCGCGCCGACTGCGAGGCCTATGACGACGAGCGGATGCGACGCTGGGCCGACGATGTCACCGCACTGCTCACCCCCGGCATCGACACGTCGCCGCCCAGGGGTGGCGTAACGACACTCGCGCGCCCGGCCACCGTCGCTCAGCCGTTCACTCGCGCGCGCCCCCTCGTCGTGCCGCTGGCCCGCAACGTAGTGCTCACCGGACCGGCGTCTCGAAAAGAGGTGCGGCAGTTCGGATTCGACATCTCCGAACACGACGTCACCTACGCAGCAGGTGATTCGCTGGGAGTGTGCGCCACCAACGATCCCGCGACGGTCGACGCGTGGCTGGCGGCCACCGGAATGCCGACTCAGCACAGCGTCGAAATCGACGGCGCCGAGATGTCGTTGCGCGATGCGCTCATCTCGCACTTCGACTTCTGCCGGATCACTCCCGACCTGGTGCGCTTCATCGCCGAGCACAGCCGCGACGCCAAGGCGCTGCGGGCACCCAAGGCCAAGCTGGACAAGTGGCTGGCCGGCCGCAACGGCCTTGACCTCGTCCAGGAATTCGTCGTGCACGCCGATCCCGACGAGTGGCGCGAGGTGCTGGTCCGGTTGACTCCGCGCAGCTATTCCATTTCGTCGAGCCCGCTGGTCAGCCCGCACGAGGTGCAGCTGACGGTGTCGGTGGTGCGCTACCGTGGCGCCGACGGCGGTCGTAGTGGCGGCGTCTGCTCGACCTTTCTGGCCGACCGCGCGTCGTCGGTGCCGGTTTTTCTGCAGCGCTCACCGCATTTCCGCCCGCCGGAGGACGGCTCGGTTCCGATGATCATGGTGGGTCCCGGCACGGGCGTCGCGCCGTTCCGTGGCTTCCTGCAGGAGCGACGGGCCCTCGGCCACCGCGGTCGCAACTGGTTGTTCTTCGGTGAGCAGCACCGCGACCAGAACTACTACTACCGCGACGATTTCGAGGATATGGCTCGCGACGGCCTGCTCGACCGGTTGGACCTCGCGTTTTCCCGCGATCAGGCCTCGCGGGTCTACGTCCAGCACCGGATGCTCGACCGCGGTGCTCAACTGTGGCGCTGGCTCGACGACGGCGCGCACTTCTACGTCTGCGGCGACGCCAGCCGCATGGCCAAGGACGTCGACGCCGCGTTGACCACGATCATCGAGCGGCACGGCGCGATGTCACACGAACAGGCGCACGACTACAAGCGCGAACTGGTCGCGGCCAAACGCTACGTACGCGACGTGTACTGAGCGCTCGCCGTGTCGCGAGCGTGCAGAGACTGCTGAACTCGAGAGGCGCGTCGTGGGCAGACACGCACGTTCGCCGAGATAGTGCTCGGTGTGTGGAACCACGGCATAAGTGCAGTTGAGTCAGGTTTGGAGAAGTCTGCACACCACGATTTCCCACGGCCACAATGACTTCCAACCACCCTCAACCCCCATGCGCCACCTAATTGAACGGCCCGCACCGCTACCGCGAACTCTCGCTACGCGAACTCTCGCTACGCGGACGCCTTCGACCTCCGATCGCCCCGCGACTTCGGATCACTTCTGGACACCCTTCTGCGGGCTACAACATCGAACACGCCGACCGCCGGCGTGCCAGCACAGTCGCCGGCCGGATCTGTCAGACCTCGAATGTATGTTCGAAGCATGTCGGGGACAGCGTTGCAGGTGGCGATCGCCGAGTTGCGGGCCGCCTATGAGCAGGTGGTTGCCTGTGATCTGGAGCTGTTGACCCGCCATGACCTGGTGGCCGCCCTCGATGAGTTCGAAACGCTGTCGTGTCAGCTGCCGACGTTGGGCCAGCGTTTGCTGGCCCGTCTGCGGTGCGAGGCCACTCCGGCTGAGATGGGTGCGCACTCCTGGAAGGAAGTCCTGCGAGTGCGCTACCGGACCTCCACACGCGAGGCCAATCGGCGCCTGACCGAGGCTGACTTGTTGGCCCCCCGCCAGGCGGTGAGCGGCGCGTCGCTGCCACCGGCACTGGCCGCCACGGCAGCCGCTCAAGGCCACGGGCTAATCAACGCCGAACATGTCGAGGTCATCCGCAAATCACTGCACAAGCTGCCGGGCTGGGTCGACACCGCCACCCGCGAACAATTCGAACTGGACCTGGTGCGCACCGCGGTCACGGTCGGACCCAAAGAACTCACCGACACCGCCGAACTGACGCTGTTTCTACTCGACCAAGACGGCCCCGCGCCCAGCGACGTCGACCGGGCCCGCAAACGCGGAATCACAAAATCCCCACAAGGCCCTGACGGGATGGTGGGGCTGCGCGCGATGCTCACCCCCGAAGCGTGGGCGCTGTGGGAGGCGATCTTCGCCAAATACGCCGCCCCGGGCATGTGCAACCCCGACGATGCCCAGCCGTGCACCTCGGGCACCCCCTCCCAGGCCCAGATCGACAACGACCACCGCAGCCTGGCCCAGCGTCAGCACGATGCGCTGATCGCTGTGGGGCGTATCGCGTTGATGAGCGGTGAGTTGGGCCGGCTCAACGGGCTACCGGTGTCGATCATCATCCGCACCACGTTGCAGGACCTGGAATCGCGCGCCGGGGTCGGCACCACCGGCGGGGGCACCCGCATGCCCATCAGTGAGGTGATCCGGTTGGCCGGCCACGCCAACCACTACCTGGCGGTGTTCGACCAAGCCACCGGTTCGGCGCTGGATCTGTTCCGCACCAAGCGCATCGCCTCCCCTGCGCAGCGGATCATGTTGATCGCTCGTGATGGCGGATGCACTAAACCGTGCTGCACCGTGGGGGCCTACGGCTGCCAAGCACACCACGTCGAAGCTGATTGGACCGATGGGGGCAACACCAACATCGACGAACTCGGCCTGGCCTGCGGACCCGACAACCGCAGCGTCACCGACGGCGGCTGGACCACCCGCATGAACAACCGCGGCGAAGTCGAATGGCTGCCCCCGCCGGGCCTCGACACCGGCCAAGCCCGCCTCAACTACTACCACCGACCCGAACGCCTCCTGCACCCCCACGACCCCGAAGAGCAACCCTCGACGCCTCGCACCGAACCGACCACGACCCCCGATGAAGACCCGCCGTCGAATGCTGAGCCTGCTGACGGCAACCAGGTCGCCGAGTCCGAGCCACCTGCGGTAGCGCCCGCCGACGATAACCAGACAGCCGACGAAATCGCAGACACGGCGTCAAGCACCGAGCCTGCTGACGGCAACGTCGCCGAAACAGAAACGGGCGCCGCAGTACCCACCGACGACAGCGAAATAGCCCACGAAGACACTGCGTCGGTTGCCGAGCCCGCCGACGACAATAACGCCGTCGAAACCGATTCCGCCGCCGCAGTGTCAGTCGACGGATCCGGTGAGCCCGGCGGACCAGCACCCCCAGGAGGCCGGGCGGCCTGACCGCCGGCGCGAACAAGCCCCGGGGATCCGCCTGGATTATCCGAGGCCGCGGGATCAACATCACTCGAGCAATTCGGCAAGTTCACGTTAACCACGGCAGCCGACTACACGACCTATGCACCGGCCGCGACCACGACACCGCCTCCAGCGCAATTACTGGCGCAAACCAACAGAAAAACCCCGGCCGATGGCCGGGGCGATCTGTAACCAATGACTCAACTCATCACAATGGTGTCCGAGGGGGGACTTGTCCGTCTACGACACGGGTCGTGGTCTGGCGATTGGGGCGCTGACCGCTTCGGTCAAGCACCGGTCCACCTTTTTCGCTCAATCGCGACGCCGAGGAGCTCGCCCATCGGGCGGCCAGCCGTCGGTACCGGACTCAAGCGGAATATTCAGAGATCGAAGCAGGATCGAAAAGAGCCGCCAATTGGCGATTGCTCCGACAAGTTCGACCAAAACCGCGTGATCGCTATTGAACGCCTTCTGGCACCCAGCCCAGTTTTCCTCGGAGATGACCCCGTCGCGTACCACATCATCGGTCGCTGCGAGGACCGCACGCTCGACTGGCCCGAGGCTTTCGGAATTCTGCCAGTCGCGCACCGCGAGGAGATCACGCTCAGGCACGCCGAGCAGTGTGGCGATTCGCCAATGTTGAGTCCATTCGTATTCGGAGCCAGTGATCCAGCCGATGCGCAAGATGACCAGCTCGCGTAGCCGCGCGTCAAGGGAACCGCGGAAGAGTAACGCGTCCAGCAGCCCATACAGCGCAACCGCCACACGCGGCTGATGAAGTGCCACGCGGAATACCGACAGCTCTGCCAACTCTTCGGGCAACCCACATTCGGCAGCTCGCAGCTGGGCCTGCTCACGGTCGAGCATCGGTACGCGTTCCGCCATGGTCACGGGTGGCCCTCTCTGTTGAACCTCTGCACCGCCGTTAGGGCGTGGGCAAAAAGACGTTGTGGAGCGCCCCACTTGATCGGGCACTTTCATCTGCAAGCGAAGTGAGCAGCTGTGCGAGCCCAGCGAATCCGGTTGATTCTCTGGTGATCCGGTCGAACGGCCAGCGGCCCATGGCGAGAATCTCGAGGGCTGCCCGGTAGGCGGGATACTCCACGCCGAGTGCGCCTACGACGTGTAATTCTTTATAGACCAACAAGTCTGGTTCAAACCGGGGCGCGCCGCCTCCTCCGCGGGTGCCGGCCACCACAATTGTGCCGCCGGGCCTGGCAAGGCCGACGGCATCGGCGAACGCGGAGGGTGCTTTGGCGGTGACGTCGACGACCACGTCGGCAAGCCGTCCGCCTGTCTCACGCTGAAGCGCGGTCGCTGCATCGTCCTGCGATACATCGATGGGCAGGTCGACACCGAATGATCTGGCGATGGCCAGTCGTTGTTCGTCGCGTGGGCCGACGCCGGTCATCGCGACGAACGCGGCTCCCGCCTCTTTGGCCGCCACCGCCGCACAGATTCCGCGGATGCCGGGCCCCAGGATCGCTACGACGTCCCCGGCCTTGGTGTCGGGAAGAGTCGCCCCCCATTGGATACCGGCCCCGAGAGGGTTGAACAACGTGGCGAGAACGGGGTCCATGTCTTCGGCAATCGGGAGCAGCATCGCGTCCCACGGAAGCTCCACATGGGTGGCGTATCCGCCCCATAAGCCCGCGCCGATCTCCACGTCGACGAACCCGAACATGGTGGCGATGCCGTTCACCGCGCACCGCCGGTATTCGCCGCGGCGGCACTCGGGGCAGTCTCGGCAGGACCGGAACACCTCAACGGCCACGCGCTGGCCGGCTTGTACACCCCAGCGTTGGCCGGCCGCAGCGCCGACATGTTCGACGATGCCGACGATTTCGTGCCCTGGAACGAATGAGAAGCCGGCAGGCAGGTGTCCGGTGAATTGTTCGTGATCTGTTCCGCACAGACCGCATGCTTCAACTCGCAGGATCGCACCCCGGTCGCCGACGTCGGGGATGATCATCTGGCGCCGCTGCAGACTCCGCGGTCCGGTCAGCACCATCGCCTCGGCGATCATGGAAGCTCGAATCCGGTGAACGACCCTGTGTTTCGGAGGCACACCGTTTTACCTACATACATTTCCCCGCCCATCGCCTCGGCAATCTGCGGATCGTCGCTGCGTGCGACGACTCTTCGCCCGTCGGACAGGTGCGCGATGATCGGAGTCCATCGAGGTTGCCCGTCTCGGTCGTAGACGACGGTGTATCCGTCCACTGTCGCGCAACCGGTCGCCTCGTCGACGCCTGCGACACCCAACCTCGATGAATCGATCTGAGCTTGCTCGACCGCCGTGTCGAGCAGTCGCCACCCGGTTGGTGGCGGGGTGGCCGACCACAGACCGACCGAATGCTTCGTCGAATACCACCCGAGGCCGGTGACGAGTCCGACATCGGTTGGGTCGCGTCTACACCGTCGGACCATCTCAACGATCGAGTGGCTGACGTAATTGTTTCCGGGACCGCCGTGATACGGCAGGCCTCCGGTTACTGTGAGGCCTCTGTCGTCGAGGGGGTCCAAGTCGAGAGCCTCGGCAGTCATCTCAATTGCCGACGGGAAGCAGGAGTAGAGATCGAACCACCGGATGTCGTCGATGGTCAACCGCCCCGCATTGAGAGCCTTCCGTGCCGCTACCTCGATACCCGATGAGCGACTGAGGTCCGGCCGTTCCACGGGGAAGTACACGTCGTTGCAAGTCGCTGCTGACCAGGGAAAGACCCAACGATCGCGCGCGACGCCCAATTCGTCCGCCACCTCGGCCGCCATGAGAATGAAGGCGGCAGCCATGTCGACGGACATGATGCTGTTGAGCAACTTGGGATAGGGCAAGCAGACCATGCGGTTTTCCGCGGTGACTTCGCTGAGTTCGGTGGCACTTCGTGCGCGTGGGAACCAGGCCTGTTCCGGATGGCGTGCCGCCTCGGCTGTGAACGGTGCCATCAGCGTGCCCAGCCACTCCCGTTGAGCATCGAAGTCGCGGCCGTGGCGCGCGGCGATCGCGGACTCGAAGATGGGATACACCTCGTGCGGCCAACTCAGACCCACCGACAATTCGGCTTGACTCAGCCCGGGGCGGGCGTCGCCCAGGGATTCGTCGCCGGAGCGGGGTGGGGGCGGCGAGTCGAGAAGTGCCCTGCCCTGAAGCTTGCGTGCGGAATGCCCGCTCTCCGCCCCGACGACCAGGACGACATCTGCACGGCCTTCGCGTATTTCGCCACCCAACACCTCGACGAGATACTGCGGGGTGTTTCCGCCGACGGGACAGCTGATGCGGCGGGCGGGACTGATGTGCATCGCTTCGGCGATCCTGCTGGCGGGATTGTCGCGCGGTATGACCAGGATGCCGGGAGTCGCGACGGTGTCGATGCGCCGCTCGACCGGGCGACCTGCGTCTTTGACCGCGCGGCGTGCGGCTTCTACCGCCAAGTCGATCGGGTCCACGAAGTCGTTCCCGCGATGGGTAACTTCGCCCACGCCGACGACAACCGGGGTACGCGCTTCTACCAACATCGGCATCGGCATCCGCTCAGGGCCACGGGGCTGACTTGAGACATAACTGCGATGGTGTCATGTGCGTGGGCAAGTCACAATGGTGTGCGCGCGCGGCATACTGGCTGTGTGTCGACGAGGTTGTTGAGATGGGGCGCCGCCGCGCCGACAGATCGTGGGTCCGCTCGCGACCGGTTGCTCGATGCTGCCGAGCGGTGCCTCGAGAGTTGCGGTGTGGTGGGCACGACTATGGAGGACATCGGCAGAACAGCGGGTGTGTCCAGGGCAACGGTGTATCGCTACTTCCCCAGTCGGGAGGCGGTGATGTCGGGCGTCATCATTCGCGCCGCCGAGCGCTATCTCGACCGCATCAGCCCGCGGATCGCGGCGCACGCCGACCTGGGCTCCGCGCTCGTCGACTTCGTGGAATACACGGTTGAGGCCGCGCGCCGCGAAGAGATCATCGGATTGTTGTTCGGCAGCGACGAGGAACTAGCCGGCGTGGGTCTCGCGGCGGGGACCTCGACGTCCCTCTTCGAAATCGTCACCGAATTTCTGCGTCCCATCTTCACCAGACACTGGAGTTGCGTGGAACCGGGGGTCTCCGTCGACGACGCCGCCGAGTGGGTTGTCCGCACGATACTGAGCCTGCTGACTGTTCGAGGGCCGCGGGAGCGCAGTCGTGACGGACTCCGGGCGTTTCTGTCGAGGTTTCTCCTTCCGGCGATCCTGGCGGGTGACCACGCTCGACCGATGTGACATCTATGGAGTAATGTCTCGACGGCAGATGAGGTAGGAGGGCCTGTGCAATTCACCACGTTCAACGAACAGGTCGCTGAGCAACTCAAGAGCGCAGCAGAAACCACGGGCGGGTTGGCCGGTTACCTCGGCTTCCGTCACACCGAATTCGCTGCGGGACGGCTCGTCGCGGAGATGGACGCACGCGACGACCTGAAGACGCCGTTCGGCAACCTGCATGGGGGCTGCTTATCGGCCATGGTCGACCACTGCCTCGGCGTGGTGTTTTATCCCGTGATTCCACTGGGATCTTGGGTCGCGACAACGGAGTTCAAACTGAATCTGCTTCGTCCGGTCTCCAGCGGCACCTGTGTAGCCACAGCTGAGATCATCGCGCTGGGCAGAACCAGCGGGGTGGCGCGGATCGACATCTGCAACGACGGCAGAGCGGTGTGTGCGGCCCAGGGAACCGTCACCGTCGTCGCACCGAAGACGAGCTCCTGATGTCGGCAAAGAGAACAGGCGATTCGTCGGCTCCTGTGGTCGAGCGCGTGCCCACGGCAGACGGGCTGGCGCTGGCCGTCGACCTCTACCACTGTGACGCACCGCGGGCGGTCGTGTTGCTCCTTCACGGCGGCGGTCAAAGCCGACACGCCTGGGACGTCACCGCCCAACGCCTGCACCAGCGGGGATACACGGTGGCCGCGTACGACACCAGGGGACACGGGGACAGCGACTGGGACCCCGACGGACGCTATGACATGGACCGGCTGGGGTCCGACCTATTGGCCGTGCGCTCATACGCCGATTCCGGCCGCCCCGTCGCCGCGATCGGCGCATCTCTGGGCGGGTTGACCATTCTCGGAACACACTTGCTCGCCCCGCCGGATCTATGGCAGGCCGTCGTGCTGGTTGACGTCACTCCGCGAATGGAGATGGACGGCGCCCGACGAGTCGTAGCGTTCATGTCGGCACACCCCGAAGGTTTCGACAGCCTAGAGTCGGCCGCTGACGTGATCGCCGCCTACAACCCGCACCGCCCTCGCCCCGAAAACCTCGACGGGCTCCGAAAAGTCCTCGCCCGTCGCGAAGACGGTCGCTGGTCCTGGCGATGGGATCCAGCCTTCGTGACGTCGAATTTCCAGTTCCTGCAGGGTGATCCAGACGAGGGCGCTGAGTACTTCGAGATGATGAGCGCCTTCCTTCTCGATGGTGCGCGGCAGGTGTCCGCGCCAACGCTGCTGGTCCGGGGCCTACTATCTGACATCGTCTCCGAAGAGACAGTAAGGCATTTCCTGACCGTCGTTCCGCACGCGCAAACCGTTGACGTGTCGGGCGCGGGACACATGATTGCCGGCGACAACAACGACGCATTCTCGACGGCGGTCGTCGAATTCCTCGACAGGACCATATGAACCCTGCTGTCGGTTGACTGCCCATGTAGGGCTGGCGCCTATCCTGCTCCTATGCCAACTGAACCAGTGCGGGTGTCTTTCCGCCGGCATGTGCGCGAAAAGGTTTTGAGGGCGACACGAGAACTCGCCATCGAGAAGGGCTGGGATCAGGTCCGGATGAGCGAGGTTGCCGAATCGGTCGGCGTCTCCCGCCCGACGTTGTACAAAGAGTTCGGCGACAAACAGGGGCTCGGCGACGCGCTTGTGGTGTCGGAGGGCCAGCGCTTTATGGAAGGCATTCTTGCCGTCCTTGCCGAACACGTGGGCGACGTGCGGGGCGGCATCACCGCAGCGGTGCAATTCACCCTCTGTGAAGCAGAAGACAGCCCGCTCCTCAAGGCAGTTCTGACGTCCAACCCTTCGGGGAATGATCGCGGTGGCTCGTCGTCTACTGGAGTCCTACCTCTTCTGCCGACGTCGGCTTCCCTGCTTCAGCTCTGCTCCGCGGCTCTGATCACGTGGTTTAACGACCACTTCGACGATCTCGATCCCGAAGACGTTGAGGAGGTCGCAGATGTTCTGGTGCGACTGACAGTGAGTCATGTTGTACTCCCCGCCGCGGACATCGCCACCACCGGTGAGCGGATCTCCCGCGTAGCACTCAGGTACCTGGGAGTTGTCCACAGTTTGTAGCCAGCAAGCTCTCGTGTCAGATCGAGCCGGCGAGGAGCTCTGAGCGGTCAACTCGGAGCTGCTGGCTGATGGCCCGCTTACTGGACATGAAATCGCGAGGACGATTGACGCAGTCGGCGGCGATGAGTTCGCCCTCGCGGAAGTAGAAGCAGCTGAAGTCACGGTCACGCGACGGGTCACCACTGAGCAACAGTTCGTCGTATCCGGCGTTGAGACCGGCAATCTGGAGTTTGAGATCGTACTGGTCGGACCAGAACCACGGAAGCGCAGCGATTGCGCTGTGTTTTCCGCAGATTGTCGCCGCAGCGATCTTGGCCTGCTCGCCGGCGCTCGATACGGATTCCAAACGAATACGCGAGCCGTATCGAGCCATGGTGTGGCTCGTGCAGTCGCCGGCGGCCACGATGTCGGGGTCGCTGGTGCGGGCCTGGTCGTCGATCACGATGCCGTTGTCGACGGATAATCCTGCGGCCGAGGCGAGCTCGGTGTTCGGCACCACACCGACGCCGACGATGACCAAGTCGGCGGGGATCGATTCGCCGTCAGCCAGCACGACCTCCTGCACCCCACCGTTACCGGAGAAGGCTTCGACGAGGGCGTGTGTTCGGATCTCCACTCCCTCGCCGCGGTGGATTCGCGTGTAAAACGCGGAAACCTCCGGCGCGGTGACCCTTTCGAGTACACGCTCGGTTGCCTCGAGGACGGTGACGTTCATGCCGAGCGAACACAGCGAGGCCGCCGTTTCCAACCCGATGTAACCGCCGCCCACGATCACAACCCTCCGACCCGGTGTGGCGGCGGCACGGATCAACTCGACGTCTGCAGCGGTACGCAGGTAGTGAATTCCGGGAAGATCCACCCCTGGTGTGGGGAGTCGTCTGGCCCTTGCGCCGGTGCATAACGCGAGCTTGGTGTACGTCAGCGTGTCGCCGGTGCTCAGAGACACACGCTTGGCACTCCGGTGGATCGCCTCCACGGTCGCATTCAAGAGTCGAATGTGCTGCTTTTCGTAGAAATCAGCGCCGCGAATCAGGAGGTCGTCGAGGCCGTTCTTGCCGGCCAGGTATCCCTTCGACAACGGAGGCCGGTGGTAGGGCAGTCCCCCCTCGTCGCCGATGAGCACGACCTCCCCAGACCACCCCTCCCTTCGAAGATTAGCTGCCAACTGCGCGCCGGCGTGGCTCGCGCCGACGATCACCGCTCGTTCGGGAGTCATGCACTCGGCCTGGGAGTGAGGCGAACCATCAGCTTGCTGATACCCCTGACGAAATTCGATTGCACATACTCGGGTTCGCCGACCACCTCGATGTTCTCAAAGCGAGGGAGCAATTCCTCCCACAGGATTCGAAGCTGCAACTCAGCAAGTCGGTTTCCCATGCACCTGTGCACGCCGAACCCGAACGAGATGTGATTGCGGGCGTTGCTCCTATCGATGATCAACTCATCGGCCCGCTCGAAGACACGCTCATCGCGGTTACCAGAGGCGTACCACATCACGACCTTGTCGCCCTTGCGGATGAATTGCCCGTTCAACATGATGTCTTTTTTCGCGACTCGGCGCATGTACGCCAACGGGGTCTGCCAGCGAATGATCTCGGACACCATGTTGGGAATCAGGTCAGGGTTCGCCTTCAACTTCTCGAACTGATCGGGGAACTGGTTCAAGGCGAGAACCCCTCCGCTCATCGAGTTGCGAGTCGTGTCGTTTCCCCCGACGATCAGCAATACCAAATTGCCGAGGAATTCCATCGGGCGGTCGATGAGATCCTTAGTGTCCTCGTTGGCCTGCAGCATCGTGATCAGATCGAAGCCCGGTCGCTCCCCGTTGGCGGTACGGGCCGCCTTGTCATGCCAGAGAGCGCTGAGCCCCTTCGCCATGTCGACCATGCCACGAAACACTCTGTCGTTGTCGGAAGGACCGCCATTGGCTTGCTCCATGGAGGTGGCGAGGTCCGACCATTCCACGAGCTTGTGCCGCTGCTCGTACGGGAAGTCCAGCAGGGTCGCGAGCATGCGCGCTGTCAGTTCGATGGAGACGTGGTGCACCCAATTGAACGGCTGATCCACCGGTAGATCGTCCAGCACTTCCTGGACACGCGAGCGGATCAGCCCCTCCATCTCGCGCAGGTTCTTCGGCGCGACAACCCCTTGGACGGAAGCGCGCTGCAGGTCGTGTTGTGGCGGATCCATCGCGATGAACATGGCGATGTCCATAAAACGAGGCGGTCTCCCGATGATGATGAACGGCTCTGCGGAGAAAGCCTCGTGGTTCTTGTCGACGGCGATGATGTCCGCGTGGCGGGTCACCGACCAGAACGGGCCGAACGGACTGCGAGCCTGGTAATGCACCGGCGCCTCGTTGCGCACGCGTTCGAAGTAGGACTTCCAGCGGCCTTGGCGGTAGAGGAACGGGTTGCTGAGATCGATGTCGGCGATATCGACGTCCTCGACCGGAGGAATGGGCGTCTCGGTGAAGATCTTCTTACCATTGGTTCCGGTTACCCACCGACGTGTCTTGTCGTAGAGGTGTGCGCCGCGGATTTGCAGCTCCAGAGGCACGGCAGACTGGGCTTTGGCGGCCACTGCCGCGGGAATACTCATTATTGTTTCCTCCAAATCCATGACGTTGTTTCAGAGCTGGAACTCAGGTAGCTCGACCGTCAAGCCATCCCATGCCTCGGAGGCGGCCATCTGGCAGGACAGCCTCGACGTCCGCTGACGCTCGGGGTTCATCGCGAGCATCTCCTCTTCGTTGGCGCCGCAGAGTCCCACCGTGTCCGACCACTCGGGAGCGACGATCACGTGGCATGTTCCGCATGCGGCTTCCCCTCCGCAATCGCCGTCGATGCCGGGCACCGCGTTATTGACCGCAATCTGCATCAAGGACTGCCCTTCGGCCAAGGGGGCTTCGTACTTCTCGCCGTCATGAGAGACGAAGGTGACGACTGCCATGATTAACTCTCCTCAATCTGGAACTTCTCTTTTTAGTGTTGTCGCGCGTGACCAGCGTCGCTAGACTCGCAGGAGTCAAAGAGTTGTGTTTTTAGCTCACGCGCAGGGAGGCACGTGAAACTCGACGACTCGGGTATGCCAGCGCTGGCTTTCCTGCAGATGCTGGACAGTGAGGCGCTGGGGCATGACGCCAGCATTGCGCTGCGCAGCATCATGGTTCGCGAGCACGTCACCGAGTCGATGTTGGTGGGCCGCGACGCGCAGGTCCCCTTACGGTGGTTCAGGGAGATATATTCCGATTTCGATTGTGATCAGGGAACCCGTCTGGGTTTCGCGTTCGCTGAACACGCCAAACTGACGTCCTTTGGGGCACTCAGTGTTCCCTTGGTCAGCGCGGGCTCGGTAGCCGAGGTTGTCGAGTTGCTTGCTTATCTGCCGGTGATCACCACAGCCCTCAGCCCGTCGTTCCATTCGACGGAACGCGGCCTCACGATCGGGCTCACCGGTCGCACCGGTGACGCGGGCCTGAACTGCCTGGCCGTCACCTACGGTGGGCTGGCGCTGTTGCGTCTGCTCGACATGCTCGCGGGTGCCGTACCGAATATTGAACTGCATCTGAGTCATTCAGCGCCGGAGTCGTGGGTTCTTCATGACGAAGTGTTGGCGGGTCGGATCTTCTTCGACGCCCCCAGCTCGTTCGTCCACGTTCCCGCGGCTACGCTGGAGGAGGTCTGTCGATTCTCCGATCCTGTGGCGTACCGGATTGCCGTCACCGATTTGCAGCGAACTCTCGATCAACGACGTGACACGTCGGTCTCCGAAAAAGTAAGGGACCTGCTCGAGAAAGATCCCGGAAAAACGAACATCAGCCGGACGGCGGGCGAGCTCTCGATATCCCCGAGCACGTTGAAGCGGCGCCTGCGCGAAGAGGGGACCACCTTTCGAGAATTACGTCAGTCGTTCTTGCAGGAGCGAGCAATTCTGCGAATTCTCGACAGATCGGTGTCTGTAAGCGAGATCGCGGCAGAACTCGGGTACGCGGACCTCACGAACTTCACACATGCGTTCAAACGGTGGACCGGTCGGTCACCGCGCCACTTCAGAAAAACGCGCGACTGAGCGCGCAAAGTTCCGCCCGGGCGCGTGCCGGGCGTCCACCGGAACCAGCGGGCTTCGCGATCGGCCTCATCTGTCACCTGGACATCGTCGAGAAACGACACGATCGGCGCGGGTTTCGGTCATCGCAGCACCCTCTTGGGAAGAGGCGCAACGACATCCAGAGAATCCATACCGCGCTGGCGGCGGGTGCGGGCCGGGGGTGACGCGGACCCCCTAGTCACGCTATGCTAACCGTCGTTCACGTCGGGACCGGCGTTGAACGCGTGGTCGGAAGGAGTCCGGATGCCACACGACCAGCCGGCCATCATCGGTGCCGCCGAAGTCGCTCCAGGAAGAAACGTTCCGTACACCTCCACTGAATTGCATGTGCGCGCCGCGGTCGCGGCTCTCGCCGACGCAGGGGTGGTCCCAGACGAGGTCGACGGTCTCGTGTGCGCCGGGCCGATGACGAACGAGGGTTCGATCTTCCTGTCCGAGGACCTCATGGACTATCTCGGGCTGCACAACCTGAAACTTCAGATGACCTGTCAGCTTGGCGGCGGGACCCATCTGGCCATGACGCGCATGGCGAGTAACGTCATCGCCCGGGGCGAGGCCGAGACGGTGCTGGTCGTGTCGGCGGGCAAGTTTCCACCGATCCGCGATGGCGGGCGCGAACTGATGGCGCTGGTGTGTGACCACGCGTTCGAGATGCCCTACGGACCCTCCGTGCCGGCGCTGTACGGTTTGATCGCGCAGGCCTGGATGCACGAGACGGGACAGGGCAAGGCGGACATCGCCGAGGTCACCGCGTCGCAGGACCGGTGGGCCGCGCTGAATCCCGCGGCGATCGCGCACCGCTCACAACGCCTGACTGTGGAGGACGTGCTGGCGTCCCGCCCGATCGCCGGGCCGTTCCACTTCTACCACTGCTCGATTCCCTGCGAGGGCGGTGGCGCGCTCGTGCTGGGCTCGGCCCGCCGGGCTCGCGCGGGCAAACACCGGCCGGTACACCTGCTCGGGTTTGGAGAGGGTCACACCCACGGTTTTCTGACCTCGCTGGCCCGCCCGGGTCGTACCGGGGCCGCCCGTTCGGGTCCGATGGCCTTCGAGCGCTCCGGACGGGCGCCGGCCGACATCGACATCGCCTTGCTCTACGACGCCTTCGCCTCAAACCCGGCGATGATCCTGGAGGAGGCGGGCTTCGTGAAGCCCGGCGGGGCAGGCGATTTCTACCGTGACGGCCGCGCCGATCCGGGGGGCGACCTTCCGGTGAACACCGACGGCGGCCTGATCCGGTTCGGGCACACCGGGACCTCCTCTGGCATTTCGCAGATCCTCGAGGGTTATTGGCAGTTGTCCGGTCGCGCCGAGGGCCGTCAGGTCTTCGGGGCGGACACCGCGTTCGTGCACAGCTACGGCTCGATGCTGTGCAGTCACGTCAGCATGGTGATGGAGGGAGCGTCATGACCGCAGCTTCGAGTTCCCTCGACGGTCTGCACGATCCTGAGGCGCTGCCGCCGCTGACCGATGTCAACCGTCCCTACTTCGCAGCAGCGGCCCGCGGCGTACTCGTCTTCCAGCGGTGCGCGAACGGCCACCCGTTCCTCTACCCGCGGCTGGTGTGTCCCGTCTGCCATGACGGTGAGTTGGCCTGGGAGACCGCGGCGGGTACTGGTGAGATCGTCAGTTTCGCGCCGGTGTACCGCCCCCCGTGGGACTCGTTCCCGCGCAGCGAGCCGTACGTCGTCGTGCTCGTTCGTCTGGACGAGGGGCCGCAGTTGTTGGCCAGTCTCGAGGGCGTGGCCCCCGATGAAGTTGCGATCGGCGCAAGAGTGCGCGCAGTGTTCGAGCGGGTGAACGAGGACCTTGGGCTGGTCCGATTCAGGCCGGCGGCGTCGTGAGCACGTACGGGGTCTCGGTGCTCGGCGCGGACTTGGCCACCCTTGTCGAGACCGCCGAGGCTACCGACCTCGCCGGCTTCGACGCCGCCTGGGCCTCGGAGTTCTACTCGCGCTCCGGCTCGATCTCGATGGCCGCGATGGCCGCGCGCACAAAGCGCTGCCGCATCGGGTCGTCGATCCTGTATGGCGTCGGGCGCAGCCCGCTCGTGCTCGCCACCGAGGCGCGTGACCTCGACGAGCTTTCAGGCGGGCGCGTCGTGCTCGGGCTCGGCAACGGCACACGCCGCATGATGAGCGACTGGCACGGCGTGGAGGACACCTCCGCTCCCGCTCTGCGCATGGAGGAGCTGGTCCCGCTCGTGCGTCGGATCTGGAACCTGCACGAGGGCCCCGTGCGCCATGAGGGTCGCTTCTATCGGATGAATCTCGTCCCGACCGGCGACGTCGCGCCGCCGCAGCGGGCCATCCCGATCATCACCGCGGGCGTGCGTCCGCGGATGTGCGAGGTGGCAGGGCGCGTCGCCGACGGGTTGGCCGGTCATCCGCTATTCACCACGACCTACGTCGAGGAGGTCGCCCGCCCAGCCGTCGTGCGCGGTGCGGAGCGGGCCGGACGCGATCCCGCCGACATTGAGATCGTCTCGATGGTCATCTGCGCGGTGCACGACGACCCACAGATCGCACGCCGTGAGGCCGCGCAGCAGATCGCGTTCTACTCCTCGGTGAAGACCTACGAACACGTTCTCGATGTGAGCGGCTTCGCCAGGCAGGGGGCGGCGATTCGCGACGCGTTCGCGCGGCGTGACCTGCCGGCCATGTTCGCAGCCGTCACCGACGACATGATCGACGCGATGGCGGTGGCCGGCACCGCCGCCGAGGTCCGAGAAGGGCTGCGCCGCTACGAGGGCGTGCTGGACCACATCGTTCTCTACTCACCCTCGATCGGCCTCGCGCCCGAGCGCATCGCCGAGAACCTAGGCAGCCTCATTCGCGATTGTGCACCGGCCTTCGCCGGCGGGAAAGGTGACCAGAGTGGCTGACGCATCGCTCATCGGGACGCAACTCGGGAGCACCACATTTCCCGTCGACCGGTCCAAAGTGCGCGAGTTCGCGCTGTCCCTCGACGACCACGACCCGATCTACCAGGACGCCGCAGCGGCCCGCGCCGCCGGCTTCGGCGCGATCCCCGCTCCGCCGACCTTCGTCGTCTCCTCGGCTCACTGGCGCGCCGACGACGACATGTTCGGCGCCCTCGGGCTCGACCTGCGACGCGTACTGCACGGTGAGTGCGGCTGGGAGTATTTCGCGCCGGTGGTCGTCGGCGACGAGCTCACCGAGACGCGTCGGGTGTCGAACGTGACCAGCCGCGAGGGCAAGCGCGGCGGCACCATGACAATCGTGACGATCGAGACCGACTTCACCAACCAGCGCGACGAACTCGTCGTGCGCCAGACCGACGTCTTGATCGAAACCGGAGGCTCCACCCAATGACGACATCCCCCGCGCCGGTGGCGTTGGCCGCCGGCGACGAGATGCCGAGCTCACAGTTCGGCCCGCTGACGCGCTCGCACATCGTCCGCTACGCCGGGTCCGGCGGCGACTTCAACCCGATCCACCATGACGAGGAGTTCGCCCGCGCGGCCGGCATGCCCGGTGTGTTCGGTATGGGACTGCTGCACGGCGGTGTGCTCGCCCAGCGGCTGACCGCCTGGGTGGGGCTGGCCAACATCCGCTCGTTCCGCATCCGGTTCACCGGTCAGGTATGGCCCGGTGACCTGCTCAGCTTCGGCGGCAGGGTCACCGGCGTGCGCGAGGCCGGAGGGCAGCAGGTGGCAGACCTCGAACTCGTGGTCACGCGCCAGTCCGGCGAACCCGCGATAAAGGGGAGCGCCGTCGTGCAGGTGGCCCGGTGAGCGCGCCAACGAGCGACGTCACCGGCCTCGGGATGACATTCGGGACCTTCGACGAAGGCCGGGCGTGGGTCGGTCATCGCTCCGAACCGCGGCGTGGGTGGTTCCCGATCGACCGCTCGATGGTGTTGTACTACTGCTCGCTCGTCGAGGACGCGAACCCCCGTTACTGGGAGGGTGAGGACTGCCCGCCCGGGCTGCTGATGAGCCTCGGCTTCGCGCCGCAGTGGGTGCCCGGGTACCTAGCGCGTGCCGACATGATGTTCGCGCTCAGCGTCCCGTTGCCGGGCCACCACATCATCAACGCCTCGACGACGACGGAGTTCGAACGCCGGCCCCGGGTAGGCGATCACGTGTCGATCGTGGAGGAGATCGCCTCGATCTCCGAGCCGAAGACGACGCGGGTGGGCACCGGCGTGTTCATCACCACGGTGAGTACGTTCTCCGACCAGCACGGTGAGGTCATCGGCCGCAACACCAACGTGCTCTTCCGATACGACACCGCCGATAGTGAAGGCGCATCATGAACGGATCCACCGAGCACAGCATGGTCCGCTTCCCCGTGCGGTTCGAGGACATCGCCGTCGGCGACACCCTGACGCCCGTCTCGATCGAGATCAGCTACAAGCGCATCTGCATGAACGCGGCTTCGACATGGGACTGGTTCCCCGGTCACCACGACCCCGACTACGCGCGCAGCCAGGGCCAGCGCACAATCTACCTGTCAACCCTCTTCTTCCATGGCTTCATCGACCGCGGCCTCAACGAATGGGCCGGACCCGACGCGCTCATCCGGCGCCGCAGAATCTCAATGATCCGGTCGATCTACCCGGGCCAGACCGCGACCCTGAGCGGCAAGGTCGTGGCCAAACGCGACGATGGCGGACGGCGCCTCGTCGACCTCGAGTTGCTCGTCTCGAGCGAAGATGGTCCGTGCGTGCCGAGTGAAGCCACCGTTGAGCTGGCCGACCCGTTTGTCGAGGTGCCGGGGTGAACTGCCACTCACATGCGAGACGACGGTGAGGGACGGAGGCTCGGTGGCCGAGCAACCGATTCGCTACGAGGTCGTCGACAGCGTGGCCTGGCTGACGATAAACCGGCCCGAGGCGCGCAACGCGCTGAACAACGCTGTGCGCACGGGGCTTATCGACGCGGTACTCCGCTTCAATGACGACGACGCGGCGAAGGTGCTCGTCCTCACCGGCGTGGGCGATAAGGCGTTCTGCGCCGGCGGGGACTTGAAGGAGATGGCGCAGAACGCGCTCAAGGTGCCCCCGAAGGACTTCGCTCCGCAGTTCGGCCGCAACATCGATGTCGCGAAGCCGACGATCGCGGCCGTCAACGGTGTCGCGTTCGCCGGGGGCTTCCTGCTCGCGCAGCAGTGCGACCTGGTCGTGGCCGCCGAACACGCGACCTTCGCCGTCAGCGAGGTCAAGGTCGGCCGCGGTTCGCCGTGGGCGACACCCCTGTCGTGGCTGGTGCCCCCGCGCGTTGCCATGCAAATCCTGCTGACCGGCGACCCGATCACCGCCGCGCGCGCCCACCAGGTCGGCTTGGTCAATGAGGTGGTGCCGGCCGATCAGTTACGCGAGCGTACCCAGCAGTTGGCGCTCAGCATCGCCGCGAACGCACCGCTGTCCGTGCTCGCGTCCAAGCGCACCGTGTACCTCTCGGCGCAGCACCACCTCGCCGCCGCGTACGACCTGGCCGACGAGATATGGGAGCCGGTCTATCTGAGCGACGACGCGCAGGAAGGCCCGGCGGCGTTCCGCGAGAAGCGCGCGCCGCAGTGGAAGGGACACTGACATGGCGGTGAGCATGCAGTCGGTTATCACCGACATCGAAGCGGAGACGGCAGCCCTACGCGGATTGGTCGCGCCGCTGACCGAAGGTCCGCGCGGCTGGGACGCGCCGACTCCGGCCGTGGGCTGGACGATCCGCGACCAGATCAGCCATCTGGCGTTCTTCGACGACGTCGCGGTGCGCTCGGCCACCGACCCCGACGGGTTCAGCAGCGACTACCTGCCGATGATGGCCGACGGAGCCATCTCACCCGACGTCATCGCCGAGCGCTACCGTCAAATGCCGGCTGCCGACCTGCTCGCGTGGTTCGACACGTCGCGTGCCGCCCTCGTTGCGGCGTTCGCGGACATTGACCCGGCGACCCGCCTGCCGTGGTTCGGGCCGCCGATGAGCGCGGTCTCGTCGCTGACAGCGCGACTCATGGAGACCTGGGCGCACGGCCAGGACGTCGTCGACGCGCTCGGCGCGACCCGCGAGGCCACGGCACGGCTGCGTCACGTGGCCCACATCGGGGTGGGTGCACGCGCGTTCAGCTACCTGGCCAACGGTCTGGACCTGCCCGCGGACCCGGTACGCGTTGAGCTGACCGCTCCGGACGGCAGCGTCTGGACGTGGGGGCCAGCCGACGCGGCCAACCGCGTGAGCGGGCCGGCGCTCGACTTTTGCCTGTTGGTCACCCAACGCCGCCACCGCGACGACACCGCTTTGGTCGCCGACGGCCCGCTGGCCGACCAGTGGCTCGCGATCGCCCAGGCCTTCGCGGGGCCCCCTGGCGGCGGGCGCGTGGCGGGCCAGTTTGCAGGGCGTCAGCGGTGAGCGTCCCGGTCCGCATCGGCAACTGCTCCGGCTTTTACGGCGACCGCATCGCCGCAGCCCGCGAGATGGTCGAGGGCGGACCGATCGACGTCCTGTGCGGTGACTATCTGGCCGAGCTGACCATGCTCATCCTGGCCAAGGCCCAGGCCAAAGACCCGTCCGGCGGGTACGCGCGGACTTTCCTCACCCAAATGGAACAGGTGCTGGGCACCTGTCTCGATCATGGCATCAAGGTCGTCGCGAACGCGGGCGGGCTGAATCCCGCCGGCTTGGCCGCCGCGTTGCGCGAGCTGTCCGCCCGTCTCGGCCTCACCGCGCGCGTCGCTCACGTCGAGGGCGACGACCTACGTGGCGACCTCCACGCAATCACGCCGCCCGTCGGCGACATCAAACCGGTATCGGCCAACGCGTACCTCGGCGCCTGGGGCATCACCGAGGCGCTGCGTTCGGGCGCCGACGTCGTCGTGACCGGCCGGGTCACCGACGCATCCCTGGTCGTCGGTCCAGCCGCCTGGTGGCACGCCTGGGCACCCGCCGACTGGGATCGGCTCGCGGGCGCGGTCGTCGCCGGGCACGTGATCGAGTGCGGCCCTCAGGCGACGGGCGGCAACTACGCGTTCCTGGACGAGATCACGGACCGCCGCTACCCGGGGTTTCCGATCGCCGAGGTCGCCGAGGACGGCTCTTCGGTGATCACGAAGCATCCCGGCACCGGGGGACTGGTCTCAGTCGGCACGGTCACCGCCCAGCTGCTCTACGAGACCGCTGAACCTGCCTACCTCGGCCCCGACGTCGTCGCCCACTTCGACACCATCCGGCTGGCTCAACAGGGTGAGCACCGCGTCGCGATCAGCGGTACGAAAGGCAGTCCGCCGCCGGACACGTTGAAGGTGGCGTTGAATGAGGTGGGCGGCTTCCGTAACACAATGACCATGGTGCTCACCGGCCTCGACATCGGGGCCAAGGCGGCTTTCGCCGAACAGCAGCTCTTCGACGTTCTCGGCGGACGCGACGCCTTCGACGAAGTCGACGTGAGGCTGTTGCGTTTCGACGTCTCCGACGCACCGACGAACGAGCAAGCCTGCGCGCACCTGCGTGTGACGGTGAAGGACGCCGACCCGCGCAAGGTGGGCCGAGCCTTCTCCGGGGGGGTCATGGAGATCGCCCTGGCTGGTTTCGCCGGCTTCCACACCACCACGCCACCGTCCTCGGAGACCGCCTTCGGCGTCTACCGGCCGGCCTACGTAGCGCGGTCGGCCCTCACGCACGTACTCGTCGACGCCGACGGCACACGGCACGAGATCCCCGACCCGCCGACCGGTGCCGTCCCGCCGGCTAGGATCGCCGCGCTCGCGAAGCTGCCAGTGCCGTCCGGGCCGACACGTCGCGCGCCGCTCGGGTCGGTACTCGGCGCGCGGTCCGGAGACAAGGGCGGCAACGCTAACCTCGGCCTGTGGGCACGGGATGACCCTGGGTACGCGTGGGCGCGTGACTACCTCAGCGTCGAGCGGCTGCGCACTCTGCTCGGGCCGGAGACGGCGCACCTGCCCATGGAGCGCTTCGAACTGCCGAACCTGCGCGCCCTCAACGTGGTGGTGCACGGCTTGCTCGGTGACGGGGTGGCCTCCTCGACCCGGCTGGACGCACAGGCCAAGGGGCTCGGGGAATACGTGCGGTCCCGCATGGTGGACATTCCCCAGTCGCTGCTCGACACACACTAAATCCGGTGCGGGGCGCCGTCTACCTGCTGTGTAACCGCGCGGCTGAACAGCGCCGCAACGGCCGCGGCGGCCAGCATCGCCTCAATCGTCGCGTCGTCCAGCGACGCCGGCATGTACGCGGACGCGTTGAGCAATGACAGCACGGCGGCGACCAGGCCCTGTGCGCGCTCACGGTCCAGATCGCCCCGTGCTCGTACGAGTGCCTCGACCCAAAAGGACTCGTAGCTGTGCTGTCGGCGTCGCAGGGCACGGGTCGCCAGCGGCGACAGCGAGCGGTGCTCGCGGGCGTAGACGGCCAACAGGCCGCGTCGTCGCGCGCCGAAGGCCGCGTGCAGGTCGACAAGGGCGTGCAGGACCTCCGTCGGTGTGCCGGCCGTGGTGGCGCGCCGGGCGCCGGCCAGCAGCTCAGTCATGGCGGCGTCGCATAACTCGCGAAGGATCGCGTCCTTGTTCTGAAAGTGCCGGTAGACGGCCGGCCCGCTCACCCCTGCTGCGGCACCGATGTCGTCGATGCCCACGGCGTGAAAGCCTTGCCGCGCGAACAGGTCGGCGGCGGCCTCGAGGAGCAGTTTGCGGCGCAAACCGGCCACTTTCAGGCCTCCTGTCGATTTGTGGTTACGTTGTTCGCCGTCCGATCCGCTGGGCTGGGATCCTACCGACGCTGGGGTTGCCTGCGTCGGCACCCGCCGCACCGAATCGAGGGAGGTGAACGAAACCGCTAGCCCCCGCCGATGCTGTCGATCCTTTTCTCAGTTCATGATTTAGGGGCCCTGCTCCGAACCCGCGATGTGCAGCGGCACGACTCAGCGCAAAACGACTCCGCCCTCGATGCCCGTGAACTGCGCGCGCAGCTCGGTCTTGAGCAGCTTGCCGGTGGCGTTGCGCGGCAGTTCGGCGACGAAGTGCACGTCACGCGGACACTTGAAGTGTGCCAGCCGCTCCCGGCACCACGCCACGATCTCCTCGGCGCTCGGCGCCTGCGTCGCCGGGTCGGCAACCACGACCGCGACGACGCGTTCGCCCCACTTCGCGTCCTTACCGCCGATCACGGCGGCGTCGAACACCGCCGGGTGGCGGAAGAGGACCTGCTCGACCTCGATCGGGTAGACGTTCTCGCCGCCGGAGATGATCATGTCCTTCTTGCGGTCGACGAGGGTGATGAAGCCCTCCGCGTCCATGCGCCCGAGATCGCCCGTGTGGAACCAGCCCCCGCGCAACGCCTCGGCGCTCGAATCGGCCTTCATCCAGTAGCCGGTGAACACATTCGGACCGCGCACGATCAGTTCGCCCACGGTGTCGGTCGCGACGTCGCGGTCGTCGTCGTCGACGATGCGGGCGTCGACATGCATCGCGACGCGGCCGATCGACCCGGCCCGCGTGCTGATGTTCTCGGCGTCGAGGACGGTCACCAGGGGAGCGGTCTCGGTCATGCCGAAGCCCTCGGTGAAGGGCACGCCTCGCTCGCGCATGAAGTCGATGACCGTGAGGGGGACGGGCGACCCGCCGCCCATGGCGAAACGCAGCGCAGACAGGTTGAAGGAGTCGAAGTCGGACACCTGTGTGAGAGCGGTCCACATGGCCGGCACCATGAACTGAACCGTGACGTGGTGGTCGGCCATCGCCTGCAGCGTAGCTCGCGGCTCGAAGGACGGCATGATGACGCTGGTGCCGCCGACGTAGAGCAGCGGCAGGGTGTGTACTCCCAGCCCGCCGATGTGGAACAACGGCGCCACCGCGACGGTGACGTCCTCGCCCCGCAGGCCGATGTCGGTGCCGAGGACGTTGATCGCGTTCCATAGCAGGTTGTCGTGGGTGAGGATCGCGCCCTTGGGTCGGCCCGTCGTCCCCGACGTGTACATGATGAACGCGGGGTCGCTGCCGTCGACGTCACCGTTGAGCGGTTCGGGCGCGGCGCCCGAGACGACGTCTTCGTAGCCGAGCTCGCCCGGCGCCGGCGCCCCACCGGCGCGTACGACATGGCGCACGCGGACTCCGGACTCGGTGACGGCGCTCTTGGCCTGCGCGGCGAACGGCTCGTGGAAGACCAGAACATCGGCGCCTGAGTCGGCCAGGATGTAGCCGATCTCGGGTCCGGCAAGGCGCACGTTGAGCGGAACTGCAAGTGCGCCGATTTTGGCGCAGCCCAGCAGCACCTGGATGAACTCGGTCGAATTGACCAGCAGCATCGCGACCCGATCGCCCTTGCGCACGCCGAGGGCGATGAGTGCGGCGGCGACCTGGTTGGTGCGCCGATCGAGGTCGGCGTAGGTGATGTGCGCGCCGTTGCTGATCAACGCGGTGCGCCCGCCGTTGAGGAAGGCGCGCCGGGTCACCCACTGACCGATGCCGAGTTGCATGCGATTCCCTTTCCGTCCGCGGCGACTCAGTAGGACGCGGGCAGTTTCAGGCTGTGCTGCGCCACGAAGTTGAGGATCATTTCGCGGCTGATCGGCGCGGTGCGCATGAGCCGGGCCGGACCCCACAACGTGGCGAGGCCGTACTCGGTGGCCATGCCGTTGCCGCCGTGGGTCTGAATCGCCTGGTCGAGCGCCAGGATGCCCGCCTCGGCTGCGGCATATTTCGCCATGTTCGACGCCTCACCCGACCCCGGATCGCCGGCGTCGTGCAGGGCGGCGGCACGCTGGGTCATCAACCGGGCCAGCTCGACCTGGATCTTGGCGTGGGCGAGGGGGTGCGATACGCCCTGGTGCGAGCCGATCGGCGCTCCCCACACGTGGCGGTTGCGGGCGTAATCGGCGGCTTTATCCAGCGCGTAACGGCCGATGCCGTTGCCGAGCGCTGCCCCCATGATTCGCTCCGGGTTCAGGCCCATGAAGACCTGGCGCAGGCCCTCGTTCTCCGTGCCGATAAGGTTGGCGGCCGGCACGCGGACGTCATCGAAGAATAGAGTGAACTGCTTCTCTGGAGTGACCGCCTGGACCGGGATGAGTGACTTGGTGAGCCCGGGGACATCGGTGGGCACGACGAGCAGGCTGAGTAGTCCGCGACCACTGTCGTTGGTAGACGTTCGGGTGACGACCAGGATCGCTTCGGCTTCGTCGACACCGGAGATGTAGTACTTGGTGCCGTTGATGACCCAGTCGTCGCCGTCGCGTTTCGCGGTCGTGGAGATGTTGTGCGAGTTCGAGCCCGCGTCCGGCTCGGTGATTGCGAATGCCATGATCGTCTCGCCGCTGGCGATGCCCGGCAGCCACTGCTGCTTGAGTTCCTCACTGCCGAATGCCTGGATGATCGTGCCGCAGATGGTTGGCGAGACGACGGTCATCAGCAGCGGGCAGCCCGCCGCGGCGAGCTCCTCACCGACGATCTGCAAGTCGTAGATGCCGCCGCCGCCGCCGCCGTACTGCTCGGAAAGGTTCACCCCGAGGAAGCCCTGTTTGCCCACGGCCTGCCACAGCTCGGTGCTCTTCGCGCCGGCCAGCGATTTTTCCAGGTAGTACTCGTGTCCGAAGTCCTTGGCGATCTCGGCGACCGCCTTGCGCAGGTCCTGACGTTCCTCTGTCTCGTGCAATTCCATGACACTCCTCACATCGGTATCGACGCGCCACCGATCGGGAGCGCGCCGGGTTCATTAGAGCTCGGTGGCGTCCGACGCCACTTCACCGCCGTCCACCGCCTCGACCACGGCGAGGACGTCACCGCTCGAGACCTGATGGCCGACCTGGACCGGCAGGGCGCTCAGCACCCCGTCGATCGGGCTCGCGACGGTGTGCTCCATCTTCATCGCCTCCAGGACGACAAGGGTTTGGCCCGCCGAGACCGTCTCGCCCTCGGCGACCGGTAGTCGGATCACCGAGCCCGGCATCGGCGCGGTGAGCGACCCGGGCGGGTTGAGAGTGCTCGGGTCGACGAAGCGTGGCGCCAGCCGCAGGGCGGAGTAGCCGGCGACCGAGTCGAGGTGGGCAACATCGCCGTCGAGGACGACATCATAAGTGCGGCGCACCCCGTCGACGCGCAGCACCACCCGCTCGCTACTGCCCTCGACAACCTCGACGTCGGCCAACGGCTCGTCGTCGACCTGCAGGCAGGTCCCTGTCGAACCTAACGTGTACCCGACGCGCACTTCGCGCCCACCCTGGGTCTGCCAGGTCGTGGTCTGCGGCTGCGAAGGGTTGTTGCGCCAGCCGGCGGGCAACGTGGCCTGCAGAGTTGCGACGGCACGCCGCGCGGCCACCCCGGCCACGGTCGCCGCGACGGCGTGCAGGCGCTCGGACTGCGTGTCTGGGAGGGCAGCGCCGAGTTGGGCGACGTCGTGTCGGTCAAGGAACCCAGTGTCGGTGCCCCGCCCGGCGAACTCGTCATGGCGCAGGACGCGAACAAGCAGGTTGCGATTGGTGGTCACGCCGTGAATACGGGCGCCGGCCAGCGCCGCCGAGAGGCTGGCAAGTGCCTCGTCGCGCGTTGGTGCCCACGCGATGACCTTGGCCAGCAGCGAATCGTAGTAATGACTGATGACCGAACCGGCACGAAAACCCGAGTCAACCCGCACGCCGGCAAGCGCCGGGACATCCAAGGTGCGCAGGGTGCCGGTACAGGGCCGGTAGTCATCGGCCGGATCCTCGGCGCACAGACGGGCCTCGACCGCGTGACCGCGAATTCGCGGGTTGTGCATCTCCTCAGGCAGCGGGCGGCCCATGGCTACGAGCAGCTGGGCACGCACCAGGTCGAGGCCGGTGATCAGCTCGGTAACCGGGTGCTCGACCTGCAGCCGGGTGTTCATCTCGAGGAAGGCGAAGGAGTCGGCTTTGCCATCCTGAGCGGCGTCGTAGACGAACTCGACCGTCCCGGCGCCTACGTAGCCGACGGCGCGCGCGGCGGCGATGGCGGCCTCGCTCATCCGAGCGCGCAACGCGTCGTCGACGACCGGTGACGGCGCCTCCTCGATCACCTTCTGGTGTCGACGCTGCACGGAGCACTCGCGCTCGAACAGAGAGACGACGTTTCCGTGCGTGTCGGCCATGATCTGGATCTCGACGTGGCGTGGGCGCTGGACGTAACGCTCGAGGAAGACGGTGCCGTCGGCGAACGCGGCGGCGGCCTCACGCGAAGCGGAGGTGACCGCTTCGTCGAGCTCGTCCGGCGACGCGACAATGCGCATGCCTCGGCCACCGCCGCCGGCGCTGGCCTTGACCAGCACGGGGTAGCCGACGTCGGCGGCCAGCTTCGCCAGCTGCTCGGCCGATAGCCCCGTCGTGTCGCCACCGGGCAGCACAGGCACCCCCGCGTCGGACATCGTCTTCTTGGCCTGCAGCTTCGAGCCCATCGCGTCGATCGCCCCGGGCGGCGGACCGATGAAGACGAGGTCGGCGGCGGCACAGGCGCGCGCGAACCCGGCGTTTTCCGAAAGGAAGCCGTAGCCGGGGTGTACTGCGTCCGCGCCGGTGAGCGAGGCAGCGGCGATGATCCGGTGGATGTCGAGGTAGGTCTCAGCGGCAGACGAGCCGGGAAGGTGCACGGCCTCGTCGGCGTCGGCGACGTGCCACGCGTCGGCGTCGGCGTCGGAATAGACCGCGACGGTGGCGATGCCGAGATCGCGGCAAGTGCGGAACACCCGCCGCGCGATCTCGCCACGGTTGGCGACCAGGACCTTGCGGATCTTGGGCATCGCCATCACATCCGGAACACGCCGTAGCCACGCTGGCCACGGACCTCGCCGTTGTGGATCACCGACAGGCAGAACCCGAGAACGGTCCGCGTATCGCGGGGATCGATGATCCCGTCGTCGTAAAGTCGGCCGCTGTTGGCCAGTGCGACGGATTCGCGCTCGATCTGTTCCTCGACGGCGGCGCGCATCTGGGCGTCGGCCTCCTCGTCGAAGGGCAGCCCGCGGTCGGCGGCGGACTCGCGCGCCACGATGGACAGCACTCCGGCCAGTTGCGCCGGACCCATCACGGCCGACTTCGAGTTAGGCCAAGCGAATAGGAAACGCGGCGAGTACGATCGCCCGCACATGCCGTAGTTCCCGGCACCGTAGGACGCACCCATGGTGATGGTCACGTGGGGGACCGTGCTGTTGGATACGGCGTTGATCATCTTGGCGCCGTCCTTGATGATGCCGCCCTGTTCGTACTCGGCACCGACCATGAAACCGGTGGTGTTCTGCAGGAAGATGAGGGGGGTGTCGATCTGATTTGCCAGTTGGATGAACTGCGAACCTTTCTCGGCCTCCTCACTGAACAGGATGCCCCGTGCGTTGGCGAGGATGCCGACTGGGAAGCCGTGGATCGAGGCCCAGCCGGTGACGAGTGACGTGCCGTAGAGAGGTTTGAACTCGTCGAAGGCCGAGCCGTCGACCACTCGGGCGATGACGTCGCGGGGGTCGAAGGGCACCTTCGGATCGACCGACGCGATGCCGAGCAGCTGATCGGGGTCGTGCACCGGTGGGTGCGGCGGCGTGGTGGGTCCGGGGCCGTTCTTCCGCCAGTTGAGCCGCGCCATGATGCGACGGCCGATGCGGATCGCATCCTGCTCGTCCTCGGCCATGTAATCGGCCAGCCCCGAGGTGCGGGCGTGCATGTCGGCGCCGCCGAGCGACTCGTCATCGGAGACCTCGCCCGTGGCCATCTTGACCAGCGGCGGACCCCCGAGGAACACCTTGGAACGGTTGCGAACCATCACGACGTAGTCGCACATGCCCGGGACGTACGCACCTCCAGCGGTGGAGTTGCCGAAGACCAAGGCCAGTGTCGGCAGCCCCGCTGCGCTGTGCTGTGTCAAGTCGTGGAACAGCTGTCCGCCGGGCACGAAGATGTCTGCCTGTGTGGGCAGGTCGGCGCCGCCAGACTCGACGATGTTGATGATGGGCAGTCGGTTCTCCCGCGCGATGGCCATGCCGCGGAACACCTTGCGGAAGGTATAGGGGTTCGATGCGCCGCCGCGGACGGTGGGGTCGTGGGCGATGATCATCGACTCGATGCCCTCGACTACGCCGATGCCGACCACCACGCTACCGCCGACGGGGAACTTACTGCCCCAGGCGGCGAAGGGACATAGTTCGAGGAACGCCGTGTCGGGGTCGAGCATCAGCTCGATGCGCTCGCGGACGAGCAGCTTGCCCCGCTTGCGGTGGCGCGCAACGTATTTCGCGCCTCCGCCGCCGTTGACCAGCGCCAGTTGCTCCACGATGGTGTGGAGTTGCGCGCTCAGTCCTTCGCGGTTCTTGAGATACCCGGGCGCGGTGTCGTCGACCCGGTCGGGCAAGACCTGTACCAAAATTTTCCCTCCGGGCGAGCATCGACGTCATCTGCTAGGCGCTGATGTTAGCCGCAATTAACATCAGGTGACAACGGCGGCAGGGCTTGCGTCAGATTTGTTTCCCGCGCCGCGATTCCGTCGAAGCGCGATGGATCGAAGCGGTGCGCTTCGCTGCAGATCGAGCGATCAAAGGAATTGACTGCGGGCGCGACGGCACACACAGGGCCCTTGCTAGGTCGTATCGAGTTCCTCGTCCGGCGCGCGTGGAGTCTACGGTCGCGATCTCGGGTGAACGCCAGCAGTGATTATCAGCGTCGCGCCATGCGCCTCAGCCAACCGAGTCGTATATAAATCCGGGTCGGTCAGAATCTATCGGGTCTCGTCAACTGCGGCCAGCCGCGGAGCGGCCTGATCAGGCGCCTGCCCGAGGGTATATAGGCCGAGACTGCCGAGAAAACCCGCACAGTGCTCGATAAGCATTTCAGTCGAGAGGTTCAGTTGTCCGTCTATCCAGCGACGGAGTATCTCGAACAGGCCCCCGACACCGTAGGTGGCGGCGAGATCTGCGACTTGAAGCACCTCGCTGGGTATATCGAGGTGCAAGCGGGCCTCTCTGAGCACCAGCTCCGCAAAATCGGTCATCAGCTCGCTTCGCAGCTGCCGAAGGAGGGGTTCTGCGCCCGATTCGACAAACAGTATGCGGGCCATGCTGGGATCGTTCTCGATCACCTGAACCAGGGCCTTGATCGGAGCGTAAGCGAGTTCTTGAGGAGCAACCGTGTCGTCCGGAATGGCGCTGGTTATCACCGCCTGGAAGGTGGCGGAGATCTTGGCAAATACCGCGCGCAAGAGTGCGTCTCGGTCGCGAAACTGCTGGTAGAAGTACCGGCTCGTCACTCCTGACTTCGCACACACGGCGGTCACGGTGCACGCGGTAGCTCCGTGGGTGCCCATGATTGAGACCGCGGCATCAATCAACATCACGCGGCGCTGCGCATCGCGTTGAGCTGCGGACAGCCCGCCATAAACACGTGCTGGACTCATGTCCTACAGTCTGGCAGTCTTATCTGACAAGGCATAAAGTCAGATCCAACTTCGAGGAAGGACCTCCAGTGTCGGAAGATCAAGCCCGGACCAGGACCCGCGTGCTGCCAAAACCCAGGCGTGTTCGTTTTCCGATGCCGACCTCCACGAAGCGGCAACACTTCGTGGATGGCGACCTGGTGATGAGCCATTTCATCTCGGTGCTTTCTGCGACGTTCCCGGAAGGCGAGGATTTCTTCATCCGCTCGGTCAGGAACTTCCAGAGCTCCATCGACGATCCCCAATTGGATACAGCGGTCAAGGGTTTCATCGGACAAGAGGCCACACATCGACACCAGCATCGTCTCCTCAACGAGCGACTCCAGGTCATGGGGTATCCGACGGCGCGAATCGACCGTCATGTCGCACGCCTGATCAAGCGATTGGAACGGCGCTTTTCGCCGGAAATGCGGCTGTCCATGACCTCCGCGTTGGAGCACTACACCGCTACGCTGGCAGAAATCATTCTTACCAGCGAAGACGCCCAGAAGCTCATCGGACAGACAGAGGTTCGACCGATTCTGCTGTGGCATGCCTTCGAGGAGTCGGAGCACAAAGCGGTTGCCTTCGATGTCTATCGGCTCGTGGGAGGAACCGAGCGCACCCGTGTACGCGGCATGCGGATCGCTTCAGTAATTCTGTTCGGCGAACTCATTCTGCAGACTGCCCTGTCCATGGCCGCTGACAAAGCCTCATATAACCCGGTCACGTTGGTGCGCAGTCTGTACCGCTTCAGTCGCACCCCGATGTTCACCGCCGATGCGCTGCGGCGTTTCCGTTCCTACAATCGCCCGGGTTTCCATCCTGATGATTGGGACAGCGCCGCGGTCCTGGAGCATTGGAGCAAAGAACTGTTCGACCAAGACGGTTCACAGCGAGTTATCGCTTCGTCGGGATAGCAAAGATGCGGAAGTGCGGCGACGCAGGAGCACCGTTCCTGCGTCGCTCCTTCCGAACAGGGTGCGACGCGTCGGTCGACTCACGGATTCGGTGCTCGGTGGCCGGTGAAGGTGGCGGTCGGACCCGCAAATGCGGTTCGCAGCGATCGCCACGGGGCTGGCTGGCCCTGTTGTGAGCCTCGATCAGTCGCTGATGACATAGCGTTGAGCCAGGGTTTCAGCAAGTCTGCTGGTGTGCGCGACCACTTCTTTCTCGGTCACCGCAAGCAAACCGGAGTGCCAGGCGGTGATGACTTCGACGAATCCCCCGACAGCGATCAGGGTGTCCATGCGAAGGGCTATCTCGTCGGCATCTTGTCGGAGGTGTGGCCGGCTTGCCTCAACGACCAACTGCGTTGCTTCCTGTAGCGCCACGGCGCGGCGGTCTTGTAGCGGTGAGCTACCGACATGCTGAGCGAGGAGGATGCGTGCCCGGCCCGGATCGCGTGCGATCCGGTCGACCACGATGGTGATCGCCGCGGTGATGGTTTCGATCGGCGGCCGATTCGCACGCTCGTTGAAGAGCGCGGCGACCTCGCCGAGCATGTCATTGCGGACGCCATCCCACGCAGCAACGAGCAGCTCATCGCGCGTCTTGAAGCCCTCGTAGAAGTATCGATCGTTCAGCCCTGTGCGGGCGCATACGCCGCGCATAGTGACCGCGGCCCAACCGCTCTCACTCCAAATCTCGGTTGCGGCCTCGATCAATTGCTGCCGTCGCTCGGCACGACGCTCGGCCCCGGTCCGACCACCCCAGCGCTTGTTTCTCGACCGCACCTCTCCATCTTGACAAGGTGCTCGTTCCACCACCAAACTGGTGGCATGCGACACCAATGGTGGCTGGTGCCCCCAGATGAGAGTTTCCCCACAGCAGACGTCCATGTCGCGACCCGAAAGGCAGACGGATGAGATTGCTGCCCTTCGGCGGCGCACCAGGCAGAACGCACCGCGCCGATGCAGTCGTCACGGGCGCAGGAAGCGGTATCGGCCGCGCATTCGCCGTGGAGCTTGCGCGCCGAGGTGGACGCGTGGTGTGCGCCGACAAAGATCCCGTCACTGCAAAAGAGTCGGCAGAGTTGGTGAGGCAGGCTGGCGGCGAGGGCTTCGACATCGCATGCGATGTCACCGATCTTGAGCAGGTCCGCAACCTCGCTGATGTGAGCGAAGACTGGTTCGAGAAGGCTGCGAGCCTCGTCATCAACAACGCCGGAATCGGTGCGGGCGGCAACCGCATCGGCGCGACGTCGATCGAGGACTGGAACGCGGCGATTTCTGTCAACCTCTGGGGCGTTATCTACGGCTGCGAGACTTTTGTGCCTCGGCTCCGCAGCAATGGGCATGGCGGAGTCATCAATGTGGCGTCGGCAGCGAGCTTTGGCTCGGCCCCTCGGATGGCGGCTTACAACGTGAGCAAGGCCGGGGTGCTCGCTCTGTCGGAGACATTGGCGGCCGAACTGAGCGGTACTGACATCAACGTCACAGTGCTTTGCCCCACCTTCGTGAAGACGAACATCGTCAACAATCCTCAAATCGACGAGGCGGCTGCAAGACTCGCGGCCAACCTGATGAAATGGACCGGCATTTCGCCACAGCACGTTGCTCGAACGACGTTGAACGCGCACGATCGCGGACAAATTTATGTAGTACCCCAACTCGATGCCAAAGTCTTGTGGCAACTCAAGAGAGCCCTACCCGGCCCCTTTGCTCGCACGCTGGGCCTCGTGGAGCGCATGGCCTCATGGAACGATTCAGCCGAGTAGAGGAGCAGGGAAAATGGCTTTCGCATACAGTGACATGCTCGAGACAATCAAAAACAAGCAATGGGCTCTTGCCGATATCGATTGGAACGCCCCTGGCGCGGAACTGATCACCGATGAACAGCGTCCCAAACTCAAGCAATTCATGTCCGACGTGGTGTGGATTGAGCATGTTGGAGCACGTGCCTTCGCCGCGATGGCTCCAAAGGCGCCATTCGAAGCGCTCGGAGACATTTACCGTTACTTTCACGCCGAGGAGCAGCGTCACGCCAATGCCGAACTTGCCTTGATGCGTCGCTGGGGCATGCTCGAGGAAGGCGAGAAACCGGTCCCGAACAAGAATATTCGGCTGGTCATCGAATGGCTGGACCGTTATGCGGAAGCCCTGCCCCTGACCGTCATCGGGGCCGCGATTCCGGCACTGGAGACTGCGCTCGATGGAGCGCTGCTGAAGTTTCTCCTCGATGAGGTTGACGACCCTGTGTGCGGGGAGGTGTTCAACAAGGTCAACAGCGACGAATCAAGGCATCTCGCGGTTGGCTTCCAGGTCTTGAATGACCTGGGCGCCAGCCCGATGCGAATCCACGCCATCCAAACTGCGGGTGCTCTTGTCGACCCGCGCATTCTCACCGGCGCGTTGCTGTATATCCCGCTCCTGACGCGCATGTTGATGAATCTCAACGCTATGGGTCTGTCCGAGGAGAAGTTATACAACGCAGTGACGCGGTATGCCAATGTCGGCGATCGCAGTGAGCATACGCGGAGGGTGCCCGGCTATCACATCTTGAAGGCGCACATGTCGTCGTCCATCAAGCGGTCCCAGCCTCTGCACTTCGTGTCTCAGCGCCTTGGCAATGCGATCGATGTTTTCCCTGTTCAGATTTTCGGTCGGCCGCCATCCTGGACGGACGAACTGACCTACGAACCGGTTGCCAAATGACAGGCACCACGACGACGTTGATCGTCGGCGCCGGGTTCGCAGGTATCGGTGCGGCGATCAGACTGCTTCAAGAGGGCACGGATGACTTCGTCATCCTGGAACGGTCAGATCGCGTCGGAGGCACCTGGCGAGACAATACTTATCCCGGTGCGGCCTGCGATATTCCCTCGCTTCTCTACTCCTACTCGTTCGAGCCGAATCCGGGCTGGACTCGTACCTACTCGGGGAGCGCTGAGATCCTCGAATATATCGACGATATGGTCGCCAAGTACGATCTTGCCCGGTTCATCCAGTTTGATACCGACGTGACTGCCTTGGAATTCGATGAGAGTGCCGGCATCTGGATGGCCGACACGGCAGATGGAAAGCGGTATCTCACCCGGTCAGTTGTGATGGCCAGTGGACCACTTGCCAACGCCAGCTTTCCCGATATTCGGGGTATTGACTCGTACGGTGGAAAAAAGATCCACAGCGCTCGATGGGACCATGGCTACGATCTCGGCGGTAAGAGGGTTGCAGTCATCGGGACAGGCGCGAGCGCGGTTCAGATCATTCCCGAGCTCGTAAAGTCGGCTGCCTCGGTCAAAGTCTTCCAGAGAACGCCCGGCTGGGTGTTGCCCAGGGTGAACTTCAGGCATCCGGCCTGGGCGCGTTCGACCTTCACACACCTGCCGGTGAGCGAACAAGCGCTCCGCGACGCGTGGTTTTGGGCCCACGAAGTGATGGCAGTGGGTATGGTCTGGAACACCGCCGCGACGTCCGCGATACAGCTGGCGGCCAAGGCTCATCTCCGTCGGCAGGTGAAAGACTCCTGGTTGAGACGTCAGTTGACGCCCCATTTCAGGCCTGGATGCAAGCGCATGCTCATGACCAGTGATTATTACCCTGCGCTACAGGCGGATAACTGCAAGCTGATCAGCTGGCCGATCGCCACATTGTCACCCAACGGTGTTCGGACCGCCGACGGTGTCGAGCACGAAGTGGACTGTATCGTATTTGCCACTGGCTTCGATGTGGCCAAACGTGGCACCCCGTTCCCGATTAGCGGCCTCGGCGGTCGGAAGCTCGGCGATGAATGGTCTCAGGGGACATTTGCCTTCAAGAGCGTGAGCGTGGCCGGGTATCCGAACTTATTCTTCACTTTCGGACCGAATTCCGGGCCAGGCCACAACTCGGCGCTCGTATATATGGAGGCTGCAATTGACTATATAGTCAAGGCGATCAAGCTCCTTCAGCAAAATGACATCGGCACTTTGGATGTGAGGGAGGATCGTCAGGACCGCTATCACTCCGAAATTCAGCGCCGCCTTCGACGAACGACTTGGAATTCGGGGTGCAGCAGTTGGTATTTGACCGAGGACGGCTACAACGGCACGATGTACCCAGGTTTCGCGACCCAGTTTATGAGAGAACTATCCCGCTTGGATCCTCATGATTACGTGATAACCCGGCGCGACGATACACACGTCGAGCTGACGCAATCACTCTGAATACAAGTTTGCAAGGCTGACCGTCAGAACGGTGAAATACAGGAATGGATCGCAAGTCCGACCGTAATTACGAGATAATTATCATAGGAGCTGGATTTTCCGGCATCGGGTCTGGCATTAGCTTGATGAAGGCGGGATTTACCGACTTCTTGATGGTTGATGACGCCGATGGCGTAGGTGGTACGTGGCACTGGAACACCTACCCGGGTATCGCTGTCGATATACCGTCGTACAGTTATCAATTCTCATACGAAATGCGGCCCTCTTGGTCGCGCACGTACGCCCACGGCAATGAGCTCAAAGCCTATGCCGAGCGATGTGTTGAAAAGTATCGGCTCTGGGACCATATTCGTTTCAACACAACCATTACCGAGGCTTGTTTCGACGAGAACGCAACACGGTGGCATTTGACCAGTGCCAATGGTGAGGAGTTCACGGCACGCTTCGTGATAAATTGCTCCGGCGTTCTCAGTCGGCCAAAGTGGCCTGAAATCAAGGGGGTGCGAGATTTCGCCGGCGTTACGCTCCACACGGCTAGATGGGACAATGCCAAAGATCTCAGCGGGAAGAGGGTTGCAGTAATCGGTACCGGTGCATCGGCGGTGCAACTGATACCCGAAGTCGCAAAGAAAGCAGAGAGTCTGACGGTATTTCAGCGAACTCCAATTTATTGTCTGCCGAAGCCAGACTTCCCCATACCGACGTGGGGTGGAAGGCTTCTACATTTCCTGCCGGGGGCACAATTGGCGACCAGGACCGCCAGCCAGGCGTTCGTGGAAATCACTTTCCCAATCGCCGCTCACTTTCATACGGTGATACCGTTCGCCGATGTCATGGAGAGCGCCGCAAAGCGGTACATGCGGCGTGAGGTCCATGACCCGACGACGAGAGAACAACTCATTCCGCGCTACTCGTTGGGCTGTAAACGACCCAGCTTCCACAATTCCTATCTCGCAACGTACAACCGGTCCAACGTTTCGCTCGAGACGAGCGGCATAACCCATATCGACCATGCATCCGTCCATACTCGAGACGGCAAAGCTCATCCCATTGACGTCTTGATCCTGGCCACCGGCTTCAAAGTGATGGAGTCGGGCAACATGCCAACTTACGTATTGAAGGGACGCGGCGGGCTGGAGCAGGCTACATGGTGGGACGAGCATCGACTGCAGGCCTTCGAAGGGGTGAGCGTCCCGGGATTTCCGAATCATTTCAACATCTTCGGCCCGTACGGCTACAACGGTTCCTCGTACTTCACGCTCATCGAGGCGCAGAGTCGGCACATCGTCCGGTGTCTTCGTCGCGCGCGGGCGCTGGGTGCTAACTGCGTGGAGGTCAAGAAGGAGGCGAACGACCGTTATTTCGCCGAAGTGCTAAGGCGGCGTCACAGACAGGTTTTCTGGCAGCCGAGCTGTTCCAATGCCAACAGCTACTACTTCGACAGGCACGGTGACGTTCCACTCCGTCCATCAACGACTCTGGAGACCTATTGGCGGAGCCGCACCTTTCGCCTCTCGGACTACCGATTCGAGAATCGGCCCGAAGAGGTGTGTCCCCGGTGACCAGAATGGATGCCCCTGACTGGCAGCCCAGTCTTGCCAGTCATCTCGTCGCGATGTCCTCGCGAACCACGCTGCGGCCACTGGCGCAGCTGATGCCATCAAACGCCTACGGACTTGCGGTGATGGATCGCGTGCTTCGAACAGCGCTCGTAGCCTCACGGCCTCGGCGCGGCGTCACAGTGCGCAAGGTTGACACTGTATTCGCCGGAGGCCCGGTTCGTGGGGACTGGATCACCACGCCTGCCATTAATCCGCATGCCAACCCTTTGCTGTACATCCACGGCGGCGCCTATTCTATGTGCTCGCCGGAGACGCACCGCGGTCTTCTTGGTGAACTCGCCTCGGCGAGCGGGCGCCCCATCTTCGCAGTGAAGTATCGTCTTGCCCCGCGGTATCCCTATCCCGCAGCCGCGGACGATGCGCTGAATGCGTATCGCTGGCTTACCAGCGGAGGGTCCCCGGGTTCTTGTCAGCGCACCGTCGCGGTTGCCGGCGATTCAGCGGGCGGTCAGCTCACGATGGCCACGGCCTTGGGCGCACGTGCAGTTGGATTGCCGCTCCCTGATGCGATGCTGCTGATGTCTCCCGTCCTGGATCTCAGGTGCGAACTTGCCAGAGCGCGTGAAATTCGCCGCCGGGATCCTTTTGCCTCCGCTCAATCAGCGGCGCGCGCTCTTGACCTCTACGTAGGTGGCGCAGATCGCGGAGATCCGCGCCTCAGCGTGCTTGACGCGGACCTCACCTCGATGCCGCCGATCCTCATTCAGGTGGGCGGGAGAGAAATGTTGATCGATGACTCGCGCCGTCTCGCCGAGCGACTTCAATCAGCTGGATCCCACGTCGAGATCCAGGTATACCGGGGACAGATCCATGTATTCCAGGCTATGTTCCGGATTCTTCCCGAAGCCCGAGACGCGATTCATCGAGCGGGACGCTTCCTTGAAGCCTCGGAAGTCAGGTGAAAGTGTCCGAACAGGCAATGCTCCTACACCTACACCACCTCGACCGCCGCAGCGTGAAGTCAGTCGTCTCTGCCTCATGAGCAGCAACTTCGCGACGGCCTGTCGCGCATACGATCCGTCGATCGTGATCATCGGGGCCGGCTTCGCCGGGGTTGCGATGGCCCACCGGCTGAAGAAGGACGGGTTCACGAACTTCACGATCCTGGAAAAGGCTGCAGACATCGGGGGTGTTTGGCGTGACAACACCTATCCGGGAGCGGCCTGCGACGTGCCGTCAGCGTTGTACTCACTCTCGTACAAGCCCAATCCTCGTTGGTCACGGCGATATGCCGAGCAACCCGAGATACTCAAGTACCTCCAACAACTCGTGGAGAGTGGCGGACTGGCCGCGCATCTGCGTACCCAGACCGAAGTTGTCGCAATGACCTTCGATGACCAAATAGGGCGTTGGACCCTGGTTACGAACTCGAACGAGACAATAACCTGCGATGTCGTCGTCTCGGCCGTGGGTCAGCTCTCCTTGCTCCACGTACCCGTTATTGCCGACGCAGACACCTTCCAGGGGCCGCGCTTTCATTCGGCGCGTTGGGACCGATCGGTTTCGCTTCGCGGCAAGCAAGTAGCCGTCATCGGCACAGGAGCTAGTGCCATCCAATTCGTGCCACACATCGCCCAGGAGGCGGAGCATGTCACGCTATATCAGCGCACGGCTCCGTGGATCTTGCCGAAGTGGGACAGCAGGTATGGAGTCCTTCACGACAGGGTGAGCGAGTTATTGCCGATGGCGCTGCGCCTCGAGCGTTTCGCGGTATGGCTAATTTTCGAGTTGCTCGCTGTGACGCTAGTCGACGCGAAGCCCCTCTCACGCGTCCTCGGTGCGATCGCGCGCCGCCACCTACATCGGCAGGTTGCTAGCCCATCTTTGCGCGAGCAATTGATGCCTTCGGACGCGCCAGGGTGCAAGCGAGTGCTGTTCTCGAATGATTACTATCCAGCAATCGCGAGTGATCGCGTGTCGTTGGTGCCGAAGGCTATCGCAGAGCTCTGCGACAACGGTGTCAAGACCGTGGATGGAGAGTTTCGTCCTGCAGATGTCGTGATCTACGGAACCGGGTTTCGCGCCACCGATTTTCTCGCCCCGATGTCCGTGCGCGGCTCTCGCGGAGTCTCCTTGGCCGAGGTGTGGAAGACCCAGGCGTACGCATATCTGGGCATCACTGTCCCCATGTTCCCGAACCTGTTCCTGCTTTATGGTCCCAACACGAATGTGGGCTCGGGGTCGATCCTCTACATGATCGAGTCACAAGTCCGTCACATCGCAACGCTCATCAAAGCCGTGGCTGCTCATCCGGGTCATGCGATCGATGTCAGGACGGAGAGCGCGCAACGCTACAACACGCGCTTGAGAAGGCGACTACGGAGGTCGGTGTGGGCGCTGTGTGCGAGCTGGTATCGAACCTCGAGCGGGGAAATCCCGACGAACTGGCCGGGGCCTACCTTGGTTTATCGACTCCTTACCCGGAAGCCGCACAGCGGCGATTACGTCTTGAGAAACGTCGGGCGTCTAAAGGTCGGAGACCCTCCAGAACCGAGCCTGGCCGACTAAGGGCACGAGACGCGCCCTTAACCGCTAGGCCAATAATGTCTAGATATTGACATCAATGGCATCTTTGTAAAGACTGGTGGACGCCGTCAAAGCGGCCCAGCGTCCAGGAGGAACCATGACGAATCACCTTCTCGCACCTGCGCACCACGTGAAGGAGCGGTTGTCCTCTGTGATTATGGTCCCCGCGCCTCACGCCGTCGACGACAGATGGCGTCGATGGAGCCGGGACTGGCCGGTTCGTGAACTGGCACCGGCACCCGCGGGCAGTGGATTGAAAGCCGTCCGGGGGGATGCCGGACTGCCCTTCGTAGGTCACACGCTCGACTACATCCGATTCGGCTCGGATTTCAGTCGAGAGCGCTACGACCGTCTGGGTTCGGTGTCGTGGATGGGCGCGTTCGGCACCAAGATGGTGGTCATCGCCGGCCCTGACGCCACTCGAGAGGCGTTCACGAGCGAAGCGAAGGCATTCTCTCAGGATGGCTGGTCCTTCCTGATCGACGCCTTCTTCCATCGCGGTTTGATGCTCATGAGCTTCGACGAGCACTTGATGCACCGGCGCATCATGCAGGAGGCGTTTACGCGTCCGCGCCTGACCGGATACGTCGAACAGGTAACGCCATGCGTTCGCTCGGCAGTGCCTGCGTGGCCGGTGGGCCCGTCGGTTCGAATCTACCCACTGTTGAAGGAACTCACCCTCGACATCGCTACCGACGTCTTCATGGGCGGCCGCGGCAAGGACGAGAGCGATGCTGTCAACAAGGCGTTCGTCGCTACGGTCCGGGCGGCGAGTTCCCTTGTGCGTGCTCCGCTTCCGGGAACCAGATTCCGCGCTGGTGTGCAAGGGCGGCGCGTTTTGGAGGACTACTTCTTCCGGCATCTGCCGGCCGCGCGAGCCGGTGAAACGGAGGATCTGTTCGCTGCTCTCTGTCAAGCCACGACCGAAGACGGGGAGCGGTTTTCCGACGAGGATGTGGTGAATCACATGATCTTCTTGATGATGGCGGCCCACGACACCTCGACGATCACCACCACAGCGGTCACCTATTTCCTTGCCAAGTATCCGCAGTGGCAGGAGGCTGCGGCTGCGGAAGCCGCGGCCATCGGTGACGGGTTGCCGGACATCGAGGCCCTGGAGAAGATGACGGTCATCGACCTCGTGATCAAGGAAGCGCTCAGACTGCTTGCACCTGTTCCGCTGGTGATGCGCAAGACGGTTCGAGATGTCGCCATCGATGGATATCACATCCCCTCGAACACGTTATGCGCTATAACGCCTGCCGTGAATCACTTCGATCGAACGATCTGGAGTGATCCGGAGCGGTTCGATCCCTCACGTTTCGACGAGCCTCGGCGCGAAGACCAACACCACCGATTCGCCTGGGTTCCGTTCGGAGGTGGAGCGCACAAGTGCATCGGCATGCAATTCGGGACGCTCGAGGTCAAAGCAATCCTGCACAGGATGCTGCGTTCGTTCACTTGGAAGGTTCCGGAGAACTATCACGTCCGATGGGACAACACCTCGCTGCCCATTCCGGTGGACGGACTTCCGTTGGAGATGAAGCGCCGATGACCGTCGACCACAGCCCCTACCTCGAACCCACGGAGTTTCTTGACTGGCAACAAGATTCGGTACGTGACTTCGTGTCATCGGCGATCCGTGGTGCCTGCGGCGACACCGAGAAGGCCATCGCCATCTTCACCGCGGTCCGTGACTCCATTTGGTACGACCCCTACACGGTGACCGACAACCCGCACGCGTATCGCGCCAGCACCGTCGCGACCGCAGAACGGGCCTACTGCGTCCCGAAGGCCGTGCTCTTGACTGCAGCGTGCCGAGCGGCGGGAATCCCGGCGCGGCTGGGGTTCGCCGACGTCCGAAACCACCTCCAGACCAAGGCATTGCGCGAGCGGATGGGTGGTAGCGACGTTTTCGTCTACCACGGCTACAGTCTCATGTTCCTCAACGGTGCGTGGGTAAAGGCCACCCCGGCGTTCAATCGCGAGCTGTGCGCACGCTTCGGTGTCTCGCCGATCGAATTCGACGGCCGTAGCGACGCGCTACTCCATGGTTTCACCGCTGACGGCACCCAGCACATGGAGTATCTGCGCGACCGGGGAGCCTACGACGATCTACCCCTAGCAGACATCCTGCAAGCACTGAGAACGCATTACGGCACATTCATCGATCAGCCGAACAGCCGTCCCGACCTCTTCGCCTGAAAGGGCACTACACGATGCAAAGCACAATGCAAAATGTTCCGCTCACGGTGTCGGCGATCGTCCAGCATGCGGCAGCCATACACGGTGACAGCGAGGTCGTCACTCCGACCGGAAATGGATATCGGAGAACGCCTTACCGCATTGTGCTGGCGCGAGTGGCTCGCCTTGCCAATGCGCTGCGCAGTCTTGGCGTCACGGCGGACCAACGCGTGGCCACCTTCCAGTGGAGCAACCAGGAACATCTGGAGGCCTACTGTGCGATTCCCTCCATGGGCGCGGTCCTGCACACGCTCAACATTCGTTTGGCCCCAGAGCAACTGGCGTACATCGCCAACCACGCGAGCGATCAGATCGTCCTAGTCGACGCTTCGGTTGCCCCGTTGTTGGCGCGCGCGCTCCCAGCGATGGCGTCGGTGCACACCGTCATCGCCACCGGGGAGGGCGACCTTGCCCCGCTACAGGAATGCGGGAAGACCGTTCTGCGTTACGAGGAAGTGCTTGCCGGCCAAGAAGAATCATTTGACTGGCCTGAGCTCGACGAGCTGTCCGCCGCGGCCATGTGTTATACGAGCGGTACCACCGGAGATCCCAAAGCCGTCGTCTACAGCCACCGTTCGACGTACCTTCACTCCCTGACCGCCTGCACAGCTAACGCTTTGTCAGTCAGCGAGGCCGACCGTGTGCTGGCCATCGTCCCAATGTTTCACGCCAATGCGTGGGGGCTTATCTACGCAGCGTTGATGTCCGGTGCGGATCTGGTACTGCCTGACCGGTATCTCCAAGCCGAACCGTTGGTGTCGATCATCGAAGACACCAGACCGACCGTGGCCGGTGCAGTGCCGACGATCTGGAACGATGTCGACCGATATCTGGATTCGCACCCTGAGCGGGACATTTCTTCGTTACGGCTGGTCGCGTGCGGGGGGTCTGCTGTTCCGCTTTCGTTGATGCGGGCATTTGAAGAGAAGTACGACGTGCCCATTGTGCAGGCCTGGGGTATGACCGAAACCTCTCCGTTGGCGACCGTTGCACGTCCGGCTCACAGAGCCGACGCGACGCGGCGCTGGGAGATGCGCGCATCCCAGGGCCGGCCGATCTGCGGTGTCGAAATCCGGTTGCGGGACGACGACGGGAAAGACGTGCCGTGGGACGGGCAAGCAGTTGGGGAGATCCAGGCGCGCGGTCCCTGGATCACCGGGTCCTATTTCGGAGACAACGATACGGAGAAGTTCGACGAAGGATGGCTGCGTACCGGTGATGTGGGCAAGATCGACGCCGAGGGCTATCTGACACTGACCGACCGCTCGAAAGACGTCATCAAGTCAGGTGGCGAATGGATCTCCTCGGTGGAGCTGGAAAACACGCTGATCGGCCACCCTGCCGTGTACGAAGCGGCGGTAGTCGGCGTCGCGGACGATAAATGGCAGGAAAGGCCGTTGGCGCTTGTCGTCGTCCACCCCGGAACCGATGTTGACATTGACCAACTCCGATCGTTCCTTGCGGACAAAGTCGCCAAATGGTGGATTCCCGAGCGATGGAGCTTCGTGTCCGATATTCCGAGGACGAGCGTCGGAAAGTACGACAAAAAGGCCATCCGTGCGCGCCACTCTGCCGGCGAATACCTCATCGAAATCGAAACGTCATAACGTCAAATCCCTGGAATTCCAACAGTCGGAAGGTAATCATGTCCTCACCAATCTCTCCCTGGATGAATGCCGAATTACTCGAGCTTCGTGACCTCGCTGCGAAGTTCTTCTCGGCCGAATTGGCGCCGCATGCGAACCGCTTTGCAGACCAGCACCACGTCGACCGAGAACTGTGGAACCGAGCAGGCGAGCTGGGCCTGCTCTGCATGTCTATACCTGAGGAATACGGCGGAGGCGGTGGCACTTTCGCGCACGAAGCGGTCGTGCTTGAAGAGCAGGCCCGCATAGGTGACAGCTCATGGGGCGCGGGACTGCACAGCGGAATCGTCGCCCACTACATCCTGCGGTACGCGACTGAAGAGCTGCGCGCGCAGTGGCTTCCCAAGATGGCATCCGGTGAAATGATCGGGGCGATCGCCATGACAGAACCGGGGACCGGGTCCGATCTGCAGAGCGTCAAGACAAAAGCCCTCCTGGACGGTGACGAGTACGTTATCACCGGCTCCAAGACTTTCATCACCAACGGCCAACAGGCCGACCTCATCATCGTTGTTGCCAAGACAGATCCGAGCCAGGGCGCTGCGGGCATCTCTTTGATCGTTGTCGAGGCTGACCGGGCGGGATTCCGGCGCGGCAAGGTTCTCGACAAAATCGGCCAGCGCGGCCAGGACACCTCCGAGTTGTTCTTCGATGAAGTGAGAGTTCCGCGCTCGCATCTACTGGGCCAGTCTGAGGGACAGGGCTTCATTCAGCTGATGACGCAGCTGCCACAAGAGCGACTCATCGTCGCGGTGGGGGCTGTCGCAGCGATGGAACTTGCCCTGGAGCAGACGCTCAAGTACACGCGTGAGCGGGAGGCGTTCGGTCGGCCTGTCTTTGGCTTTCAGAACACCAAGTTCACGCTGGCTGAAGCCGCGACAGAAACGCGCATCGCACGAGTGTTCCTCGACTACTGCATCGACCTGCACCTTGCGGGTCAACTGGACGTGCAGACCGTCGCCATGGCGAAGTGGTGGACCACTGAGCGAGCGATGAAGGTACTCGATGACTGTATGCAGCTTCACGGCGGATATGGCTACATGACCGAGTACCCCATCTCGAGGTTGTGGGTGGATCAGCGCGTGCAAAAAATCTATGCCGGCACGAACGAGGTGATGAAGGAAATCATCTCGCGTTCCCTATGACTCAGAGGAGTTGCCGCCTGCACGTTAGTCATCTAGAGGAGGAGGACTGATGGCATCGATGGTGGTGCCGTATCGCCACGACATGGGCGGCCACTGCGGATCGGGGGCTCTTCGGGATTTGACCGAATGGGCCGGGATCCGTTGGGGTGATGACACCCCGGACGAAGGCATCGTGTTTGCTCTCGGCGGGGCCCTCGACTTCTCGTATGTTCGCTCGGCCCACCTACGTCCACCGATCTACCTCGTTGGACGCAGCGCGGACCTCGAAGACGAATACTTGACCCGGTTGGGCGCGCGCTTCGAGTGTCGTTCGACAGACGACCCCGATCTCGGGTGGAAATGGGTGACCGAACAGATCGATGCCGGTACGCCGGTCATGGTGTGGACTGACATCGCCGAATTGCCCTATTTGAGAACGCGTCTGAGTATGAGCCGGCACGATGTCGTGATCGTAGGGTACGACGACGACGAGGAACTCGCCTTCGTGGTCGATAACGATCGCGATACACCTCAAGCCGTGCCTTACGAGAATCTACGGAAGGCGCGGGCATCGACGGGATTTCCCGTCCCCACGCGGCACACCACCTACGTAGTCGAGTGGCCCGGCGCGGCACCAGATCTCGGCAATGCTGCCCGGTCGGCCTTCCGTAGGTCCGCGGACGCGATGCAGGGTTCGTGTGTGAGCGCGCCGATCACCGAGGACTCCGATTGTGAAATTCAGGTGCGTGGGCTACCAGGGGTATCGACTTTTGTGGAGGATCTCAAGCGGTGGCCGAAGATCTTTGACGACGACACCCTCGACGGAGCCTTGTTTGCGCTGAGCGCCTTCATCGAAAAAGCCGGAACCGGAGGCGGTCTGTTCCGAGATCTGCAAGCACGTGGATGTCGGCGCGTCGCAGAAGAGTTGAGTTTCGAACCTGCGTTTAAAGCAGCGAAGGCTGCAAAGACCGCATCTGAGTTGTGGACCGCGGTTGCGCACGCCGCTTATGACCGCGGTGCAGATCCGCACCGAAGAGCGAGCGGCGCCGCGTCCGTGGCTGCGCAATTGCCGACAGCCGAACGTCGACTCGCGGAGGCGCTGAGGGAGGCAGGAGATCTACTCCTATGAGTTCTGATTGCTTCGAAGCAAGCCGAACTGGTTGCGACCCAGCAGATTTATTTGAGCGCTTTGAATTGTGTCATAAGAGGGGAGAATCACGATGGCTGTCTTCGCTGATGCGGAAGAGGTTTACCGCTACCTCGCCGGCATCTTTCGACGAGGTTTGGAGAACGAAGACCTTGCGAACAGACTTGCCGGGTCCGGGGTGGTGTTACGGATCCACTACACCGATCCGGATGCGGTAGTAACCGTGGATATGCCGGAGAAGGTCGTAGAGACCGGCGCGGACAGTGGCGTTACACCGAATGTCGAATTGTTCATGTCCGCGGATACCGGCAACAGGTTCTGGTTGGGGAAGGTGAACTTGACCATGGCGATGGCGAAAGGAACTGTACGAGCGAAAGGTCCTGTCACCAAACTGATCAAGCTCATACCGCAGGCAAAGAACCTCTTTCCGGAGTACCGGGCAATCCTTGAGGCCGACAAGCGTCACGACCTGCTCAATGTGTGATGTCGGTGCGGTACCGCGCCCGGGCCCTGGTGAGCGGCCGGCGCGGGCCTCTGGGCGATGTGCCCGGAGATCATCCAGGACAGTTCGCGCGACCACCGTGCGCGGTCGGGATAACTACTCGAGAAGCGTAATTCGATAGAAGGGACTTCAACATGAAGACACGTGCGGCTGTTTTGTGGGGGTTGGAGCAGAAGTGGGAGGTCGAAGAAGTCGAGTTGGATCCGCCAGGTCCCGGGGAGGTCCTCGTGCGGCTGGCGGCCACCGGCTTGTGCCATTCCGACGAACATCTGGTGACCGGCGACCTCCCGATCCCATTGCCGGTAGTGGGGGGTCATGAGGGTGCTGGCACAGTCGTGGAGTGCGGCGAAGGGGTTGAGGAACTGTCCGACGGTGATTCTGTCATCTTGACCTTCCTTCCCTCGTGTGGGCGCTGCTCGTACTGCGCGCGCGGCATGGGCAATCTCTGTGAGTTGGGAGCGGCGCTCATGATGGGACCGCAGATCGACGGCACCTATCGCTTTCACGCACGAGGCGAGGACGTCGGGCAGATGTGTTTGCTCGGGACGTTTTCCGAGTACACAGTGGTGCCGCAGGCGTCCGTGGTCAAGATTGACGGCGGAATCCCCCTGGATCGGGCAGCCTTGATCGGTTGCGGCGTCACGACCGGTTACGGATCTGCGGTGCGGACTGGGGAGGTGCGCGCCGGGGACACCGTCGTGGTAGTGGGAGCGGGCGGAATCGGAATGAATGCGATTCAGGGCGCGCGAATCGCGGGAGCGCTAGCGATTGTGGCGGTCGATCCGGTGAAGTTCAAGCGAGAGCAAGCGAGCGGGTTCGGTGCGACGCACACCGCGGCCTCGATGGATGAAGCTTGGTCGCTGGTCAGCGATATGACGCTGGGCAAGCTGGCTGATGTCTGCATCCTCACCACCGATGTGGCTGAGGCCTCCTACACCGCGGAAGCGCTGGCCTTGGTCGGAAAGCGCGGGCGCGTCGTGGTCACGGCCATCGGGCACCCCGACGACTCATCGATCTCAGGATCACTGCTTGAAATGACGCTTTACGAGAAGCAGATTCGTGGCGCTTTGTATGGCTCATCCAATGCGCCGCACGATATTCCGCGACTGGTCGAGCTGTACTCCGCTGGGTTGTTGAAGCTCGATGAGTTGGTCACCCGCGAATACTCCCTCGACCAAATTAATGAGGGCTACCAGGATATGCGTTCAGGAAAAAATATCCGAGGGCTGGTCCGGTTCTGAAGAGCATCATGCCCACTGCTGTCTTCATGTGCTTGCGTTGCTGCAGATCATGCGGCCGGGCCGCTTGGGTGGTTGGCGTCGGGTCCTTCTTTCCCGTCGTGAGGACGGCAAGCATCAGACACCTCATCGATCATCTATCACATTCTCTGGGAGGCTGAGATGACGGACGCTGGCACGACCACGGCAAGCAGGGATGGGGCTGCTCGTTTCGCTATCGCCCCGGAGGTGTGGACCACGCCGGAGCGACGAGCGCTGAGCCAAATGGCACGGTCTTTCTCGGAACGTGAAATCGCGCCGAAGCTAGCGGAATGGGAGCGCGTGGGTGAGATTCCGCGCGACCTGCATCTCAATGCTGCCGAGGTGGGGCTTCTCGGAATCGGGTTCCCGGAAGAAGTCGGCGGCAGCGGCGGCAATGCGATTGACTCTGCACTGGTCACTGAGGCCATCCTGGCCGCAGGCGGGTCCACTGGCGTCTGCGCCGCCTTGTTCACCCATGGCATTGCCCTTCCCCACATTGCCGCCAATGGCTCCGACGCCCTGATTGAACGATATGTCCGTCCTACGCTCGCAGGAAAGATGATCGGCTCGCTGGGCGTTACCGAGCCTGGAGCAGGCTCAGATGTCGCGAATTTGCGCACACGCGCAGTGCGCGAAGGGGACACCTACGTGGTCAACGGAGCAAAGACGTTCATCACCAGCGGAGTTCGGGCGGACTTCGTTACGACGGCGGTACGCACCGGCGGACCGGGTTACGGTGGAGTTTCATTGCTCGTGATCGACAAGAATTCGCCTGGATTCGAAGTGTCCCGCCGGTTGGACAAGATGGGATGGCGATGTAGCGACACCGCCGAGTTGACTTTCGTCGACGTTCGCGTACCGGCTGAGAACCTGGTGGGGGCAGAGAACAGCGGGTTTTTGCAGATCATGCAGCAGTTTCAGGCTGAACGGCTCGGCATCGCCGTCCAGGCGTACGCGACGGCGGGTAGGGCTCTCGATCTTGCCAAGAGTTGGGCGCGGGAGCGTGAAACGTTCGGTAGACCCTTGACGGGGCGCCAGGTGATTCGCCATAAGCTTGCGGAGATGGCTCGACAGGTCGACGTGGCGTGCACCTACACCCGTGCGGTCATGCAGAGGTGGCTAGCGGGGGAGGATGTCGTTGCCGAGGTGTCGATGGCCAAGAACACCGCTGTGTATGCGTGCGACTACGTGGTTAACGAGGCGGTTCAGATCTTCGGTGGGATGGGCTACATGCGTGAGTCTGAGATCGAGAGACACTATCGAGACTGCCGGATTCTCGGAATAGGCGGTGGCACCAACGAAATCATGAACGAGGTCATCGCCAAACGTATCGGACTCTAGCGACTTGATTGAATCGCCCTGACTTTCCCGGAGGCTCGGGTTATTGGATTCCGGACAGGGGTTGGTCGGTCCCATGTGCATCGTAGAACGCGGCTTCGAACTCGGTGGGTGGGATGTCATTAAGGTAGCTGTGTAAGCGGCTGGTGTTGTGCCAGTACACCCAGCTCAGGGTCGCGAGTTCGACGTCCTCGACGGTCTTCCACGGCCTGGTGCGGACTGGCCCGTAGATCAGCTCCGCCTTGTAGTAGCCGTTCACCGTCTCCAGGGCATTATCGTAGCTGTCTCCGATCGTGCCGATCGAGGGGACCGCTCCGATCTCGGCGAGCCGTTCGCCATAGCGGACGGCGCTGTGCCGGCGTTGGTGATTGTAGAAGGTGTAGCACCAGTCGATGACAACCGCGCGCGCTTGGATGCTATCATGGAATCTATTGCGGGACAATACTTCCCACTCCAAGGAGGAGAAGAACGCCTCCGCGGCAGCATTATCGAAGCACGACCCGACCCGCCCCATCGACTGCCGAATCCCCAACTGCCGGCACAACTTGGTGAAAGCGTTCGCGGTATAGGTGCTACCGCGGTCGGTGTGGAAGATGACCCGCTCGGCCTCCTCGTCGCGCCAGATCGCCTGGCGGCCCCCGCGGGCGGCCACCGCCATCTTGATGGCCGCACACGCCAACTCGGCATCCGGATGCAGGCCCATCGCCGCCCCCAGCAACCGCCGGCTGTAGAGGTCGATCACCGTCGCCAAATACAATTTCTGACCGGACTCGGTCGGGATCTCGGTCATGTCGCCGACCCATTTGCGGTTCGGCGCGGACGCAGTGAAGTCGCGTTTGACCAGGTCCGCGAACTTCGGGGCCGCCTTGTCCTGTTTGGTCAGCCCATTGCGGCGTTTGATGCGGCGCGCCACCAAACCCTGGCGGCGCATCGAGTCTGCCACCGTTTTCTCCGACACCTGCCAGCCCAGCTCACGCAAGTCGGTGACCAGCCGCGGCGACCCATGCAGGTCCCGGGCCTTGTCGAACGCCGCCGCGACTGCCGCGTCGAGTTCGACGCGGCGCCGCTCGGTGTCGGTATAGGGCCCATCCGGGTCAGCCGCACGCTTGATCCACTTGTAGAACCACGCCGCGCTGACTTCCAGCAGCCTGCACGTAACCTCATGCGGCACCCGGTATTTGGCCCTCTGGTCGGCGATGAAACGTGCCACGCTCACTTCGTCGCCTCCTTCACCCACAGGACCACTGATCGCTTGAGGACATCACGCTCCATCCGCAGCTCGGCAACCTCGCTGCGCAGGCGTTTGAGTTCCGCAAGATCGTCGCGGGTCAACTCCCCACGGCCCTCCCGCGCCTCACGGTCCTGGGCAACCCAATTGCCCAAAGTGCCCTCATGCACACCCAGATCCCGCGCGACCTGCGCGATCGGCTTACCCGTCTCCCGCACGATCCGAACAGCCCCCTCACGGAACTCCCGGTCGTACTTCTTCCGCTTCTCTGACATCGCTACTCCTTATAGCTGATGCCTCCACGGTCTCGGGGGAACCTCACGCATGTATGCCGATGGTGCTGGCTTGCGCTTCATCGCACAGCAGCTCACCGACGATGGAGTGCCATCACCGAGCCAATACAACCCGGCACGGAACCGGCATCGTGACCCACGTGGATGGTCCCATTCGGCGATCCGCGCCATTCTCGACAACCCTGCGTACCGCGGTATCCGTGTCTGGGGCAAGCAGGAGAAGTATGAGGTCCTTTTGAACCCCGATGATGTCGCCGCGGGATATGAGACTCGCATGCGGTGGCGCGATCGGGCCGACTGGATCGCACCCGATCGACGCACGCACGAAGAGCTGATCCCTGATGAGCTGGCGCAGGCTGTTCGTCTCCGGATGCAGGCGCGGCGTGGTCCCGGTCGCGTGTGCAGCAGAGAATCGACAGTGCCGTATGCGCTGCGTGGGCTGCTGTTCTGCGCCGCATGTGGACGGCGAATGCAGGGCGCCGCCCGGCCGGGGAAGCAAACAACGCGGATCCTCTACCGTTGTGAGTTCGGCAAGTCACGTTCTGTACCTGTGGACCTGAGTGATCATCCGCGCACCGTCTATCTCCGCGAAGACGCAGTGACAGCGCGACTCGACGAATGGATCGCCACTCTGGCCGATCCAGAAGACCTCGCACGCGGGCAAGACGTGGACCCGGCGGCCGGACCTGGCTACGCCGCCTTGCAGCGCCAGCTGAGCGAGGCGAATGCCAAAGTGGCTGCCTTGATCACCGCCGTGGAGTCTGGCGTGGCCGTTGAGGATCTAACTGCTGCGTTGCGTCAACGTACCGCCGAGCGCGACGAGCTGAGGGCACGCGTTGAGCGAGTGGAGCGGCCCCGCGCCATGTGTGCCGCCGAGATCAGTGAGTTAGTTAAGGAGTTAGGCGGACTGTCGGTCATCCTCGGCGCGGCAACCGGAGCTGAGCGCGCCGAGGTGTACGCAAGCTTGGGCCTGCGTCTCGACTACGACCCGCATCTTCGGCGAGTCACGGCGACTGCCGACCTGAGTCGTGTCGCCGGATGTGTCCGAGGGGGGACTTGAACCCCCACGCCCGTTAATAGGGCACTAGCACCTCAAGCTAGCGCGTCTGCCATTCCGCCACTCGGACTCGTTGTGGGCAGCTAAGGCTATCGGATCACTGAGGCGTGACCCAAACCCAGTCGCCAGGTCAATGGTACGAATGGTGACTGTGACTGGTCCCGTCAACGCCGAAGCGGAGGTCGTCGACCTCGTCAGCGCGCTCATCCGGTTCGACACGTCCAACACCGGCGACCCGGCCACCACCATGGGTGAGGCCGAATGCGCGCGCTGGGTGGCCGAACAGCTCGAAGAAGTCGGCTATACGACCGAATACGTGGAGGCCGGTGCGCCGGGCAGGGGCAATGTGTTCGCCCGGCTCGAGGGCTCCGACAGCTCGCGTGGGTCGCTGCTGCTGCACGGCCACCTCGATGTCGTGCCCGCCGAGGCGTCCGACTGGAGCGTGCACCCGTTCTCCGGCGCGGTCGAGAACGGCTACGTGTGGGGTCGCGGCGCGGTCGACATGAAGGACATGTGCGGCATGATGATCGCGATCGCGCGGCACTTCAAACGCGCAGGCATCACCCCGCCGCGCGACCTGATCTTCGCGTTCCTGTCCGACGAGGAGGCCGGCGGCAAGTTCGGCTCACACTGGCTGGTCAAAAACCGGCCCGACCTGTTCGCCGGGGCTACCGAGGCGGTCGGCGAGGTAGGCGGCTTCTCGTTGACCGTGCCGCGCAAGGACGGCGGCGAGCGGCGCCTCTACCTGGTCGAGACGGCCGAGAAGTCGATGAACTGGATGAAGCTGACCGCGCGCAGCCACGCCGGCCACGGCTCGATGATCCACGACAGCAACTCCGTGACCGCGGTGGCCGAAGCGGTGGCCAAGCTGGGCCGCCACGAGTTCCCGCTGGTGATGACCGACGCCGTCAGCCAGTTCCTGCAGGCGGTCACTGAGGAGACCGGCTATTCGTTCGACGTCGACTCGCCGGACCTGGCCGGCGCCATCGCCAAGCTGGGCCCGATTGCCCGAGTGGTCGGCGCCACCCTGCGCGACACCGCCAATCCGACGATGCTCAAGGCCGGGTACAAGGCCAACGTCATCCCGGCCTCGGCCGAAGCGGTGGTGGACTGCCGGATTCTGCCGGGGCGTCAGGCGGCCTTCGAACACGAGGTCGACGAGCTGATCGGCCCGAACGTCACCCGCGAGTGGGTCACCGAACTGCCGTCCTACGAGACCACGTTCGATGGCGACCTGGTCGACGCGATGAACGGCGCGATCCTGTCCGTGGACCCCGACGCCCGCATCGTGCCGTACATGCTTTCCGGGGGTACGGATGCAAAAGCGTTCGCGCAGTTAGGGATCCGATGCTTCGGGTTCGCACCGCTGCAGTTGCCGCCCGACCTCGACTTCACCGCGTTGTTCCACGGCGTCGACGAACGGGTACCCGTTGACGCGTTGAAGTTCGGTACCCAGGTCCTCGAGCATTTCCTGTTGCACTGCTGATCGACGAAAGGACGAGTCATGGCGTTTGATTACAACCCCTACGAGTTCCTCCCCGAGTTGCCCTCGTTCACGGTGTCCTCGGACACCTTCAACGACGGCGACGCGCTGGGCAACGACCAGGTCAGCGGCATCATGGGTGCCGGGGGAAACGATGTCTCGCCGCACCTGACCTGGTCGGGCTTCCCCGAGGAGACCCGCAGCTTCGCGGTCACGGTCTATGACCCCGACGCCCCGACCGCGTCCGGCTTCTGGCACTGGGCGGTGGCCAACCTGCCCGCCACCGTCACCGAACTGCCCGAGGGAGTGGGTGACGGCAGCGGCCTTCCCGGCGATGCGCTCACGCTGCGCAACGACGCCGGCCTCCAGCGCTTCATCGGCGCCGCCCCGCCTCCGGGACACGGCCCCCACCGCTACATCGTCGCCGTGCACGCCGTCGACGTGGAGAAGCTCGATCTGCCCGAGGACGCGACTCCGGCGTACCTCGGGTTCAACCTGTTTCAGCACGCGATCGCGCGGGCGCTGATCCACGGCACCTACGAGCAGAAGTAGCAGAACACTGAAATCTGCTCTGCGCGCTCCGATTTCCTGCACGGCTGGCTTTTCTGAGGAACTGACGTATGGTCGCAGGTGAGTGATTGCCACTTCTGCTTAAGGAGCGACAATGGCTGACAAGAAACCCGGTAGAAGCCTGAAGAAGGCTGAACGGTCCCTCAAGGACCGGCGCGCTGAGAAGCGTCAGCGCGAAGCCGAGGCGGGTGAGTTCATCCGCAAGCGCAAGCGCGCAAGCTAGGCCGCAGAACCGACCGCTTCGGCCAGTGAGCCGAAGCCCCCCTCGTGAAGGCGGCGGGCGATTCCGTCGTGGATGCCTTTGGCCCACAGCCCGCCGCCGTACACGAATCCGGTGTAGCCCTGCAGGAGTGAGGCTCCGGAGGCGATCCGGTCCCACGCGTCGTCGGCGGTTTCGATGCCGCCGACACTGATCAGCACCAGCCTGTCCCCGACGCGGCGATAGAGCCTGCGCAGCACCTCGACCGAACGTGTGGCCACCGGCCGCCCGGAGATCCCGCCGGGCCCCAGTTCGTCGAGGCCCGGCGTGGCCAACCCGTCGCGCGACACGGTCGTGTTGGTGGCGACGATTCCGGCCAGGCCGAGATCGACTGCCAGGTCGGCGATTTCATCGACGTCTTCGTCGGACAGGTCCGGTGCGATCTTCACCAGCACTGGTTTCGACGTCTCCGCCAGCACCGCGGTCAGGATCGGGCGCAACGACGAAACCGCCTGCAGGTCGCGCAGCCCCGGAGTGTTCGGAGAGCTGACGTTGACCACCACGAACGAGGCGAGCGGTCCCAGCAGACGCGCCGATGTCGCGTAATCCTGCACCGCCTCCTCCGGCGGCGTGATCTTCGTCTTGCCGATGTTCACGCCGATGGGGATATCGGGAACGTGCCGGGCGAGCCTCACCGCGAGTTCGCCCGCGCCGTGGTTGTTGAATCCCATCCGGTTCAACAGCGCATGGTCGTCGGGCAGCCGAAACATCCGCGGTTTCGGATTGCCGGGCTGGGCTTGGGCGGTGACGGTGCCCACCTCGGCGTAACCGAAGCCGAGTGCGCCCCACGCGTGCAGTCCGCTGCCGTTCTTGTCGAACCCGGCGGCCAGGCCCAGCGGTCCGGGAAACCGAACACCGAACACCGTGCTGGCCAGTATCGGATCGCGGGGTCCCAACCACCGTCTCAACGCGCGCCTGGTCCACGGCGGATAGGTGACGGCCCGCAGCAGTGCGAAGACCCACGTGTGAATCCGTTCGGGTGCAACGAGAAACAGCGCCCGCCGCAGCGCGCCGTACATCATCGCCTCACTGTGCGGGCTGCTCCGGGATGTTCATCCGGCTGGCTGCGGTCTTCTTGCGGCGCAGCAACACCCGTCGCGAACCGTCGGTGTAGAGCCTGACGCGGGTGAGTTCCCAGCCTCGGTATTCGGCCTCGATCGACAACCGGGTCGAGGCGCTGACTCGCGTGACGTCCGGCGGCAACCGCAGCGGAATCCATTCGTAGTCGTCTGAGAGGTCTGATTTGACGGCGTCCTCCCAGGCCGCTGGCATCCGTCCGCGGTGAAGTGCGCTCATGCGTGCGCTCTCGCCGCGTCGACGATCACCTGCACACCCGCTCCCGATCCGGACACCACATACAGGGTGCCAGAGGATTCGTCGAATGCCAGGGAGTTCGGTTGCTGCACGGTTCGATATCGCACCTTCTCGACGGGAATGCCGGTGGCCAGATCGTAGCCAACGACCTCGTTCGTCGCAGTCTGCGACACCCAGGCCAGCGTCGACGACCCGGCGAGGCCGTAGGGGGCGTCGCGCACCGGGTACCGCTGACGCAGGATCAGCGGATCGGTGCCGAAGACCAGGAGCCCCTCGCCGCGGGTGTCGGCCACCAGCACCCGACCGGCCGGGTCGGCGACCATCGTCGTCGCACCCTCGCCCGCCCGTAGCGCCTGCGCCTGCTCCTCGCCGTTCTCGGTGAGCGCCGTCACCGACGTCTGGGCGCGGTCCAGTACCACGGCCGTATTCCCTTGTGTGACAAGCGCATCGACACGGGCAAAGATATTCAGCGTAGCGGCTACGGCGGTGTCTGAGCCCAACGTGTAGACGGCGCCGTCGGCGCTCCCGAGCACCAGTCGGCCGTCCGCGCGCCGCGCGATCGCGGTGAAGTCGGTGTCGGGCAGGCCCTCGACCTCGACCTTGGTCGCGGTGCGGCCGGCGACGTCGATCCGGTGGTAGCCGCCGCGCGTCGCCGCGTAGACCTGGCCGTCGCCGTCACCCGTCAACGCCGTTGCGGGACTGGACAACGACACCGTCGCCGCGTCCTCGCCGCCCGGGGAATACACCGTGACCTGCGATCGGTCCGCCGGATCGGGCGCCAGTACCACCAGTGAGCCGCTTTCCGCGTCGACGATCGCCGCCTGCGCATCGGCGCCCAGCGGCCGCACGACGCCGTCGGGCCGGCCGGCCACCGGTGGGGACACCGCGGCCTGCGCGGGCGCGATGGTGGCAGGAGCGTCGGAGCTTTCCGACGAGCAGCCGCCGACCAGCGCAAATGCCGGCACGATAGCCAGCGCCGCCACGATCCGGCGAATCGGCTGATTCGATGTGTTTACCACGGGCGCCAAGGGGTAGCTCTCGGTCGTGCGTACGGTTAAGCGACTGAACGGCCAGTCTAGGCAGACCGCTGCGCGTCGGCTTTCGTCCGCTCGCCGTGCCCTCCCAATTAGCGGCCGCGTCAACGGTATGGTGCGATCATGACCCTCGCCACGGACCGCGCGACCGGCGCCGGTGAGTTTGTCATCGAGGACATGACCACCGGCCTGTATGCCAGCGGCTTCGGCCAGGTGGGCGACGGCCGCAGCTTCTCGTTCCATGTCGAGCGCCAGATGCTGGTCGTCGAGATCTACCGCCCGCGGTTGGCGGGACCGGTCCCGCACGAGGAGGACGTGGTCGCGGTGTCCAGCCGCAAGCTGACCGACATCGACCTCACCGACCGACGCAGCGTGGGCGCGGCGGTGCGTGATCTCGTCGCGTCCGCAGAGCCGGTGGCGCGGACCGGTCGCTAACACCCGCCCACGGTACGGTCGTCGTCGTGACGGACGTGCCGGCGATGTCGTGGGTGCAGGTCGTCGTCCTCGCGATTGTGCAGGGGCTGACCGAGTTCCTGCCCGTCAGCTCCTCGGGGCACCTGGCGATCACGTCGCGCGTGTTCTTCGCCGACGACGCCGGGGCGTCGTTCACCGCCGTCACCCAGTTGGGCACCGAGTTCGCGGTCCTGCTCTACTTCGCCAAGGACATCGGGCGCATCGTCAAGGCCTGGTTCAACGGCTTGTTTGTCACCGCGCACCGCAACGCCGACTACTGGTTGGGTTGGTATGTGATCGTCGGGACCATCCCCATCGCCGTCCTCGGGCTGCTGTTCAAGGACCAGATCCGCACCGGCGCACGCAATCTGTGGGCGATCGCGATCGCGCTGATCGTGTTCTCGGCCGTCATCGCCGCCGCCGAGTACTTCGGCCGCCAGGCGCGCACCGTCGAACAGCTGACGTGGAAGGACAGCATCATCGTGGGCTTCGCGCAGTGCCTGGCCCTGCTGCCCGGTGTGTCCCGTTCCGGCGCGACGATCAGCGCCGGGCTCTTCCTCGGTCTCAACCGCGAGCTGGCCGCCCGGTTCGGTTTTCTTCTGGCCATCCCCGCGGTGTTCGCCTCCGGGTTGTTCTCGCTTCCCGACGCGTTCCATCCCGTCGGGGAGGGGATGAGCGCGACCGGCCCGCAGTTGCTGGTGGCCACGCTGATCGCGTTCGTGGTCGGTTTCGCCGCAGTGGCTTGGTTCCTGCGGTTCCTGGTCAGGCACAGCATGTACTGGTTCGTCGGGTATCGCGTCATGCTGGGCACCGTGGTGCTGATCTTGTTGGGGACGGGTGTGGTGGCAGCGACATGACGGTCATCCTGTTGCGGCACGGCCGCTCGACGTCCAACACCGCGCACACGCTGGCGGGCCGGTCCGAGGGCGTCGACCTCGACGACAAGGGTCGCGAACAGGCGCATGCGGTGGCAACCCGCATCGGTTCGCTGCCGATCCGCGCGATCGTGCGCTCGCCGCTGTTGCGCTGCGAACGAACCGTGGAACCGCTGGCCGCGGCGCTGGGCCTGACGCCGATCGTCGACGACCGGATCTCGGAGGTCGACTACGGGGCCTGGACCGGGCGCAAGATCGCCGACTTGGTCTCCGAGCCGCTGTGGGCGGTGGTGCAGCAGCAGCCCAGCGCCGCGGTGTTCCCCGGCGGGGAGGGCCTGGCCCACGTGCAGGCCCGCGCGGTGTCCGCGGTCCGTGAGCACGACCGTCGACTCGCCGAGGAGCACGAGGGCGACGTGCTGTGGGTCGCCTGCACTCACGGCGATGTGATCAAAGCCATTGTCGCCGACGCGCTCGGCACCCATCTCGACAGCTTTCAGCGGATCACCGCCGACCCGGCGTCGATGAGCGTGATCCGTTACACGGCGGTGCGGCCGTTCGTGATCCACGTCAACCACACTGGTGACCAACTCACGTCGGGGCTGGCGCCCAAACCCGCGAAAAGCGACGCGGAAGACGGCGAGGTGCCGCCGGAGGATGCCGTCGTCGGCGGGTCCACCGGCTAGTCGCAATTACGGGTGACAAGCCCCAACCGGTATTTTGGGAGGTGCCATGGCCCGCGCAATCCACGTCTTCCGCACACCCGACCGATTCGTGGCCGGGACCGTCGGCCAACCCGGTAATCGCACGTTCTACTTGCAGGCCGTCCACGACAAGCGCGTTGTGTCGGTGGTTCTGGAGAAGCAGCAGGTCGCCGTGCTCGCCGAACGGATTGCCGCGCTGCTGCTCGAGATCAATCGCCGGTTCGGAACGCCGATTCCGCCCGACACCGGTGATGTCGAGGATCTCAGCCCGCTGATCACTCCGGTCGACGCGGAGTTCCGCGTGGGCACCATGGGACTGGGCTGGGACTCCGAAGCCCAGACGGTCGTCGTCGAACTGCTGGCGGTGTCGGAAACCGAGTTCGACGCGTCGGTGGTGCTCGACGACGCAGAGGAGGGCCCCGACGCGGTCCGTGTGTTCCTCACACCGGAATCCGCGCGCGAGTTCGCGACGCGCTCCAACCGGGTGATCTCGGCAGGCCGCCCGCCCTGTCCACTGTGTGACGAACCGCTGGACCCCGAAGGCCACATCTGCGTGCGCACCAACGGCTATCGGCGCGGCGCCTTCGCCGAGTCCGACGATGACATCGACATCTGACGGCGGGGCCGATGCGGTCCGCGAAGAGGTGCTGCGGCGCGGTGAACTGACCGTCATCGGGCGCATCCGATCGGCCAGCAACGCGACCTTCCTGTGCGAGGCGAATCTTGGGCAGCACCAAGTCCATTGCGTCTACAAGCCGGTGGCGGGCGAGGCACCGCTGTGGGACTTCCCCGACGGAACGCTGGCCGGTCGCGAGCGCGGAGCCTATCTGGTGTCGGCAGCGTTGGGATGGAATATCGTGCCCTACACCATCATTCGTGAAGGGCCGGCGGGTGAGGGCATGGTGCAGCTGTGGGTGGACCAGCCGGGCGACGAGGTCGACGACGAACGACCGGACGGGCCGGATCTGGTGGATCTGCTTCCCGCAGGGCGCATTCCGCCCGGCTTTTTGCCGATCCTGCAGGCCTACGACTACGCGGGCGACGAGGTCGCCCTGGTGCACGCCGACGACGACCGGTTGCGCCGGATGGCGGTGTTCGACGTGCTGGTCAACAACGCCGACCGCAAGGGCGGACACATCCTGTCCGGCGTCGACGGTCGGGTGTACGGCGTCGACCACGGGGTGACCCTGCACACCCAGGACAAGCTGCGCACCGTGCTGTGGGGCTGGGCCGGTAAACCCGTCGACGACCAGACACTGGAATCGGTGGCCGCGCTGCGCGATCAGCTGCGCAACGGGTTAGGCGACGAACTGTGCGCGCTCATCACCGAGCGGGAGATTGCCGCGTTGCTCTCCAGAACCGTTGCGCTGCTGACCGATCCGGTGATGCCCACACCCGATCGGCATCGCCCGATCCCGTGGCCGGCGTTCTGAGCGATGACCCTGACTGATGCGGCGTTGGCCGCCGAGGTGGCCGCCGAGGCGGGCGAGATGCTGCTGAAGGTCCGCGAGGAAGTGGGTTTCTACGACCCGTACGACCTCGGCGACACCGGCGACAAGCTGGCCAACAGGCTGATCCTCGATCGGCTTCGCGCTGAGCGGCCCGACGACAAGGTGCTCTCCGAAGAAGCGGTCGACGATCTGTCCCGCGTCGACGCCGACCGGGTGTGGATCGTCGACCCGGTCGACGGCACCCACGAGTACTCGATGCCGCGGCGCACGGACTGGGCGGTGCACATCGCGCTGTGGCGACGCGACGGCGGGCCTAACGGGCGCATCACCGACGCCGCGGTCGCGCTACCCGCGCGCAACGAGGTCTACCGCACCGACACCGTCACCCCGCCGCCGCCCCGCGCCGACGGCCCCATCCTGATCACGGCCAGCTCCAACCGGCCGCCGCCGGTGCTGTGGTGGCTGCGCGACCGGATGGACATCCAGTTGGTGCGCATCGGGTCCGCGGGCGCCAAGGCGATGGCGGTGGTGCGCGGTGACGTCGACGCCTACCTGCACGCCGGCGGACAGTGGGAGTGGGATTCGGCCGCGCCCGCCGGCGTGGTGCAGGCCGCGGGTCTGCACGCGTCGCGCATCGACGGCTCGGAGCTGGTCTACAACCGGCGCGACCCCTACCTGCCCGACCTGTTGATGTGCCGGCCCGAGCTCAGCGAGGCGCTGCTCAAGGAGATCCTCTCGGCGTATCGGAGCCGCTGGAGGGACTGATCGGGAATGAAACGGCCGCCCGCGATGTCGGTCAGATCGATGCCTAGAGTCGAGACTATGAATTCGTGGCCGGCTCCCGTCGTCCCGGCGCTGCCGGGCCGGGGACCGCAGCTGCGCCTCTACGACAGCGCCGACCGGCAGGTCCGTCCCGTCAGCGCGGGCGAGACGGCCACGATGTACGTCTGCGGCATCACGCCCTACGACGCGACCCACCTCGGCCACGCCGCCACCTACCTCGCCTTCGACCTCGTGCACCGCATTTGGCTGGACGCCGGGCATCGGGTGCACTACGTGCAGAACATCACCGACGTGGACGACCCGCTGTTCGAACGCGCGCAGCGCGACGGCATCGACTGGCGCGAACTCGCCGACCGCGAGACCCGGCTGTTCAGCGAGGACATGGCCGCGCTGCGGGTGCTGCCGCCGCACGACTACGTCGCCGCCACCGAGGCCATCGCCGAGGTCATCGAGGTGGTGGAGAAGCTGTTGGCCTCAGGTGCCGCCTACATCGTCGACGACGCCGAGTATCCCGACGTGTACTTCCGCGCCGACGCCACCGCACAGTTCGGTTACGAGTCCGGCTACGACCGCGACACCATGGCCCGGTTGTTCGCCGAACGCGGCGGCGACCCGGAGCGACCGGGGAAGGGCGACGAACTCGATGCGCTGCTGTGGCAGGCGCAACGGGCGGGGGAGCCGAGTTGGCCGTCGCCGTTCGGGCCGGGCCGCCCGGGATGGCACGTCGAATGTGCGGCCATCGCCCTGAGCCGCATCGGCACCGACCTCGACATCCAGGGCGGCGGCAGCGACCTGATCTTCCCGCACCACGAGTTCTCCGCCGCGCACGCCGAATCCGTCACCGGCGAGCGCAGATTCGCGCGTCACTACGTGCACGCCGGCATGATCGGCTGGGACGGCCACAAGATGAGCAAGAGCCGCGGGAACCTGGTGCTGGTCTCGCGGCTGCGCGCCGAGGGCGTCGACCCCGCGGCGATCCGGCTCGGGCTGTTCGCCGGTCACTACCGTGCCGACCGGTACTGGAGTGACGCGGTGCTCGCCGAGGCGGTCGAGCGGCTGGGTCGTTGGCGTGCGGCGGTCGCGCTGCCCGGCGCGCCGAATGCGACCGATGTCGTGCAGCGGGTTCGCCGGTACCTCGCCGACGATCTGGACACCCCGAAAGCGCTTGCGGCGCTGGACGGTTGGACAACCGACGCGCTGAGCTACGGCGGCCACGACCCCGAGGCGGGGCACACGGTGGCGACCGCCGTCGACGCGTTGCTGGGCATCGCGCTGTAGCCCCGTTGCGGCGAGTGCGCGCGTCTGTCGACGACACGCCGCTGGTTTCCCAGCCATTTGTGCACCCTCGCGGCGCGCTGAACGTGCGTCGAATGCCGCCGCCGGCGCGGTACCTTAGCCGCCATGAGTTCACTGAACGGCAAAGTCGCGTTGATCACCGGCGGGGCGAACGGCATCGGCGAAGAGGTGGCCCGGCGGCTGCACGACAAGGGCGCCAAGCTCGTGCTGACCGACCTCGACGCCGACCGGTTGGCCCAGGTCGCTGCCCGGTTCGGCGAGGACGGGGTGGTGACATCGGTCGCCGACGTGCGCGACCTGGCGGCGATGGAGGCGGCGGTCGCCAAGGGAGTCGAACGGTTCGGCGGCATCGACATCGTGATGGCCAACGCCGGCATCGCAACCTACGGGTCGGTGCTCGGGGTCGACCCGCAGGCGTTCCAGACGATCATGGACGTCAACGTCGTCGGCGTGTTCCACACCGTGCGCGCTGCGCTGCCCTCGGTGATCGACCGGCGCGGCTACGTCCTGGTGGTGTCGTCGGCGGCCGCCTACGCTGCCTCGGCCGGCATGGCTCCTTATGACGCCTCGAAGGCGGCCGCCGAGCATTTCGCCAACGCGCTGCGCTTGGAGGTCGCGCACCACGGTGTCGACGTCGGGTCGGCGCACATGCTGTGGATCGACACGCCGCTGGTCCGGGAGAGTCGCTCGGACCTGCCGAGCGCGCGCAAGATGCTCGACTCTCTGCCCGGGCCGCTGGGCAAGACCACCTCGGTGGACAAGTGCGGTGAGTTGTTCGTCGCTGGCATCGTGGCCCGCAAGCGGCAGATCAACTGCCCGCGGTTCGTCGGCCTGATGCGCTGGCTCAAGCCGCTGCTGGCGTCGCGGCTGGGGGAGCGGGCCACGCTCAAGACGGTGCCGGATCTGCTGCCGAAGATGGACGCCGAGGTCGCCGCGTTGGGCCGGTCGATGAGCGCGCGCACCGAGGCGCTGGAAAAGCGCTAACCCTCACTGCCGCGAGCGACCGAGTTTGCCCCGCGACACGCCGCGCTTGACCGTACAAATGCGGTCGCTCGCGCGGGATGACGGACGCTCAGCCCCTGAAGCCGGGGCCGCGGCGGCGCAGGTAGCGCTCGAACTCGGCGGCCAGCGCGTCGCCGTCGATCTTGCCGAGCGCCTCGGTCATGTCCACCTCGGCGTCGCCGCGTTCCTCCAGCGACTGCACGTACTCGGCGATCTCGTCGTCCTCGGCGGTCATCTCCGAAACCGCCTGCTCCCACTCCTCGGCCGCGGTCGGCAGGTCGGCCAGCGGCACCTCGACGTCGAGCACGTCCTCGACGCGGCGCAGCAGGGCCACGGTGGCCTTCGGGTTCGGCGGCTGGGAAACGTAGTGGGGCACCGCGGCCCAGAACGTCACCGCGGGGATCCCGGCCTGCACACACGCGTCCTGGAACACACCCGCGATGCCGGTCGGGCCTTCGTACCGCGTCTCCTCCAGCCCGAACACCGCCGCGGAATCCGACGAGTAGGCCGCGCCCGACACCGGCACCGGCCGAGTGTGGGGCGTATCGGCCAACAGGGCGCCGAGGATGACGACGGTCTGCACGTTGAGCTTGTCGGCGATCGCCAACAGCTCCGAGCAGAACGTGCGCCAGCGCATGTTCGGCTCGACGCCGTGCATCAGCACGATGTCACGGTCGGAACCCGGGGGACGGCAGTGCGAAATCCGCATCGACGGCCACACCAGTTCCCGCGTGACCCCGTCGACCTGCCTGATCACCGGCCGATTCACCTGGTAGTCGTAGTAGGCCTCGTCGTCGATCTCGACGATCGTCTCGGCTTCCCAGATCGCGTCGAGGTGCTCCACCGCATCGCTGGCGGCGTCGCCGGCGTCGTTCCAGCCCTCGAACGCTGCGACGACGATCGTGTCGTTCAGTTCGGGCAGGTCGGGCGGTTTCAAACCGCTCGCATCCGACAAGGTCACAACGCCAGCGTAAGCCCTCTGAGGCGGGTAGGAGCGCCATCGCCACACGTGCTGACTTGATTCGCCGACTACCCTGGATTCGTGGCTGATGTGAAGGACCGCGCGTACACCACCGATTTGCTCGACGCCCTCGTAATCGGTGGCCGCGCGATGTGCACCCGGCTGCCAGCCAAGACGAAATACGCTCGGCTGCAATCTGGTTAACCATGGTGTCGACGACAGTGCCGACAAGATCCGCCAGCGTTCGCTCATGGGCGCGCGTCGCCGTGCGGGTCGGACCGATCGCCACGTCGAGGCGGGCGTCCGAGAATCGTTTGGATGACAACGTAGACTTTGCCTGTCGAGAGGCGTTGCAACGGATTCCGGTTTTCACCGTTATCCGCCACGCTCGGCAGACTCAAGGACGCCTTCCCCTAGGGAAGGAGCGCGCATGACTGCCGTTGAGTCGAACACTCTCACGCCGAACATCCGCCCCGACTGCACCGACGAACTGACCGCGACACTGGGTCAGCGGATCATGGTGATCGACGGCGCGATGGGCACGGCGATCCAGCGGGACCGGCCCGACGAGGCCGGATACCGCGGCGAACGGTTCAAGGACTGGCCGAGCGACGTCCAGGGCAACAACGACCTGCTCAACCTGACCCAGCCGCAGATCATCGAGGCGATCCACCGCGAATACCTCGACGCCGGCGCCGACATCATCGAAACCAACACGTTCAACGCGAACGCGATCTCGCTCTCCGACTACGGCATGGAAGAGCTCAGCTACGAGGTGAACTACGCCGGTGCGGCGCTGGCGCGCAAGGCCTGCGACGAGGTCGGCACCGGTGACCGGCCCCGCTACGTCGCCGGAGCTCTGGGACCGACCACGCGGACCGCCTCGATCTCGCCGGACGTCAACGATCCCGGCGCCCGCAACATCACCTACGACCGGTTGGTCGACGCCTACCTCGAAGCCGCCAACGGCCTGGTCGACGGTGGTGCCGACATCATCCTGGTCGAGACGATCTTCGACACACTCAACGCCAAGGCCGCCGTGTTCGCGATCGAGACGCTGTTCGAGGAACGTGGCCGCCGCTGGCCCGTCGTCATCTCGGGCACCATCACCGATGCTTCCGGGCGGACGCTGTCCGGCCAGGTCACCGAGGCGTTCTGGAACTCGGTCCGGCACGCCAAGCCGCTCGCGATCGGCCTCAACTGTGCCCTCGGTGCACCGGAGATGAGGCCCTACATCGCCGAGATGTCGCGAATCGCGGACACGTTCGTCTCCTGCTACCCGAACGCCGGGCTGCCCAACGCGTTCGCCGAGTACGACGAAACCCCCGAGCGCCAGGCCGGCTACGTCGCCGACTTCGCCGAGGCGGGCTTCGTCAACCTGGTCGGCGGATGCTGTGGAACGACGCCCGCGCACATCGCCAAGATCGCCGAGGCCGTCGAGGGCAAGCCACCACGCCAGGTGCCCGAGATCCCCGTGGCCACCCGGCTGTCGGGCCTGGAACCGCTCAACATCGACGACGACACCCTGTTCGTCAACATCGGTGAGCGCACCAACATCACCGGCTCGGCCCGGTTCCGCAACCTCATCAAGGCCGAGGACTTCGACACCGCGCTGTCGGTGGCCCTGCAGCAGGTCGAGGTCGGTGCACAGGTCATCGACATCAACATGGACGAGGGCATGATCGACGGCGTCGCCGCGATGGACCGGTTCACCCGGCTGATCGCGTCCGAGCCCGACATCAGCCGCGTGCCGGTGATGATCGACTCCTCCAAATGGGAGGTCATCGAGGCCGGCCTGAAGAACGTGCAGGGCAAGCCGATCGTCAACTCGATCTCCCTGAAGGAGGGCGAGGAGAAGTTCATCCGCGAGGCGCGCTTGTGCCGTAAGTACGGCGCCGCCGTCGTCGTGATGGCCTTCGACGAGGAGGGGCAGGCCGACAACCTGGAGCGCCGCAAGGAGATCTGCGGTCGCGCCTACCGGGTCCTGACCGAAGAGGTCGGCTTCCCCGCCGAGGACATCATCTTCGACCCGAACTGCTTCGCGCTGGCCACCGGCATCGAGGAGCACGCGACCTACGGGATCGACTTCATCGAGGCGTGCGCCTGGATCAAGGAGAACCTGCCCGGGGTGCACCTGTCCGGCGGCATCTCGAACGTGTCGTTCTCCTTCCGCGGCAACAACCCGGTCCGCGAGGCGATCCACGCGGTGTTCCTCTTCCACGCCATCCAGGCGGGCCTGGACATGGGCATCGTCAACGCAGGCGCGCTGGTGCCCTACGACTCGATCGACGCCGAACTACGGGAGCGCATCGAGGACGTCGTGCTGAACCGTCGCGAGGATGCTGCCGAACGGCTGCTCGAGATCGCGGAGCGGTTCAACAGTAAAGGCAAGGGCGAAGACCCCCAAGCTGCGGAGTGGCGATCCTTGCCGGTTCGCGAGCGGATCACGCACGCGTTGGTCAAGGGCATCGACGCCCACGTCGAGGACGACACCGAGGAACTGCGGGTCGAGATCGCCGACGCGGGCGGGCGACCGATCGAGGTGATCGAGGGTCCGCTGATGGACGGTATGAACGTCGTCGGCGACCTGTTCGGCTCGGGCAAGATGTTTTTGCCCCAGGTCGTGAAGTCGGCCCGGGTGATGAAAAAGGCCGTCGCCTACCTGCTTCCGTTCATCGAGGCGGAGAAGGAGGAGGCCGGCACGACGGGTTCCAAAGACACCAACGGCACGATCGTGATGGCGACCGTCAAGGGCGACGTCCACGACATCGGCAAGAACATCGTCGGGGTTGTCCTGCAGTGCAACAACTTCGAAGTGATCGACCTCGGGGTGATGGTGCCCGCGCAGAAGATCCTGGACGCGGTGAAGGAGCACGACGCCGACATCGTCGGGCTGTCCGGCCTCATCACCCCGTCGTTGGACGAGATGTCCAACTTCGCCGTCGAGATGGAACGCGCAGGGCTGGAGATCCCGCTGCTCATCGGCGGCGCGACCACCTCGCGCGCGCACACTGCGGTGAAGATTTCGCCGCGCCGCAGCGGTCCGGTGGTCTGGGTCAAGGACGCGTCCCGCTCGGTTCCGGTGGCCGCCGCGCTGCTCGACGACAAACAGCGGCCCGGACTGCTGGAGGCCACCGAGAAGGACTACGCATCGCTGCGCGAACGGCACGCCCAGAAGAACGACCGGCCGATGCTGACGCTGGAGAAGGCCCGCGCGAACCGGACGCCGATCGACTGGGACGGCTACACGCCACCGGTGCCCGCTCAGGGGCTCGGCGTGCGCGAGTTCCTCGATTACGACCTCGCCGAACTGCGCGAGTACATCGACTGGCAGCCGTTCTTCAACGCCTGGGAGATGAAGGGCCGATTCCCCGACATCCTCAACAACCCGGCCACCGGGGAGGCGGCGCGCAAGCTCTACGACGACGCGCAGGAGATGCTCGACACGTCGATCAAGGAGAAATGGCTGACCGCGAACGGGGTGATCGGTTTCTTCCCGGCCAACGCCGTCGGTGACGACGTCGAGGTCTACACCGACGACACCCGCACCGAGGTGCTGACCACACTGCACAACCTGCGTCAGCAGGGCGAGCACCGCGAGGGCATCCCGAACCGGTCACTGGGTGACTTCGTTGCGCCGAAGAAAACGGGTCTGGCCGACTATGTCGGTGCGTTCGCCGTGACCGCCGGCCTGGGCAGCCAAGAGAAGATCATGGAGTTCAAGGCGGCGCTAGACGATTACAGCGCCATCCTGCTGGAGTCGGTCGCCGACCGGCTCGCCGAGGCGTTCGCCGAACGGATGCACCAACGGGTCCGCAAGGAGTTCTGGGGATACCAGCCCGACGAGCAGCTGGACAACGACGCGCTCATCGGCGAGAAATACGTGGGCATCCGTCCCGCGCCCGGTTATCCGGCATGCCCGGAGCACACCGAGAAGGCGACGCTGTTCAACCTGCTGGACGTCACGAAGCGCACCGGCATCGAGCTGACCGATTCGATGGCGATGTGGCCGGGGGCCGCGGTCAGCGGCTGGTACTTCTCGCACCCGCAGTCGCAGTACTTCGTCGTCGGCCGGGTGGCCCAGGACCAGGTCGCCGATTACGCCAAGCGCAAGGGTTGGACGCTGAAGGAGGCCGAGCGCTGGCTCGCGCCCAACCTCGGCTACAACCCGGAGGACTGAATGGAGGCGGTGCTGCGCGCCGTCCTCTTCGATATGGATGGCACCCTCGTCGATTCGGAAAAGCTGTGGGACGTCTCGTTGGGGGCGCTCTACGCCGAACTCGGGGGCGAGCTGACCCCACAGGTGCGCGAGGCGCTGGTCGGCGGCTCGGCCGAGGACACCATCCGGACCGTGTACACCGACCTCGGACTCGAGCAGGATCCGCGCGCGATGGCCGAATCGAACCGATGGCTGCACGACTACACCGCCGAGCTGTTCGACGGCGGCCTGGAGTGGTGTGACGGTGCCCAAGAATTACTCGATGAGCTTGCCGCAGAAGAAATCCCGATGGCGCTCGTTACCAACACTCTGCGCGCACTGACCGACAAGGCGCTGAACAGCATTGGTTCGCACTACTTTTCGGTGACCGTCTGCGGTGACGAGGTTGCCCGCGGCAAACCCGCACCCGACGTATACGAACGCGCGGCCACACTGCTGGGTTTCGATCCGGTGGCGTGTCTGGCGGTCGAAGACTCCGTCACCGGCTCGGCGGCCGCCGAACGTGCCGGATGCCCGGTGCTGGTGGTACCCAACGACGTAGCGGTACCCGAGGGGCCACGTCGACACCACGCTTCCTCGCTCGCCGGGTTGCGTGCCGCGGACCTCCACCAGGTCCATTCCGAACTGGTGACCAGGCCGGGAGAACGCACCGCCTGAGCACCGGTCTGTGATTGAATGTGACATCCATCACGCGCTGTGGAAAGGTCTCACATGACTCACGGACCCGCAGGTGACTCCTCGACGGCGGTGGATTACGAGGAATCCGAGCACAGCGGTCGCGTCGTTCTCATCGCGTCCGTCGCGGCGCTCGGCGGCCTGCTGTTCGGCTACGACAGCGCGGTCATCAACGGCGCGGTTGCGGCGGTCGAGGACCATTTCCAGATCAGCAAGGCGGTTACGGGCGTGGCCGTGGCGGCGGCCCTGATCGGCGCCGCGTTGGGTGCGCTGGTCGCCGGACGTCTCGCCGACAAGATCGGCCGGCTGTCGGTGATGAAGGTCGCCGCGCTGCTTTTCTTCATCAGCGCCTTCGGCACCGGCCTGGCCACAAACGTCTGGATGTTCACGATTTTTCGCATCGTGGGCGGTATCGGCGTCGGCGTGGCTTCGGTCATCGCACCGGCCTACATCGCCGAAACCTCGCCACCGCGGATCCGGGGCAGGTTGGGCTCGCTGCAACAGCTGGCCATCGTCTCCGGCATTTTCATCTCGCTGGCGATCGATGCGCTGCTGGCCCGCCTGGCCGGCGGATCGCGCGAGGAACTCTGGTTGGGGATGGCAGCCTGGCGCTGGATGTTCCTCGTGATGGCGGTACCCGCCGTGGTCTACGGCGTGCTGGCGTTCACGATCCCCGAATCACCGCGTTATCTCGTTGCCACATACCGGATTCCGGAGGCGCGGCGGGTGCTGACGAAGTTGCTGGGGGAGAAGAACCTCGAGCTGACGATCACGCGCATCAAGGAATCGCTGAAGTCGGAGAAGCCGCCGTCGTGGCGCGATCTGCGCAAGCCGACCGGAGGGCTCTACGGCATCGTCTGGGTGGGTGTGCTGCTGTCGGTGTTCCAGCAGTTCGTCGGCATCAACGTGATCTTCTACTACTCGAACGTGCTGTGGGAGGCCGTCGGGTTCGGGGAGCAGCAGGCGTTCCTGATCACCGTGATCACGTCGGTGACCAACATCGTCACCACGCTGATCGCGATCGCGCTGATCGACAAGGTCGGACGCAAGCCGTTGTTGTTGGTCGGGTCGACGGGTATGGCGATCACCCTCGGCACGATGGCGGTCATCTTCGGCACGGCGCCGGTGGTCGACGGCCAGCCGAGCCTGGAGGGCATCGCCGGTCCGATTGCACTGGTGGCCGCGAACCTGTTCGTGGTGTCGTTCGGCATGTCGTGGGGTCCGGTGGTCTGGGTGCTGCTCGGTGAGATGTTCCCGAACCGCATCCGCGGCGCCGCGCTGGGTCTGGCCGCCGCAGCGCAGTGGCTCGCCAACTGTGCGATCACCGCGTCGTTCCCCGCACTCGGTGACTTCTCGCTCGGCATCGCCTACGGCTTCTACGCGATCTGCGCGGTGCTGTCGTTGCTGTTCGTGTGGAAGTTCGTCGCCGAGACCAAGGGTAAACACCTCGAGGACATGGGCAACGAGGTCGCATCGCAGCAGGAAACCGTCTGAGCGGCATCGACGAGTCGGTCGACGTCGTCGTCGCCGGCTCTGCCGGGGCGCTGGCCGGAGCCTATACCGCTGCGCGGGAAGGACTCTCGGTCGCAATCGTGGAGGCGAGCGACCGGTTCGGCGGCACCTTCGCCTACTCCGGAGGCGGCGGCATGTGGTACCCGTGCAATGCGGTGCTCACCCGCGCCGGATGCGACGACACGATCTCCGACGCGCTGCGTTACTACCGCGAGGTTGTCGGCGACCGCACACCCGCGGCACTTCAGGAGACCTACGTCCGCGGCGGTGCCGCGCTGATCGACTACCTCGAACGCGACGAGCACTTCGCGTTCAAGATCCTGCCGTGGCCCGACTACTACAGTTCGGCGGCCGGGGCCCGCACCGACGGCATGCGCCACATCGTCTCCAAGGCGGTGCCCGACGAGCGCCTCGGCCGGTTCGCGGGCCTGGTTCGTGGGCCGCTGGACCATGAGCGCCTCGGGGCGCCGCAGCCCGATCTGCTCACCGGCGGGCGGGCGCTGGTCGGACGGTTTCTGTGGGCGATGGCCGACAACCCGGCGGTGACGGCGCATCTGTCCACGAGCCTGGTCGAGTTGGTCGTCGAGGGAGGTCGCATCGTCGGAGCGGTCGTGGAGCACGACGGCGAGCGACGCACGATCACGGCGCGGCGCGGCGTGCTGCTCGCCACGGGCGGTTTCGAACAGAACGCCGACATGCGGGCCGAATTCGGCGTCCCCGGAAGCGCTCGCGACACCATGGGCGCCCCGGCCAACACCGGACTGGCCCATCGGGCGGCGATCGCCGTCGGGGCCGACGTGGACCTGATGGACCAGGCGTGGTGGTCGCCGGGGCTGATCCATCCGGACGGCCGCGCCGCGTTCGCGCTGTGCTTCACCGGCGGCATCTTCGTCGACCGTTCCGGCCGCCGCTTCGCCAACGAGTCGGCGGCCTACGACCGGTTGGGGCGCGCGATCCTGCGCGCGATGCGCGACGGCACGGTCGGGTCGCGGTACTGGATGGTCTACGACAGCCGAACCGGCGAACAACCGCCCGTTATGGCCACCAACGTCTCCTTCTCGCCGACCGAACAGTACTTCGCCGAGGGTCTGTGGGTGCAGGCCGACACGCTGGCCGCACTCGCCGGTCAGATCGGCGTTCCGGCAACACAATTGGAAGACACCGTGCGCCGTTTCAACGAGTTCGCGGCGCGGGGTGTCGACGAGGACTTCGGTCGCGGCCGCGAATCGTTCGACCGGGCCTTCACCGGCGGCGCGTCGCCGCTGGTGCCGATCGATACCCCGCCCTACCGCGCGGCGGCCTTCGGCATATCCGACCTCGGCACCAAGGGCGGGCTGCGCACCGACACCGACGCCCGCGTCCTGGACACCTCCGACCGGCCCATCGCGGGTCTGTATGCGGCGGGGAACACGATGGCGGCCGTCTCGGGGGAGACCTACCCCGGTGGAGGAAACCCGATCGGGGCGTCGCTGTTGTTCAGCCACCGCGCCGCACTGCACATGGCGCGTACGTGACCGGGGTCGGGCAAACCGGCGTGACCCGACGGGTGCGAGCGTGACACAATCGCGTGCCGTGAAGACCTTCGACGCCCTGTTCGCGGAGCTCAGCGAACGCGCCCGGACCCGCCCCGCCGGTAGCGGCACCGTCGCCGCACTGGACGGCGGCGTGCACGGGATCGGCAAGAAGATCCTCGAGGAAGCCGGCGAGGTGTGGCTGGCGGCCGAACACGAGAGCGATGACGCGCTCACCGAAGAGATCAGCCAGCTCCTGTACTGGACACAGGTGCTGATGATCGCTCGCGGACTCACCCTCGACGACGTCTACCGGAAGCTGTGAATCGCATGCTTCGCGTCGCCGTCCCCAACAAGGGCACACTCTCCGAACCCGCCAGCGAGGTCCTGTCCGAAGCCGGCTACCGGCGCCGCACCGACCAAAAAGACCTGACGGTCATCGACCCGGCCAACAACGTCGAGTTCTTCTTCCTGCGCCCCAAAGACATTGCGATCTATGTCGGCTCGGGGCAACTCGACTTCGGGATTACCGGCCGCGATCTGGCCGCCGAATCGGATGCGCCGGTGCGGGAGCGGTTGGCGCTGGGCTTCGGCTCGTCGTCGTTCCGGTATGCGGCCCCGGCCGGGCGCGATTGGCGGGTCGAGGATCTCGCGGGAAAGCGGATCGCGACCGCGTTCCCGAACCTGGTGCGAAAAGACCTGGCCGCGCACGGCATCGAGGCGACGGTGATCCGGCTGGACGGCGCGGTGGAGATCTCCGTGCAGCTCGGCGTCGCCGACGCGATCGCCGATGTGGTGGGCTCCGGACGAACACTGGGACTGCACAATCTGGTGCCGTTCGGCGATTCCCTGTGTGACTCCGAGGCGGTGCTGATCGAGCGGGACGGCGCGCCGGACAGCCCCACCGGCGCCCAACTGGTGGCCCGTGTGCAGGGCGTGGTTCGCGGCCAGCAGTACCTGATGCTCGATTACGATTGCCCGCGCAGCGTTCTCGACCGTGCGGTCGCGGTGACCCCCGGCCTGGAGTCGCCGACAATCGCTCCGCTCGCCGACCCGGCGTGGGCGGCGGTGCGCGCTCTGGTGCCCCGCCGCGACGTCAACAAGATCATGGACGAACTCGCCGCCATCGGTGCCAAGGCGATACTGGCTTCTGACATCCGATTCTGTCGCCTGTGATTCAGCGCGAACCCTTCCGGCCTGCGTGTTAGCGTCCGGAGGTCCATAACGCCGGCCGGAGGTCGCCATGACACAGGTCCTGATTCTGGTACTCGCACTGTTGATCGGCGTCATCGCCGGCCTACGCGCACTGACCGCACCGGCGGTGGTGTCCTGGGGCGCACTGCTGGGGTGGATCGACGTGGACGGGAAATGGTCGGAGTGGATGGCACATCCGATCACCGTCACCGTGTTGACCATCTTTCTGCTCGTCGAGTTGGTCACCGATCAGCTGCCGAAAACCCCCAGCCGTAAGACGGCTCCCCAGTTCATCACGCGCCTGATCATGGGCGCCTTCGCCGGCGCGGTGATCGGCAGTGCGTACTTTCACACGTTCAGTGCGCTCGGCGCGGGTGTCATCGGCGCGGTGCTCGGCACGATGGGCGGCGCGGCGGCACGTCAGCGGTTCGCCGACCTGCGCAACGGCCAGGACCGCCCTGGCGCGATCCTCGAAGACATCGTCGCCGTGGGTGGCGGCTTCCTGATCGTGTTCCTGGTCAGCCTGGTGTGAACGGCCCGCCGTGACAGAACGATTCGACGCGATCATCGTCGGTGCGGGGCAGGCCGGGCCACCGTTGGCGGGCCGGCTCACGCAGGCGGGGCAGAAGGTCGCGGTCATCGAACGCAAACTCGTCGGCGGGACATGCGTGAACTACGGATGTATCCCGACCAAGACCCTGGTCGCCAGCGCGCACGCCGCCCATCTGGCCCGCCGCGGTGCCGAATACGGTGTCAGCACAGGCGATATCGGCGTCGATATGACAAAGGTCAAGGCGCGCAAGGACAAGATCGTGCTCGATGACCGCGACGGCGTCGAGTCCTGGCTCGAAGGCATGGACGGATGCACGTTCATCCGCGGCCACGCACGCTTCTCCGATCCGCACACGATCCGCGTCGACAACCGAGTGCTGCACGCGGACCAGATCTTCCTCAACGTCGGCGGTCGCGCCGTCGCACCCGACATGCCCGGGCTCGCCGACATCGACTACCTGACCAACGTCGGCATTCTCGAACTCAATACGGTGCCCGAACATCTCGTCATCATCGGCGGCAGCTACATCGCACTGGAGTTCGCGCAGATGTACCGCCGCTTCGGAGCCGGGGTCACCGTGATCGAGAAGGGGCCGCGGCTGACATCACGTGAGGATGAGGACGTTTCGGCCGCGGTCAAAGACATCCTGGAGGCCGAGGGCATCGATATCGCCCTCGACGCCGACGCGATCCGATTCACCAAGACCGACAGCGGTTTCGAGGTCATCCCGAGCGACGGTGCGGCACCCATCGCAGGTACTCATCTGCTCATCGCGGTCGGGCGCACCCCCAACACCGACGACCTGGGGCTCGAGAACGCCGGGGTCGAAACCGACGCCCGCGGTTACATCGCCGTCGACGATCGATTGCGCACCAACGTCGAACACATCTGGGCCATGGGCGACTGCAACGGTAAGGGGGCGTTCACGCACACGTCGTACAACGACTTCGAGATCGTCGCGGCGAACCTGCTCGACGGCGACCCGCGCCGGGTCAGCGACCGCATCACGACGTATGCGCTTTACATCGACCCTCCGCTGGGGCGCGCCGGTCTGACCGAGGCGCAGGTGCGCGAGTCGGGTCGAAAAGCGTTGGTCGGCAAGCGTCCGATGACGCGGGTCGGCCGCGCGGTGGAAAAAGGGGAGACGCAAGGCTTCATGAAGGTGGTCGTCGACGCCGAGACCGAGCAGATTTTGGGTGCGGCGATCCTCGGCGTCGGCGGTGACGAGGTTATCCACTCGATACTCGACATCATGACCGCTGGGGTTCCCTACACTGCGATCTCGCGCACGATGCACATCCATCCGACCGTCAGCGAGTTGGTGCCTACGATGCTGCAGGAGATGACGCCGCTGACCTAGGCGGACTATCGAATATCGTCGACGCATGCCCGCCGCGCTGCCGAATCTCGATGCACTGATCGCCAAGGACGAGATCCGCGATCTCGTCCTTAACTACTGTCGCGCGATGGATCGCGGCGACGTCGCACTGGCTGAATCTCTGTACGAGAAAGGCGCCCACGACGAGCACGGCTTCAACGCGACGAACACCGCCGAGGAGTTCATCGACTCGATCGGAGACTTACTCGGCGGACTGGCGACGCTTCAGCACAACGTCACGAATCACCTCATCCGGATCACCGGACCCGATACCGCCGAAGGGGAGGCCTACGTGGTCGCCTACCACCGCGCCGAGCGTGCTGGTGTCGGGTATGTGCTGATCACCGGCGGCCGTTATCTCGACCGCTACTCAAAGCGGGAGGATCGGTGGAAGTTCGCCCACCGCAAATGCGTGGCCGACTGGACACACGAGTTCTCGTCGCCTCTCGCGAGCGATGTCAAGAACCCGGTGTCAGGCAACCTTGCCCAGGGGCGCATGGACGCGCAGGACCCCTCATACGAGTTCTTTACCGCGTTCCCGCGCGGGGAACGGGCATAGCCTACGACGCCGCAGGCGATGGCGCCGCTGCCGTGACCGAGCGGCCGACGATGAATTGCCGTGTCACCAAAGCGAACCGGTGACCGAGGTGACGGTGGGTGGCTACATCGGCGGCGTGGACCCCGTCGGGGTCAGCGTCGACGTCGGTCTGCGCGCCGGCGCCGAGAAAGAAGCCGAGCCGGTTGAGGTCGTTCTCGCTCGCCTTCGAATGGTTCCAGCCCGGAGGCAGACCGAGGCTGACCCAGTGCATGTGGTGCTGCGCTGCGAACACCGCCAGCGACACCAACGTGTTCAACTTGTCGCCGCTTTTACCGCCGGAATTGGTGAACCCGGCCGCGACCTTGTCGCGCCACGCGCCGGTGAAACAACGCCGCCCGGTCGACTCGGCGAAGCCCTGGAACGCCGCGGACACGTTGCCCATATAGGTCGCGCTCCCGAACACGATGCCGTCGGCCGAATCCAGAACGTCCCAGTCGGCGTCGGTCATCCGGTCGACGGCAACGGTTGCCACGACCGCGCCCGCGTCGCGCGCTCCCGCGGCCACGGCTTCGGCGAGTGTCGCGGTGTGCCCGAAACCCGAGTGGTAGGCAACCGCGACGGCAGGTGCGGCGATGTCAGATCCGTTGTGCGTCATGTCAACTCATCCTGTCTGCGTGCTGTTGATCTCTGCGCGCCTGCGCAGCCAGTCCGGTAGCGGTGCGTGTTCCAGGTATGCCTGCAGCCGATCCAGGTAGGCGTGGGTTCCGCCGAGGAACCCGCCGGCGTTGCGCACGCCTAATCCCCGATGGGTGAACTTCAGCAGGGTGCCGGTGCCGTCGGGAGTCAGTTCGTAGCGCACGGTGCTGTCCTCGACGATGGGCTGACGCCACTCGTGCTCGAGGACGTGCGGCGGATCCCACACCAGAATGCGCCCGGTCATGCGCATCCGGTCCGGAGGTAGCGGCGGTCCGATGGGCACCATCTCGATCGTCCCGCCTTGCCGCGGTTCGATCGTCGTCGCGCCGAACCACTCTCGGCGTTCGGCGGGGTCGGCGATCGCGTTCCAGACCGCCTCGATCGGATAGGGCAGTCGGCGTTCGAACGTCAGGACGGCGCGCTCGCCGTCGATGGTCAACCGGCCGTTGCGGTCAGTCATCGCCGCTCCCGTGCTTTGCTTCCAGATGACGCTCCAGTGCGGCGAGGTGGTCGGTCCAGATGCGGCGGTAACGCGCGATCCAATCGTCGATCGCCATCAGTCCGTCGGCGCGAAGCGCATAGATGCGGCGCTGCGCGTCGGGCCGCACCTCCACCAGGCCGACTTCCCGCAGCACCCGCAGATGCCGGGACACCGTCGGCTGGGTCAGTCCAGGCAGACTCGCGACCAGTTCACCCGCGGTGCGTTCACCGTCGACGAGCTGGTCGAGCAGTGCGCGACGACTCGGCTCGGCGACCGCTTCGAAGACGTCCATGCGGCTAGCATTACATTCTATCTATATAGACGCAAGGACATATTGCTCAGCTCGCGCTGAAGGGGTTGTGTTCGGCGATCAGTTTCTCGAGCCGGGCCTCATCAAGCCTCACCCGGATGGTGGCGGCTTCCTGTTGGTCGCGGATCACCTTGGCCAGGGTGAACGAACTGGTGACCAGAAACAGCGCCGTCATGCCCAGGAACAGCCGCTGCCAGGAGTCCAGGGGAAGGAACAAGATCCCGCCGACCAGTCCGAGCAGGCTGACGCCGAAAGCGATTGCGGCTTGCAGGAAGTAGGCGGCGGTGGTCCGCGAGGTGGTAGGTGTGTCCATGCCGCCAGCCTGCAGGCGCAGCCGACGGCGGGGGTAGGTAGAACTACCCGACCTTCGACCTGTGTGCCGCGCGTATCAGGCGCAACTGGCCGATCTCGGCGGTGTTCTTGGTCAATTCGACGTTCACCCACAGCGCGGTGCGCGCGACGGTGTGGCCCGAGTCCTCGCCCCACGGGTACGCCGAGGGGGCGTTCGGGTCGACGCCGGTCAACACCTCTCGCCAGCGGTCGGCGAGGTGACGCAGGCGGGCGACGGCGGCGGCGCCCTCACCCGGCCAGGTGACGACGCCGGGCTCCCGCGGTGCTTCGCCGGTCAGATGATCGATCGCGCTCGACCACCACCAGTCGACGTGCCACGTGAGCCACGCGATCGTCGGCGCCGGGATGGGCTGGGGTTCCGTGGCGGACCAGTCCGCACGCCACACACCGTCCGCATCCGGCCGTACCGTCCACGTCACCTCGGCGGGCTCCCAGAGGAAGTCGTCATCGGTGAGGGCGGCCAAGTGCAGGTCGGCCAGCGCCCACACGAGTTCGAACTGCCACTGGAGGTCGACGGTCACGGGCGGCGTTGCACCAGCAGGGTCTGCGCCGAGGTGCCGATGAAGCCCTGCCGATCGAAGAGTTCGGCCGTGGTCACCCCGATGCCGTCGGGGCCGATCGAGCCACGGGCACGAACCGCGAAGTCGCTACCTGTTGGCAGGCGGTGCAGATGCACGGCGGTGTCGGTGTTCATGAACACGAACGACTCCGGGTCCAACGCCGCACCTGCACCGTTGGCGCTGTCCACGACCATCGCGAGCCGCTGTAGCGCGGTTGTCGGCTCCGAATCAACAAGCGCGACAAGCGGACTCATCCACACCACGTGTCCGGTCTCGCCGGTCTCGGGTTGGCGCCGCCAGCTCACCGTCTCCAGGTAGCCTTTCGCGCCGACCCAGCCGTGGGGCACCTCCACGGCGGTGCCCTCGATGAGTGGGGGATAGCGGTCGGTGGCCGCGTCGGCGGTGTCGCTGGTCGCCAACAACCATGCCGTCACGCGGGCCACCGCCCGCCGTGTGCCGTCGGGCCGGGTGTGGAGCATCTCGGCGGCCATCAGCGATATTCGCGCGCCCGGGCGTTCCACCCAAGCCCGGACCCGCAGCTGTTCGACGGGAATCGCCCCCAGGATGTCCAGAGTCAAGCGCCCGATGCGCAGTCCCGAGTCGCCGGCCAGCTCCTCGATGTGCTTGGTCATCAGCGCCAACGGCGGTGAGCCGTGCTGGATTTCGGGATTCCAGTTGCTGCGGGTGCCGTCTGTGGACTCGAAGACCTCGAATTCGTTGTCGGTACCGATTCGGCGGTAATGGCAATCGATCACGCCTCGGCTCCCGCTCGTTCCGGCCCTCGGCTCACGCCGCAGGCTCCGCCGTTCGCAGCACGATGTCCTCGGCGGTCGGCGAACCTTCATCGGGTGCCTCGGGCCAACCCGGGTACGGCGGCGGGGTGCCGCCGAACACCGGGCAGTGCGCGTGGTGGGCGCACCAGTCGCACATCGCCGAGGGCTTCGGGCGGAAATCACCGGTGGCTCCGGCGTCCTGGATGGCTCGCCAGATGGCGGTCAGCGTCTTCTCGAACCGCATCAGCTCGTCGAGGTCCGGGGTGTAGTCGAGGATCTGACCGTCGGCCAGGTACAGCAGCCGCAGCCGCGCAGGCAGCACGCCACGCGAACGCAGCAGCGCCACCGCGTAGAACTTCATCTGGAACATGGCCTTGAACTCCGCGAGCGCGCGCGCCTCGGGCGGCGCCTTGCCGGTCTTGTAGTCGACCACCCGCAGCTCACCGGTGGAGGCGACGTCGATGCGATCGACGAAGCCGCGCAGTAGCGTCCCGTCCGCCAGTTCGACCTCGACGCGCTGCTCACAACTGTCCGGGTCGAAGCGGGTGGGATCCTCGAGCCGGTAGTAGCCGGCCAGCAGGTCGCGCGCCTCCCTCAGCAGCGTGGCCCGCACCTCGGGGGCGAACTCGTCGGCGACGTCCGGGCGTTCGGCGACCACGCGGTCCCAGGCCGGCTCGACAAGCGTCATCGCGGTTTCCGGACGGCGCTGGGCCGCCGGCAGCGCGTACAGCTGCTCGAGCGCCGCGTGCACCACCGAACCGCGGACCTGGGCGACCGAGGACGGTTCGGGCAGCCGATCGATCGCGCGGAAGCGGTACAGCAGCGGGCACTGCTTGAAGTCGGCGGCCCGCGAGGGCGACAGCGCCGGGCGCCGCAGCTTCTGCGCGCCCTGCTCGTTCATAACGCCAGCCTAAGACCGCTGTCCGACAACCCCGGTACCCACGACGGCGCGTCTACTGGCAGGCTGAACGACTGTGCCAAGGACCGGTCCGTTCGCCGTCGGCGATCGGGTGCAGCTCACCGACGCCAAGGGTCGTCACTACACGATGGTGTTGACGCCCGGCGGGGAGTTCCACACCCATCGCGGCGTCATCGCCCTCGACTCTGTGATCGGGCTGCCTGAGGGCAGCGTGGTCAAGTCCACCAACGGCGACCAGTTCCTCGTGCTGCGGCCGCTGCTGGTCGACTACGTGATGTCGATGCCGCGCGGCGCCCAGGTCGTCTACCCCAAGGACGCCGCGCAGATCGTGCACGAGGGCGACATCTTCCCCGGCGCCCGGGTGTTGGAGGCCGGTGCCGGCTCCGGCGCGCTGACGTGCTCGCTGCTGCGGGCCGTCGGCCCCGAGGGGCGGGTGATCTCCTACGAGGTCCGCGAGGACCACGCTCACCACGCCGAGCGCAATGTCGCGACCTTTTTCGGCGAGGCGCCGGCGAATTGGGAGCTGGTGATCGCCGACCTGACCACCTACAGCGGTCCGGAGGTCGACCGCGTCGTCCTCGACATGCTCGCTCCATGGGAGGTATTGGGCACGGTCGCCGACGCGCTGGTCGCCGGAGGCGTGCTGATGGTCTACGTCGCGACCGTCACGCAGTTGTCGCGAGTGGTGGAGGCGCTGCGCGAGCAGCAGTGCTGGACCGAGCCTCGGGCCTGGGAGAGCATGCAACGCAACTGGCACGTCGTCGGTCTGGCGGTGCGCCCGCAACACACGATGCGCGGCCACACGGCGTTTTTGGTCTGCGCGCGCAAGCTGGCGCCGGGCGCGGTGGCGCCGATGCCGCTGCGGCGTAAACGGCAACTCGGCACCTGACCTTGACGGGTTTATTGCACGCACGAGGTGAGGGCGATCAACCAGTTAGGCCGCGATGGTCAGTCGTCGGTGCTGCGCCGCAGGCCGCGCCGCGCCGACAGCAGCTCGAACTCCGGGCGCGCGGCCACCAGACGTTCGGCGGCGTCGAGTACCTCGACGACATGCCCACGGTCGGCGGCCACCAGAGCCACCCCGACGTTGGCCCGCCGGTGCAGTTCCTGGGCGCCGGTTTCGGCGGCCGAGACGGCGAATCGGCGATGCAGTTCGGCGATCACCGGCCGGATCGCCGAGCGCTTCTGCTTGAGCGAGCGCACGTCGCCGAGCAGCAGGTCGAATTCGAGCCAACCGATCCACATCGGCGGCTCACGGCGTCGGTGTCGGCGTTGGGGCCGGACCGAGCTGCAACAGCGCATCGGTCGTCGAACGGGTCAGCTGCCAATGGTTGTCGGCGAAGCGGAACTGCATCGGGAACGTGAACTCGCCCGCCGCCGGGTTGGCGGTCCGCACGGTGACGATCGCCTGAACGACACCGTCGGCGCCGTCGGACCACATCAGATCTTTCGCCTCGAAAGTCGCCGGTGCGTAGCCGCCGTCGCGCAGCGCGACGGCGAACTTGTCCATCGTTTCACCGTCGGCCGCGGTGGCGTCCTCGATCAGGTGGAGCTTCTCGGCTCCGGGAACATTGGCGTCGGCGATGCGCGCCAGCACGTCGGTGAGCGCCTCGGGAGGCGGCAGGGGTGCGCTCGTCGCCCCCGGGTCCGGCGGCTGCACCGTCGGCGACGTGGCGACCGGCGGCTCGGTCGCCGCGGGGGATTCGGTTACCGGTTCGTCGGCGCCACATCCGCAAAGCCCGAGCGCCGCCGCTAACGCGACGGCGCTCAGGACTGCGAAACGGTCGGTGCGGCGCACCGGACTCCTAGCCGACGGCGGACAGCAGCGCCATCAGCGACTGCTTGGCCATCTGCCAGCCGGTCGGGCTCGGGCCGGGCACGAACTGGATGTTCTGGCTGGCCGTGCCGCCGGTGGCGGCGGTCGCGGTGACATCGGCCGACACGACGGGGCCGTTCTGGTCGATGTTGGCCACCGAGAAGCTCAACGGGAACTTGCCTTCGGCGGCCGCCTCACGAAGCTTGGTGTCGGCAACGCGGCTCTCGATGCGCCCGATGCCACCCTGGATGTACGGCGCTTTGCTAGCGGCCGTGCCGGACGTGCCGAGCGCCTGCAGCGTCTGCAGAAGCGCGCCTTCGAGTTCGGGAGCCGGGGCCTGCGGCATCGGGATGTCCCAAACGACCGGGGTGACGGTCGGTGCGGCGGCTACGTTGGAGGATGCAATGGACGTCACACCTGCCGCAGCACCGCCGACAACAGCAACCGCTGCGACGCCGGTAACGAGGGCTTTCAGGGTCACGATTTTCCTTTCGATCGGACCAACACATCAGAGAGGTTAACAGTGGTGCAGGTGTGTCGAATTGCTACACCGCACACAAAGGCTGAATCGCCGGTAGCTTTGAAGTTGTTACTGCACCAACTTTCGGTGCGGGGAGGGGCGCAATATGAGTGAATCAGACCGTTCTGACGCTTTCGCAGAGGGTTTTGACGCCCGAGGATCCGGCCTGTCCAGTGAGGACGCGGCCGAGCTCGAGGAGCTCCGCCGGGAGGCTGCCGTCTTGCGAGAGCAGTTGGAGAACGCGGTCGGGCCCCAGAGTGGGTTGCGCAGCGCCCGAGATGTTCATCAGCTCGAGGCGCGCATCGACTCCCTCGCCGCCCGCAACACCAAGCTGATGGAGACCCTCAAGGAGGCCCGTCAGCAGCTGCTCGCGTTGCGCGAGGAGGTCGACCGCCTGGGCCAGCCGCCGAGCGGATACGGAGTGCTGCTCGGCGTCCAGGACGACGACACCGTCGACGTGTTCACGTCCGGGCGCAAGATGCGGCTGACGTGCTCGCCGAACATCGACACCAAGTTGCTCAAGCAGGGCCAGACCGTCCGCCTCAACGAGGCCCTGACGGTCGTGGAGGCCGGCAACTTCGAGGCGGTCGGCGAGATCAGCACACTGCGCGAGATTCTGTCCGACGGGCACCGCGCGCTGGTGGTCGGGCATGCCGATGAGGAGCGCATCGTCTGGCTCGCCGAGCCCCTGGTTGCGGCCGAGGACCTGCCGGAGCGCTACGACGACGACCTGAACGACGACAGCCGTCCCCGCAAGCTGCGCCCGGGGGACTCGCTGCTGGTCGACACCAAGGCCGGATACGCGTTCGAGCGCATCCCCAAGGCCGAGGTCGAGGACCTCGTGCTCGAAGAGGTGCCCGACGTCAGCTACAACGACATCGGCGGCCTGGGCCGCCAGATCGAGCAGATCCGCGACGCCGTCGAACTGCCGTTCCTGCACAAGGAGCTGTACCGGGAGTACTCGCTGCGCCCGCCCAAGGGTGTGCTGCTCTACGGTCCGCCCGGCTGCGGTAAGACGCTGATCGCCAAGGCGGTGGCCAACTCGCTGGCCAAGAAGATGGCCGAGGTGCGTGGTGACGACGCCCGCGAGGCGAAGAGCTACTTCCTCAACATCAAGGGCCCAGAGCTGCTGAACAAGTTCGTCGGTGAGACCGAGCGTCACATCCGGTTGATCTTCCAGCGCGCGCGGGAGAAGGCCTCCGAGGGCACCCCGGTGATCGTGTTCTTTGACGAGATGGACTCGATCTTCCGTACCCGCGGCACCGGTGTGAGCTCAGATGTGGAGACGACGGTTGTGCCGCAGCTGCTTTCGGAGATCGACGGCGTCGAGGGGCTGGAGAACGTCATCGTCATCGGCGCCTCCAACCGCGAGGACATGATCGATCCGGCGATCCTGCGGCCCGGCCGCCTGGACGTCAAGATCAAGATCGAGCGTCCGGATGCCGAAGCGGCCCAAGACATCTTCAGCAAGTACCTCACCGAAGAGCTGCCGGTCAACGAGGACGACCTCGCGGAGTTCGACGGCGACCGCTCGCTGACGATCAAGGCGATGATCGAGAAGGTCGTCGACCGGATGTACGCCGAGATCGACGACAACCGCTTCCTCGAGGTGACGTACGCCAACGGTGACAAAGAGGTCATGTACTTCAAGGACTTCAACTCCGGTGCGATGATCCAAAACGTCGTCGATCGGGCCAAGAAGTACGCCATCAAGTCGGTGCTGGAGACCGGCAGCAAGGGTCTGCGGATCCAGCATCTGCTGGACTCGATCGTCGACGAGTTCGCCGAGAACGAAGATCTGCCCAACACCACCAATCCCGATGACTGGGCACGGATCTCAGGCAAGAAGGGCGAGCGGATCGTCTACATCCGCACGTTGGTCACCGGCAAGAGCTCGTCGGCCAGCCGGGCGATCGACACCGAGTCCAACCTGGGTCAGTACCTGTAGCTCACCTCACCTTTTCGGCCGCGAGCGGGCGTGTTTGTACACGGCGCGCCGCAGTTGTGCAGCAATTCGCGCACGCTCGCGCGCGCCGAGGGATACCGTCGCGTCATGTCTGCGGACGAACTGTCGGTCACGGACGGTGTTTTCGGCAAGCGGTACGGCGAAGTGCTGCTCGTCAGGTCCACACCGTCGGGTGCCGAAGCCACGGTGTACAACTCGTTTCCGCTCAACGACTGCCCGGCCGACCTGTGGAACGCGCTCGACGCGCAGGCGATCGCCCAAGAGAACGGCGCTGTGGCCACACTGCTCAACGGGCCGCGGTACTGGCTGATGAGCAGCATCGGCAAGAAGGGCCGGGAGACATTGGAGCGCAAGAGCTTCGGTGGCATCGAGATGCTGCGCCAAGCCACCGTCAAGCTCGCGTCGATGAATCCGGCCCCGTATCAGCTGAACCGGGTGGACCGGAAGGCGGTCTTCACCTTCGATGCGGGCCGCGAGATCTACGAACTCGTCGACCCGGACGGCAGGCAGTGGGTCATGCAGACGTTCAGCCAGACGGTCGACCCGTCGCTCACGCTGAGCGACCTTCCCGGCCTCGCCGCCAGGCTGTCGCTGCCCGATGGCTGGTCCTATCGGGCGCGCACCCCGACATCGCCGCTCGTGGTCGACACCGCCACCGAGGACGCCTGCGTGACGCAGGACGATCTCGCCAACAGTTACTCGTTGGTGGCCTCCATCGCGCGGTAGGCGTCGCGGCCGGCCAGGCTGACCGCGACGTCGGCGATCAGCGGGTCGAAGAAGCGCTCGCGGTACAACGGGTCCACGCTGGTGCTGACCGTGAAGTACAACCCCGACAACACGGCGACGAAAAGCGATACGTGCACGATGGTCTGCGGCACCGGCACGTTGACGCCGAACCACGTTCCCGGGCAGGGCGGTTCACCGACCGGACAGGACTGCTCCGAGGCCCACAGCACCGCGACATCGTCAGGGACGGCGACGATGCCGAGCGCGAGGAAGAATATGAACAGTCCGGTCGTGAAAAACACCACCTGGATCGTCTGGGAAAACACCATCACCGCAACGACATTGACCTGTTCGGCCAGCGAAAGCGGCGTGCGTTCCAGGCGCGTGCGGGGCGCGACGGCCAGCGGTGTGCCCTCGAGCAGCGTGGCCGGGTCGTTTTGTTCGGCGCGATCTTCACGCAGCGCCCGAACTTCGTCGCGAATCGTGGTGACCACGAAGATCAGCGCGACCAGGGCCAGGAAACCGATTGTCTGCCAGAGCCGTTGGCGTGGCATCCGGGCGGCCAGCTGCCACAGCTCACCGGTGAAGTACACGACGACGGTGAGCATCAGCAGCGGCAGCGCCCGGCTCATCAGTGTTCCGAGCGCGCCGAGTTGCACCCAGGCGAACCGCAGCGCCCACAACGCGATCGCGCCGATACCGAGATAGGTGAGCCAGATCGTGACCACGGCGACGACCGCGAACCCCACCGCCTCGACAGCCGCGATGCCCGAAAAACCGCTGTCGGCGAACGGAAGTCCCAGCACGAACACCGCCATCACCACCAACGCCGCCGACCGTCGGCCGGCCTCGCTGTGCGCGGTGCCGATGCGGTGCAGGAGATGTAACACGAACGGAGCCGCCACCAACAGCGCAGTCAGCACTCCCAACCGGATCGCATAGCCGATGTCAGGATCATCGCCGGTGAGATCGGCCAGCAACATCGTCAGCGAAATCACCGCTCCGACACCGCTGACTGTCGGGGCCGAACGTTCGATCAGCGCCCCGGAGCGAACCCGTCGCGTGAGAACAAGCGGCAGACCGCGATGCAGGAACCAGTTGTGCACCCGACGCATGTCCGACACGGGCATATTGTGCGCGAGATTCGCTCCGGCAGGCGCTCACCGCGCCGGAACGGCGGCCCGGTAGCGGTTGCGGGCGGTCAGCGTGAGCCACAGATCGTCGAGCAGAGGGGCGATGAACCGGTCGTGATAGGCGTCGTCGCCCACCGCGCGGGCGCTGACGTACATGAACGTCAACGCTCCCAGGAACAAAGTCACCTGGATCAGCGCATCCGGAACCGGGATCGTCATGCCGAGGATTTGCCCGTCGCTGGAACCGTTGCGCGTCCATGCCGCGAGCAGCTCGGGCGAGAGCAGGATCAGGCCCAACACCAGGAACAACAGTGCGGTGACCGTGGCCACCACCAGGATGTGGGCCAATTGCGACACCGCGAGCACGAAATACACGTTCCACCGCTCGGGCCGGCTCAGCGGCTTCACCCGCGCAGGATCGGGCATGTCGGCGAACGGGGTACCGTCCAGCTTTGCGGCGTGACCCGGGTCCGGATCGGGGTCGTTGACCATGGGGCGCAACCGGTCCACGATCACCGACGCGACGAACGCCGCCGCGATCGCGGTGAGGAACGACAGCGCCAGCCAGAGCCGGGTGCGCGAGATCGTCGCCGCCATCAGCCACACCGGCGAGTTGAAGAACACCAGGAACGTCAGCAGCAGCACGGGCAGCGCGCGCAGCAGCAGTGAGCCCGCCGCGCTCAGATGCGCGAGAGTCACCCGGGCGGCCCAACCCAATATCGAGCCGACGCCCAACGCGGTGAGCGCCAGGATCGCCGCGATGGCCACCGCCACCCACACCAGGTTCCTCGGCAGGTACGGGCTCGGGCCGCCGAACACACCGCCCAGCACCGCGACGGCGACAGCGACCGCCGCGGCCGCGAGGCGACCCCGCTGGAGAGGGATGCGCGACACCCACCACCGCGCCGCATCGATGGGTGCGGGATCGACCGGATCGGATGGCACGGTCGCAGGCTACTTTCCGCCGTCACCTAGGCTTGGCGACATGCAACGGATTATCGGGACCGAGGTCGAGTACGGCATCTCGTCGCCGTCCGACCCGACCGCGAATCCGATTCTGACCTCGACCCAGGCTGTGCTCGCGTACGCCGCGGCGGCCGGGATCCAGCGCGCCAAGCGCACGCGCTGGGACTACGAGGTGGAATCGCCGCTGCGCGACGCCCGCGGGTTCGACCTCAGCCGGTCGGCAGGGCCGCCGCCGGTCGTCGACGCGGACGAGGTCGGCGCGGCGAACATGATCCTGACCAACGGCGCCCGCCTGTACGTCGACCACGCCCACCCGGAGTACTCCGCACCCGAGTGCACCGACCCGCTGGACGCCGTGATCTGGGACAAGGCGGGCGAGCGGGTGATGGAGGCCGCCGCGCGGCACGTCGCCAGCGTGCCCGGCGCCGTGAAACTGCAGCTCTACAAGAACAACGTCGACGGTAAGGGCGCGTCCTACGGGTCGCACGAGAACTACCTGATGAGCCGGCAGACCCCGTTCTCCGCGGTGATCGCCGGGCTGACGCCGTTCCTGGTGTCGCGCCAGGTCGTGACCGGTTCGGGGCGTGTGGGCATCGGTCCCTCCGGCGACGAGCCGGGCTTCCAGCTGTCGCAGCGCTCGGACTACATCGAGGTGGAGGTTGGCCTCGAGACGACGCTCAAGCGCGGCATCATCAACACCCGCGACGAGCCGCACGCCGACGCCGACAAGTACCGCAGGCTGCACGTGATCATCGGCGACGCGAACCTGTCGGAGACCTCGACGTATCTCAAGCTCGGCACCACCGCGCTGGTGCTGGACCTGATCGAAGAGGGGATGGATCTCAGCGATCTCGCGCTGGCCCGTCCCGTGCACGCGGTGCATGTGATCAGCCGCGACCCGTCGCTGCGCGCCACCGTCGCGCTGGCCGACGGTCGCGAGGTGACCGGCCTTGCGCTGCAACGGATGTATCTCGACCGGGTGGCCAAGCTCGTGGACAGCCGTGATCCGGATCCGCGGGCCGCCGACATCGTCAAGATGTGGGCCGAAGTCCTCGACCTGCTGGAGCGCGATCCGATGGAGTGCGCGGAGATCCTGGACTGGCCGGCCAAGCTGCGCCTGCTCGAAGGTTTCCGTCATCGCGAGAACCTGGGCTGGTCGGCGCCGCGGCTGCATCTGGTCGACCTGCAGTACTCCGACGTGCGGCTGGACAAGGGCCTCTACAACCGGCTGGTGGCCCGCGGGTCGATGAAGCGGCTGGTGACCGAGCAGCAGGTGCTGGACGCGGTCGACAACCCGCCGACCGACACGCGCGCGTACTTCCGCGGTGAGTGCCTGCGCCGCTTCGGGGCCGACATCGCCGCGGCGAGTTGGGACTCGGTGATATTCGATTTGGGCGGTGATTCGCTGGTCCGGATTCCCACCCTGGAGCCGCTGCGGGGCAGTAAGGCGCACGTCGGAGCCCTTCTGGACTCCGTGGACAGCGCCGTGGAATTGGTAGAACAGCTCACCAACTAGGCGCGCTATCGCAGGCAATCAGCGCGGCGACCGGTAATGTGGAGTCACGGCGGGCAGCAGTGAGCCCGCCGACAACTTACGCAGGAGGCAGCGATGGCTCAGGAGCAGACCAAGCGTGGCGGTGGTGGCGGCGAGGACGACGACCTCACCGGCAGCACGGCCGCCGGGCAGGAGCGTCGCGAGAAGCTGGCCGAGGACACCGACGACCTGCTCGACGAGATCGACGACGTCCTCGAGGAGAACGCCGAGGACTTCGTGCGCGCATACGTCCAGAAGGGTGGACAGTGACCTGGCCGCACCGCGATCAGCTGGCCTTTCCCTCGCCCCTACCTGGAGCTCCATCCGTTCCCGTGGACCTGTCGTCCTTCTCTGAACTCCTGCGCCGCCAGGCGCCCGAACTTCTACCCGCCCACCGGGCCGCCGCCCATGCAGGCGACGCCCATTCCGACTTCGCGCCCCACGGCACCACGATCGTCGCGCTGAAGTTCCCGGGGGGCGTGGTCATGGCCGGTGACCGCCGCGCCACCCAGGGCCACATGATCGCCAGCCGCGACGTGCAGAAGGTGTACATCACCGACGATTACACGGCCACGGGTATCGCCGGGACGGCGGCCATCGCCGTCGAGTTCGCCCGCCTCTACGCCGTCGAACTCGAGCATTACGAGAAGCTGGAAGGCGTCGCTCTGACCTTCCCAGGCAAGGTGAACCGGCTCGCGACCATGGTGCGCGGCAACCTCGGTGCGGCCCTGCAGGGTTTCGTCGCGCTGCCGCTGCTCGCCGGCTACGACGTCGACGACCCCAACCCGCAAGCGGCAGGGCGCATCGTGTCCTTCGACGCGGCGGGCGGCTGGAACTTCGAGGAAGAGGGCTACCAGTCGGTGGGCTCGGGCTCCATCTTCGCCAAGTCGTCGATGAAGAAACTGTATTCGCAAGTGACGGACGGTGATTCGGCGCTGCGGGTGGCCATCGAGGCGCTCTACGACGCCGCCGACGACGATTCGGCGACCGGTGGGCCCGACCTCGTGCGCGGTATCTACCCGACCGCGGTGATCATCGACGCCGACGGCGCCGAAGAGGTGACCGAGGAGCGCATCGCCGAGTTCGCCCGTTTGGTGATCGAAAACCGTTCGCGCGCTGACACGTTCGGCCCGGACGCTGTCCACCGTTCGACCGATGCGCGGGGAGATTCGTGAGCTTTCCCTATTTCATCTCGCCCGAACAGGCGATGCGTGAGCGGTCCGAGCTCGCGCGCAAGGGTATCGCCAGGGGGCGCAGCGTCGTGGCGCTGGCCTATGCCGACGGGGTGCTGTTCGTCGCCGAGAACCCGTCCCGCTCGCTGCAGAAGGTGAGCGAGCTCTACGACCGGGTGGGGTTCGCCGCCGTCGGGCGGTTCAACGAGTTCGACAACCTGCGCCGCGGGGGCATCCAGTACGCCGACACCAGGGGTTACGCCTACGCCCGCCGCGACGTCACCGGACGTCAGTTGGCCAACATCTACGCCCAGACACTGGGCACCATCTTCACCGAACAGGCCAAGCCCTACGAAGTCGAGTTGTGTGTCGCGGAGGTCGCACACTACGGCGAGTCCAAACCTCCGGAGATGTACCGCATCACCTATGACGGGTCGATCGCCGACGAGCCCCACTTCGTCGTCATGGGCGGAACGACGGAACCGATCATCGCTGCCCTCAACGACTCCTACACCGAGAACGCCGGCCTGGAAGATGCGATGAAGATCGCGATCGACGCGCTGCACGCCGCGGGTAACGGTGGCACCGAACAGCGCGTGCTGGGTCCCTCGACACTCGAGGTGGCGATCCTGGACGCCAATCGGCCACGGCGCGCGTTCCGTCGGATCACCGGCTCCGCCCTGGAGACGCTGCTGCCCGCGGTGGAGGAGACTCCGCAGGACTCCGAACCCGCCGGAGAGTAGGTCAGCCGGCGGCCGGCGTCGGCCGCGCCCGGATGAGGATGAGTTCGGCGAACTGCTCAGGGCATTCCAGCGGCGTGAAATGTCCCGCGTCGTAAGCGAAGTGCACGTGCACGTCGCTGAAGTAGTGCCCGAGTCGGTCCGACCATGCGGCCGGGAACAACGGATCGTGGTGCGGCCACACCACATCGGTGGGTACGTGGATCTTGATGGCACGCTCGGGCGGCAGTTCGGTGAGCGACTGGGCGATCATCCCGGCGCCCGCGCGGTACCACGCGATCGACGCGGTGAACGCGCCGGGCAGACCGTAGTCGGCCACCAGTCGTTCTAGATCGTCTTCTGACACGGCGAAATTCGGCCCTGACCAATGCGTCCAGAAGTGCCGTAGGTAGTCGCGGACCAGATCGGGGTTCCCGTCGAGCAGCTGGCCCGCCAGCGGCAACTGGTGGAAGGACTGATACCAGAACTCGCTCTGCGCTTTCGCGGTCAGGACGCGGTCACCGGCACCGGGCAGCGGCGGGGACAGCACCAGCGAGCACACCAGATCCGGCTGCATGCGAGCGACGCTCTGCGCGACGCGGCTGCCGACGTCGTAGCCGGCGAGCACCACCTCGGACAGCTCGAGCTCCTTGATCAGGCCGATGATGCTGCCGGCCTGCGCGGTCGCGCTGTAGAAGTGCCGGATCGCAACCGCATGTTTGTCCGAGCCGCCAAACCCCCGCAGGTCCGGCACGACGACATCGACGGCATCCCCGAGCAGAGGCACCACCCGGCGATAGTCGTGGCGGTTTCCGGGCCAGCCGTGCAGCAGTACCACCGGCGACGCGCCCCTGGTGCCGAACCGGTCGTAGGCGAGCCGGAACCCGTCGACGGGCGAGCTGCGCGACCACACCGGCTTATTCTGGCCAGATGTCATCCCGGTTGTTGTGAGGTTGGACGATCCCTGCCGATATCACCGGTGATGACCCCGAGGATCGCGCGCCACGCGTCCGAGGGCGCGTTCAGCACGTCGGAATGGGCGCTGGGGCCGGCCATTGGGCGCCCGTCGTCGTACCGGCCGGCGGGCAACGTGATCACACCGGCCATCTCGTCGGGATCGGCGCCGTGCGGGCCGCCCGGGATGCCCTGCACGGCCGCGATGAGGTCGCCGGGCGGTGTCATGGAGAAGCGCAACACATGTGGGTTTCTGTTGTGCCAGTCACCGGGCTCATGCACCCCGACGCCCGCCCCCGCGGCGGCGACGTACATCGTGCGGTCCGAGGTCATGCCCAACGCCTCCGCGGTGCCCACGATCGACCCGCCGTAGGAGTGGCCGACGACGGTGACGGGGATCCGGCGGCCCGTCGAGTCCACCGTGCGATCGACGTCTTCGGTGAAGGCGACCAGCCGCGGCGCCATGGCCTGCGCGTAGCGCGGGTCGGCCGCCGCCGCCAGACCGCTCACGACGTTGTCGCCGCGCGGAAACGGCCCGCCGAGATAGGTGATGGCGGCGACGTCGCCGCGGGTCGCCGAGACGAACCTGCGCGCGGTCCCGACGTTGGCCGCCGAGCCGGTGATCGTCGTGTTCAGCCCCGGTACGAGCACGGCGACGCTGGAGGCCGTTGCGACGTTGCCGTGCAGTTCGACCAGCGATGAACGGCGGGGGTCGAAGGCGAGCACCTGGCGGTCCAGGCGGGCGTGTCCGCCTGCGGGATCGTCGATCTCGCCGAGCAGGTCCCGGTACACCGTGAGCCGCTGCGGGTCGGGTTCGCGCAGCACGGCCTGCGCCACGTTGGTGCGGTTGGCCTCGACCCGCATCTGCCACGGCACGCCGTCGGTGTTGCCCACCTGCGAGGGGAAGTCGTCGATCAGCCGCTGCCGCTGCTCGGGTGTCATGGCCGCGATCTGATCGGCGATCCGGTCCTGGCTGGTGACCGGCCATGCGGCGACGACGTCGGCATCGGCGGCCTGACTACCGGCGGCAGGCAGCACGAAGGCCTCGGCGATGTCGGCCGCAGCGTCGGCGTCGGCGGCCTCGAGCCGGTCCAGTGCCTCGGCGAGTCGGCCGGTCAGCTCGGCCGCACGCAGGGTGAGCATCTCGACGGCGACCGGCGGGGCACCTCCGGACAGCGCGACCAGCAGCGGCGACGGCGGGTCGTGCACCGCGACCGCCCCGGCGTCGTCGACGGAAAACCCCTCGGCGCGCGCGGTGGCGACCACGGCCATCACGTCGGCTCGGGCGGCGCCGATCTGGGCGGCGCCGTCGCGGGCCGCCGCGGCGGCGAGCACCAGTGCGCGCGAGAGCGTATCGGCCGTCGCCACAATGCTTTTCGCGCGCTGGCGGGCCGTGTCGGCGGCGGCACCGGTCCAGAAGCTGAATTCGGCGGCCAGGGCGTCGGCGTGCACGCACACGGACCGGGCGTTGCGGCCCCACCCGTCGGCCAGCCGGCTCAGCGCGCCCGGAGACCAGGCTTGGGCCTGGCCGATGGTCGGCCGCGTCACCGTCCGACGCGGACGGCGGTGCGTTGCTCGGCGCGCTCGAACGCGTCCGCGGAGATTCGCGCCGCGAGGGCCCAGCCGCGCATGTTGGCGACGACCTCGGCGAGCCCGGGCGCGACGGGCGCTGTCGCGGCGACGTCGGCGACGGCCGCGCCGGGCAGCTCACCCGGATTCAATTCGGGCCAACGCATCTCGGCGATCCGGTCGGCGGCGGTCATGACCTTCTGGGCGACGGTGCGCAGCTGCGACACGTCGACCTCGACGATTTCCCCCATGGCTCATGCTGACAGAACCGACGTCCGCGCTGCTGAAGTTATCCACAGGGCCAAGCTCGTGGCCGTCCTTACGGACCGCGCGGAGGGTGTCCACCCCGATGTCCGCTGCCTTCTTCGGCGCGGCTTGCCCACCGCGACCGCCGAGCAACAAGTAGTCTCGATGAGGTGCAGCGACGGATCATGGGCATCGAGACCGAATTCGGTGTCACCTGCACGTTCCACGGCCACCGTCGGCTCAGCCCCGACGAGGTGGCGCGCTACCTGTTCCGGCGCGTCGTGTCGTGGGGCCGCAGTTCGAATGTCTTTCTCCGGAACGGCGCCCGGCTCTACCTCGACGTGGGCAGCCACCCCGAGTACGCCACCGCCGAGTGCGACAGCCTCACGCAGTTGGTCACCCACGACCGGGCGGGTGAGCGGGTGCTCGAGGATCTGCTCATCGACGCCGAACAGCGGTTGGCCGACGAGGGCATCGGCGGCGACATCTACCTGTTCAAGAACAACACCGACTCCGCGGGCAACTCCTACGGTTGCCACGAGAACTACCTGATCGTCAGAGCCGGAGAGTTCTCGCGCATCTCCGACGTGCTGCTGCCGTTCCTGGTCACCCGCCAGTTGATCTGCGGTGCGGGCAAGGTGCTGCAAACTCCCAAGGCCGCGACGTTCTGCCTGAGTCAGCGCGCCGAGCACATCTGGGAGGGCGTGTCCTCGGCCACCACCCGGTCGCGCCCGATCATCAACACCCGCGACGAACCGCACGCCGACGCCGAGAAGTACCGCAGGCTGCACGTCATCGTCGGCGACTCGAACATGTGCGAGGCCACCACGATGCTCAAGGTGGGCACGGCGTCGCTGGTGCTCGAGATGATCGAGGCCGGAATCGCGTTCCGCGACTTCTCGCTGGACAACCCGATCCGCGCGATCCGGGAGGTCAGCCACGACCTGACCGGCCGGCGCCCGGTACGCCTGGCCGGCGGCAGGCAGGCCAGCGCCCTGGACATCCAGCGCGAGTACTACGCCCGCGCCGTCGAGTACCTGCAGAGCCGGGAGCCCAACACCCAGATCCAACAGGTCGTCGACCTGTGGGGACGCCAACTCGACGCCGTGGAGAGCCAGGACTTCGCCAAGGTCGACACCGAGATCGACTGGGTCATCAAACGAAAGCTGTTCCAGCGCTATCAGGACCGCTACAACATGGAGCTGTCCGACCCGAAGATCAGCCAACTCGACCTCGCCTATCACGACATCAAGCGCGGTCGCGGAGTGTTCGATCTGCTGCAGCGCAAGGGACTGGCCGCGCGGATCACCACCGACGAGGACATCGAGGCGGCCGTCAACACGCCGCCGCAGACCACCAGGGCCAAACTGCGCGGGGAGTTCATCAGCGCCGCGCAGGAGGCCGGCCGCGACTTCACCGTCGACTGGGTGCACCTCAAGCTCAACGATCAGGCGCAGCGCACGGTGTTGTGCAAGGACCCGTTCCGGTCGGTCGACGAGCGGGTGAAGCGGCTCATCGCCTCCATGTAGGCGCTCGCGGGAATCCCCTCGCTGCGCTCGGGAGGTGCTCGCTCAGTTCGCCCCGCCGGGCGTCGGGTTTATGGCGCAAAATTGGCCGAAACCCGTCAGAATCCCGACGCTCGGCAGTTGGAGGGGCCGGCGGCGCGTCCTCGTCCAGGCGGCGGCAGCGTGAGCGCTCACCTGTGTGCGGTTTCGGCGCGAAAACTGGTACGAGGCTGAGCGCTCGGCCGGTGGGCGGCACACCCTAAGCTGGGTCGAGTGGCGATCTCCAAAGTCGAACGGCTGATGAACCTCGTGATCGCACTCCTGTCGACGCGCAACTTCATCACCGCCGAGCGGATCCACCAGACGGTTTCGGGATACGCCGACAGCGCCAGTGATGAAGCCTTCTCCCGCATGTTCGAGCGCGACAAGAACGAGTTGCGCGACTTGGGCATTCCGCTGGAGACCGGGCGGGTCTCGCAGTTCGACCCGACCGAGGGCTACCGGATCAACCGGGAGGCATACGCGCTGCCCACGGTCGAACTGACCCCCGACGAGGCGGCCGCCGTCGCCGTGGCCACCCAGCTGTGGGAATCGCCGGAGCTCATCACCGCCACCCAGGGCGCGTTGCTGAAACTGCGCGCGGCGGGCATCGACATCGACGCCGTGGAGGCCGCACCGGCGATCACGTCGACCGGGGCACTGCCCGGGCTGCGCGGCTCCGAGGAGGTCTTGGGAATCCTGTTGTCCGCCATCGACTCCGGACAAGCCGTGCAGTTCCCGCACCGGCCGTCGCGCAGCGACCCCTACACCACTCGCACGGTGGAACCCTGGGGCGTCATCACGCACCGGGGCCGCTGGTATCTGGTGGGACACGACCGCGACCGCGACGCCACACGCACGTTCCGGCTCTCTCGCATCGGCGCCGAGGTGACCACGGTCGGACCGCCCGGCGCGGTCAAGCGACCACAGGGCGTCGACCTACGCGAAGTCGTCGAACGCGCAGTGGGCGAGTGGCCATCGGGCGGCCAGGCGCGGGTGTGGATCGCCGACGGCAAGGGCACCGCGTTGCGTCGACAGGCCGCATCGGCGACTCCGCAGACACACAACGGCCGCGCGGGCGAGGTCATCACCATCGACATCGGAATGTTCGACCGGCTGGCCCGCGAGGTCGCCAGCTACGGTCCCGACGCGGTGGCACTCGAGCCCGACTCGTTGCGTGACGACGTGGTGGCCCGGTTGACGGCGCAGGCAGGCCAACAGTGACTTGCGAGCGAGTAGCGAAGGCGGATCGCGCATGACGGCCGTATCGACGCGCCTGGTCCGGCTGCTCAACATGGTGCCGTACTTCCAGGCCAACCCGAAGATCACCTACGCAGAGGCGGCCTCCGATCTCGGCGTCAGCGTCAAGCAGTTGCGCGAAGACCTGAACCAGCTGTGGATGTGTGGGCTGCCGGGATACGGACCCGGGGACCTGATCGACTTCGAGTTCTCCGGCGACACAATCGAAGTGACGTTCACCGCCGGTATCGACCACCCGCTGCGCCTGACGTCGCCGGAGGCGACGGGCGTGCTGGTGGCCCTGCGCGCGCTGGCCGAGGTGCCCGGCATGGTGGACCCGGAGGCGGCGCGCAGCGCGATCGCGAAGATCGAGTCCGCCGCGGGCACGGTAGGCCAGGACGGTGCCGCGGTCGACGAGCCCGCGCCGATCGAGAGCGAGGCGGCCGCGGCGGTGCGGGAGGCGGTGCGCGACGGACACGCCTTGTCCATCGAGTACTACTCGGCGTCGCACGACGTGCTGACCAGCCGCATCGTCGACCCGATCCGTGTGGTGCTGGTCGGCGACCACAGCTACCTGGAGGCGTGGTGCCGCACCGCCGAGGGGGTGCGGCTGTTCCGTTTCGACCGCATCGTCGACGCGCAGGTGCTCAACGAGCCCTCGTCGCCGCCACCGCCGGCGGTGCAGGCCGAACCGGACACCTCGCTGTTCGACGCGGACCCCTCTCTGCCGTCGGCACTTCTGCTGATCGATCGGTCGGCGGCGTGGATGTTCGACTACTACCCGCTGCGGGTCAGCCGGGAACTGCCCGACGGCGCCGGTTGGGAGGCCGCGATGACCTACGCCTCCGACGACTGGATGGCCCGCTTCGTGCTCGGTTTCGGGTCGGCGGTGCGGGTGCTCGAGCCCGCTCATCTTGCCGAGAGGGTGCGGGAATCGGCGCACGCCGCGCTGCGCGCCTACGGCGCGGCGGCCGAGTGACGGTAGACTGGCCGCGACGTCTGGAGGTGACCTAAATGGGCGGTCTACAACCCTGGCACTGGGTGATCGTTATCGCCGTATTCGTGCTGCTCTTCGGTGCCAAGAAGCTCCCGGACGCGGCACGCTCGCTCGGCAAGTCGATGCGGATCTTCAAATCGGAGATCAAGGAGATGCAGGCCGATTCCAAGTCGGACACGCCGCCGGCCACTCCGATCGCCTCGGAGCGCGTTGACAACGCTGCGGGTCCCGAGACCGAGCAGCCATCGGACAAACGTCCGGCCTGAACGCCGAGAATCGATTGACCGCGGCCACGCTGCCGCGTCAGTAGGCATGCCGTGCAGACCCCAGGACTCTTCAAGAAGCTCGATCCTCGCCGACGGCGCTCGCGGGTCAACCCCGATGGCACGATGTCGCTGGTCGAGCACCTGCATGAGCTGCGCACCCGGCTGCTGATCTCGGCGGCCGCCGTCGTCCTCACCACGATCCTGGGCTTCCTCTGGTACAGCAACGGCGTGTTCGGGCTGCCCAGCCTCGGGGACTGGCTGCGCGGCCCGTACTGCGATCTGCCCGCCTCGTCGCGGGCGACGATCGCGCCCGACGACGAATGCCGTCTGCTCGCCACCGCACCCTTCGACCAGTTCATGCTGCGCCTGAAGGTCGCGCTGACCGCGGGCATCGTGCTGGCCTGCCCGGTGTGGCTGTATCAGATGTGGGCGTTCATCACGCCCGGGCTGTACAAGAAGGAGCGCCGGTTCGCGGTCGCGTTCGTCACCGTCGGCGCCACGCTGTTCGTGGCGGGCGCGGTGCTTGCCTACGTGGTGTTGGCCACCGCGCTGGGCTTTTTGCTGACCGTCGGCAGCGACGTGCAGATCACCGCGCTGTCCGGCGATCAGTACTTCGGCTTCTTGATCAACCTGCTGCTGGTGTTCGGTTTCAGCTTCGAGTTCCCGCTGCTGATCGTGATGCTCAACGCCGTTGGAGTGCTGACCTATGAGCGGCTCAAGGCGTGGCGCCGCGGGCTGATCTTCGCGCTGTTCGTGTTCGCCGCGCTGTTCACCCCGGGATCGGATCCGTTCTCGATGCTGGCACTGGCGCTCGCCCTGACCGTGCTGCTCGAGTTCGCGATTCAGATCGCGCGGCTGCACGACCGACGCAAGGCGCGTCGGGCCGCGCTCGAAGACATCTCCGACGACACGGCCGCGCCAATCGAACCCGCCGAACCCATCGAAGCGTCCAGCACTGTGCCGACGTCCGCACGACTTGTGGTCGATGACGACGCCACCTAGTGAATTGGGCTGCGAGCTGGCCCGTTTCACCGAACAGTTGACGTTTGCGCTCGACGACTTTCAACGCCGATCCTGCGAGGCACTGGAGAACGGGCACGGTGTGCTGGTGTGCGCACCCACCGGCGCGGGCAAGACGGTGGTGGGGGAGTTCGCCGTGCACCTCGCGCTGGCGGCGGGCGGAAAGTGCTTCTACACGACGCCGATCAAGGCGCTGAGCAACCAGAAGCACAACGACCTGGTGCTGCGCTACGGTCCGGAGAAGATCGGACTGCTCACCGGTGATCAGTCGGTCAACGGTGACGCCGATGTGGTGGTCATGACGACCGAGGTTCTTCGCAACATGCTCTATGCGAATTCCTCGACGCTGCAGGGTCTTTCGTATGTCGTGATGGATGAGGTTCACTTCCTGGCCGACCGCATGCGCGGCGCGGTGTGGGAAGAGGTCATCCTGCACCTGCCCGACGAGGTGCGGCTGGTGAGCCTGTCGGCGACGGTCAGCAACGCCGAGGAGTTCGGCGGCTGGATCCAGACCGTGCGCGGGGACACCGCGGTCATCGTCGACGAACACCGTCCGGTTCCGCTGTGGCAGCACGTCCTGGTCGGCAAGCGGCTGTTCGACCTGTTCGACTACCGCGCCACCCGGGCGGCCCGCGGCACCACGAAACCCAACCGGGAGCTACTCGTCGACCCGGAGTTGTTGCGGCACATCGCACATCGGCGCGAAGCGGATCGGCTGTCCGACTGGCAGCCGCGCGGTCGGGGCCGCAACCGGGGCAGGCCGACCATGTACCGGCCCCCGTCGCGACCCGAGGTGATCGCCACGCTGGACCGCGAAGAGTTGCTGCCCGCAATCACCTTCATCTTCTCGCGCGCGGGATGCGACGCCGCGGTCAAGCAGTGCCTGCGGTCGTCGCTGCGACTGACCACCGACGAGGAACGCGCCCGCATCGCCGAGGTCGTCGACCGGCGCTGCGGGGATCTGCCCGAGTCCGACCTGATCGTCCTCGACTATCACGAGTGGCGCGAAGGCCTGCTGCGCGGGCTGGCCGCCCACCACGCCGGCATGTTGCCGGTGTTCCGCCACACCGTGGAGGAGCTGTTCTCCGCCGGGCTCGTGAAGGCGGTATTCGCCACCGAGACACTGGCTTTGGGAATCAACATGCCCGCACGCACGGTGGTGCTGGAGCGGCTGGTGAAGTTCAACGGCGAACAACACGTGCCGTTGACCCCCGGTGAGTACACGCAGCTGACCGGGCGGGCGGGCCGCCGCGGCATTGACGTCGAGGGCCACGCCGTGGTGCTGTGGACCCCGGATGTCGAACCGGCAGAGGTCGCCGGGTTGGCGTCCACCCGAACGTTCCCCCTGCGCAGTTCGTTTGCGCCGTCGTACAACATGACCATCAACCTCGTCCGGCAGATGGGCCCGGCCCAGGCGCACAAACTGCTGGAGAGTTCGTTCGCGCAGTACCAGGCCGATCGCTCGGTGGTGGGGTTGCGCCGCGGTATCGAGCGCGGTGAGCGGATGCTCACCGAGATCAGCGCCGAACTGGGCGACGACGCGATCCTCGACTACGTCCGGCTGCGGATGCAGATCTCCGAACGCGAACGCGCGCAGTCGCGAGCCTCGCGACTGCAGCGCCGCAGGGCCGCCAACGAGGCGCTGGCCTCGCTGCGCCGCGGCGACATCATCACGATCACGCACGGTCGCCGCGGAGGTTTGGCCGTCGTGCTCGAACCGGCCCGCGACGACGAGGACCCGCGCCCGCTGGTGTTGACCGAACACCGCTGGGCGGGGCGGATCTCGTCGGCCGACTACGCGGGAACGTCTGCCCCGTTGGGCACCATGCGGTTGCCCAAACGCGTCGAGCACCGCAACCCGCGAGCCCGGCGCGACCTCGCCTCGGCGCTCAACTCGGCGGCCGAACGCCTCGACGTGCCGTCGAGAAAAGGCAAGCGCAGCGGGAGCGCCGCGGCCGAACGCGCCATCGACCCAGAATTGGTCGCGCTGCGCGAGCAATTGCGCGCGCAGCCGGTTCACCACCGTCCCGACCGGGAGGAGAAGGCGCGGCTGGCCGAGCGGTACCTGCGCATCGAACGCGACAACGAACAGATCCGGCAGAAGGTGGCCGCGGCGACCAACTCGCTGGCGCGCACGTTCGACCGGATCGTGGTGCTGCTGACCGAGCGCGGATTCATCAGCGGCGCCGCGGACGACCCCAAAGTGACCGACGACGGCCGCCTGCTGGCCCGCATTTACAGCGAAAGCGACCTGCTGGTGGCCGAGGCGCTGCGCACCGGCATCTGGGAGGGACTCGACGCCGCCGAGCTGGCGGGCGTCGTGTCCGCGGTGCTCTACGAAGCGCGCGGCGACACGCCGGGCGCTCGCGAGGGCTTCGACATCCCGACCGGCAGACTGCGCCGCGCCCTCAACCAGACGCAGCGGCTGTGGACCGAGTTGCGCGCCGACGAACAGCGCCACCGCATCACCGGCAGCCGCGAACCCGACGACGGGTTCGTCGCCGCGATTTTCCGGTGGGCCACCACCGGCGACCTGACCAGCGCCCTGGCCGCCTCGGATGCCACGGGCAGCGGATCACCGCTGTCGGCGGGTGATTTCGTCCGGTGGTGCCGACAGGTCCTCGACCTACTCGACCAGGTGCGCAACGCCGCACCCAGCGCCGCGTTGCGGAGCGCCGCAAAACGCGCGATAAACGACGTTCGACGCGGCGTCGTCGCTGTTGATGCGGGGTAATGTGTCGGGGGCAAGACGCCGAGGTATCCGCGGCTCGGCCGCGGGTGAACAAGGAGTGATATGAGCGGACCGCAGGGATCTGATCCGACGCAGTCGTGGCCAGGCCAGCAGCCGGAACAGCCTTCGGACCAGCCGTCCAGCGATCCATCGGCCAACCAGCCGTGGCAGCCCCAGGGCGGCGACGCGACCCAGGCGGCGCCCAGCTGGCAGCCGCCTGCCTACGACCCGTCGCAGGCCCAGCAGCAGTACCCGCAGTACCAGCAGCCGGCGTACCAGCCGCCGCAGCAGTACCCGGGTGGCGAACAGTACGGACAGCCGCCCAGCGAGTACACCCCGCAGGCGTATCAACAGCCGGGGCAGTACGGCCAGCCGCACTACGGGCAGCCATACGCGCAGCCCGGTCAGCCGGGCTACCAGCAGCAACCCGGCCAATACGGTGACCAGACCGGCCAGTACGGACAGCAACCGGGCCAGTACGGCCAGCAGCCGGGTCAGTTCGGCCAGTACCCGCAGTACGGCCAACCGGGTTCGGAGGAGGGTTCGAAGCGCTCGCTGGCCGTGATCGGCGGCGTGATCGGCCTGCTGGCGGCGGTCATCGTCGCGGTCGTGCTGGTGCTGGGCTTCTGGAAGCCGGGTTTCTTCGTCACCACCAAGCTCGACATCGACGCCGCGCAGTCCGGGGTTCAGCAGATTCTCACCGACGAGGCCAACGGATACGGCGCCACCAACGTCAAGGACGTCAAGTGCAATGACGGCCAGAATCCGACCGTCGAGAAGGGCGGCACCTTCAACTGCGAGGTCAGCATCGACGGCACCAAGCGCCAGGTGACGGTGACCTTCCAGGACGACGAGGGCACCTACGAGGTCGGCAGGCCCAAGTAACCCTGGTCGTCGCTAGCCGTCGAGCCCGTCGAGGGCCTTCTGCAGCCGCCCGATCGATGACGTGACGCCGTAGGTTTCGGCGAGTGTGACGACCTTGCGGGGATGCTCGGCGGCCAGGGGCATCGTGTCGCTCGGGGTCGACCAGTCCAGGTCGGCGTCGGTGGCCACCTTGACCACCGGGGCCGCCGCCTCGATGTAGTCGGCGGCCTTGAGCAGCTTGGTTCGGTACGCCTTGCTCATCTTCGACTTCGGGTCGTTGGCCGCGGCGAGGATGTTCTCCAGCGAGCCGTGCTGTGCCAGCAGCGTTGCGGCGGTCTTCTCCCCGATACCGGGCACGCCGGGCAGGCCGTCGCTCGGATCGCCGCGCAGCAGAGCCAGTTCGGCGTACGCCGGGCCCGCCCGATCCACCGGAATCCCGTACGTCTCGGCCACTTCCTTCGGACCCCATTTGGTGGCCTTGGCCAGGCCGCGGCCCAGGTAGAGCACCCGCACGGAGACCGGTTCGTCGCGCACCAACTGCAGCAGGTCGCGATCGCCGCTGACCACCACGACGGGATCGCGCTTCTCACGCGCGGCCAGCGTGCCCAGCACGTCGTCGGCCTCGCACTCCGCAGCGCCCGCGGTCGGGATGCCGAATGCTTCGAGGATCTCGAAGATCATGTCGACCTGCGGGGTGAGCTCGTCGGGCACCTCCTCGACGTCGGGCTCGCCCTCGGGGTTCTCCTCGAGCACGCGGTGCGCCTTGTAGGACGGAATGAGGTCGACGCGCCACTGCGGTCGCCAGTCGTCGTCGCGGCACACCACCAGCCGGCCGGGGCGCTCCCGGGTGATCACCGTGGCCATCGCGTCCAGGAAGCCACGCAGCGCGTTCACGGGGCGGCCGTCGGGCGCGGTGATCGAGTTGGGCACCCCGAAGTAGGAGCGAAACCACATGCTGGCGCCGTCGAGCAGGACGAGGGGAGCGGCCACGGTCACTGACAGTAGCGCGACCGACGAGCGCGGTCGCCACCCATCCGGGCGCGGATTAGCCTGAATCCCATGACGGCCAACCGATTCAGCACCGATGTCTACGCATCCCGGCTGCGTGCCGCCGCGTCGACCGCCGCCGATGCCGGTCTCGCGGGCCTGGTCATCACGCCGGGCTACGACCTGCGCTATCTGGTCGGTTCACGCGCGCAGACCTTTGAGCGGCTCACCGCGCTGGTGCTGCCGGCCGACGGCGAGGCGACCATCGTGGTGCCGCGGCTGGAATTGGCGGCGCTCAAGGAGTCGGCGGTGCCTGAACTCGGCTTGACGGTGCGCGACTGGGTCGACGGTGACGACCCGTATGCACTCGTGGGCGAGGCGCTCGGAGGGGCGCCGTTGAAGAGCGCCGTGACCGATTCCATGCCCGCCCTGCACCTGCTTCCTCTCGCCGAGGTCCTCGGGGCGGTGCCGGTGCTGGCCACCGACGTGCTGCGTCGGCTGCGGATGATCAAGGATCCGGCCGAGATCGACGCGCTGCGCAACGCGGGGGCGGCCATCGACCGGGTGCACGCCAGGGTGCCCGACTTCCTGGTGCCCGGCCGCACTGAAGCCGACGTCGCCGCCGATATCGCCGAAGCCATTGTCGCCGAGGGACATTCGGAGGTCGCATTCATCATCGTCGGTTCAGGGCCGCACGGTGCCGACCCGCACCACGAGTGTTCAGACCGCGAACTGCGCGCCGGTGACATCGTGGTCGTCGACATCGGCGGACCGTACGAGCCCGGCTACAACTCCGATTCCACCCGGACCTACAGCATCGGCGAACCGGATGCCGACATCGCTCGTCGCTACGCGGTGCTGCAACGCGCCCAGCGCGCCGCGGTCGATGCGGTCCGGCCCGGCGTCACCGCCGAACATGTCGACGCCGCCGCCCGCGACGTGCTGGCCGCCGAGGGCCTGGCCGACGCGTTCGTGCACCGCACCGGCCACGGCATCGGACTGTCGGTGCACGAGGAGCCCTACATCGTCGCCGGCAACACGCTGACCCTCGAGGAGGGCATGGCGTTCTCCGTCGAGCCGGGCATCTACTTTCCCGGCGAGTGGGGCGCGCGCATCGAGGACATCGTGATCGTCACCGCCGACGGCGCCGAACCGGTGAACAACCGGCCGCACGAGTTGGTGGTCGTGCCCGTCGGCTGAGCCGCGGTTTAGTCGGCGACCCGGTCCAGCAGGTCCGAGGAGCCCAGCACCCGCTCGACACGGACCTCGATCACGACGCGTTTCGGGTTGACCCGCGGCGTGCGGTAGCGCTGTGCGTAGCGCAATTCGGCGTCGCGGACGGCGTCGGGATCGGTGTTGACCTTGGCCTTGCCCTCGAGCGACAGCCACCGCGCACCGTCGACCTGGCTCAGCACCGCGACGCCTTGGCGCTCGGCGTTCACGGCCTTCTGGGACCCGCCGCTGGTGATGACGCGGGCGATGTGGGTGGTCGGATCGAAGGTGAAACCGACGGCGACGACATGCGGCGAGTTGTCCGAACGCAGGGTCGTCAGCATGGCGAGATGACGCTCGGACAAGAACGCGAGCGCGTCGGTGGTGAGCCGGGTGGTCGCCCGGCGGCTGGACTGGGCCATCGGGCTTCACCGTAGCGCAGGACATAATCGCAGCCATGACAGACACGGCTGACTCTCGTCCGCCCTTGGTCGTGGTCTTCGGCGGGCGCAGCGAGATCGGCCTCGAGGTGGCCACGCGTCTGGCGCCCGGAGCGGTGGTGCTGCTGGCGGCGCGCCGCTCCAACGAGCTGGCCACGGAGGTGTCCGCTGTCCGCGCTGCCGGCGCCGTCGCCGTGCAGGTGCGCGAGTTCGACGCCGACGACCTGGGCTCCCACGGACCGCTCGTCGACTCCATCGTCGCCGACCACGGCCCGGTCGACACCGCGGTGCTCGCCTTCGGCATCCTCGGCGATCAGGCCCTGGCGGAGAAGGACCCCGCGCACGCTGCGGCGATCGTGCACACCGACTTCGTCGCCCAGGTCAGCCTGTTGACCGTGCTGGCCGCCACGATGCGCGGCGCGGGCGCCGGGGCCATTGTCGCGTTCACGTCGGTGGCCGGCGTCCGGGTGCGACGCGCCAACTACGTCTACGGGTCCGCGAAGGCGGGGCTGGACGGGTTCTGCAGTGGGCTCGCCGACGCCCTGCACGGCTCGGGGGTGCACCTGCTCGTGGTTCGGCCGGGGTTCGTGATCGGGCGGATGACCGAGGGCATGGCACCGGCGCCGCTGTCCAGCACGCCCGGGCAGGTCGCCGACGCCACCGTGCGTGCGCTGCGGAAGGGCCGCGCCAGGGTGTGGGTGCCCGCGCCACTGGCCGTGCTGGCGGCGGCGTTCCGGATGACGCCGCGGTTCGTGTGGCGGAGGTTACCGCGGTGATCATCGTCGTCGGCATCGGCGCCGACGGAATGCCAGGACTGTCATCGGTCGCAAAGGCCGAACTCGCAAGAGCCACCGTAATTTACGGCTCGCGGCGTCAACTGGAGCTACTCGACGACACCGTCACCGCGCCGCGGCGGGAGTGGCCGTCACCGATGCTGCCCGCCCTGCGCACGCTGCTCGACGCGGCCGAGGGCGACGTGCACGTGGTGGCCAGCGGCGACCCGCTGCTGCATGGCGTCGGCAACTCGCTGATCCGGCTGTACGGCGCGCACCGGGTGACGGTGCTGCCGCACGTGTCGTCGGTGACCCTGGCCTGCTCGCGGGTGGGCTGGGCGGTGCAGGACACCGAGGTCATCAGCCTGGTGTCGGCTGACCCGCACATCGCGGTGCGCCGCGGCGGGCAGGCGGTCGTGATGTCGCGCGACCGTTCCACTCCCGCGGCGTTGGCGCGCCTGCTGACCGACACCGGCCGCGGCGATTCCGAGGTCACCGTGCTCGAGCAACTGGGCGGGCCCGCCGAGCGGCGCCGGACCGCCACAGCACGGGAATGGGCGGCGCGGCCTCCCGGTGACGTCGACGACCTCAACGTGGTCGCGGTGCGCTACCTGCCCGACGAACGGCGGCTCGGGGTGCTGCCCGACGACATGTTCGCCAACGACGGGCAGATCACCAAACAACCGGTGCGCGCGGTGACGCTGGCCGCCCTGGCACCGCGGCCCGGCGAACTGCTCTGGGACGTCGGAGCCGGATCGGGCAGCATCGCGATCGAATGGTGTCGCAGCGGGCCGGGTTGCCGCGCGGTGGCATTCGAACGCGACGAGCAACGCCGCAAACGAATCACCGATAACACCCTGGCGTTCGGTGCGCGTGTCGAGGTGCATGGCGATGCGCCCGGTTCCTTCGACTCCGTACCGGCGCCCGACGCCGTCTTAATCGGCGGCGGCATCACCCAACCCGGCCTGTTGGAGGCGTGCTTCGAGCGGTTACGGTCCGGCGGCAGGCTCGTCGCCAACGCCGTCACGGTTGAATCCGAATCTCTTGTTGCTCAGTGGTATTCACGTCACGGCGGGGAGCTACGGCGCTTCGAATACCACCGCGGCGAGCCGCTCGGCGGCTTCACCGGCTGGCGCCCGGCCATGCCGATCACCCAGTGGTCGGTGACCAAACGATGACCGTCTACTTCATCGGCGCCGGCCCCGGTGCTGCCGACCTGATCACCGTTCGGGGACAGCGACTGCTGCAGCGCTGCCCGGTCTGCCTCTATGCCGGTTCGATCATGCCCGAGGATCTGCTCGCGCTGTGTCCGCCGAACGCGCGCGTCGTCGACACCGGGCCGTTGACACTCGACCAGATCATCACCGAACTCGCCGACGCCCACGCCGCGAATCTCGATGTGGCGCGGCTGCACTCCGGCGATCCCTCGATCTACAGTGCGCTGGCCGAACAGTGCCGCCGCCTCGACGAACTCGACATCGACTACGAAATCGTGCCCGGTGTACCGGCATTCGCCGCGGCTGCGGCCGCACTGGGCCGCGAGCTCACGGTTCCCGGTGTCGCGCAGACGGTCACACTGACCCGGGTGGCCACCCTGTCGACCGCGATGCCGCCGGGGGAGGACCTGCAGACATTGTCGGCGCCGGGCGCCACACTGGTGTTGCACCTGGCGGCCGCGCAGATCGACACGATCGCAGCGGACCTTCGGGCCGGTGGTTACCGGCCCGAAACCCCATGCGCGGTGGTCGCGTTCGCGTCGTGGCCACAGCAGCAGGTGGTGCGCTGCAGGCTCGAGAATCTCGCGGAGCAGACGAAGGCGGCCGGGATCACCCGCACCGCGGTCATCGTCGTCGGCGACGTGCTAGCGGCCGAGGGGTTCGCCGACAGTTACCTGTACTCGTCAGGGCGAGTACGGCGGGGACGACACTGATGCGAATCCTGTTGTTGGGCGGCACATCGGAGGCGCGTGCGCTCGCCGCGCGGCTGCACCCCGACGTCGAGGTGATCAGCTCCCTCGCCGGACGGGTGCCCGACCCCGCGCTGCCGGTCGGCGAAGTGCGCATCGGCGGGTTCGGTGGCGTCGAGGGCCTGCGGCAGTGGCTGCGCGGCGAACAGGTCGACGCCGTCGTGGACGCCACCCACCCGTACGCGGCAACGATGACCGCCCACGCCGCCGCCGTCTGCGCCGAACTCCGGCTGCCGCACCTGGTGCTGGCGCGACCCGCCTGGCCGGCCGGCGACGCGATCGTGGTCGGTGACGATCGCGAAGCCGCGAAGGTCGTTGCTGCCGAAGGGTTTCAGCGGGTCTTTCTGACCACCGGGCGATCCGGCGCCGCGGCGTTCCGGAAAGTCGACGCGTGGTTCCTTATCCGCGCCGTCACCCCACCCGATGTCGGGGACCTGCCGTCGCGGCATCAGGTCCTGCTGTCGCGCGGGCCGTATCGCTACGACGACGAGTTGGCGCTGCTGCGTGAGCACCGCATCGACGCGCTGGTCACCAAGAACAGCGGCGGGTCGATGACGCGGCCCAAGCTGGACGCCGCCGCCGCGCTCGGGGTCGCGGTGGTGATGGTGGACCGGCCGCCGCTGCCCGCGGGGGCGACCAGCGTCGCCACGGTGGACGAGGCGGTCGAATGGGTCACGGCGATTCGGAAGGCGCCGAGGAGCGACTGACCGCAAGGCTCTTGCGCGGTTGTGCTCACTGCCTCGCAGCAGCGTGGGCACCGATCATCAGGGCTGCCAGGTCGTCGGGTTCGAGGAACGACGGTGGAGGGGGTGGCCCCCAGGCGTAGAGCCCCCGCAGGCCGTGAAGCACCTCTGGGCTCCACAGTTCGTCTTCCGGAACGGTATCCATGTCGGAGTAGTACTCCGAGAAGTTGCCCGCCGGGTCCTTGAGATACCAGAAGAAGTTCGCGCCCGCATAGTGGCGACCGAGACCCCAAATGTGGCGCTCGGGATGGCCCTCCAGCATCATCTGAGCGCCGCGGCCGACCTCGTCGATGTCGTCTACCTGCCAGCTGGTGTGATGCATGAAGTTGACCGGCGCAGCCATGACCAAGAGGTTGTGGTGTTCAACGGAGCAGCGTAGAAAGGCGGCGCTTTCTCCTATGTAGTCGCTGACCTTGAAGCCCAACCCGTCGACGAAGAACCGCATCGTCGTCTCCAGATCGACCGAACCGATCACCGCGTGGCCGAGCTTACTCGGCTGGACTCGCCCACGCCGAGCGGTGAAAGGTGCGCGGCCCCAACGGTCGATGCGTCCCGGGCCGTTGTACGCAGTAGCGGCGACGGCTGGTTCGACGACGATCCGGGGCCGGATCTCGACGGCGACCCGAGTACCGGTAACAGGTTCGAACGCCGAGCACGAGGTGGGTGAGCGCTGGACCTCGGCGCCGAAGGCGGCGATCCCCGTGGCGATGCGTGCGATGTCGTCTTCGTCATCGGCCGCAACCGTCAGCTCGACCAGTCGGCGCCTAAGCGTATGCACGATTTCGAGTTGGTCACCGCCGTTGCGGGTGGCGAACACGCCGCCTCCGCGGTAGGTGAGGCCGAACTCGGTGTAATAGGCGACGGTTTCGTCGACGTGAGGTACGCCGATAGTGGCTTTGGCCAAGCCGTGTAATGCCATGGTGCTCCTTAGAAGTCTGTCGAGTCTGCGTCGAACGCCGACGTTTCCCGATGCCCTCGTTCCAGCGAATCTGAAGACTTCTACGACGCAGCGCTCGAGAAGGTTCACAGGGGATTCCGCGGCGCCACGGTCGAGCAAGCTGGGAGCAGCAGCCGCCCCGATCCTCCGTGGTGTGCAGGCACCGACTTCTTACTTCACCGGTCGGCCTACCGATACGACGCGATGAGCTCCAAGGTCTCCAGTTCGCGGATGGCCCGGCATCCGCGGCTCAACATCGCCAGCATCATCTCATCGCCGCGCTCGGTTGACGTCGCGAACGCCGTACCGAGTGCCACGAGCAGCGGCGCCTGCACGACGCCGAGACGGTAGTCGTTCCAGCAGGTGGCGAGATCGTAATCACCGACGCCGTAACCGATCAGCGCACGGTGGTAGCGCTCGACGAGGTCACGCTCGATCTGCGCGCGCACCGTCGGTTCGAGGCTGGTCGCGGTGAAGTACGCGAGGTCGCGTGTGGGTAGCCCGATGCCGATGGTCTGCCAGTCGACCACCGTGATGCGGGTGTGGTCGGGATCGAACAACATGTTGTCGAGCCGGTAGTCGCCGTGCATGAGCGCGTAGCGGTCCGGTTCGGCCTTCAGCCAGTCGGTAACCGAAGCCATTGCTGCGGAGAGTGTTTCCTGGTCCTCGGCGCTGATCGAGGACCCGAGGCGGTCGATGACGATGTCGGCGGCCATCTTGCAGACGTCACCCATGCCCTTGGCGGCTTCGTCATCACCGGGTTTCGGCATCACGATTCCGGCCAGCTGCATCCACCGGTCGTCGCGCCAACTCGGGCCGTGTAAGCCCGCGAGCGCCTCGACGGCGAGCCGTGCCTCTACAACGCTGCACCCGGCGATCTGGTCACCCTGCACGGCCGGGGCCATGTCGGCAAGGACCAGGACGAAATCCGTTCCGTCGGGCGAGATGTCGCTGTGGAAGCAACCGGGGATCGGGATGGCCACCTGATCGGCGATCAGCGAGTAGAACTCGACCTCGGAGCGGTAACCGAGCGCCACCCGCTCGCGCACCGCATCGTCTTGGGCGGACAGCTTGATCGCGAATGTCGCGGGCAGGTCGGTGTCGCCGGCGTACGTCACCGCCGCCCGGTAGGTGGCGCCGGTCTGTCCGGTGCCGATCGCGAGCACGTCGACGGCGTCGATGTCCACGCCGAGCGCCGAGGCGAGCCAACGGGGCGTCACATCGGCAGGGCCGCGGGGGATGGTGACGACGGTGCCCTCGTCGGTCGACGGGGTCTGCTGCCCCACGGCGCCTCCCTCAGTGGTTGCGGGTGTGAGCCGAAACCGTATCGGTAAGGGCGACAGTCGTCAACGAACCCCGGCGCCCCCGTCAGCGCCGGGTCAGGCGCAGCTTCCAGGCCTCCGGCCCGCGCTCGAGGTAGTCCACCGAGATCCGGCCGGCTGTGCGGTCGTGCAGCTGGCGCAGCAGCGGCACCGGGTCGTGGGGAGCCACGAGCACCAACGCACCCCCGACCGGAACCGCGTCGAACGCGCCGAACACCGTGGCGTGCCGAATCGAGTGCGGCACCTCGCGCACGTCGAGCACGGGCTCCTCGGCGTCGGCTCCGCAACCGCAGCTGTGGCCGCCCTCGGCATGGTGATGACCGCCGATCAGTTCGTGCATTCCGTCGAGGGAGTCTGCGAGCGAGATTTCCGGGTCGGAGGCGACGATCGGCAGGATCCGGTCGTTCTCGTCGACGAGGTGGGCCTCGAACACGACCCGCAGCGCGTGCCCGGCCGCCGCGGCACGCAGGGGAGACTGTTCGGTGCGGACCTGGTCCACCAGACCGCCGATGACTCGGTGCGCGGCGATCATCGACTCGATCAGCGGCCGGGCCCGGTCGGTGTGGGCGGCGGCCGGATACAGCCGGGCCTCCTCGGCTGCGGCGTGCGGTAGCAACTCGTCGGTCAGGAATTCGGTGGCCGCGGCGCGCGCCGCTTCGAAACCGGCGCCGCGTTCGGCCGCCGTCAACATCGCCTCGGTCAGAGCCTTGAGGTGTCCGGCCAGCTCAGCGTGGTGAGTCTTCACCGTCTCGGCCGCCTCCGCGTCCGCGGGTGTGGTAGCGACGATCAGTTCGTTGACAGTCATGACGGGTCCCTTTCGGCTGTGCTGGTCCTACAGCTAGCAATTTACTACAATAATTTCCGTGGTAAATAGTGCGCCGCCTTTCGGGCCTTCTCCGGTGCCGTCCGCGACCGGTCCCGTGCCGTTGTCGGGACAGCGGTTGAGGGTGCTCGAGCACGTGCGGGCGCACGCTCCGGTACGGACTGTCGACGCGGCCGCCGAACTGGGGCTGCATCAGAACACGGTGCGCGAGCACCTGGATGCGCTCGTCGACGTCGGCCTCGTCGAGCGCGCCACCGAACCCGCCGCCGGACGTGGCCGGCCGGCGGCGCTGTACCGGCCCTCGGCGGGTGACCCCGCGTTGCGGGTCCGCGACTACGCCAGCCTCGCCACTGCGCTGGCCGGGCACATCGCCCGGACCAGCACCGAGCCCGAGCGCGACGCCCGGGCCGCCGGTGTCGAGTGGGGCCGCGAGGTGGCCGAAGAGATCGGCCGCACCACCAATGATCCGCGCCAGGCGGTCCTCGACGCGCTGGACCGGTTGGGCTTCGCTCCCGATGACGAGGGCGCCGAGCGTGGGGTGGCCCTGCGGCGCTGTCCGCTGCTCGACGCGGCCCGTCGCTACCCGAGCGTGGTCTGCCAGGTCCACCTCGGCATCGTCGAGGGGTTGCTGCACAGCGTCGATGCGCCCACCGGGCCGGGCCTGGACCTGATCCCGTTCGCCGAACCCGGCGCCTGTCGGTTGTTCCTACCCGATCCGGTGGTGAAAAACCCATGACTGAGAATCGGATTCCGCTCCGGGCGGTGTTGCTGATACCGGGAGGCTTCGCGCTGTTGGCCGGATTGGATGCCGCGCTGCTGCGTCTCGGGCTACCCGCCCCGGTGGAGACGGTCCGGCTGGCCGAGGTGCACGGCATCGTGCTCGTGCTCGGGTTCGTCGGCACCGTGATCGCGCTGGAACGCGCTGTCGCATCGGGTCGGCGGTGGTGCTATCTGGCCCCGGCGTTGTCCGGACTGGGGGCGATTCTTCTCGTCAGCCCTGCCCCGCGACCCCTCGCCGACACCGCCCTTCTGGCGGGCGCCGCGCTACTGGTCGCGGTGTATGTGCCGCTGTGGCAGCGCAGTTGGGATGCGGCGGTGCTGGTTCAAGCCGCCGGTGCGGTGTTGGCGACCGGAGCGGCGCTGCTGTGGGCGGCCGGGTTTCCCGCGTCGGACCTGCTCGGCTGGCTGGCCGGTTTCCTCATCCTGACCATCGCGGGGGAGCGCATGGAACTGGCGCGGGTGGCGCTGTCGGATACCCGCGCCGAGATGCTGCTCGGCGCGGCAACGGTCACACTCGTCATCGGGGCGGTGACGCAGTTGGTCTGGCCGACAGTCGGTTTCGCACTTCTCGGTGCGGCGGTCCTCGGGGTCGCATGCTGGCTGTTTCGATTCGACGTCGCCAGGCGAACCATCCACACGACAGGCCTCACACGGTATATGGCGGTGTGCTTGTTGGCCGGCTACGCGTGGCTATTGGTTCCCGGCATGGCGTGGTTTGTCGTCGGCGCGGTGAGCTCGGGCGGCGGATACGACGCGATCGTGCACGCGGTGATGCTCGGATTCGTGCTGTCGATGATCATGGCCCACGCACCGGTCATCTTGCCCGCGGTGCTGCGACGCCCGTTGCCGTACACCCCGGCGATGTACGGGCCGGTCATGCTGCTGCACGCATCGCTGTTGTTGCGCATAGTCATCGGTGACGTGCGCGGCGTCGAGTGGGCGGTGCAGGCAGGGGGCGTGCTCAACATCGTGGCGGTGCTCGCGTTCATCGGCGTCGCGGTCCGCGCGTCCACGCGGCAGACGATCGGGGCGCCGGTATGAACCGCTCCCAGTGGCATCTGCGGGTCGGGTCGATGGTATTCGCCTGGCTTGCAGCACTTGTCGTGATTGCACTGGTCCACAGGTCGGTGCCGATATCGACTTGGCTGCTGATCCACCTGCTCGGTCTGGGGGCGGCAGGCAACGCGATCCTCATCTGGAGCCGGCACTTCACCGATGCGCTTCTACGCCGTCCACAAGACCCGTCGAGGTCCGGGCAGGCCTGGACTCTCGCGATTTTCAACGTCGGCGCGGTCGCGGTGGTCGCAGGGATGGCCGTCTCCTTCTGGCCGGTGGTGCTGGCCGGTGGTGTCGCGGTCGCCGCCGTCGCGTTGACTCATGCCGTCACATTGGTGCGGCAACTGCGCAGCGCGCTGCCCTCGCGCTTCGGCGACACCGTGCGCTATTACGTCGCTGCGGCAGCGCTGCTTTCGGTCGGGGCCGGGCTCGGCATCGCGATGGCCAACGCGGCGCTGCCGGGCGCCCTGCACGAGCGGTTCGTCGTGGCCCACGCCGCGGTCAACCTGTTCGGGTTCATCGGTCTCACGGTGCTGGGCACATTGGTGACCCTGTGGCCGACGATGCTGCGCACCCGGATGGCGGACGGCGTCGAGGTCGCCGCCCGGCGCGGTCTGCCCCTGCTGATCGGAGGTCTGGTGGTGGCGGTGTCGGCGGCGGTGGCCGGCTCGCCGACGATGACCGCCGCGGGCGCGCTGGCCTACCTCATTTCGGCCGGCTACGTGCTGTGGCCCCACCTCGACGAGGTCCGCCGCAAGCGGCCGGGCAACTTCGCCACGCTGTCGGTGCTGTGCGGGGTGGTGTGGCTGCTGGGCTCGCTGAGCTACACCGTGGTCGCCTTCGCCACCGCACCGACATGGTCCGCACTGCTGGACCGGGCCGATCCGCTCACCGCGGCGGTGCTCGCCGGGTTCCTGGTTCAGGTTCTGCTCGGTGCGCTGTCGTACCTGACCACCATCGTCGTCGGCGGGCGCGCCGCCTCCATCGCGGCGACATTCGAACTGGAGCGCGGCGCACCGTGGCGGCTGGCTGTCGCCAACGTCGCGCTGCTGCTGTGCGTGCTGCCGACCCCGAGCCTGCTGCGGGTGGCGGCGTCGGTGTTGGTGCTGACCGCCTACGCCGCGTTCCTGCCGCTGCTGGTGCGGGCGGTGTGGCGGGCACGCAAGCTCCGCGATACGCCCTCGACGCCGGGGCCGCCGCCGTCGGGGCCGCCGGTGCGCCAGCGGCTCGGCGTCGCGGCCGCCGGGCTGGCTGTCGTGGTGTTGACGGCCGCGGCCGCGGTGGCCGCCGACCCCGCCGCGGTCGGAATCGCCGACGAGCCGCAGGTATCGGTGACCGCCACCGGACAGACCACCGAGGTCGAGGTGCATGTCGAGGGGATGCGCTACGTGCCCGACACCATCGACGTGCCCGTGGGCAACCGGCTGGTGATCACCCTCGTCAACAGCGGTTCGGACCGTCACGATCTGGTCCTGGCCAACGGGGCCAGCACCGGGCGCCTCGCGGTCGGGGAAACCGCCGTCCTCGATGCCGGGGTGATCGGCGCCGATATGGACGGCTGGTGTTCGGTGGCCGGGCACCGGCAGATGGGCATGACCATGTCGGTGCGCGCGACGGGGGCCGAGGCACACGCCGGCCACCACGACCAGGTGAGTGCGGCGTCGATCGCCGGTGACGACGTCGCGCGCAGTCTCGCGGCGACACCCGGCCCCGATTTCGTGCCGCGTGACCCCGCCTTGGCCGCCGCGACGCCCGATCACCGCGTCACCTTGGCGGTGACCGAGACGACGCGGGAGGTGTCGCCGGGAATCACGCAGCGGCAGTGGACATTCGGCGGCACGGCGCCCGGGCCGACGCTGCGGGGCAAGGTCGGCGACGTCTTCGAGGTCACCCTCGTCAACGACGGCACGATCGGGCACTCGATCGACTTCCATGCCGGGGCGCTCGCCCCGGACGTGCCGATGCGCACCATCCAACCCGGCGAACGCCTGGTCTACCGGTTCACCGCGAGCCGTGCCGGTGTGTGGATGTATCACTGCTCGACGATGCCGATGTCGGTGCACATCGCCAACGGCATGTTCGGAGCGGTGGTCATCGACCCGCCGGACCTGGCCCCTGTCGACCGCGAATACCTTCTCGTGCAGTCGGAGTACTACCTCGGCCCGCAGGGCGGCGAGGTCGACGCAGCCAAGGTCGCCGCCGACAAACCCGACCTGGTGGTGTTCAACGGCTACGCCAACCAGTACGACCACGCGCCGCTGACCGCGCGGATCGGGGAGCGAGTGCGGATCTGGGTACTCGCGGCCGGGCCGAACCGGGGCAGTTCCTTTCACGTCGTCGGCGGCCAGTTCGACACCGTGTGGTCCGAGGGTGACTACCGGCTGCGGCCGGGCCCCGGCGGCGCGCAGGCCCTCGGATTGTCAGCGGCCCAAGGCGGTTTCGTCGAGCTGAGCTTCGATCAGCCCGGGCGTTATCCGTTCGTCACCCACGCGATGGTCGACGCCGAACGCGGCGCCCACGGGATCATCCAGGTCACCGCGCAACCCGGGTAGGCCCCCAGATTCACTCCGGATACCGGCGCGGGGTGAACACCCGGTCGCCGTCATCGGTGTACCACTGGGTCTGCGAGGAGCCGACGATCAGCAGGCACCGCATGTCGACGTCGCGGGGGTCTAAGTCCGCAAGGCGCACCACTTTCACCTCCTCGCGGGGGCCGGATACGTCGCGGCCGATTACCACCGGGGTGCCGGGATCGCGGTGCTCGAGCAGTAGGTCGCGCATCGCACCGACCTGCCAGGTGCGGGTCTTGGACGCCGGGTTGTAGATGGCCAGTACCAGGTCGGTCTCGGCGGCGGCGGTCAGTCGGGCTTCGATCACGTCCCACGGCTTGAGGCGGTCCGAAAGGGAGATCACCGCGTAGTCGTGGCCCAGCGGCGCGCCGACCCGGCTGGCGACGGCCTGCGCGGCCGTCATCGCCGGGATCACCCGCACCGAAACCCCTGGCCACTGCTTGGCCTCCTCGAGCACCGCGGTCGCCATCGCGAAAACCCCCGGGTCGCCGGAGGACACGACCGCGACCGTGCGGCCCTGCTCGGCCAACGTGCACGCGAGTCGGGCGCGGGCAGGCTCGTCGGTGTTGTCGCTGGGATGCTTGCGTTGCCCGGCGCGGTTGCCCACCCGGTCGAGGTAGGGGCCGTAGCCGATGAGGTCGGTGGCCGCGGCGAGTTCACGACGGCATTGCGGGGTCATCCAGTCGGTGCTGCCCGGACCCAGTCCGACCACCGCGACGCTTCCGGTCGGCGCCTCCCGATCGCGTCGGCCCGGCAGCATGGCCAGCGAGAAGTACGGCACGGTCTCGTCGTCGACCTCGCCGGCGCTCAACACCCGCTGCTGCGGCGTGCTGGCCCGTTCGACGTAGAACGCGTCGTCCAACCGACCCGTTGCCGAGAGTGCCTCGCGCACAGCCGGGTACGACCTACCGAGTTTGAGCATCACCGCCGCGTCGGTGTCGGCGAGCCTGCGTCGAAGCTCGTCGGCGGGCAGCGTGCCCGGCAGTATCGTCAACACCTCGTCGCCCTGGACGAGGGGAGTGGCCACCGCCGCCGACGCCGCGCTGACCGACGTCACCCCCGGCACGATGACCGCATCGAACCGTTCGGTGAGCCGGGTGTGCATGTGCATGTAGGAGCTGTAGAACAGCGGGTCGCCCTCGGCGAGCAGGGCCACGTTGCGACCGGCCTCCAGGTGGGCGGCGATGCGGTCGGCGGCCTCGCGGTAGAAGTCCTCCATCGCGCCTGCGTAGCCGCCGGGGTGGTCGGTGGTCTCGGTGGTGACCGGATAGACCAGGTGCTCCTCGATCTGACTGGGCCGCAGGTACGGTTCGGCGATACCGCGCGCGATGCTGTTGCCGTGTCGTGCGCTGTGGTACGCCACGACGTCGGCCTCGCCGATCACCCGTGCGGCCTTCACGGTCACCAGTTCGGGATCACCGGGGCCCAGCCCGACACCCCAGAGCGTGCCCCTCATTCCCGTTCCGTCGCAATCGCATTCACGGCCGCGGCGGCCATCGCGCTGCCGCCGCGACGGCCCGTCACCACCAGGTAGGACATCCCGCGGGGGCGGTCGATGAGTTCCTGTTTCGATTGCGCCGAGCCGACGAAGCCGACCGGGCCGCCGAGCACCGCCGCTGGAGTCGGGGCGCCCTCGTCGAGTAGCTCCAGCAGCCGGAACAACGCGGTCGGCGCGTTGCCGATCGCCAGAACCGCGCCGTCGAGCCCCTCGGCCCACAGATCGACTGCCGCCGCGGACCTGGTGGTGCCGAGGCGCGCGGCGAGGTCGGCGGCGCGCGGGTCGGCCACCAGCGAAACCACCTCGTTGTCGGCGGGCAGCCGTGACCTGGTGATCCCCGCGGCGACCATCGACGAGTCACACAACACCGGGGCGCCGGCGTTCAGCGCGGCGTGGGTCCTGGCGACGACGTCATCGCGGTACGCGACGTGGTCGGCGACGTCGACCTGACCACAGGTATGGATCAACCTCACGACAACCCGGGCGACATCCTCGGGAAACCGCGACAGATCCGCTTCGTCGCGGATCGTCGCGAACGACTGCCGGTAGATCTCCCCGGCGTCGCGGATGTAGTCGAGCACGCGATCACCCTACGGGTGAGCGTCGCGCGTCCGGTATCCGTCTCCGGTTGCCACCAGCACCTCACCGGTGGGTGGGCTGCCGCAGGCCCGGTCGCATCCGACGAAGTGGCGGTGGCCCGCGGCCGGTTGTGTCACCGCGGCGGCGGCGTCGGCGCGGACGTCGGCCAGCGAGTGCTCGCAACCGGGGCGCCCCGTGCAGGCGCTGACCGACAGCCAGGGCGAGTTCTCGTCGAACACCAGGCCCAACGGGGCGAGCACGCGTAACGCGACGTCGGCGACGTCCTCGGTGAGGTCGAACACCAGCACCGAGCGCCACGGCGTGATCACCATCGGCGCCTCGATTGCGGCCAGAAACTCGGCCGTTCGGGCGGGCAGCACGCCCAGAGGAACCGCCGCACCCAGCGCGATGCGGCCGTCGTGCTGTTCGAGCCAACCGACGGGCGGCCGGGTGACCGCCGGCCACGTCGTACCCGGTTCCACGGACGGCAGCAGCCCGCCCAGCAGGGCGCCGGTCTCACTGAGTTCCTTGACGCGCCAGGCATTTTCGCGCGTGGCAGCGAAGCGACGGGCCACGTCGAGCATCGTCGACACCGCCGTCTGCATCGGCACCCGGACACCGGTGTCGCGCCCGGCCAGCAGCAGCGCGGCGTCGGCGGCCGCGACGTGCACGCCGACGTCGGGGGCAAGACCGGAGATGTCGCCGCGCCCGTCGTCGATGCCGAACAGGAACCGGCCGGGCAGCGTGGCCAGTTCCGGGTCGGCCTGGATGGCGTCGTCGAGCTCGGTGACGATTCCGCGGATGTCGGCGGTCACTCCCACCCGCCCCGACAGCGGTGAGGCGACGATGTTGCGCACGCGCTCGTGCGTCGGCGAGGGCAGGAGCCCGGCCGCGGCCACGGCCTCGGCGACCGCCCCGGTGTGGGTGACGCCGCGGATCTGGAGGTTGCCCCTCGACGTGAGCTCCAGCGTGCCCGCGCCGCATTCGGTGGCCGCCCGTGCCAGCGCCTCCAACTGCGGAGCGGTGATCACCCCGCCCGGCAGCCGCATCCGCGCCAACGCGCCGTCCGCCGCCTGATGCACCTGCAGCGCACCGGGGCAGGCGTCCTGGTCGCGGGTCCTGGCCACGAGTTCACGGTAGTCCGTGGGTGGCCCCCGCAAACACAGGTAGTGCCTTACGCGTGCGTGGCCTACCGCGGGCTCCTAACTTCACAAACATCCAGGTCCGAGGTGGACCGGGCGAGCACGGTGGGAGAGTCGCCATGACCGAACTGACCAGAACGAGGCGTCCGTCGACGGAACATTCCTCGACACGTCCGGCGCCGACGGCCGAACCGACGCTGATCACCGAAGAGCAGGTGCGGTTCGGCACCGCGGCCGCCCGGTTTCCGTCACCGACGTACCGGCACTGGCCCTCGGCGCTGGATGCGGTGCGCGGGCTCTGGCACCACAGCGGCCGCCAACCTGCGCGTAACCACTATCCACAGCGCTTCGCCTACCTCGAGGAAGCGTTGCTGTCTCGGGAGTGCAACCGGCTCTGATCAGCTGGCCAGCGCCGGGGCCTGCCCGCCGGAGGCTTTCACCACAAGATGTTCGGTCTCGTAGTAGTCGGAGACGAATTCGTCGCGGTATGACCGCTGTTCGGCGGTGAGTGCCGCGCCCGGCTCATCATGCAGCGAGGCGTAGTCGTACTGGTTTGTGTGCACGGCCCACAGGTTCTCGGCCAGCGCACGCAACGGCGCGGGCAGACGGTCGTAGGCGGCCTCCGTGGATGCCCATGTCGTCGTGCCGCCGTACGGGGGCAGGGTGATGGCGCGCAGGATGGACGCTTTCGGGATCCGGTCGACGAACGTCACGTCGGTGCTGGCGCTGAGGTCGACGCCCTCGATCCGGGCGCCGATGTGTGCGCCGAGCTTGACCACCCGCAACGAAAGCGGCACGTGGTGACCTCCAGACGATGGATGAAACGTGGTGAACACCTTCGCCTCAGCACCGTGTGACGACGACCGTTCGACTCAGCGCGAATCGAACAGGGCTGGGTTTCGGCTCGATCAAGATCGGGTAGCTCACCGCCGTGAGGGCACTGTGGGACTACATATGGGCCCACCAGGCGCAATTGGCGTTCGACTCCTACCAGCACGTCAGCGCGGTCGTCCAAAGTGTGCTCATCGCGACGATCGCCGGCGTGGTGATCGGTGTGCTGACCTACCGCAACCCGGTCGCCGCCAACCTCGCCACCTCGACATCCAGCGTGATCATGACCGTCCCGGCGTTCGCGCTGCTCGGCCTGCTGATTCCGTTGTTCGGGCTCGGCGTGGTTCCCAGCATCACGGCGCTGGTGCTGTATTCACTGCTTCCGATCGTGCGCAACACGATCGTCGGGCTCACCGCGGTGGACCCCGCGCTGACCGACGCGGCGCGGGGCATCGGGATGAGCAGGCTCGACACCCTGGCCCGAGTGGAACTGCGGCTGGTGTGGCCGTCGATCCTGTCGGCCATGCGGATCAGCACTCAGATGTCGATGGGCGTGCTGGCGATCGCCGCATACGTCAAAGGACCGGGGCTGGGGAACCTGATCTTCACCGGGTTGGCGCGGGTGGGCAGCCCGACGGCCGTCCCGATGGCGCTCGCCGGCACGCTGCTCATCGTCATCCTCGCGCTCGCGCTGGATGCGGTGCTCGTCCTGATCGGCCGCCTCACCACGTCGAAAGGCATTCGATGACAGGGCAACTCATACCGGACGACATGGCCTCGAACGGCAGCACCGGGGTGCGCATCGTGCTCGACCACGTCTCCAAGGTCTATCCCGGCTCCGACCGCCCTGCGGTGGACGACGTGTCGCTCGAGATCCCCGCAGGCGAGATCGTCGTGTTCGTTGGCCCGTCGGGATGCGGGAAGACCACGATGATGCGGATGATCAACCGGTTGTCGGAGCCGACGTCGGGCACGATCATGATCGGCGACAAGGATGCGATGTCGATCCGCGCGACCGAACTTCGCCGCTCGATCGGCTACTCCATCCAGCAGGCCGGGCTGTTCCCGCATATGACGATTCGCCAGAACGTGGGTCTGGTGCCCGGGTTGCTGCGCTGGGACCGCAAATGCATCGCCGAGCGGGTCGACGAACTGCTCGACATGGTGGGGCTGGAGCCGAGCCAGTACGCCGACAGGTATCCACGCCAACTGTCCGGTGGGCAGCAGCAACGTGTGGGGGTCGCGCGCGCGTTGGCCGCCGACCCTCCGGTTTTGCTGATGGACGAACCCTTCGGCGCGGTCGACCCGATCACTCGCAGCACGCTGCAGGACGAACTGCTGCGGTTGCAGGGCGAACTACGCAAGACCATCGTTTTCGTCACCCATGACTTCGGTGAGGCGGTCAAGCTCGGCGACCGGATCACCGTACTGGGCAACCAGTCCAAGGTGCTGCAGTACGACACTCCGCAGAACATCCTGGCCAACCCCGCCGACGACACCGTGGCCGGCTTCGTCGGCTCCGGCGCCTCGTTGCGCCAGCTGGGGTTGACGCGGATCAAGGACGTCGAGCTGCGGCCGCATCCCTCGGTACGCCAGACGGATTTGATCGATGACGTGCGAAAGACGCTGGCGGGCAGCGAGTTTGACTGGGTCGTTGTGCTCGATGGCCGCGACCGGCCGGTCAGCTGGATCCGGGGCGCCAAGCTCGCGCACGCCACGACGTTGGCCGATGTCGTCGAACCGCTCGATGTCGTCAGCACACATTCCACGCTCGAGGACGCGCTCGAGGCAATCCTCGCCGACCAGCACGCGTCGGCGGTGGTGGTCGGTGCGGGCAGCCGGTACGAGGGTGTCGTCACCCTGGACACGCTGATCAACACGATCACCTGGCTGCGGGTGTCGGCGGAGGCCGACACGGACGGACAGCCATGACCGCGGTCGCGGATTCCGCTCAGTCGTCGGGTGCCAGTTCGGGTGAGCGCATACGACTGCTCATCCAGCCGGTCCTGGTGCTCATCATCGCTGCCGCCGTGATCTTCTGGGCGTTCAACCGCGACCTGACCGCCACCCAGCAGGAGAACATCAACCCCGGCAACATCGCCACACTGATCTGGCAGCACCTGTTGATCACCGTGGCGGTTACCGCGATCGTGCTCGCCATCGGCGTTCCGCTTGGGGTGCTGGTCACCCGCCCCGGGGCGAAACTGTTGCGCCCGTTGTTCATGGGCGTCGCCAACATCGGCCAGGCGGCGCCGGCCATCGGGCTGCTCGTGCTGCTGTTCCTCTGGTCGGGTAGGACCGGGTTCTGGATCGGCGTCCTTCCGATCGCGCTGTACTCACTGCTGCCCGTGCTGGCCAGCACCATCCTCGGCATCAATCAGGTGGACCGGTCGCTGGTGGATGCGGGACTGGGACAGGGCATGTCGCGACGTTCGGTGCTGACGCGGGTCGAGATGCCGCTGGCGATCCCGTACATCCTGGCCGGACTGCGCACGTCGTTGGTGCTCGCCGTGGGAACCGCGACACTGAGCTTCCTCGTCAACGCCGGCGGTCTGGGCATCCTGATCGACACCGGATACAAATTGCAGGACAACGTGACCCTGATCCTCGGCAGCGTGCTCGCGGTCTGCCTCGCCCTGCTGGTCGACTGGATGGGCGGATTGGCCGAGTTCTACCTCAATCCCAAGGGCCTTCGATGATCCGCTGCTCGATCGCCGCGCTGGCCTGCCTGCTGCTCGCCGGGTGCGGGCTGGGAGCGGGCAGCACCGTGCCGCTCAAGGTAGGCCCCGGCTCCATCCAGCCCGTCGCCGCACTCGAAGGAGTGCAAATCACGGTGGGCTCAAAGGAATACACCGAACAGGTGATCCTCGGATACATCCTGGAGTTCGCGTTGACCGCCGCCGGTGCCGACGTGCGTGACCTCACCGGCATCGTAGGCTCACGCAGCACCCGGGAAGCCCAGTTGTCGGGTCAGGTCGACGTCGCCTACGAGTTCACCGGCAACGCATGGATCAACTACCTGGGCCACGAGAAGCCGATTCCCGACAGCCGCAGACAGTTCGAGGCCGTCCGCGACGAGGACCTGGCCCGCAACGACATGGTGTGGTTGCCGCCCGCACCGATGGATGATACCTACGCGCTGGCGGCCAGCAGGGCAGTCGTCGAGCGGACCGGTGTGCGCACGCTTTCGCAGTACGCCGAGTTGGTCAAGCGCGATCCGGCGGCTGCGCGTACGTGCGTGGACACCGAGTTCCGGGCCCGCCAGGACGGCTTTCCCGGAATGGCGGCGGCCTATGGGTTCGATCCGGCGCGGGCGCAGACGCCGGTACTGCAGGTCGGGATCATCTATCAGGCCACAGCGGACGGCACGCAGTGCGACTTCGGCGAAGTGTTCACCACCGACGGCCGCATCTCCGCGCTCGACCTCGTGGTACTCGTCGACGACAAGCAGTTCTTCGCCCACTACAACCCGTCGGTGACCATGAAACGTGCCTTCTACGAAGCACATCCGCAGATCGCGGAGGTCACGGCGCCGGTGACGGCCGCTCTGACCAACGAGGCGATCATGGAGATGAACAAGCAGGTCGACGTGGAGGGCCGCGACCCGAGCCAGGTCGCGCGGGACTGGATGGTGGCCGAAGGTTTCGTCACCGTGCCGTAGCCCCGATTGCCACGACAACCACGCTGGTCAGGCGTACCCTTCCGGTAGCCGGAGGGGGTTCGATGGCAGAGAAACGCACAGTGCGTATCGCGATCGTCGGCGCAGGCATGTCGGGCATCTGCATGGCGGCCAGGCTGCAGGACGCGGGCATCGACACCTTCACGATCTTCGAGCAGGCCGACGAAGTCGGTGGCACCTGGCGCGACAACACCTATCCCGGACTCCACTGCGACGTGCCCTCGCGCTTCTACTCGTATTCGTTCCGGTCCAATCCCGAATGGACGCGGTTGCTGCCGCCGGGTGGCGAGGTGCAGTCCTACTTCATGCAGGTCGCCACCGAGCGCGACATTCGAACCCACATCAGATTCGGCACAGCGGTGACATCGGCGGAGTTCCGCGACGGCACGTGGTGGGTCAGCACCACCGGCGGCACAGAAGCGTTCGACATCGTCATCACCGCCACCGGAATCCTGCGCGTGCCACGCTATCCGAACATTCCCGGCCTGGACACTTTTGGGGGCCCGATGTTTCACTCATCGCGCTGGGACCACTCGGTGTCCTTGCAGGACAAGCGGATCGGGCTGATCGGGACGGGCTCGACCGGTGTCCAGATCACCGCTGAGCTCGGCGGGAACGTCCGCGGTCTGACGATCTTCCAACGCACCGCGCAATGGGTCTTCCCGTTCCCGAACCCGCGCTACTCACCGATCACCAAGGCAGCACTTCGACGCTTCCCGGCGATGAGCCGCCTCGGCTACCGCTTCTGGCAGGCCGTGTACGAGAACTTCTTCGCCAAGGCCATGGTTTCGCCGGGATTCCGTCGCCGACTGGTGTCGGCGATGTGCCGGTGGAATCTCAACCTCTCGGTGCGCGACCCAGAACTGCGGAGCAAACTGACACCGAACTACCAGGCGATGTGCAAGCGCATCATCGCGGCCGGCCACTACTACCAATCCGTTCAGAAGCCGGGCGTCGACGTCGTCGTCGATCCGATCGACCACGTCGAGCCCAAAGGTGTCGTCACTGCGGACGGGACACTGCACGAGGTGGATCTGCTCGTCGTCGCCACCGGCTTCGACGCCCACGCCTACGTGCGTCCGATGGAGATCATCGGCGAGCACGGAGTGTCACTCAACGAAGCCTGGGCAGACGGGCCGCAGGCCTACCGGTCGGTCGCGGTGCCGGGATTCCCGAACCTGTTCATGCTGATGGGCCCGCACTCTCCGATAGGACAACAGTCGTTGGTGATCATCGCCGAGAACCAGGCCGACTACGCGATGTGGTGGATCGAACGCATCCGCAACGGCGACATCGTCGCCGCGGCCCCGACGGACGTCGCCACCAAGGATTACAACGAGGAGATGAAAGCCGCTATGCCGCAGACGGTTTGGACCACCGGCTGCAACAGCTGGTATCTCGACAAGAATGGTCTACCGGAACTGTTCCCCTGGGAACCCGTTCGGCATCGCCGGCTGCTGGCTTCGCCGGTGCTGTCGGACTTCACCGTCCACACCGCTCAAAAGTGACGATCGTCACACTAGAGCCTCTAGTGATCCGTGCCACACAAGTTGGCCGCAAAAACCCGCTGACGTCGTAAGTTCCAGATTACTGCACGCGTGTGCAGTAAGCGTCAGGAAGGAACGACGATGTTCGAACTCATCGTGTTCGGTGCTCTTCTGGTCGTACTGATCGCCGCCCTCGGACTGCCGTATCCGCAGAGCACGTATGGCCGCTGGAACCGCCGCTAGACACCTCACCCTTTTTGCGCGAGCGTGCGAGTCTGCAGACGACACGCCGCGAAGATTCAGCACGTTCCGCACGCTCGCGCCCGCCGACGGGTGCGTGGAGTGCGCACATCACGCGGCGTGTCGTCGACAGACCCGCACGCTCGCGGAAAACGGGGGTGAGCGTGTGGGGTAGGAATGGGGGGTGCCGGAACCTGCTGTACTACTGCTGTCCACCTCTGACACCGACCTCATCACCGCCCGGTCCAGCGGCGCCAATTACCGGTGGGCCAACCCGTCCCGGCTGGTCGACGGTGAACTCGGCGAACTGCTGAGCGGCGTGGGCGTCGTGGTGGTGCGGATTCTCGGCGGCTACCGCGCCTGGCAGGACGGCATCGATGAGGTGGTGGCCAACGGCGTACCCACCGTCGTGGTCAGCGGCGAACAGTCGCCCGACGCGGAGTTGATGGGTCACTCGACCACGCCCGCGGGGGTCGCGCTGCAGGCACACGTCTATCTCGCTCAGGGCGGTGTGGCGAACCTGCGTCACCTGCACGCATTCCTGTGCGACACCCTGCTGATGACCGGCTTCGGGTTCTCACCGCCCGAGAGCACACCGCTGTGGGGCGTGGTGCCCCGCGACGGCGGCGGCGACGGACCCACGGTCGCCGTGCTCTATTACCGCGCGCAACATCTCGCCGGCAACACCGCCTACGTCGAGGCGCTGTGCGACGCGATCGAGGGCGCCGGTGGCCGTGCGCTGCCGGTGTTCTGCGCTTCGCTGCGCACCGCCGACGCGGACCTGCTCGAACTGCTCGGGTCGGCCGACGCGCTGATCACGACGGTGCTGGCGGCAGGTGGCGCCACCCCGTCGAGCGTGTCAGCCGGCGGCACGGATGACGCATGGAACGTCGCGCACCTCGCGGCGCTGGACGTTCCGATCCTGCAGGGGCTGTGCCTGACGAGCCCACGGGCGCAGTGGCAGAACAACGACGACGGGCTCTCACCGCTGGACGTCGCTACCCAGGTCGCCGTGCCGGAGTTCGACGGGCGCATCATCACGGTGCCGTTCTCGTTCAAGGAGATCGACGACGAGGGCCTCACCTCGTACGTGCCCGATCGTGAACGGTGCGCCCGGGTCGCCGGGCTGGCCGTCCGCCATGCGCGGTTGCGTGCAATCCCCGTGCAGGACAAGCGGATCGCGGTGGTGTTCTCCGCCTACCCGACCAAGCACGCCCGCATCGGCAACGCCGTCGGGCTCGACACGCCGGCCAGCGCGATCGCGCTGCTGCGCGCGATGCGCGAGCACGGCTACCGGATCGGCGACGGTGACGGCGATCTCGACACCATCATCGCCTCCGGTGACGGCGACGCACTCATCCACAATCTGATCGAACGCGGCGGCCAGGACCACGACTGGCTTACCGAAGGCCAAGTCGAGGGGAACCCGATCCGGGTGTCGGCCAAGGAGTATCGCGACTGGTTCGCCACGCTGCCTGCCGAGCTCACCGACGCGATCGTCGAGCACTGGGGTCCGCCGCCAGGAGAGATGTTCGTCGACCGCAGCGCCGACCCCGACGGTGAGATCGTCATCGCGGCACTGCAGGCGGGCAACGTCGTGCTGATGGTGCAGCCGCCGCGCGGTTTCGGTGAGAACCCGGTCGCGATCTATCACGATCCGGATCTGCCGCCGAGCCACCACTATCTGGCCGCGTATCGGTGGATCGAGTCGGTGTTCGGCGCCGATGCGGTGGTGCACCTCGGCAAGCACGGCAACCTGGAGTGGCTGCCGGGTAAGACGCTGGGCATGTCGGCGGCCTGTGGATCCGATGCCGCGCTGGGCAGCCTGCCGCTGATCTACCCGTTCCTGGTCAACGATCCCGGTGAGGGCACCCAGGCCAAGCGTCGCGCCCACGCCACGCTCGTCGACCATCTGATCCCACCCATGGCGCGCGCCGAAACCTACGGTGACATCGCGCGTCTGGAACAGCTGCTCGACGAGCACGCCAACGTGTCGGCGCTCGACCCCGGCAAGCTGCCCGCGATCCGTCAGCAGATCTGGACGCTGATGCGCGCCGCGAAGATGGACCACGATCTCGGTCTCGAGGAAAGACCCGAAGAGGACTCGTTCGACGACATGCTGCTGCACGTCGACGGCTGGCTCTGCGAGATCAAAGATGTCCAGATCCGCGACGGGTTGCACATCCTCGGCCAAACACCAAGCGGCGAAGACGAACTGGACCTGGTGCTCGCGGTGCTGCGGGCGCGCCAACTCTTCGGCGGCGAGCAGACGGTGCCGGGCCTTCGCCAAGCGCTCGGCCTCGCCGAGGACGGCAACGACGAACGCACCGCCGTCGACGCCGCCGAAGCACAAGCCCGGAAGCTGGTCGCTGCGCTGCAGGATTCGGGGTGGAACGCCGAGGTGGTCGACACGCTGACCGACAACGCCGACGTCGCCGCGGTGCTCCGGTTCGCCGCCACCGAAGTGGTGCCGCGGCTCGCGGGCACGGCCGAGGAGATCACCCAGATCCTTCGCGCACTCGACGGTCGCTTCATCGCCGCAGGCCCGTCGGGATCGCCGCTGCGGGGGCTGGTCAACGTGCTGCCCACCGGGCGGAACTTCTACTCGGTCGACCCCAAGGCGGTGCCGTCACGACTGGCCTGGGAAACCGGTGTGGCGATGGCCGATTCGCTGCTGGATCGGTACCGCCAGGACTACGGCGGCTGGCCGCGCTCGGTCGGCCTGTCGGTGTGGGGCACATCGGCGATGCGCACCTCCGGTGACGACATCGCGGAGGTGCTCGCCCTGCTGGGGGTGCGCCCCGTGTGGGACGAGGCGTCGCGGCGAGTCGTCGATCTCGAACCGATCGCGCTGGCCGATCTCGGACGGCCTCGTATCGACGTCACCGTGCGCATTTCCGGTTTCTTCCGGGACGCCTTCCCACACGTCGTCACGATGCTCGACGACGCCGTGGCGCTCGTCGCCGGCCTCGACGAACCGGCCGAGGACAACTACGTCCGCGCGCACGCCCAGGCCGACCTGACCGAGCATGGCGACGAGCGTCGCTCCACCACTAGGATTTTCGGCTCGAAGCCGGGCACATACGGTGCCGGGCTGCTGCAGCTGATCGACAGCCGCAACTGGCGCGACGACGCCGACCTCGCCGAGGTGTACACGGCGTGGGGCGGATTCGCCTACGGCCGCGGATTAGACGGAGCCGCCGCCAGTGATGATATGAGCCGGCAGTACCGCCGAATCGCGGTGGCGGCCAAGAACACCGACACCCGCGAACACGACATCGCCGACTCCGACGACTACTTCCAGTACCACGGCGGCATGATCGCCACCGTTCGTGCACTGACCGGTAAGGACCCCGCCGCCTACATCGGCGACAACACCCGCCCCGATGCCGTGCGAACCCGCACCCTGTCCGAAGAGACCACCCGGGTGTTCCGCGCCCGCGTGGTCAACCCGCGTTGGATCAACGCGATGCGCAGGCACGGTTACAAGGGTGCGTTCGAGATGGCCGCCACGGTCGACTACCTGTTCGGTTACGACGCCACGGCAGGCGTGATGGCCGACTGGATGTATGAGCGGCTGTCGGCGGAATACGTGCTCGACGACGAGAACCGCAAGTTCATGACCGAGTCCAATCCGTGGGCCCTGCACGGTATGGCCGAACGGTTGCTGGAGGCCGCCGACCGCGGAATGTGGGCGGCCCCGGAGCAGGCGACGCTCGACGGTTTGCGCAAGGTGCTGCTCGAGACCGAAGGCGACTTGGAGGGCTAGGTTGGGGAGGTGTCTGCCACCTTCGCCGATGTCGCCAAGTCCGAGTACATCCTGCTGACCACGTTCACCAAGGACGGCAGGCCCAAGCCGACACCGATCTGGGCGGTGCCCGAGGGTGACGGGCTGATCGCCATCACGCAGGAGTCCTCGTGGAAGGTCAAGCGGATCCGCAACACCCCGCGGGTGACCATCGCGCCGTGCGACATGCGCGGCAACCCCAAGGGGGAGGCGGTCGAAGCCGTCGCCGCGGTTCTCGACAAGTCCGCCAACGGCGCGACTTACGACGCGATCGGCAAGCGCTATGGTCTGCTGGGCAAGACGTTCAACGTTTTCTCCAAGCTGCGCGGGGGAATGAAGAACAACGTGACCATCGAGATCAAGCCGGGTTGACCGTGGCCGACACCTTCGACGACGTCGCCCGCTCGAAGTACATCCTGCTGACCACGTTCACCAAGGACGGCAGACCCAAGCCCACCCCGATCTGGGGTGCCCCCGAGGACGACAAACTGCTCGTCATCACCGATGACGGGTCGTGGAAGACCAAGCGCATCAACAACACCCCGCGGGTGACGATCCAGAAGTCCACGGCGCTGGGCAAGCCGAAGGGCGACCCGGTCGAAGCCGTCGCCCGGGTGCTGCCCAAACAGGAGACCCGCCGCGTCTTCGACAAGGTCACCCGGCGCTACTGGTGGCATGCGTGGTGGTGGATCCCGCAGGCGCTCATCCGCGGTGGCATCGACAAGATCCACATCGGCATCGAGATCAAGCCCGCGGTCAACCCCGCGGGGTAGCCGTCAGGTGCTCGCCGAAGAACGCGAACACCCGCGCCCAGGCGTCGCTGGCCGCCGCCTCGTTGTAGCCGAAACCGGTGATCCGCAACAGCGGCTGCCCCGGCAACTTGTTCGCGAAGCTGTGCCCGGCATCCGGATACGCCTTGATGTCGGCCGGAATCTGCTTGTCCGCAACCACTTTTCGTAACCGGTCCGCCGCTCCGATGCCGATCGGGTCGCGGCGACCGAAGCTGGCGACGATCGGGCACGCCCCGATCAACGTCTCGTCGAGTCGGCGGGGCAGCGGGGTGCCGTAGAACGGCGCGGACGCGCCGAACCCCTTCGGCGACATCACCAGCGCGAACTGCCCACCCATGCAGAACCCGGCGATGCCGACGGCGCCCGTGCACTCGGAAAGGCCCTGCACATGGTCGCGGGCGGCGAGGATGTCGTCGAGCGCGCGACCCCGCTTGCTGAGCAGTTCGCGAAACACCCGGGTGATGCATCTGGCCCGGCCACCGCGCGAGTACAGGTCGGGGGTGATGGCGATGTAGCCCGCCTCGGCGATGCGCGCCGATATCGCCGCGTTGTCCGGTCCGTAGCCGATCGCGTCGTGCACGACCACGATCGCCGGCCACGGGCCCTCGCCGGCCGGCGTCGAGAGCAGCGCGTCGATGGGACCGCCCGGCGTATCGATCTTGATCGTGGCCACACCGCCAATCTACGGAACCCTCGCGGCCGTCCGGACGTTTACCACGTATGGCGATGCGGCTGTTTGTCCTCTATGTGGTCATCGAAACCGCGGTCGTGGTGGCTCTGGTGTCGACGATCGGCATCGGCTGGACGCTACTGCTGCTGCTCACGACGTTCGTGCTGGGTTTCGCGCTGGCCGGATCGCAGATCAGGCGTCACGTCGGCAGGTTGCGCGCGGGCCTGACCCCGGCGACCCTGCACGGCACCGCCGCCGACAGCGTCCTGGTCGCGCTCGGCACGGTGCTCGTCGCGATCCCCGGGCTGGCCAGTTCGGTGGCGGGGGCGCTGCTCCTGCTGCCACCGACGCGGGCCGCGGGACGCCCGCTGCTGACCGCGCTCGCCGCCCGCCGGGCGCCGCTGATCACCGCGGGAATGGCCGGGTGGGGAGCGGCTACCAAGCGGAACGACTACATCGACGGTGAGGTCGTCGACGTGGTCGACGTCGAACCGCCCGCCGTGGAGCGCCCGCGTCCGCCCGCCGACGGGCTGTGAGAACCTCCCCTAGGTGACGACCCTTCTGCTCAACGGGCGGGTGCACAGCCCCGCCATGCCCGACGCCACGGCGCTGGCCGTGCGCGACGGTGTGATCGCATGGTTGGGCAGCGACGACGTCGGCCGTAGCCAGTTTCCCGACGCGCGGGTCATCGACCTCGACGGTGCCTTCGTCGCACCCGCCTTCGTCGACTGTCACATCCATCTCACCGCCACCGGGCTCACGTTCTCCGGGCTCGACCTGCGCCCCGCCGCCTCACTACAGCACTGCCTGCAATTGCTCGCAGACCACGCCCGCCGCCACCCCGAGGGCCCGATCTGGGCCCACGGCTGGGATGAATCGGCCTGGCCGCAGCACACCCCGCCCAGCGTCGACGACATCGACGCCGTCGTGGGGGACCGGCCGGTCTACCTCGCCAGGGTCGACGTGCACTCGGCCGCGGCCTCCACTGCGCTGCGCGCGCGGTGCCCGGGCCTGGCCAATGCGACCGGATACGACCCGCAGCGGCCGCTGACCAGCGACGCTCACCACCTGGTCCGCGCCGCCGCCCGGGCGGGTCTGACCGCCCGACAGCGTGCCGACGCGCGCACCGCCGCGCTCGACGCAGTGGCAGCGCACGGCATCGTCGCGGTGCACGAATGCGCGGGCCCCGACATCGGCGGCCTCGACGACTGGGACGAGATCCGCGTCCTCGACCACGGCGTCGAGGTCGTCGGCTACTGGGGCGAAGCGGTCGCCACGGCCGACGAGGCACGCGCACTGATCGACCGCACCGGCGCCCGCGGCCTGGCGGGTGACCTCTTCGTCGACGGGGCACTGGGCTCGCGCACCGCGTGGCTGCAGCAGCCCTACGCCGACGCGCCCGGCTGTGTCGGGAACACCTACCTCGACCCCGGCGCCATCGCGGCCCACCTGCAGGCGTGCACGGAGGCGGGCATCGCGGCCGGCTTCCACGTGATCGGCGACGCCGCCGTCACCGCGGTCGTCGACGCGTTCGAGTCCGTCGTCGCGTCCTCGGGCGCCCCCGCGGTCGCCCGGTGCGGGCACCGACTCGAACATCTGGAGATGGTCACCTCAGAACAGGCGCGCAAGCTCGGCGCCTGGGGCGTGCTCGCCAGCATGCAACCGAATTTCGATGCGCTCTGGGGCGGCGACACCGGCATGTACGCCCAGCGTCTCGGGGCGCAGCGAGCCAGATCGCTGAACCCGTTCGCGCTGTTAGCATCCCAAGGCGTGCCCCTCGCGTTCGGCTCGGACAGCCCGGTTACCGGGATCGACCCCTGGGCGACGCTGCGCGCGGCGGCGCGACACCATACGCCGGGCAGTGCACTCTCGGCGCGCGCGGCGTTCGCAGCACTCACCCGAGGTGCGTGGCGCGCCGCAGGTGTGCGAGACGGGTTGGCGGGCACCCTCGTTCCCGGTGCACCGGCGTCGTACGCGATCTGGGAGGCCGACGAATTCGAGGTGAGCGCGCCTGCCGACGCGGTGCAACGGTGGTCCACCGACCGGCGGTCGCGGGTACCGCCGCTGCCGCGACTCGGCGCCCCGTCACCTCGCTGTCGGCAGACGGTCCATCGAGGTGTCGTCATATATGGCTGAAACTCTCTCGAGGACAAGGCGATTCGGCCAGGGCCTGGTGGACCGGCTGCCGCAGCTGGGCGTGGCGATCGTCGCCGGGGTACTTCTGTGTCTGAGCTTTCCGCCCTTTGGATGGTGGTATCTGGGCTTCCTCGCGTTCGCACTGCTGGCGTGGGTGCTGACACGCGAGACCACCACGGTGCTCGGCGGATTCGGCTACGGGTTCCTGTTCGGGGCCGCGTTCTACCTGCCGCTGCTGCCGTGGGTCGGGGCGTTCGTCGGCCCCTTCCCGTGGATCGGACTGTCGCTCGCCGAGGCGGTGTTCCCTGCGCTGTTCGGCGCGGCCGCGGTGGTGGTTCGCCGGCTGCCGGGCTGGCCGTTGTGGTTCGCCGGGTTGTGGGCCGCGCAGGAGTGGCTCAAGTCGACGGTGCCGTTCGGCGGATTCCCCTGGGGCGTCGTCGCGTACGGCCAGACGGAGAGCCCGCTGCGCTCGATCGCCCAACTCGGAGGGGCGCCGCTGCTGTCTTTCGCGGTGGTGCTCGTCGGGTTCAGCTTGGCGGCAATGGTATTCGAGGTGATCCAGTGGTGGCGTCGCGACGACGCGCAGACCACACCACCGGCCGTGGTGGTGCCCGGCCTGTGTATCAGCGCCGTGCTGCTGGCCACCGCGCTGACGTGGCCGCACGTACGCCAGTCCGGCCTCGGCGCCGGTGACGAGCACTCGGTCACCGTCGCCGTCGTCCAAGGCAATGTGCCCCGGCTCGGATTGGATTTCAACGCCCAGCGTCGCGCCGTGCTCGACAACCACGTCCGCGAGACGTTGCGGCTGGCCGAGGACGTGAGGGCGGGCCGCGCGCCGCGGCCGATGTTCGTCGTCTGGCCCGAAAACTCCTCCGACATCGATCCACTGGCCAATCCCGACGCTCACGAGCTGATCTCGTCGGCCGCCGCGGCCATCGACGCACCGATCCTCGTCGGCGCGGTGGTCGAGGCTCCCGGCGCCACGGCCGAGGAGCCGACCACGACGAACTCGGTGATCGTGTGGAACCCGGAGAGCGGACCCGGCGAGCGCCACGACAAGCAGATCGTGCAGCCGTTCGGCGAGTACCTGCCGTGGCGCGGGTTCTTCCGCAACTTCTCCGAGTACGCCGACCGCGCCGGCTACTTCGTACCCGGTGACGGAACGGGCGTCGTGCACCCGGCCGGCGTGCCGGTCGGGGTGGCCACCTGCTGGGAGGTGATCTTCGACCGTGCGCCGCGCGAGTCGGTGCGCAATGGCGCGCAACTGCTGGTCGTGCCCTCCAACAACGCGACGTTCACCGAGTCGATGAGCGAACAGCAACTCGCTTTCGCCCGGCTGCGTGCTGTCGAACACGACCGCTACGTCGTCGTGGCGGGGACGACGGGGATCAGCGCGATCATCTCGCCGGACGGCCGTGAGCTGGCTCGCACCGCGTTCTACGAACCGGCCTACCTCGACTCCGCCGTACGGCTGAAATCCCAGCTCACGGCCGCGACACGGTTCGGACCGCTGGTGGAGGGGCTGCTTATCGCCCTCGGCGTAGGCAGCCTGATCGTCGCGATGCTGCACAATGAAGGCTTTGTGCGTCGCCGCGTCGGCGGCCGCACCACAGACAGAGGAGCCACATGACGACGGGCCGGGACCCGGGGGAGCGACCCAGCCAGCGCACGCTGGTCATCATCCCCACGTACAACGAGCGGGAGAACCTTCCGCTGATCGTCGAGCGCGTCCAGAAGGCGCAGCCCGACGTCCACATCCTGATCGTCGACGACGGCAGCCCCGACGGCACCGGCAGGCTCGCCGACGAACTCGCCCTCGCGGACGCCGACCGCATCCACGTCATGCACCGCAATGCCAAGGGGGGCCTGGGCGCGGCGTACCTGGCCGGGTTCGCCTGGGGGCTGAGCCGCGAGTACTCGGTGCTGGTCGAGATGGACGCCGACGGCAGTCACCCGCCCGAGCAGCTGTACCGGTTGCTCGACGCCATCGACGGAGGCGCCGACCTGGTCATCGGCTCGCGCTACGTGCCCGGAGGGGAGGTCCGCAACTGGCCCCGGCGGCGCCTGCTGCTGTCGCGTACCGCCAACGGTTACTCGCGCATCCTGCTCGGCGTCGACATCCACGACATCACCGCCGGCTACCGCGCCTACCGCCGCGAAGCGCTGGAGAAGATCGACCTGAGCGCGGTCGACTCGAAGGGTTACTGCTTCCAGATCGACCTGACCTGGCGCACGATCAACAACGGGTTCGTCGTCGTGGAGGTGCCGATCACCTTCACCGAACGCGAGTTCGGTCAGTCCAAGATGAGTGGATCCAACATCCGCGAGGCCCTGTTCAAGGTCGCGGAGTGGGGTCTGCGCGGCCGCATCGATCGCGGCCGTGGCGCCCGAGTCACGCGCTAACCCTCACCACCCGCGCTACCCCTCACATTCCGCGAGCGACCGCTCACATTCCGCGAGCGACCGCGTTTGCACCGCGACACGCCGTGCTTTCGTGGCACGGAGCGGTCGCTCGTCGAGGGCAGGGTCAGCCGCGGCGGCGGGCCTTGATGATGTCGAGGCGCTCCTTGAGCAGCTCTTCGAGCTCTTCGATCGACCGGCGCTCGAGCAGCATGTCCCAGTGCGTGCGCGGCGGCTTGGTCTTCTTCGGCTCGGGGGCGTCACCCTCGATCAGGGTGCCTTCCATGCCGTTGCGGCACAGCCAGGTGTGCGGGATCTCGGCGTCGTCGGCGAAGGGAACGTCGAACTCTTCACCGTTGTCGGTGCGGTACCGCGCGACCTGACGCGGCGCCAAGTCGTGGTTGCGGTCGGTCTCGTAGCTCACGGCTCCGAGGCGACTTCCCCTCAAGACGCGATCAGCCATCGTCAAACACTCCTCGATCAGCGCGTAATTGTCCGAATCATCAACGCCGCAGCATGCTGTGAAGTTCCCGACTCGACCCACCATGATACCGGGAAACCGATGACCGTCGGTTTACAGTCTGGCCTGTGACTTCCGGGATCAAAAGGCGCCTCCGCCCTGCGGCCTGCCGCTGGTGCGGTCGTGAGGTCGGCGACGCGGGGCTGGGCAGACGGCGACAGTACTGCAGGCAGTCGTGCCGCCAGCGCGCGTACGAGCAGCGCAGCGTGATCAAGGGCACGTCGCTGGCTCCCGACGCCGTCGTCCTCACCCCGGACGAGGCCGCCGAGCTGTCCGACCGCATCTACCAGGTCAGATGCGCGGCCGAGGACGTCGCCACCGCGGTCGAGGAAGGCGCCGACACCGTCGAACTGCGCCAACTGTGCGACGCGCTGATGACGGCGGCCAAGGCCGCCGACGGCTGGCGCTGACGCGCCCGGGCTTTCCGGTATTTCGCTGCGTCGTTGAACCAGAAGGGGTGCTGACTCGTCGTCTCGATGACCAGTCAGTTCCGCCCGATAGGACCACCATGACCAGGAAGAGATGGACCCGCGTTCTGTTCGTGGGTATCAGCGCGACGCTCGCGTTCGCCACCCTGACCGCATGCTCGGGCGGCTCGTCTTCGGAGTCGACGACCACGGCGCGGGCCCAGCCGTTTCCGCAGTCGGCGCGCTACGTCGCGGACATGAAATCGCCGGACGGCAAGCCGATGACCATCGGTATCTCCGTTGACGGCGGCGAGCTCGCCGCGTACGCCTGCAACGGCAGCGATGACGAAGCCTGGTTCTTCGGCAACCACGCCGACGGCAAGATCGATCTCACGTCGAGGTTCCGCGACACGCTGACCGCGCAGTTCGACGGCGCGGACGTCGAAGGAGACCTGACCATGAACGGGGTCACCTACGAATTCACCGCGGCACCGGTGTCCGGTGAGGCCGGCGTCTATACAGCCGACCTCGACGGCGTACGAGCGGCCTGGGTGGTCCGCGAGGACGGCTCGGCCGTCGGCGTGCAGCTCAACGGGTTCAGCGGCACGCTCGACCAAGCCGATATCCAACAGCTCAACGACGCCCAGTTCCGCGCCGAGGTCCGCAACAAACGCCAGCTGCAGCAGGCCCAGCAGATCACCCGCCTGTCGAACAGGGCGATGAGCTCCAGGATCAACGGCGCGGACGTGACCCCGACCCCCGTCACGGGTGCGTTCCGGTTGAGCTGACAACACGATTCCACGGCCCGTCGGTGTGCCCGATCACGCGGCGGTCTCGTGTATTTCGTTCACCCAGAATCAAAGCCTTCAGGCCCGGCTCTGCCGTCCGTAGCGTCAGACCACGTGACCGCCCCACCCGATCTCACCGCGCCCAACGCGCCGAGCACGGCCGTACCGGCCGCGAATCGCACTCGGCGCCAACACAAGTGGGCGGCTTTTCGGTTGGCGTCGCCGGCGGTCCTGCTGGTGCTGTGGCAGCTTCTCAGCGCGGTCGGCGTGATTTCCCAGGACGTGCTGCCCGCCCCGTCGCTGATCCTCGAGGCGGGCGTGGAGCTGGTCCGTAACGGCCAACTCGCCGACGCGCTGAGCGTTTCGGGAATCCGGGTGGTCGAGGGCCTGGTCCTCGGCGGCGTTCTCGGTGTCGCGGCCGGCACGGCCGTCGGCCTGTCGCGGTGGGTGGAGGCCGGTATTGATCCGCCCATGCAGATGGTCAGGGCGCTGCCCCATCTCGGCCTGATCCCGTTGTTCATCCTGTGGTTCGGCATCGGCGAACTGCCCAAGGTGCTGCTGGTCGCGTTGGGTGTCAGTTTTCCGCTGTACCTGAATACGTTCTCGGCTATCCGCCAGGTCGACCCGAAACTTTTCGAAACCGCTCAGGTGCTGGGCTTTTCATTCTGGCAACGGTTCTGGCGCATCATCGTGCCGAGCGCGGCGCCCCAGGTGCTCGTCGGGTTCCGGCAGTCGTTGGCGATCGCATGGCTGACGTTGATCGTCGCCGAGCAGATCAACGCCGACAGCGGGATCGGCTTCCTGATCAACAACGCGCGCGATTTCCTGCGCATCGACATCATCATCTTCGGCCTGATCGTGTACGCGTTGCTCGGTATCGGTACCGACGCGATCGTCCGCGGTCTCGAACGACGCGCATTGAGGTACCGCTCATGACATTGGCCACCGCACGGGAACTCCGCACCGCGGCCGAGCTGCGGCACGTCGACAAGTGGTACGGCGAGCACCACGTGCTCGTCGACGTGTCGATGAGGATCGGCAGCGGCGAGATCGTCGCGCTGATCGGCCGCAGCGGATCCGGTAAGTCGACCGTGCTGCGGGTGCTCGCCGGCCTGTCGACCGAACACAGCGGGCAGCGTGTCGTGTCTGGCCCGCCCGCACTGGCCTTTCAGGAGCCGCGGCTGTTTCCGTGGCGGGACGTGCGCACGAATGTCGAGTACGGGCTCACTCGCAGCGGGTTGCGCAAGGATCAGGCCCGGTTACGCGCCGAGCGGGCGCTTGCCGACGTCGGGCTCGCCGACCGTGCCGACGCATGGCCGCTGACGCTCTCCGGCGGTCAGGCACAGCGGGTTTCGCTCGCTCGTGCACTGGTGGCCGAACCCGATTTGCTACTGCTCGACGAGCCGTTCGGCGCGTTGGACGCGTTGACGCGGCTGAGCATGCGTGAACTGCTGCTCGACCTCTGGCGCGAGCACGGGTTCGGCGTGCTGTTGGTCACGCACGACGTCGACGAGGCCGTCGCGCTCGCCGATCGCGTGCTCGTGCTCGACGACGGCCGCGTCACCCACACGCTCGATATCGCCGACCCACGCACCTCGATCGGCGCGGAGAACCACCGTGCCGAACTGCTCGCCCAGCTCGGCGTACACAGCTGAAACCGTAAGCAACCGAAGGGATTCGTCATGTCCAGGGTCATCGCCGTACTCGCGCTCATCGGCCTGTTGGTGAGCGGATGCGTGTCACGGCAGGACAGCCCGAGCGCACAGGAGGCACCGGCCACCGTGGCGTTGTCCGACCTCGCCGGACTCACGCTCAACGTGGGCGACCAGAAGGGCGGCACCGAGGCGCTGCTGCGCGCATCGGGCGGCCTTGACGGCCTGCCGTACAAGATCAGCTTCTCCACGTTCACATCCGGTCCGCCCCAGATCGAGGCCGCCACCGCCGGAAAGATCGATTTCGCGATCACCGGCAACACACCGCCGATCTTCGGTGCCGCTTCCAACGCGAAGGTCAAGGTGGTGTCGGCATACGACGGCGGCGGATACGGGGATCAGATCCTGGTGCACGCCGACGCATCCATCCAACGCGTGGCGGATCTGCGGGCCAAGAGCATCGCGGTTGCCAAAGGCAGTTCGGCACATGGTCATACGCTGGTTCAACTCGACCGCGCCGGATTGAGCGTGGCCGACGTGAAACTGGTGTTCCTGCAACCCGCCGACGCGCTGTCGGCGTTCACCCAGCGTCGCGTCGACGTGTGGGCCGTATGGGATCCCTACACCGCGCAGGCCGAGACCGATCTCGCGGTGCGCAGCATCGCCACCGCGACCGGTGTCACCAACGGCGCAGGCTTCGGTGTTGCTTCCGACGCCGCACTGGCCGACCCGAAACGCAATACCGCACTGAGTGATCTGCTGCAGCGCTACGCCAACGCCGTCCGGTGGGCCGACGACAACCGCGAGCGGTGGGCGAAACGCTACGGCGAGGAAGTCGGTCTCGATCCCGCGGTCGCCGCACTCGCCCAGGGGCGCAGCCTGCGGTTGCCCACCGACCTGTCCGAAGAACTGATCGCGTCCGAGCAGGAGATGGCCGACCTGTTCGCCGAGTGCGAACAGATCGCGGCGGCACCGGATTTCGCGCGCTGGGTCGACCGCCGCTATACCGACGTGCTCAAACCTCTCTACCTCACTCGCGATTAGGAGCGACATGTCCACGGGAAGGTTCTTCTGGTTCCTGCCCACGAGCGGTGACGGCCGCTCCATCGTCGGTTCCTCGCACGCGTCGTCACAGCAGACCGTGCCCGCCAATTACCGTCCGCCGACGCGGCGCTACCTCGCCGAGGTGGCCCGCGCCGCCGACCGCCTGGGCTACGAAGGGGTGCTCACCCCGACCGGAACCTGGTGTGAGGACGCGTGGTTGAGCGCATCCGCCCTGTTGGCGGAGACCGAGCGGCTGAAGTTCCTCGTCGCGTTCCGGCCGGGGCTGACGCCGCCCACACTCGCCGCGCAGCAGGCCGCGACGCTGCAGCGGTTCTCCGAGGGGCGTGTGCTGCTCAACATCGTCAGTGGGGGTGACGATGTCGAACAGCGCCGGTTCGGGGATTGGCTCGACCACGACCAGCGCTACGCGCGGACGGGGGAGTTCCTCCACATCGTCGACGCCATCTGGCGTCAGGAATCGCTTGACTTCGAGGGCGATTACTACAAGGTCGCCGACGCCCGGGTGTCGGAGCCGCCGGATCCGCTGCCGCAGATCTACTTCGGCGGATCGTCACCGGCCGCGCTGCCGATCGCCGCGAAGTACGTCGACGTCTACCTAACGTGGGGCGAGCCCCCGCAGGACGCCGCCACGAAGATCGCGCGAGTCCGTGAACTCGCTGAACAACGCGGCCGCACCGTGCGGTTCGGCATCCGGCTGCACACCATCAGCCGCGACACCTCGGCGGCCGCCTGGGCGGTCGCGAACGACATGCTGTCAGGACTGCGCACCGACCAGATCGCCAAAGCCACTGCGCTGCACACTCGGTCGCAATCCGAAGGGCAGCGGCGGATGACCGCACTGCACGGCGGTCGGACCGACCAGCTCGAGATCTACCCGAACCTGTGGGCCGGTGTCGGCTTGGTGCGAGGCGGCGCGGGCACGGCGCTCGTCGGCAGCCATGAGGAGGTCGCCAATCTGATCTGTGAGTATTACTCACTCGGCTTCGACGAGTTCATCCTGTCGGGCTACCCGCACCTGGAAGAGGCCTACTGGTTCGCCGAAGGCGTGTTGCCGCTGCTGAAGCGCAAGGGCGTCGCCTAGCGCGGGTGGTCAGCAGCTGAACTTCTCGCCGGTTTGCGGGGGCGCGGCGACCGACTGCAGGCAGCCGAAGGGTTCGATGCCTGCATCGCTGAACTTGACCGCGGATTGGTAGGCGTGGTTGACACAGAAGAGTCCGACGGTGTCGGTGCGGCAGCGGTAGTCCCCGAACGACAGCACCAGGCCGTACGGAAGCTCGGGCCCCTCGCCGGCGGTGAACCGGCCGGGGTCTCCGTGCACGGAGCCGACGGTCACGCTGTTGCCGTCGTAGTCGACCCAGCCGCCCTTCCACTCGCCGTAGGCGTCATCCGGCCGCGGCGGCGGGTCGACCAGGTCCACCAGGCAGGCCAACGCACCGTCGGCGTACTGGCTGTCGGTCATACAGCTGGTCTTGCCCGACGGCGTGGTGAACGCGACGTCCTCCCCGAGGTCGGTCGTCTGGCCCTCACGCGTGGCCACGTGGTACTGGCCGGCGTCAGCGGGTTCACCGGCTTCGACCCAGGCGACCACGTCGCCGATCGGCGCGCCGGGGGCCGGTGGAGCGGTCGGCTTCGGTTTGGTCGTGGTCGTGGTGGGCGAACTCGCCGACGGCGCCGGCGGGATCGGTTCGATCCGTTCAGCCTGTCCGCCCGTCGTCGTCGAACACCCCGCTACCAGCACAGACGCGATCAGCACAGCCATTCGCATACCGGCCAGGCTAGCGGGCCGACACGCAATCCCTGGCCAGGCGCGGCGGGAGGCCCTGCTTGAAAGGTCATTGCTAACGTCGGGTGATGCACGAACACACCGTCCGCGCGACCATCGCCTCCGGCACCATCGAGGGGTTCACCCGCGACGGTGTGCACCGTTGGCGTGGCATCCCCTACGCGCGCCCGCCGGTGGGTCCGCTGCGCCTGCGCGCGCCCCAGCCGGTGCAGCCGTGGCGCGGCGTGCGCTATTGCCACGGATACGGCAACTGCGCCCCGCAGCAACGCATGTACACGATGCTGGCGCCGGGCAAGTACCAACCGATGAGCGAAGACTGCCTGACCCTGAACGTGGTGAGCCCGAAGAAGCAGTCGGACTCCGCGCTGCCGGTCATGGTCTTCATCCACGGCGGCGGCTACTTCATGGGGACGTCGGCCACGCCGATCTATGACGGTGCGGCGCTGGCCCGCAAGGGATGTGTGTACGTATCGGTCAACTACCGCCTGGGCGCGCTGGGGTGTCTGGACCTCTCGTCGCTGTCGAACCAGGACATCACGATCGACGACAACCTGTATCTGCGCGACCTGGTGATGGCCCTGCGCTGGGTACGCGAGAACATCGCGGTGTTCGGCGGCGATCCCGACAATGTGACGATCTTCGGTGAGAGCGCCGGAGCGCACGCCGTGGCCACGCTGCTCGCAGTGCCCGCGGCGAAAGGCCTTTTCGCCAAGGCGATCTCGGAGAGCCCGGCGGCAGGCATGGTGCGCACCCCGGAGGTGGCCGCACAGTACGCGACGCGGTTCGCCGCGATGCTGGGCGCGGGGGAGGACGACGGCGCCGACGCGGTGATGGCGGCGCGGCCGGCCGAACTGGTGGACGCGTTCGAAGAGCTGATCAAACAAGGCCAGCGCGAGATGCTCGGCGCCTTCGCGGCCGGTCCCACGAGCGGAACCGGTTACCTGCCAGAGGATCCGGTGGAGGCGATGCGCAGCGGTAAGGGACACCGGCTTCCGCTCATCGTCGGAACCAATGCCGAAGAGGCCAACCTCTTCGGTCGCTTCCTCAAGCTGCTGCCCATGTCCGAGCCGATGATCGAGCGGCTGCTCGCCGAGGCCGAACCCGAAGAGCGCGAACGCATCACCGCCGCGTACCCCGGCTATCCGAACCAGAAGGCATGCGTCCAATTCGGCAGCGATTTCGCCTTCGGTTCGGCCGCCTGGCAGATCGCCGAGGCTCACAGCCGCCATGCGCCGACCTACCTCTACCGCTACGATTACGCTCCGCGGCCGCTGCGCTGGTCGGGACTCGGCGCCACGCACGCCACCGAACTGTTGGCGGTGTTTGACGTCTACCGCACCGGGTTCGGTCGTCTGCTGACCGCCGTCGGTGACCGCCGAACAGCCTTGCGAGTCAGCGACGACGTCCAACGCCGCTGGCACGAGTTCGCCCGCACCGGCGTTCCCGGCCCCGACTGGCCCACCTACACCGGCGCGGACCGCGCCGTGCAAGTGTTCGATCAGCGCTCGCGCATCGAGTTCGACCCGCACGCCGCCCGCAGGGAGGCATGGGCGAACTTCTCGCTAGTCTCGCGTTAACGGCGGCCCCTAGCCGCCAGTGTTCACACAGAGGAGAAAAGTGCCCACCATCGATGTCGTCGAGCGCCCCGCGGAACTGAACGCCGAGTGGCTGACGTCGGCGATCGGTTCACCTGTTGCGGACTTTTCCTACGAGCGCATCGGGACCGGCCAGATGAGCGAGTGTTACCGCGTCGCGTTGACGTATGCGGGTGAGGACACCGGCCCCGCGACCGTGGTGCTCAAGGTGGCCGCGACCGACTCGGTCAGCAGGCAGACCGGTTTGGCGCTGGGCCTGTATGAACGCGAGGTGCGGTTCTACACCGACATCGCGCCGCGGATCGGGGGACCGGTGGCGCCGTGCTTCTCTTCGGCGTTCAACGCCGAAACCGGCGCCTTCCATCTGCTGCTCGGCGACGCGGGACCCGCGACCGTCGGCGACGAGATCCGCGGCGCCTCAGCTGAGCAGGCCATGCTGGCGCTGTCCGAGCTCGGCCGGTTGCACGGACCGCTGCTCTGCGATCCCGCCGTCGCGAGCGCCGAGTGGCTCAACCGAGAGGCGCCGGTCAACCAGGCGCTGATCGCCGGCTTGTACGCGGGCTTCGCCGAGCGGTACGCCGACCAGATCGCGCCCGCGCACCGCGACGTGTGCGAGCGACTGATCGCGAGCTTCGACGAGTATCTGGCCGCCGAATCCGCGCCCGATCGGGTCATGGGGCTCGTGCACGGCGACTACCGCCTCGACAACATGCTGTTCGGGCAGCCGGGCGCGGATCGTCCTTTGACGGTGGTGGATTGGCAGACGGTCACGTGGGGACCGGCGATGACGGACGTCGCGTACTTCATGGGCTGTGCGCTTCCTGTCGAGGTGCGCCGCGAGCACTACGACGCGCTGCTTTCCGCATACCACTCCGCGCTCGGTCCGAATCCTCCGATCACCCTCCACGACGTGCGCGACGGGGTGCGTAGGCAGACTTTCTTCGGCGTGATGATGGCGATCATTTCGTCGATGCTCGTCGAGCGGACCGAGCGCGGCGACTCGATGTTCATGACGATGCTGGCTCGCCATTGCGAGCATGTGCTCGACGTCGACGCGCTGAGTGCGCTGCCAGAACCGACTGCGCCAGAACCGCTTGCGCCCACCGCCGAGGATGATGGCGAACACCCGCCCGGTGACGAGCCGCTGTGGAATGAGAGCTGGTACTTCGACTTCGTCGACCCGCAGCAGGAGATCGGCGGGTGGGTGCGTCTCGGGCTGTACCCGAACATCGAGACGTCCTGGATCAACGGCCTGGTGTGTGGTCCGGACATCCCGACCTACGCGCTGCTCGACTTCGAGGGCACCGATGCGATCGAACTGACGCTGACCCCGACCGAACCGCTCAAGACCTTCCGCGTCACGATGCGTGGCCGCGGCCAGGCGTACGACGATCCGGCCGCACTGTTACGCAACGAATCCGGCCGCCCGGTCGACGTGTCGATGGAACTCGAGTGGACCACCACCGGCACTCCGTATCTGTACCGGGTGACACCGCGATACGAGATTCCGTGCTCGGTGTCGGGCACGGTGTCCGTCGACGGTCGCGAGTTCACGTTCACTGACGTGCCGGGCCAGCGCGACCACTCCTGGGGTGTGCGTGACTGGTGGGCGATGGACTGGGTGTGGAGCGCACTGCACCTCGACGACGGCACCCACCTGCACGGTGTCGACATCCGTATCCCCGGCGCCCCGCCGCTCGGAATCGGTTATGTGCAACCACCCGGCGAACCGCTCATCGAACTGCAGACCGTTTCGGCGCGAGAGACGTTCGCCGACAACGCGTTACCGGTGGAGACGACGCTGACCCTCGCGCCCGGCGACGTCACAGTCACAGCAAAGGTGCGCGCCCATGCTCCCGTGCTGCTGACCTCCCCCGACGGCCGGATCAGCCACTTCCCGCGCGCATGGGCGACGATCACGACCGCCGACGGCCGCAAGGGCGTTGGCTGGCTGGAGTGGAACCGCAACCAGCCGTAGCAACTCGCCTCTGTTGTGCGAGCGTGCGGGTCTGCACACGACACGCCGCGAAAATTCAGCGTGTCGTGCACGCTCGCACCGCAGCGAGCGTGCGCTACCGCGGGGCGTACATGATCAGGCCGACCCCGGCCAGACAGATCAGCGCACCCGTGACATCCCACCGGTCGGGACGGAAACCGTCGGCGACCATGCCCCACGCGAGTGAACCGGCGATGAAGACCCCGCCGTACGCCGCCAGAACCCGACCGAAATGGGCGTCGGGCTGAAACGCTGCGACGAAGCCGTAAGCGCCGAGCGCCATCACCCCCGCCCCGATCCACCACCAACCGCGATGCTCACGCACGCCCTGCCACACCAGCCACGCGCCGCCGATCTCCAGCAGCGCGGCGAGGACGAACAGCATCACCGATTTGAGCACCATCACGACACTCAGCGTGCCGTGAGCGTGCGCAAAATGCTGACGCACCGCGGCGTGTCGTGTGCAGACTCGCACGCTCGCGGCACAAGCGGCTAGGGGAGGTGGGCGCTGTCGTCGTCGAGGTCGTCGCGGTTCAGGCCCATCGGCGTCGCGGCGGGGAGGTCACCGCCTGCGACGACCTTGCGGGTGATCGGGGTCAGCGTGCGGAACAACATCTCGATCTCGTCGTCACTCAATGCGTCGAGCACCGGCAACGCCAACCGGTCGGTGCCGTCCTCGATCTGCTGCTTGAGATCGCGGCCGGCGTCGGTGAGCTCGTCACCGTCGATCAGCCCCCGCTCGGCGAGCCGGTCCCGGTACAGGGCCCACTGTTCGTCGTCGTAGTCACGGCTGCGCATGATCATCTCCTTGGGCACGCGCCCTGCAACGGCGTGCAGGATGTTGCTCTCGCGACCGGAGATCCCGTGACTGATGAGCAACGCGATGTGACCATCGCCGCGTTGTTCGCGCAGCAACGTGGCGGCGTGCCAGAGCTTGGCCAGCGGTTCGTCCGGCCACGGCAGGGCCGCGTTGGCGGCGAACAGGCATCGACCGTCGAGCGCGGCGTTGCGGGCGGCCTTGGCCAGCAAGTCGGCCGCTGTCGCCGCGTCGTCACCCTGTCCGACGCCGTAGCGCTCGAGCGCCTCCACCGCGGACTCCTGTCGCACGCGCAGCGCGTCGGCCGGGGCAGCGACTTCCCATGCCGCCGGAAGGGCCTTGGCCACCCGTTGCGGCGCGAAGTTGTAGAACGCCGCGGTCACCACCTCGGGCGCCACCACGCCCAGCGGTGCCGATCTGGCCGCGAAGTAGCCCATCCAGAATCCCTTGTAGCCAAGGCCGTCGAGGGCGGCACGAGCTTCCGGGGCGAAGTAGGTGACGGCGTGCACGGGTTCGAGTCGATCGAAGAATCGGCGCGCCAACGATGGTTGCCTGTCCACGTCGGCAGTTAACCACTGACCTCGATCCCGGCTGGCCGCGGCCCGATCAAGACGGGTCAATGCCCCGAGTCGTCCCGGCCACCGCCGAACTGGTCTCGTCGATGATCGCCCGCATGGCGTGTTCGGCTGCCGCCTCGTCGCGCATCCTGATCGCGCGCGCCACCTCGTCGTGCAGGTTGATCGCGGCCGGGTTCGGTGTCGAGGGCATCATCCCGTGGTGCGTCCGCCCGGCGAGCACCTCGGCGACCACGCCGTCGAGCGCGCGGAACATCTCGTTGCCGCTGGCTTCCAACATGGTCCGGTGGAACAGTTTGTCGGCCTCCAGATAAGCCTCGAGGTCACCCGCGCGGCCGTGTACGACCATGTCCGAAACGGCCGCCGCCATGATGCGGCACTGGTCCGGGTCGGCTCGACGCGCTGCGAGCGCCGCCGCCGCCGGCTCGAAACCGCGGCGTAGCTCGGAAAGCGAGAGGAGTTGGGCGGCGCGGTCGCCAGCATCCAGGCGCCAGCGAATCAGCCTGGGGTCGAAGACGTTCCACTTCTCTGCGGGCTGAACCGTGATGCCCACCCGTCGTCGCGACTCCACCATGCCCATCGATTCGAGCACCCGGATCGCCTCGCGCGCCACGCTGCGCGATACCCCGTGACGCGCGCTGACCCCGTCGAGGGTCAACACCTGCCCGGGGGGATACTCACCGGAGACGATCGCGGTGCCCAGCGCCTTGAGAAGATTGCCATGCAGTGCGCCGACGATTGATTGAGACGCCACGCATACATCTTTTCATAGGATCACCAAACCCACTTAAAGACATATCAATATGTGACGCTATTGCAATCGTATGCCTATTACGGCATGCTGTGTGATGCCAAACACAACTGGGTAGGTGGAGGGAATGACATCTCCGATCGTTGTCATGGGCGTCTCGGGCTCGGGCAAGTCGACGGTGGGTGCCGCGCTTGCGCAGCGTCTGCGCGTACCGTTCGCCGACGCGGACGACTTTCATCCGCCTGCCAATATCGCGAAGATGACGGCCGGTGAGGCGCTCAACGACGACGACCGCTATCCGTGGCTCGAAGCGATCGGGGAGTGGTTGGCCGAACGGTGCGAAACGGGCGGGGTGATGAGCTGCTCTGCGCTCAAGCGCAAGTACCGCGATCAATTGCGGCTTCACTGCCCTGAGATGGCACTGCTGCATCTGGTCGGAACCCCCGAGGTCATCGGCAGGCGGCAGGCCAGCCGTCCCGGTCACTTCATGCCGGCATCGCTGCTGGTTTCGCAATTCGAGACTCTCGAACCGCTGGGATCCGATGAGCACGGTGTTGACATCGACGTCGACCAGAGCATCGATGCCATCATCGACAGCTACGTTTCGACAACGGGTTCGACCGACCGGTAAGCGCGTGACCGACACACCGGATGAGCCAAAGACATTGCCAGTAAAGCACTTTGATTATTCACCGATAAGTGAAATCGCACGGCACTGACAGTTCGGAGGCCTGATGGAAGCAATCGATCCCGCCTACGGAGCGACGACGCTCCTGTTGATTGCGGCGGGCGCGGTGGCGCTGCTGCTGTTTTTGATCATGAAGGTCAAGCTGCACGCCTTCGTATCGCTGGTGCTCGTCAGCGTGCTCACGGCGCTGGCCGCGGGCATCCCGGTGGGCGACGTTCCCGACGCCATCAGCTACGGCTTCTCGAACACCCTTGGCTCGGTGGCCCTGCTCGTCGGCTTCGGCGTCATGCTCGGCCGGCTGCTCGAAGTCACCGGCGGCGCCCAGGTTCTCGCCGATACGCTCATCGCCCGGTTCGGTGAGAAGCGGGCGCCGTTGGCGCTCGGTGTGGCCGCGCTTCTGTTCGGATTCCCGATCTTCTTCGACGCCGGTCTCGTCGTGTTCCTTCCCATCATCATGACCGTCGCCCGTCGGTTCGGAGGGTCGCTGCTGCTCTACGGTCTCCCCGCTGCAGGTGCGTTCGCCGGCATGCACGCCCTAGTACCGCCTCACCCGGGGCCGGTGGCGGCGGCCGAGGCACTCGGCGCGAGCATCGGTGTGACGCTTCTGGTCGGCGCTCCGGTCGCCATACTCTCCTGGTACATCGGCGTGTTGCTGGTCTCGCGGGTGATCGGGCGCCGGGTACACGTCGACGTTCCGACGGCGTTATTCGGCGAGATGAATGGCGGATCAACGACTTCGGACCGCGACGGGGTCGGCGACGCCGCCGACCGAGCCGCCGCAGGAGTGGCCACCGCGGCCCGGACAGCTCCGTCCTTCGCCTCGGTGCTCGGCATTCTGCTCCTACCGTTCGTGTTGATCTCGTTCAACACCGTTCTCGACACCTTGGTGACCGCCGGGACTCTGGAAGAGAACGCCACGTGGGTCCGGTACCTCATGCTGCTCGGCAACACCAGCGTCGCGCTGCTGATCACGGTGATCGTCGCGGCCGTGGTGTTGGGTCTGCGGCGGGGTCGGTCGATGGACGAGGTCAGCGCCCTCTACGACAAGGCGCTCGGGCCCATCTGCTCGGTCATCTTGATCACCGGGGCCGGCGGCATGTTCGGCGGCGTGCTGCGGTTGAGCGGCATCGGCAGCGCGCTGAGTGACTCTCTGTCGGGTCTGGGGATATCGCTGATCGTTCAGGCCTTCATCATCGCGACGCTGCTGCGGGTGGCCCAGGGATCGGCGACGGTTGCGCTGACGACGACGGCCGGGCTGATCAGCGCCGCAGCGGCCGAGGCGAGCCTGAGCAGTCTCCACCTCACCCTGCTGGTCATCGCGATCGCCGCGGGAGCCACCGTCCTCTCACACGTCAACGACTCCGGCTTCTGGCTGGTCAGCCGCTTCTTCGGGATGGACGTGAAGACCACGCTGAAGACGTGGACGGTCATGGAGACCACGCTCGGCCTTACCGCATTCGGCTTCAGCCTCGTTGTGTGGCTGGTGATCTGACCCCCGGACCCAAGTCGGGGTCAACGGCGTCGGCCGGTCCGACGGTCAGCCCTTGACGACCTGCGTTCCGCCCGCGAGTTCGTCGTGCTTGCCCTGCTTGGTCGGGCTGCCGCTGATGGTCACAGCGATGACGATGATCGCGATGACGCCGAGCAGTCCGCCGACGAACGGGATGATCGGGAGCAGCGTCCACGAGTTGCGAATGGCCGCCTGAGCGGCGGTCGGCTTGGCTGCCCCGCCGGGGCCGCGAACGGTCAGGCCGAGCAACTTCTTGCCCGGAGTCGAGCCCGTACCCGCTTCGAAGGCGAGGAAGTAGACGAACATCAGGCCGCCGGTGAAGAAACCGGTGACCATGATGTTGGAGGCGGAGTCGGTGGCGAAGGCCAACAGCCAACTCACGATTCCGACGAGGATGCCGTCGATGAACCGCGCGAGCCAACGCAGAAGCAGGCCGCCCGGCCGACCGCCGCCCGCGGGGTAGCCGCCGCCGTACTGTCCAGGCTGGGGTCCGAGATTTCCGCTAGTCATCCGAGTCAATGTACCGGCGACCCCGACCGATCAGGGGCGCTTTCCGATCGCTCGGTGGAAACCTCAGCGAAGCTTGCGCTGCTGGCGCTTGGCCTCTTTGCGTGCCTGCTTGCGGGCCGTCTCGGCCTGTTTGCGTGCCGTGTCGGCTTGCTTGCGGGCCGTCTCGGCCAACTCCGTCGCACGTTCGCGCGCCGTCTCGGCCAGTTCGGGCGCGCGGTCGCGGGCGACGTCGGCCCACTCCGAGCTGCGTTCCCGCGCGACGTCGGCGAGTACCGATCCGCGCTTGCGCGCCACCTCAGCGAGTTCGGGCGCGCGGTCGCGGGCGACGTCGGCCAGTTCGGCACCCCGTTTGCGGGCCCGTTCGGCGAGTTCGGGTCCGCGTTCGCGGGCGACCTCGGCCAGTTCGGCGCCGCGCTCGCGGGCGACGTGGGCGAACTCGCGGCCGCGTTCGGCGCCGACCTGCAGGCCGTGACCGACCTTGTCGGCCAACGCGCTGTCGGCGAGAGTGCCACCGGCCGCCGCCCCGACGGGCAACGCCGTGCTGACCGCTTCGGACACCTTGTGGGCCGCCCGTCGACCGCGCCAACCGATCGAGGGTTTGCCCTCGGTGTCGACCGCGGCGATGATCAGCCCACCGATCAAGCTCACGTCGGTGATGAACGCACGCCGTTCTTCGGCCTTGCGTTCGGGGTCTGTCTCACTCCAGAACGTATGTCCGCCAAGGCTGCCCGGTACCACGCTCAGTGCGAGCGCGGCAGAGGCGAGCCGGGGTAGTTTGCCGGTGGCCAGCAGCAGGCCACCGCCGATCTGGACGGCGGCCGTGGCGCGGGCGACGGTCTCGGCGTTGGTCGGAACGTTGGTGCCGACCGGGTCCGGCAGTTTGCTCAGACCCTCCAGCGTCGGGCGTGCGGCGTCGGCCGCGGGTTTCGGGCTGCGTAGGGCCTCGACGCCTCTGGCGATGAAGGCTGCTGACAGCATCGGGCGCGCGATACGTCGAATCAACATGCGCGAGGTGTTCCCAGGCGAACGGGGACGCAAACGTCGTTACGAGGCATCGCGGGGAGTGCGGTGTCGCAGCGGCACGAGATACCAGAACACGATGAGCGCGACCAGCACGCCGCCCCCGGCGATCCATGCCGCCACCCGGTCGGCGACGGCGTCGAAGATGATGGTCGCCACGCCGGCGAGCGCGAAGCCGAGGAGCAGCGTGCCGGTGATGGCGAAGGAGTGCGCCGTCGACACCAACGTCCGCATGCGGTGCCGACGGAACAACAGCCGGTGCATACTCACCGGAGCGATCAGCAGGACCGTCGCCCCGATCGAGCAGGCCACCGTCACCAGGTAGACGGTCCGCATGACACCGTCGAGATCGGAGAAGTGGTCGGTGAACGGCAAGATCAGCAGGAAGCCCGTGAGCAGCTGGACACCCGTCTGAGCCACCCGTAGCTCCTGCAGCAAGCTGGACCAATTGCGGTCCAGCCGTTGGGCTTCCGTCTCGTCGCGGTGGTAACCGTCAGGCCCTGCCAGGTCGGGGCGCTCCGAGTGCACACCTGATTCTGGCAGCCGGCGCCGCGGTTGGTCGATCGAACCGCGGTTTGTGGCCGGCGCTGCCGGAGTAGGTTGGCGAAGGTGGCGCTCGTCGCGGGAATAGATTCATCCACTCAGTCCTGCAAGGTGATCGTCTGTGATGCCGAGACCGGGTCGGTGGTCCGGTCGGGTTCGGCCCCGCACCCGGACGGCACCGAGGTCGATCCCCAGTCGTGGTGGTCGGCTTTGCAGGCCGCTGTCTCGGCGGCGGGCGGGTTGGACGACGTGGCGGCGATCTCGGTGGGGGCGCAGCAGCACGGAATGATCTGCCTGGACGACGACGGGCGGATAGTGCGAGATGCGCTGCTGTGGAACGATGTTCGGTCGAGCGCGGCCGCCGTCGACCTGGTTGATGAGCTGGGCGGCCCGCAGGAGTGGGCCGCGCGTGTGGGCGTGGTGCCGGTCGCGTCGATCACCGCGACGAAGCTGCGCTGGCTTGCCGATGATGAACCCACCCACGCGGAGGCGACCGCGGCGGTGTGTCTTCCACACGATTGGCTCACCTGGCGGCTCAGCGGGTCTTCCGACCTCGGCGACCTCCGCACGGACCGCAGCGACGCCAGCGGTACGGGGTACTTCTCGTCGGCGACCGGCCACTACGACATCGACCTACTCGAGATGGCCATGCGCGGGAGGAGACCACTCGTCCCGCCGGTGCTCGGACCGTCCGCACCGGCCGGGCACTCGACGACGGGCGCGCTGTTGGGCCCGGGCGCGGGCGACAACGCGGCAGCGGCGCTCGGGCTGAGCGCCGGGCAAAGCGATTGCGTCGTGTCGTTGGGAACCTCCGGGGTGGTCAGCGCCGTCGGAACGGTCGCACCTCGGGATCCGGAGGGCATCGTCGCCGGTTTCGCGGACGCCACCGGAAACCAGTTGCCGTTGGTGTGCACCCTCAACGGTGCTCCCGTGCTCGCGGCCGTTGCCAGGATGTTGGCCGTAGAGTTCGACGAACTCGACGGCCTGGCGCTGTCGGCGCGGGCCGGCGCAGACGGGCTCACGCTGGTGCCGTACCTGGAGGGGGAGCGATCACCGAACCTGCCCGCCGCCGCCGGGGCCCTGCACGGCGTGACCACGCGAAACCTCCTGCCCGCCAATGTCGCCCGGGCCGCTGTCGAGGGGTTGTTGTGCTCGATGGCGTACTGCATCGACAAGATCAGGGCGCACGGTGTTCAAGTGCAGCGCATCATGTTGACGGGCGGAGGGGCGCGTTCGGAGGCGGTGCGACAGATCGCGCCAGCGATTCTGGGGACGGCCGTACAGGTGCCCGTACCCGCGGAGTACGTGGCGCTCGGTGCGGCCAGGCAGGCCGCCTGGACCTTGTCGCAGGCGGACGCGGCGCCGACGTGGACGCTTGGTGACACCGCGACCTACCGTGCGGATCCCACACCGTCGGTGCTCGACCAGTATCGAGCAGCGCAGCCGCTTACGTTGGGGCAGTGAACTTTCGATGGGACCGGCTGGCTGACGGGGTGTTTCACACCCGGCTGCCGTTCCTCGATGTCACCGTCGGGTTGGTCGTCGGGCGTGACGGCGGCATGCTGATCGATACGGGCAGCACGCTGACCGAGGGGCGCGCCATCAGCGCCGACGTCACCGAACTCGCCGAACATCAGGTGCGGCATTTACTTCTGACGCACAAACACTTCGATCACGTCCTCGGATCTGGCGTGTTCGTCGGTGCGCAGGTGTACTGCGCACCGCCGGTGGCCGAAACCATGACCACCAGCAAGGACCATCTGCGCGCCGACGCGTTACGGCACGGCGCCGACGGTGACGAGGTGGACGCGGCGATCGGCGCCCTGCGTGAACCCGACCAACAGGTGTGGGAGGCCGTCGTCGACCTCGGCGGACCGACGGTATCGATCAGCCACCCCGGTCGCGGGCACACCGACCACGACCTGATCGCGGCGGTGACGGATCTGAGCCAACCGGTGCTGTTCTGCGGTGACCTCGTCGAGGAGTCCGGGGATCCGTGTGTCGATGAGGATTCCGACCTCGACGCCTGGCCGGCGACGCTCGACCGGTTACTGGCGATCGGAGGCGAGGAGGCGATCTACGTCCCTGGTCACGGCGCCGCCGTCGACGCGCGCTTCATCCGTCGACAACGCGAATGGCTGGCCGACAGAAACCGGTGATGGCTCGAATGCCTGACACAGCGAGGCGTCACGGAACTCGCGGATGGATGAAGACACCGTCGGCTTCGACGGTGACGCCGTCGGCGTCGGCGATATGCCCGACGGCGAACGTCTTCGCACCCTCGATCCGTTCGACCCAGGCCTGCGCGCGCAGCGGGTGCCCGAGCCGGGTCCCGCGCCGGTAGCGCGTGGTCAGCGTGCCCGTCACCGCCGGCTTGCCCGGTTTGTGCGCCGTGGCGCCGAGCACGTGGTCGAGCAACATCGCGCAGACTCCACCGTGGACATGTCCCGGGGGACCCTCGAATGCGGCGCCGAGCGTGAATTCGGCCCAGACTCGGCCGTCGGTGTCGTGGTGGACCACCAGCGGCGGAGCGGACGGGTTGCGCACCCCGATGACGACGTTGCCCCAGACCATCGCCTCGCCGTCGCGGGTGTGTTGCAGACCGAACGAGTCGCCAAGCAGAGATGTACTGAGTTCGTCACTAGCGCAATCGATCCGGTTCTTCACCGCTTCGACGGTCGCTGCATCCGCTGTGGTGCGGATCGTGACGTCGACGAGTCGGCGCACCGCTTGCGCCAAGGGTTCGTACACGGCACGCAGATCGTCGAGTTCGGAGCCGGCCATGGGTTCAGGGTGGGTATACCTCACCGCCTCCGCAAGGCGGTATCCCGGCCAGTGGTGCGTTGGACGAGCGGTTCGAGCTGCCGTTGTTAGGCTGACCGAATGGCGAAAAGCACGTCCGACGCGAAGCCGAATCTGGCTGCGACCAGTTGGGCGTTGCTGGGCATGCTGTCGTACGAACACGAACTGTCGGGCTATGACATCCGCAAGTGGATCGAATGGAGCATGCGGTTCTTCTACGGGAGCCCCGCCTACAGCCAGATCTACTCAGAGCTGAAAAAGCTGGAGCGGGTGGGACTGCTGTCATCGCGCGTCGAGAGCACCGGTGGCACCCGCAACCGTCGGCTGTACAGGATCACCCCGGCCGGACTCGAGGCGGTGCGGAAGTGGGCCAACGAATCTCCGGTCGATCCGCCGGTGCTCAAGCACAACCCGTTGCTGCGCGTGACGTTCGGACATCTCACCGATCCGGCAAGGCTCAAGGAGATTCTGCAGGAGCACGTCGCCTACGCCGATGACATGCAGCGCAAGGCCGCCAAGGACGCCAAGTGGGCAGGCGTGGAGCCGTCATGGGCGTATGCGAAGGTCGCCTTGCAGTGGGCCGAGAGGTATTACGCCGCCGAACGCGAACTCGCGTTGAAGATGCTCAAAGAACTGGACGAGGCCGAAGCCGTCTTCGCCGACGCCGGAATCGAACCGGGCACCCAGATTCCCTGGCCCGCAACCGAATACTGGTACGAGATCGAAAAGAAGGCCGAGGCCGACGACTGATCGGTCACCGGTCGGCGGCGTCCGCGGCGGCGATGTAGCCGTACACCAGACCCTGCGCGATCGTCGCGCCCGCTCCGGGATAGGTGGCACCGAACGCGTTGGCGGCGGTGTTGCCGATCGCATACAACCCGTCGATCGTGCCGCCGTCCTCTCGTAGCACCCGGGCGCGGTCGTCGACGCGCAAGCCGCCACACGTGCCGAGATCGCTCAGCACCATCTTGACGGCGTAGAAGGGTCCGCGATCCAGTGGGCGCAAGTTGGGGTTCGGCGTGACCGTCGGGTCGCCGTAGTAGCGGTCGTAGGCGCTTGCCCCGCGCAGGAAGTCCGGGTCGACACCCGCGCCTGCGTTTTCGTTGAAGCGCTGGACGGTCGAGGTGAGGGCCGACCCGTCGAGGTTCATCTTGGGTGCGAGTTCGGCGATCGATTCGGCGCGGTGCGCGATGCCGGCGTCATACCAGCGCTTGGGTATCGCCATCCGTGGGAACAACTCGGCGGCAAAGACATAGCTGTTGCGATAGCCCTGATCGAACACGATCCACATCGATTCGACCGGATTGCCCGCACGTTCACGCTCGAGGAGCCGCTGTCCGAACGTCATGTAGTCGGTCGCCTCGTTGACGAACCGACTTCCGGTCTGGTCGACGATGATCGATCCGGGAAGCGACCGCTCCGCCAGCATCACCTTGGGCTCTGCACCGGGCAGTGCGGCGACGGCGGGGAACCACCACGCCTGATCCATCAGATCGGTTGCAGCGCCGACGTCCTGGGCGAGGCGGATGGCATCGCCGGTGTTCGTTTCGGCCCCGAGGCTGGCATGCTCGCCGAGAAATTCCGATTGGAATTTCCACCGCATGTCCATCTGGTGGTCGAAACCACCCGCCGCGAGCACGACACCGCGGCGCGCGGACACGGTGACGTTCGCGCCCGCATGGCTCAGCACCACGCCGCTCACCCGATCGCCGTCGGCGACGAGCCGGAGCAGCGTGGTGTCGGTCCAAACGGGGATGCCCGCGCGCAAGACACCGGCGAAAAGACCGGCGGCCAGCGCCTGACCCCCGGCGACGTAACGCCGCTTGAGCAGCAGACCACCCACACCCTGGCCGAGGCGCTTGGCGATGACCGGCAGACCCTTTCGCGGCATCCGCGACATCAAGTTCAGCCATCGATAATCGGCGCCGGTGGTGGGGATCGGAACCTTGGCCTCCATCACGCCGGGCCGCAGGCGCGGTCGGTACCGGCCCAGAATCGCCGAATCGAGGGGACGGCATTCGCACGTGCGGCCGACGGCGGTGCCGCCGGGCGCCTCGGGGTGGTAGTCCGAGTACTCCTTCGCCCAGAACAGCCGCATCGGCGTTGTACGCCGCAGAAGCTCGACGGTTGCGCCGATGTGGGCTACGAATGCGTCCGAGCGCTGGGAGGACGCGGTCCCGTCGACCACGGCGTCGAGATAGGTCTTGGCCCGCTCCGCGGTGTCGGCGCCGCCGTCGCCGTTGATCACCGTGCTGGCAGGCAGCCACAACGCCCCGCCGGACCTGGCGGTGGAACCTCCGACATAGGTCGATTTCTCGACGATGAGCACGGACAGGCCGCGCTCATGAGCGGCAAGGGCTGCCGCCATACCGGTGCCGGAACCGACCACCACCAGATCGACGGTCGTATCGGTTACGGGCAGGCCCTCCGGGATCGTCGCCGCGTGCGCGCTGTTCACAAGCCATCAACGTAGAGCGGATGGCAGCGGGCCGGTATCGATGTCCTGATGAGCGGAACAGAACCGTGAACAGGGCCGGTGGGGCTGCTAGAACAGCGGTATGACGATGGACACCGACATCGAGGTCCGCCAGATCGAGGCCGAGGCCGCGCCGTCGCGGTTCGCCCGAGGCTGGCACTGCCTAGGTCTGGTCAGAGAGTTCGGTGACGGTAAGCCGCACCAGGTCTACGCATTCGGCAAGAAGCTGGTGGTGTTCCGCGGCGGCGACGGCCGCCTCAACGTCCTCGACGGGTACTGCCGCCACATGGGCGGCGACCTGAGCCAGGGCGAGGTCAAGGGCGACGAGATCGCGTGCCCGTTCCACGACTGGCGCTGGGGCGGTGACGGTCGGTGCAAGAAGGTGCCCTACAGCAAGCGAGTGCCGCGGCTGGCCCGCACCGCGACCTGGACCACGCTCGAACAGGACGGCATGCTGTTCATCTGGAACGACCCGGAGGGCAACCCCCCGCCGCCGGAGGTCACGATCCCGCGCATCGAGGGCGCCACAAGCGACGAGTGGACCGACTGGCACTGGTATACGACCGTGGTCAACACGAACTGCCGCGAGATCATCGACAACGTCGTCGACATGGCCCACTTCTTCTACATCCACGGCTCGCTGCCGACGCACTTCAAGAACATTTTCGAAGGCCATGTCGCGACCCAGTACATGAACAGCGCGGGCCGGCCCGATCTCGGCGAGCCGGGGCCGACGCAGATGCTCGGAACCACCTCGGTCGCATCGTATTTCGGGCCGTCCTTCATGATTGACGACCTGACGTATCACTACACCGACGTCGATCACAAGACGGTGCTGATCAACTGTCACTATCCGATCGACCAGAACTCCTTCGTGCTGCAGTACGGGATCATCGTCAAGAAGTCCGAGAACCTGCCCGAGGACCTCGCGATGCAAACGGCGATCGGTCTCGGCGACTTCGTGAAGATGGGTTTCGAGCAGGACGTCGCCATCTGGAAGAACAAGGCGCGCATCGACAATCCGCTCCTGTGCGAGGAGGACGGGCCCGTCTACCAACTGCGTCGTTGGTACGAGCAGTTCTACGTCGACGTCGCCGACGTGACGCCGGACATGGTGGACCGCTTCGAATACGAGATCGACACCACCCGGCCGCGCGAGGAATGGATGAAGATCGTCGAGGCCAATATCGCCGCACGGGACGCCGTCACGAGCGCGGGATGAGCGTCCGCCAGGACAACCGACTCGCCGACGCGCCGATGACCTCGGTGATGTGCCGACTCTGCGCGGCAACCGTTTTGGTGCGCAAGAGCACCTGGCAGCAGACCAGCGTGCAGTGGGACGCCGAGGCCGCCCGAAAGTGCCACCAGCGCCGCGACGCCGAGGCCATCCACGCGCACGACGGTAGGCCGTTCCTGGTCTGCTTCGAACTGCGGGATTCGATCGAGGAGGCGGCGCGCCGCGGGGCGTTGCCGATCGTCGACGAAGCAGTGTGATTTCGGTGCGCTACCGATCGCTGAGCGACTGATAGCGCACCGAAACCGCCCCTAGGTCAGCTGGAACTCCGACAGGGGAGCTTCCTTCGGGTACTCCGCCGGCCCGCCGAGGTCGTAGACCGCGTTCAGCGCCGCGATGAACTCCGGATCGTGCAGAGGCTCGCTCGGCACGTCGAGCTTGATGCCCTTGGAGTGCACATCGTCGACGAGCATGTCGATCGCCTTGTCGATGGTCAGATCGTCGCTGCCGTCCATGTTCTTCTTGAGCTCGTCGAAGTCGGTGAACACCTCCGCCGACCAGTGCACCAGGAACCGCAGTTCGTCGGTGTGGTGGCGGGCGATCACGTCGTCGCCGTTCTTCAGCAGCCAGAAGTCGCGGTCCGACGGATCCCCGGTGAACACCGTGTCGAACGCCAGTCCCGCGGGGGTCTGTTGATCGAGCGGCCCGTTGGCCTCGCCGCGGTGCACCATCATCTCGTTCTGCACGAGCACACCGCGGTTGTAGACCGGCGGCAGCAGGCGTTTCGGCGGCTTGAGAGGGCCCTCGGGCCAGTAGGTGAAACCGCTGCCCTCGTCGAGCGAGAACCACGTGATGACCTGAGCCATCTTGATGAGGTAGTCGCGGAACAGCCCGGACTTGCCCATGACGCTGGTCAGCCAGGTGGGAGCGTTCTCGTGGCGCACGCCGCGGAAGCTGGGGGAGTCCAGGTGGCCGGGATCGCGGTTGGCGCAGGGGCCGTTGATGTTGAACAGCATCATCTCGGGCTTGGCGTAGTCGGCGTTCCAGTAGCTCTTGGCGTACTCGACGAAGCGCTGGTTGTAGAAGCAGTCGTGCAGCTCGGGATAGAGCACCGTGCCGTAGTTGGCCAGATAACCGCGGAACGTCGCGGTGAGGAACAGGTCCAGCGAGGGGGTGAAGCCCTCGGGGAACAACCCGCTCATGGTGGCCATCAGTTCTTCGGCCGACGCGAAGTGCTGGGCGATGATCAGCTTCCACGGCCCCTGGGTGCGCACCACGTCGAGGAGGCGCTCCCGCTGGTCGTCGGTATAGAGGTTGTCGATCTCGCGGGGCGGTGAAGCGGGCCGCAGGACGTCGGACAACTCCATCCGCTGCTCTTGGGTGAGCATGTTCTCTCCTACTCTCGAGGTCGGCATCTCATGCCGGTCGCTTGGCCAATTCTGGTGTTGTGGCCCGCAAGTGGCCGCGTGCCTGTCCGGTCATCGGGACATCTGTTTTCCGCTCGATCAGAAGGGCAGCGGATGGGCGAACTTCGCGCGTAGCAGTGCGCCGATCTCGGCAACCGCCAGTCGCCCACGGGCCGTCGCCTCTGAACGCATCAGGAACCCGTGGTAGATGCCGGGGTAGCGGGTGACCGTCGTCTGTACTCCCGCGTCGCGCAACCGGTCCGCGTAGCGCTCGCCCCAGTCGCGGATCGGATCGGCTTCGGCGGTGACGACGATGGCCTGCGGCAGGTCCGACAGATCTTGTGCGCGTGCGGGAATCGTGTACGGGCGCTCCGGACCGTCGGCCAGCTCGTGCATGTATTCGATGTCGACGACGCTAAGCATCGGCGCCTCGGGCATGGCTCGGATCGACGGGGCCCCGAGATCCTTGTCAACGCCCGGATACATCAGGATCTGGGCGAACAGGGCCGGCCCACCGCGGTCACGGGCGGCCAATGCGACGCCGGCCGCCAGTGTGCCCCCCGCGCTGTCGCCGGCCACCGCGACGCGGGTGCTGTCAATGCGGAGGTCATCGGCGTGTTCGGCGACCCAACGGGTCGCGGCGTAGGCGTCGTCGAACTGGGCCGGGGGTGCCGCTTCGGGGGCCAGGTGGTAGTCGACGGACACCACAGTGGCGTGGGAGTGGTGGGCGAGGTTGCGCGCCAACGGTTCGAACGAATGGTTCGAGCCCAGGACCATCCCGCCGCCGTGAAAGTAGACGACCGCGGGGGCGCCGCTTTCGGTCGACGGTCGGTAGATGCGCAGGGGGATCTCCCCGACGGGTCCCTCGATGATCCGATCCTCGACATCGGCCATCTCCGGCATTTCGGGCAGCGGCGCGGATTCCAAAGCGTCACGCACCGCGTCGAGTCCACGCTCCCGCATCGGCGCCACGTCCCCGAACTGCGCAACCCGCGCCGCGGCGTCGGGATCCAGGCAGTAGTGCGTCACAGGCGATCTCGATCACTCGAGACCGACCGTAGCGTGTCCGACGCGTGCGCCCCTGCGCGCCGTCCGCTGAAAATGCAGTCCGCGATGGACAACCCGCTGACATAGCTGTTGGAGCAGATACCGACCGCATTGCGACCCGCGGCGTAGAGGCCGGCCACGGTTCCACCGTCACGATGGGCGACTTCGCCGGTGTGTTCATCGACGATGAGGCCGCCGAGTGTCAGCCCGGGGATCGGGTAGAACATCGACGAGTCCGCAGAGATGTTGATCGAGTAGAACGGCGGGGTTGTCAGCGGGGGACACAGATCCGGCTCTTTGTGCGCGGGGTCGCCCGCGCCGCCGGCAATGCCGCGGTTGTACTCCTCGACAGTGCGGCGCAGACCCGTCGGATCGATCCCGTTCTTGCGCGCGATCTCCTCCACCGTCGACGCCTTGCGGTGTCCGACCGTCAACAGGTACATCAATTGCAGGCGCTGGAAGAGCTGTGTCTGCGTTCGAATCTGGGTCTTTACTTTCCTCCAGGTCGGGGCGTCGTAGATGGCCCAGCCCGCGCCGCCGAACTCGCGCATCATCACATTGCCGTGCGTCGCGCCGTAGAGGTCTTCATTGGCGATGCGTCGGCCGTCCCGGCCCACGGTGAGACCTTCGAGAAATGCGCTCGGTGGCGACAGAAAACGCCAGGCCGTGATGTTGCCCATCTTGTCGGTCATGCCGCCGGCCTCGACTCCCAGCGCGATACCTGAGCCGTCGTCGCCGGGGGTGCCGAGCGGCGAGATCTTCATGAACTCCGGAGCGTGTTCGGCCATCCACTCACGGTTGTGAATGAAACCGCCGGCGGCCAGTATCACTGACCGTGCGGATGCCTCGCCGTCCACGGCGGCGTCGGACCACAGCGTCTCGGCGCGCTCGACCACGCCCTTGACCAGGCCGGGCAGCCAGGTGCCTGCCTTTCCGGTGAGCTTGGTCAGAACGCGGTGCTTGCGCGCGTCGGGATGGTTCGTCGGCATCGCGCGGTACCGGACCCCGCGGATCCGCCCGTGGTCATCGGCGATGAGTTGATGCACTCGGCACAACGGAATGAATTCGACGCCTTTGGCTTTCGCCGAACGGCGCAGGTTCTCGAACAGCACCTTGCCCGAGCTCATACCCGGAGCCACCACGCGGTGCCCGCGCGGCACGGGCCGCGTGTGCCGCGCGTAGGGATGGGCCTTCTCGTTGCCGGAGTAGTAGAGGTAGAAATCGTCGGTCGGATACGACGTCTTGTATGAGGACACGGGACCGCCGCGGAACCCGACCCCTTGACTCTTGAGCCACTCGATCAGATCCGGGCTCTGTTCGCAGAACCTCCGAAGGGTTTCACTGCTGACCGCGTCGCCGACCTCCTGTTCGAGATACGCCCGCATGTCCGCGACGCTGTCGTCGTATCCGCCGGCCCGCTGTTCGGCCGTACCCGCGCCCGCGTAGACGATCCCGCCCGACAAGGCAGTCGCGCCGCCGCCATACCCCCGATCCAGCACCAGGACGCGCGCTCCGCGATCGGCAGCCTCGATCGCGGCGGCGGCGCCGGCAGCACCGAACCCGACAACGATGACGTCGTACTCGGTTTCAGCTGCCATGTTCAGCCTCACAGAACCGACTTGATCTGCTTGGCGACCAACCGGGTAGCGCGCTTCGCCGACAGCCGGGCCAAGATGTCGAGGGCCAATGCGTCCGTGCCGATCAGGACTCGGAAGCGGTCACGGGCGATTCCGTCGACAATCTTCTTGCCTGCGGCTTCGGCGGTGGCAGAACGAACCTTCTTGTCACCGGCGTCGAGCATCGCCACCCCGGAGTTCCCCGTCAGGTTGGTGTCGATGTTGCCCGGAAACACCGTCACCACATGGACATTGGTGTCGCACAGTTCGGCGTAGAGACCCTCGCTGAACTGCTTCACCGCCCCTTTACTCGCGCTGTAGAGCGTTTGGCTGGCGAACGGCAACAGCGCGGAGAGACTCGACATGTTGGTGATGTTCGCCTCCGGCCGCGTCAGCAGGGACGGCAGGAAGGCGCGGCACATCCGCACTGTGGCATCGAAGTTGACGGCCATGATGCGGTCGGTCTCATCTGGGGAGAGCTCGGAAAAGGGGGCGAATCGGTGGATGACGCCGGCGATGTTGACCAGTCCGTCGATCTGTCCGTGCGCCTTCGCCACCGCATCGGGTAGTGCGGCGACCGCCTCGTCGTCGGTGAGGTCGAGAACATGCGTGGACATCGGGATGCCGGTGATGCTCGCGAGTTCCGCCGTACCAGCCAGGCCGACCGAGTCACGGTCGACCGCAGCAATGCGTGCGCCGCGGCGGGCGAGTCCAAGCGCGACTTGCCTGCCCATACCATTGCCGGCGCCGGTCACCACGAACACCTTGTCGGCGATCTGCACGTCGACCTTCCTTCAATCGAATTCCGTCAATGCCGAGTGGGGTCGAACCGCCGCTTGGCGCGCAGGGCCGGCGCCCGGCGCGACGCCAGGACTTCGGCGCGCTCCGCCATGGCGTTGCCGACGTAATCGGGTTGGGTGAGCAGATAGAACTCGCCGGCCGCGGCCTGTTCGAAGACCACTCGCGCCGCTTCGACCGGATCCATTGCCTCGGCCTTGATGTCGAGCATTGCGGTCCGCTGCGCTTCGGCGGCCCCGACGTCGCCGTCGTCGACGCCGCCGGCGGCCTCGAAGATGTTCGACTTCACGGCGCCCGGCAGCACAGCCTGCACGTGGATCCGGTCGGCGTGGCCGGCCAATTCGACCTCCAGTCGCAGGCATTCGGTCAGCGCCAGCACCGCATGCTTGCTCACGATGTAGGGCGCCTGCAGCGGTACGACGGCGACGCCGCCGATCGACGACAGGTTCCACACCCACGACGGGGAGTCCGCGGCGATCATGCGCGGCAGGAACGCGCGGACGCCGTAGAACACGCCGCTGACATTGATGTCCACCAGCCGGTCCCAATTGGCGACGGGGGTGTCCCACAGATATCCGAACTGCTCGACACCGGCGTTGTTGACCAGCAGCCGGACCGGGCCGATCTCCGAGTACACCTGTGCGGCAAGGCCTTCGAGCGCCTCGGGATCACGCACATCGCACACCAGGTCCACCGAGCCCGCGAGCTCGCCGCGAAGCGCCGCGATCGCCGAGGCGTCGATGTCGACCAGTACGACGGTCATGCCCAGCGCGGCGGCATGGCGTGCCAGCCCCGCGCCTATCCCGTTGCCGGCGCCGGTGATGACCGCGACACCACCGCCGAACGTCGCGCGTGCGTCCACGCGTTACGAGGCGGTCGAGGCGGTGGCGGTCTTGGCGGCGTGCTCGGAGAACGTGACGGAGTCCTCGGCGTCGAGGATCACGGTCATCGACGTGAACACCAGGCCGTCGCCGGCGCGGCGGATGCCGACGTCGACCACGCCGCTGGAGACGTCGAACGGGACGTTGTTCGTCACCTGGTTCACGTACAGGTAGAAGCGCGCGGTGGTGACGTCCCCGTCGACGCCGGTGCGGAAGACGTTGGTGGCGTGGTGGCGCAGCGGGTAGGGATTCTCGTTGCGGTGCTGGGTCAACCACGCCAAGGTCTCGTCCTTACCGTGCAACTCGGCGGCCAGCAGCTCCTCGAACGGGCAGTTCCCGGAATCGGACCGGCTCAGGTATTCCATCTCGTCGCCGAGCCGGGCCCCGAGTTCGGCGAAATGACCCTGGTCGTAGTGGTACCAGAAGGCGGCGATGAACTCCTGGACCTCGGACAGCGTGATCTCGTTGCTCATGGGTGCGAGTCAACCGTCGCCGACCGGGACGTGGCGCGGTGATGCCCGGTCAGTGGAACACCGCGCGGGCGGGCGGCCGGATCAGTCGACGATCAGGCTCCACACGTCCGCTCCGGCGGCCAGGGTCGCGTCGGTGACCCGTTCGTCCCAATAGCGCACCGACCCGAATTCGGATCGCCATGCGAGCGCGGCCCGGGTGAACTCGTGCAACCGGTGCTCGAGGGTGGTACCGATCGCGCCGTGCACCTGGTGGGCGTTGCGCACCACGACCGACGTGGCATGACCGACGCAGGAGCGTGCCGCCGCGACGCGGAAGGCGAGGTTGCCCGTCGACCAACCGTTCGTGACGGCCGTCGTCAGCGCACCCTCGGTGGCCGCCCGCGCCAACGCCGCTTCGGCGGCGGAGTCGGCGATCAGGTGCTGGACGGCCTGGAAGCGGGACAGGGGCCGGCCGAACTGGATTCGCGACGCGGCGTGTTCGACCGACGACAGCACGATCCGGTCAAGCGCCGCGCACACCTGGATCGCCCGCACCAGCGCGGCTTTGTGCCACAGTTCGGCCACCAGATCGGAGGTCACCGGGACACTGTCGAGCGCGGCGACGTCGGCCTCGACGGAGTCGCGGGGTTCACCGATCGCGTTGCTGCCGGCCGTGATCGAGAGTGCGGCGGCGTCGATGTCGGCGACGCGATGGCCGTCGCCATCGCGCCAGACGACGACCACCCGGTCACTGGCCGCGGCCCAGGGGACACCTTCGGCAGTTCCGTCCTCGCCGAGCAGGCACACGGTGCGCACCGCGTCGTCGCCGCCCATTCCATTCGCCTCGAGCAGCCAGCAGGCCAGTAGGTCGTGTTCGGCCAACGGTGTTCGCACCGCGTTGCGGGCGGCGGCCGCCAGCAGTTCGGCGGCTTCGAACCAGCCCGCTCCGCTGCCGCCCGACTCCTCGGCGCCGGTCAGTCGGACCAGGCCCAGTTCGTCGAGGCGCCGCCACAACTCCGTGTCCCGTTCGACCGTCTTCGCGGGCGGGTGGGCGTCGCGGTACTCGGCGAAGACCGCGTCCATCATCTCGACCAGTGCTGGATCGACGGTCATCGCAGCCCCAATCCTCGCGCGATCACGCCGCGCAACACCTCGTTGGTGCCGCCGCGCAGCGTGAAGCCGGGACGCTGATCCACGGCTCGCGAAACCAGTTCGGCAAGGTCGGGATTCGTGGTCGCGTCGGTCAGCGTGTCGGCGAGGTCGGCGATGTCGCCCTCGGTGGTGGTGCCGAGCACCTTGACCACCGCCGCGGGAACATCGGCGGGCTCGCGCCTCTCCAGTGCGCCCGCGACGGCGGCCGACATCTGGTGCAGTCCGGCGGTTCGGGCGATAAGGCGGCCGAGTCCGGCGTCCCGCGAAAGCTCCTGTGCGGCCATCTTTTCGCCGCACATCCGTAACAGCACGAAGGTGGACAGGAACCGTTCGGGTCCGCTGCGCTCGAAGGCCAGCTCCGAGGTGACCTGGCGCCAGCCCGCACCGATCTCACCGAACACCATGTCGTCGGGGACGAAGGTGCCGTCGAGGATCACTTCGTTGAAGTGGTGTGCGCCGTTCATCGAGACGACGGGGCGGATGTGCACACCCGGTCCGCGTAGGTCGACGATGAACTGACTCAACCCGGCGTGGCGGTTGTCCGGATCGACCGGGGCCGTGCGGGCCAACGCGATGAACGCATGCGCGTAGTGCGCCCCCGACGTCCACACCTTCGTCCCCGACAGCGACCAACCGCCGTCCACCTGGACCGCCTTCGTGCGCACGCTCGCGAGATCGGAGCCGGAATCGGGTTCGCTCATGCCGATGCCGAAGAAGCACTCACCGCGCACGATCCGCGAAAGGAACTCCCCCTTCTGTAATTCCGTGCCGTACTTGAGCAACGACGGCACGATCTGCCGGTCGGCGATCCAGTGCGCCGCCACCGGTGCGCCCGCGGCGAGCAATTCCTCGGTCACCGCGAACCGTTCGACGAAGGAGCGTCCGTGTCCGCCGTACTCGACCGGGACCGTCATCCCGAGATAGCCCTGTGCGGCAAGCGCTTTGGTGAAGTCTTCGTCCCATCCCGTCAGCCACGCGTCGACCGACGGCGTGAAAGCACCCGCGGCACGCTGCTCGGCGAGGAACTCTCGTACCTCGGCTCGCAGGGCCGCGGTCGCAGCAGCGTCGACGGCCGCCGGGGGAACCAGGCGGGGGAGCGTCACGGAGCGGTCCGCCATCGGCTGATGCGCTGTTCGTGTTCCGGGTCGCGGTGGGCCAGCGGCTGCATGGCCGCGGCCATGGCCAGCGTGGAGTCCAGCGAGCCGGCCCGCGATTCCTGCAGCAGACGTTTGGCCATCCGCAGCGCGTGAGCGGGGTTCTTCGTGATCCGCTCGGCCAAGGCGAGCGCCTCCGTGAGCAGGTCGTCGTGCGGCACCACGCGGGTGACCATGCCCCACTCCAGGGCGGTGGCCGCATCGATGCGGTCGCCGGTGAACGTCATCTCGGCGGCGCGCTCGTAACCGATCGCCCTGGGCAGGAACCAGGTGCCGCCGTCGCCCGGGATGATGCCGATCTGCACGAAGCTCTCGGCGAACGACGCCCGCTCGGAGGCCACGCGGATGTCGCACATCATGGCGAGGTCGCAGCCCGCTCCCACGGCGGGACCGTTGACCGCGGCGATCAGCGGGACCTCCAGGCGGCCGAGTGCGCGGGGAATGCGCTGGATCCCGTCGACGTAGGCACGCCGCTGATCGAGGGCGTCGAGGCCGAACATCCCGGTGCGGTCGGCCATCTCCTTGACGTTGCCGCCCGCGGAGAAGATCTTGCCCGCGCCCGTCAGGATCACCGCGCGCACGTCGAGGTCCGCGTTGGCGGCGTCGACGGCGGCCTCGAACGCCGAGATGAAGCCCTTGTCGGTGATCGCGTTGCCGACCTCGGGCAGGTCGATGGTCCACGTCTGTGTCGCACCGTGAGCGGCGATGTTCAGCGGTGTGCTCATGACGGCAACTGTAGGGACTTGGTCTGCAGGAATTCCTCGAACCCCGCGCGGCCGAGTTCCCGGCCGACGCCGGACTTCTTGTAGCCGCCGAACGGCGCGACGGGGTTGTACACGCCGCCGTTGACGTCGAGCTGTCCGGTCTGCACGCGCTTTGCGAAAGATATGGCGGTGTCGAGGTCGGGACCCCACACTGCGCCCGCGAGCCCGTAGGGCGTGCCGTTGGCGATGCGTAGGGCGTCGTCTTCGTCCCGGAACGGGATCACCGCGAGCACCGGCCCGAACACTTCCTCCTGACCCAGCTCGGAGTCGGGGTCGACGTCGGCGAACACGGTCGGGGCGACGTAGTAGCCGGTGTCGCGGACCGATTCGGATCCGCCCGTGAGCAGGCGGGCGCCGTCGCGGCGCGCGCGGTCGATGAACCCACGCACGGACTCGAACTGCGCGGCGGAAGCCAGGGGGCCGATCCGGGTGTCGGGGTCGGACGGGTCGCCGACGGTGTACTTGGCGGCGGCGGCCTTGATCAGTTCGAGGGCCTCGTCGTAGCGCGAGCACGGCACCAGCATCCGGGTCCACGCCATGCAGGTCTGCCCGCCGTTGAGGAACGCATTGCCCACACCGACCTTCACCGCGGTGGTGAGGTCGGCGCCGTCGAGGATGACGTTGGCGGACTTGCCCCCGAGTTCGAGGGCGACCTTCTTCACCGAGCCGGCGGCGAGCTCGGCGACCCGGCGACCGACGGCGGTCGAGCCGGTGAACGACACCACGTCGACGTCGGGATGCGACGCGATGCGCTCACCCACCACGGATCCGCGCCCCGACACCAGGTTCACCACACCGTCGGGAAGTCCGGCCTCCTCGACCGCTTCGATGAACTCGAACACCGACAGCGGTGCCTCGTTGCTCGGCTTGAGGACGACGGTGCAGCCCGCGGCGATGGCGGGCAGCACCTTGGCCACCACCTGATAGAGCGGATAGTTCCACGGGGTGATGGCGCCGACGACGCCGTACGGCTCGCGCAGCACCAACGAGTTGCCCACGCGCTCTTCGAATTCGAAGGACTCGAGGACGTCGGCGAAACCGCGTGCCACCGCCAGTGGCACCTTGGTCTGAACCCCCTGCGCCACACGCAGCGGCGCGCCCATCTCCCGGCTGATGGTCTCGGCGATGTCGGGCAGCCGCTTCTCCATCGCGGCGATCACCCGGGCCAGCCGGTCACTGCGCTCGGCGCGGGTGATCAGCGGATCGAAGGCTCGGCGGGCGGCGGCCACGGCCGCGTCCACGTCGGCGACCGATCCGTTGGGCACACAGCCGATCACCTTCTCGGTGGCGGGGTGGACGACGTCGATCACGTCGGCCGCCGACGGTGTCATCCACTGCCCGTCGATGAACAGCGTCTTGCGGGTGTAGTCGTGCATGGATCTCCTTGGGATCAGGGAATGATGCTGGCGCGGACGTCGCGCTTGTGCTCGGCGGCGGCGAACGCCTCGTTGATGTCGTCGAGCGGATACTGCGCTGCAGCCAACCGGTGCAGGGGGAGGGCGTCCTGGTGTTGTTCGAGGAAGGTCAGCGCCCGCGACAGTACGGGCGGTTCGTACAGCGAGACCCCGACCATCGTCTTGTTGGCGAAAACGAAACGTGACGGGTCGAATTCGAAGGTCTTGCCGATGTTGATGTTTCCGATCTCGACGTAACGGCCGAACTGGCCCAGCATCTTGAGCCCCTCGTCGATGGCGGACGGGTGGCCGACCACCTCGACCACGACGTCGGCGCCGTAACCGTCGGTCAGGTCGCGGATGATCTTCGCGCGGTCCTTCACCGTGGCGGCCGTGTTGATGTCGATCACCGCGTCGGCGCCGAAGGCGGTTGCCAGCTCGAGCCGTTCGGCCACCCCGTCGATGGCGATGACCCGACCGGCGCCGCGGGCCTTGGCGACCGCGACCGCGTACAGCCCCAGTGCGCCGGCGCCCTGCACGACGACGGTCTCGCCGAGTTGCTGGTCAACGCGCTCGAGGCCGTACATCACCTGGGACAGCGCACAGTTGGCGCCCGACGCGATGTCGTCGCTGACCCGGTCGGGCACGGTATACACGACCGCCCCGGCGGGCAGCAGGAAGTAGTCGGCGTAGCCGCCGACGAAGTAGGGCGGCGCGTCGGCGCGTCCGAGCATGGCCATCGCGAGGTTCAGGCACGCGTTGCGCCTGCCCGCCAGGCAGTTTCGGCACCGGTGGCAGGAAAAGAAGTAGGGGAACACCACCCGGCTGCCCTTCGCCAGCGGTGCTCCGTTCGAGTCCGCTGTGACCCCGTCACCGAGTTCGGATACCGCGCCGACCATTTCGTGACCGAGCACCGTCGGAAGTTGTCCACCCAGGCCGCGGGTGGCGAAGGTGCCGTGCCACGCGTGTAGGTCCGATCCGCAGATGTTGGTCCTGGTGACCTTGATCAGGATCTCGCCGGGGCCGACCTCGGCCAGGTTCACGGTCTCGATCTCGAATGGCTTTCCGGGCGCGTCGAAGCGCGCGATACGTCCTGTGAACAACAGACAGTTCCCTTCGGTGGCTCAGCGGCTCAGCGGTTCGGCCGCGAAGCGTTCGCGCAGTTGACGTTTCAGCAGCTTGCCGCTCGGATTCTTCGGCAGTGCGTCGACGAAGTGGACGTGCTTGGGGGTCTTGAACCCGGCCAGATGCTGCCGGCAATGCGCGATCAGGTCATCCTCGGTCAGGTTGGCGCCCTCGCGGGACACCACCGCGGCGACCACGGTCTCGACCCACGTCGGATGGGGAAGGCCGAAGACGGCGACCTCCTGAACCCCGTTGTGCCGGTAGAGGACTTCCTCGACCTCGCGGCTGGCAACGTTCTCGCCACCCGTCTTGATCATGTCCTTCTTGCGGTCGACCACGTGTAGCAGGCCGTGTTCGTCGTAGTAACCGAGATCGCCGGAGTGGAACCAACCGCCGCGGAACGCCTCCGCCGTCTTGGCCGGGTCGTCGAGATAGCCGAGCATCAGATGGGGGCTGCGGTGGGCGATCTCACCCACCACGCCGGGGGCGACCGGGGCGTCGTCCTCGTCGAGGATCGTCGTCTCGACGTTGACCACCGGGCGTCCCGCCGAACCGGCGTGGGTGTCCTGCTCGTCGGGTCCGAGCGCGGACGCCAGCGGTGCCAACTCGGTCTGGCCGTAGAAGTTCCACAACCTGAGGTTCGGCAGCCGGTCGCGGATCTCGGCGAGGATCTCGATCGGCATCGCCGAAGCGCCGTAGTAGCCCTTGCGCAGGCTCGACAGATCGACCTCGTCGAACACCGGACAACGCAACAGGCTGATCCAGACCGTCGGAGGCGCGAAGTAGTTGGTCACCCCGTAGCGGGCGATCGTGCGCAGCACCGTTTCGGGATCGGGCCCGGGCAGGATGATGCTGGTCGCACCGAGATAGATGTCGGTGGCCAGGAAGTTGTCCAGCTGCGCGCAGTGATACAGCGGCAGCGAATGGATTTCGACGTCGTCGCCGGCCATCGAACCGGCGACGATGGTGCTGACGTACTGCCACATCAGGCTGCGGCTCGTGTGCATCGCGCCCTTGGGCCGCGACTCCGTGCCGCTGGTGTACATCAACCGCACCAGCTGGTCGTCGTCGATGCGGGGATTCGGCGAGGGGGCCGCGGTGGACAGCCACTGCGCGAAGTCGTCCCAGCCCGGCGGAACGCTCTGTCCGGTCCGGACGATCGCGGCCCTGGTGCGAACCGCTCCGTCGATGCGCATGGCGTCCTGCGCGACGCCTGTCAGCTCGGCTTCGACGATGAAGCCCTCTGCCTTGCTGTGGCCGAGGATGTAGGCGATCTCCTCGGCCGTCAGCATGAAGTTGACCGGCACCAACACCACCGCTGCGCGGGCGGTGGCGAAGGCGAGCACCGCATACTGCCAACAGTTGCGCGCCAGCAGCGCCACCCGGTCACCGGGACGGAAGCCGTTGTCCTGCAACGCCGCCGCGGCCCGGTCCACGAGCTGGTCGAACTCGGCGAACGTCAACACCGTGTCGCCATCGATGATCGCGGTCTTGTCGGGTTGCCTGCGGGCCGAGCGGCGTGGGATGTCGCCCAGAGTGTGGCTGCGTGCCTGCTCGACCACCGCATCCAGATCCATGGCGGGCAGCGTAAGCATGTCTGGCGTGGGGCGAGGACCGATGTCCCGCTCAGTAGGCAGGGCACTGCCCGGTCGGCCGTGCTGCGCCGATACTTGTGCCCGTGACTGCAGACGCTCGAGCAATACCGTCGCCGCACGCCGCGGACGTCGACCGCGATGAACTGAGGGCGAACCTCGCTCAGGCGGACCCCGGCGTCCTGGTCGCGGTGCTGGCGCAGCTGACGGGTGACCCGTCGGTGCTCGACCGGTTCGGGCCCAAGATCACGCACATCCCCGATCCGCCCGAGCGCGCAGGCGTCACCGACGCCGACACCATGGCGGCGCTTGTCGATGCGGTCGTCTCGGCGCTGTCCTCGCCGCGGGCCGAAGGGGCGATGGCCGCCGACGATATCGATCTGTTCACCCGCGCGCTGCCGGTGGCGCTCGGCTCCGACGTCGACGACGAGTTCGTTCCGCTCCTGCTCGAGCAGGGCGGTTTTCACCTCTCCCAGCCGACGTTGCCGCGCACCGTGCCGATCCCGCCGACGACGAATGTCGCGATCGTCGGCGCGGGCATCGCGGGCATCATCACCGCGCTGGCCGCAGCCGACGCCGGGGTGCGGTATCAGATCTTCGACCGCAACGACGAGGTCGGCGGCACCTGGTTGACGACGAAGTATCCCGGTATCGGTGTCGACACGCCGTCGGCGTACTACTCGCTGTCGCGGGAGGTCAACCCCGACTGGTCGAGCTACTACCCGCAGGGCGCGGAATACCAGAACTACCTGGTGTCGCTCGCCGACAGGCACGGACTGCGTGAGCACACCCGGTTCGGCACCGAGGTCGAGGCGCTGTGGTGGGACGACGCGCGAAACCAGTGGCAGATCCACGCGGTCGACCGCGACGGGAACCGCGACGTCAGCTACGCCCGAGTGGTCGTCACCGCCGCCGGCTATCTCAACCGGCCACGGTTTCCCGATGTTGCCGGCCGAGAATCGTTCGAGGGCACCAGTATTCACTCGGCGCTGTGGGATCCTTCGCTGGACCTCACCGGTAAGCGGGTCGCCGTTATCGGCGCGGGATGCACGGCCGTACAGATCGTCGACGCGTGTGTGGACGAGGTCGAACACCTGACCGTTTTCCAACGGCAACCGCACTGGGTGGCTCCGCGAAAGCGGTTGTCCGACGATGTCCCCGAATTCCGGCGGTTCCTCGGACGGCACGTGCCGTATTACGCGAACTGGCACCGGCTGAAGTCCTATTGGGCGACGGCCGACAACAACTATCCCGTCATCCTGCGCGACCCCGAGTGGGCGAAGGACCATTTGTCGATCTCGCAAGCCAACGACGTCCTGCTGCAGATGTGCTTGGAGTACATCAACGAGACGTTCGGCGAGGGATCGGAATTGGCGAAGAAGGTCACCCCCGACTTCGCGCCGTACGGTAAGCGCATCATTCGCGACCCGGGCGGCTACTACGCAGCGCTGACGCGGGAGCACGTCGACATGGAGGCGAGCGAACCGGCCGCCGTCAACGCCGCAGGCATCGTCACAGAAGACGGGCGGCAGATCGATCTCGACGTGATCATCTACGCCACCGGCTATCACCTCGACTTCCTGTCCACGGTCGACATCCGCGGTCGCGACGGCAGGACACTGCGCGAGGAGTGGGGCGACAGTCCCCGCGCGTACCGCGGCGGCACGGTGCCGGGCTTCCCGAACCTGTTCATCACCTCGGCGCCCAACTACAGCCCGGGCCACGGTGCGGGCGCCAACTTCTCGATGGAGGTGCTCGCGCACTACATCGTTGAGTGTCTGCAACTGCTCGCGCTGCGCGATGCCGACACCATCGAGGTGACGCGGGAGGCCTACGACGATTACGTCGCGCAGATCGACGAGGCGATGTCGCGGACGGTGTGGTGCCACACCCCGAACGCGCACACCTACTACCGTTCGGCATCCGGTCGCGTGGTCGTCGCGACGCCGTACCGCCTGGTCGACATCTGGCACCAGCATCGCGCGCCCGTCGAAGAACACTTCGTGATCCGATGACCGGCCTGCTCGCAGGCAAGACGGCGCTGGTCACCGGCAGTAGCCGAGGCATCGGACGCGCTGTGGCGCAACGCCTTTCCGCCGAGGGCGCGACTGTGGTGGTCACCGCGCGATCGTTCGAGCCGTCGGCGTCGATACGCGGCGGTGCGGCGACGGCCCTGCCGGGGACGATCGCCGAGACCGTCGAGCTGATCGAGGGGGCGGGCGGCACCGCGATCGGCATCGCCGCCGACCTCGAAGACCCCGACCAACGGGGCGGGTTGGTCGACGAGGTGGTCGAACGCGCGGGTGGGCTGGACATTCTCGTCAACAACGCGGGTTTCGCCGATTATGCCTGCGTCGAGGACATGGGCCTGGACACCTTCGACCGCACCGTCGAGCACTATCTGCGCACGCCGTTCGTGCTGACCAAGGCCGCCGTGCCCCACATGCGGGAACGGGGTGCAGGCTGGATCGTCAACATCGGGTCGGTGACGGGCGTCGCCCCGGTGCGGCCGTACCGCGAGTACAACAAGTCGTCGGGTGACGTCGTCTATGCTTCCTGCAAGGCGGCCCTGCACCGTTTCACGCAGGGGGTGGCTGCCGAGTTGGTCGACGCGAACATCGCGGTGAACTGTGTCGGTCCTTCCACTGCCATCCGCACTCCCGGTGCGGCACAACTCATCCCGGACAGCTTCCCCACCGAACCGGTGGAGTACCTCGCCGAGACCGTACTCTCGATGTGTCACCGGCCTGCCGCCGAGCGCACCGGCCTGGTCGCGTTCAGCCTGCACTATCCGTGGTCGCAGGGACTGACCGTGCACTCTCTCGATGGCGTCACCGAGTTGCCGCCCTTGGAGCCTCCCGCGACGGCCAACCCAAACATCCTGCCGGCCGGTCTTTAGCGCGATTTCTGCGGGAGGGTCGCGGATCGCGCGATTTCACAGCCCTGCTGCAGAACTCGACGCATAAGCCGCCAGGTCACTCCATGCTGCAGAAGCTGTGGCAGACCCGGTCGCGGACGATCACGTCGGGACACTCGGGGTCGAACCACCGGTCGACGTACGCCCAGTGAATCGGATGCATGAGGTACGGACCGGTCAGACCGTCGAGGTCGCGGAACTCCTGCTCGAAGACGTGGGTCCACGGTGAGGCGCCGACGGCCGAGTCGACGCGACTGAGTTGCCAAGTGCCGATCGAGGTGACGTAGCGGGGGAGCAGCCGCAGATCGTCCTCGAACCGCGCCACCGTGGCGTCGTCGGTGTCCGGTTGCACGCGAAGCAGCAGCGTCCGGTACACAGTGGCCGAGACGTCGCGGGCAACGCTCGCGTCGCCGGTGTAGGTGGCGCCGTTGACGCGGTTGACCTCGGGACAGTCGAACACCGCATCGAAAGACGTTGCCGCCGAGGACCACTCGTTGGCTTCGCGGAACCGCAGGTGCACGAGGATATCGCCGCCGTTGCGCACGCCCGGCAGCGTCGGCTGCACCAGGGCGTGGGCCGCGCCGCTGACCGCCGCGGCTCCGCGCAGCTCCTTCAGCAGACGCTCGCGTCCCGCTTCGGCGGCGTCGATCAGGCGGATGACGCTATACATCGCACAATCCGTCGACATCGCCCGCGGCGGCGGCAACGTTACGGGTGCGCTCGACAACCAGGTCGGCCACGCCATCCCACCACGGCCCGAGTGTGGCGTCAGGCCTGCCCTTCCACGTCATCTCCCACCACGCCTGGGGACTCGGCAGCGACCACGTCACGGTGATCACGTTGGACCGGTCGTCGAACCATATCGGCGGGCTGACGAGCACGTCGCGAAGCGTCATGCCACGATCCCGCGCACCCGGCGCGTACTCGGTCAGGTACGTGTCGACGAATCGCCGTGCGCATCCCGGCCGGGTGACGACCCGGTCGATGACGAACACCTCACCGTCGGCCATGATCCGCACACTAGGGCGACGGCGATCGTGGTGAGGATGACGCTCCCGGCCATCGGGATGACACCGTTGACCGCGACCGTTCCGCGGAGCACGGTGGGCCGATGACCGTTGAGACGCTGGAGCCGTTCGCGCCGGCCCGGCTCGGTCCCGTGAAGCTGCGCAACCGGGTCATCAAGGCCGCGACGTCGGAGGGCCGCTCGCCGGACGGCTTGGTCACCGACGACCTGATCGACTTCCACGTCGCGTTCGCCAAGGGCGGCGTGGGAATGACGACGGTGGCGTACTGCTGCGTCTCCAAGGAGGGCGCCAGCGCGCCTGGTCAGATCGTGATGAGCCCGGCGGCGCTGCCCGGACTGCGCAGGCTCACCGACGCGGTGCACGCGGCAGGCGCGGCGATCTCGGCGCAGCTCGGCCACGCCGGTGTCGTCGCTCCGAAGAAGTTGACCGGGGTCACCGCGGTCGCCCCGAGCCGCTTCGTCAACCCCACCTCCTTCGCCTACTGTCGCGAGATCACGCGCGACGAGATCCGCGCGGTGATCGAACAATTCGCGGCGGCGGCGCAGGTGGCCATCGACGCCGGCTTCGACGCCGTTGAATTGCACTTCGGCCATCTCTACCTACCGAGTTCGTTCCTCAGCGCGCGGATCAACCGGCGCAAGGACCAGTACGGCGGTTCCATTGACAACCGGTCGCGGTTGGTCCGCGAAATCGCGACCCGGGTCAAAGACGTCGTGAAGGACCAGATCGCCGTCATCGCCAAACTCGACATGGACGACGGTCTGCCCGGCAGCATCTGGATCGACGAGGCCCTGCGGACCGCGCAGCTGCTCGACGCCGACTCCACGCTGGACGCCATCGAACTCACTCAGGGGTCATCGGTCCACAAACCGATGTACCTGTTCCGGGGCGACGTTCCGGTCAAGGAATTCGCCGAGGTGATGCCCTCCGCGCTGCGGCCTGGCGTACGCCTGGCGGGCAAGCGGGTCATGGGCAGTTATCCGTACCGCGATCTCTACATGCTCGACGCGGCGCGGCAGTTCGTGCACGTCATCGGCAACACCAAACTGATTCTGCTGGGCGGCATCACGAACTACGACCACCTCCAGACCGGGCTGCGCGAGGGCTTCGACTTCATGGCGATGGGCAGAGCGCTGCTCCGCGAACCCGACCTGGTGAACGCGATGACCGCCGATCACGACACCCGTAGCCGCTGCAACCACAACAACAAATGCATGGTCACGGTGTTCGGCCGGACACACTGCGTGCTCGACCCACACCAGCGCTACGGGCCGGTCACCAAGGCCTAGTAGCAAGCCTCACAACAACTTCGCGAGCTCTTGGCTGGCCTGACGCCGCGCCTGGTGGGCGATGTCGAGCATCGGCATCGTCATGAATCCGTGGATCCCGCCGTCGAACGTGCACCGCGCCACGGTGACACCGGCGTTTTCCAACGCATCGGCATACGCGATACCCTCGTCGCGCAGCGGATCGTGACCGGCGATCACCACCACCGCCGGCGGCAGTCCGTCGAGGTGCGCCTGCAGCGGCGACGCATACGGGTGGATGCGGTCGACGGGGGAGGGCACGTACTGGTCCCAGTACCACTGCAACGCGGGACGCGGGTTGTAGAAACCCTTGCCGTACAAGCGGTATGACTCGGTTTCGAAGTCCGCGGCGATCATCGGGTAGATCAGCAATTGGGCGGACAGTGCAGGCCCACCGCGGTCGCGTGCCATCAGCGTGGTGACCGCCGCGAGGTTGCCGCCTGCGCTGTCGCCCGCGACCCCCAGTCGGTCCGGGTCGCCACCGAGTTCCGCGGCGTGCTCGGCCGCCCAGCACGTCGCGGCGTACACATCCTCCGCGGCGGCGGGCCAAGGATGCGCGGGCGCGAGCCGGTAGTCGACCGAGATCACCACCGCGGTGAGGAGATTAGCCAGGTTGCGGCACAGCCCGTCATGGCTGTCGAGGTCGCAGAACACGAACCCTCCGCCGTGGGCGTACACCACCACCGGCAGCGCGACATCCGACGCCGGTCGGTAGATCCGAACCGGGACATCGTCTGCAACGGTGACGTCGTCGACCGACTCGACGGCCTCGGGCTGTGCGGGAGGCACGAAGCGCGATCGGATCGTCTCTCGTGCCTGCGCGCCGGTCATGGTGTGCACCGGCGGGAAGCCGGTGTCCAGCGCCTCGATCAGGTCGGCGATCTGCGGATCGAGCGTCACGCGTACTGCAGCACCGGTTCGCGGGGGGCCGTGGGCCGCGGAGCGGGCATGTTCCGCAGCGGCCGGGCCTGCTGCAGCGTCGGCGCCACCCGCCGCGGGCCGTCCTCGGCGTTTCGCCACACCGCCATGGCCGTCATCCGCACCGGCGCGACGAGACGCTGGTCGAACATCATGCGGTTCATCGGGCCGCACACCGACACGGCCGCCACGGCCTCGCCCTGACCGCCGATCGGCGCTGCGACACAACCGAATCCGGTTAGGGCCTCTTCACGGTCGAACGCGATGCCATGCGAGCGCGCTTTGGCGAGTTCGGCGCGCAGATGGGCGGGCGATGCGATGGAGTACTTGGTGCGCCGGCTCGTCAGGTCGATGGCGTCGTAGTCCAGGTCACCCACGGACGCCAGCATCGCCTTACCCAAGGCCGAACAGTGAGCGGGGTGACGCCCTCCGACGCGGCTGGGTATGGCTGCGCCCAACCCGCCACCGACCTTCTCCAGGTACACGACGTCGGTGCCGTCGAGGACGGCCAGGTGCACGACGAGGCCGGTGGCGCGGTGCAGATCGTGCAGCAGAGGCACCGCGGCGCGGTGCAGGCGGTCCTGGTGCACTGCGAGCGAACCCAACTCGACCAGCCGCATGCCCAACTCGTAGTCGCGCCCGTTGCGTCGTAGCCAGCGCAGCTGGACGAGACGCTCCAGCATGCGGTGTGCCGACGAGCGGGGGAGCCCGGTGCGGCGAACGATCTGCGCGAGTGTCAGTCGGCCCGGGCCGTCGAAGGCGTCAAGAACCAGCGATACGCGGTCGAGGACGGCGCTGGGTGTTTCGACAGTCGTTGTCATGTGGCCTCCGAAGAGTGACCTGCGACAGGCAGGCGGTATTTCTAATAGGAATATGCCTATTTGTAGCACGTCGCTGTGCGGGGTGTCACACGATCGACGCAATTTACTTTCGATCACGTCAACGACCTGCGGCGTCGGGCCTCGAGTCGGCGTGTCTCTCACGGGTTGATCCCACGCACCGGGTGCGTGGGATCAACCCGCTTAGGGCGAAACGGCGTCGCTCTGCGGGTCGATCAGGATCTTGGCGTGCGCTTCGGCCGTGCCCAGGACCTCGAAGGCGCGGGCCACGCCGCCCAGGCCCACCGTGCCCGTGGCGAGTGCGGAGGCGTCCACCTTGCCGTCGGCGAGCAGGTGCAGCGTGTCGCGGAACTCCAGCGGCGTGTAGCCGAACACGAACCGCAGGTCGATGTCCTTGCCGTTCGCCACCGCAGGACGGAAGTGGTCGGTGCCCATACACACGCCGACCACGACGACCCGCGACTGCACGGGCGCCGCCCGCACGATGCCGTCGATGATCCCGGGCACGCCGACGCATTCAAAGACCACCGGCCGCTTCGGCGACGCTGCGCCCACCTTGTCGGCGATCCGGTACAGATGCGACCAGCCGGGCACGCGGCGCAGCTTCTCCATCGAGCCGACGGCGAGTTCGAACAGCTGCTGCGCCTCGGTGATGGTCCGGGACTCGCCGGCGGCCGTGTAGGGAGAGTCGACGGCGGGATCGACGACGACATCGGCCCCGCAGCGCGACGCCATCTCGCGACGGGTCGCGGAGAAGTCGCTCGCCACGATGGTCTGCACGCCGAGCGATCTGAGATGGCAGATCACCGCGAGACCGACCGGGCCACAACCGATCACGATCGCGACGTCTCGCTTGCCAATCTGGCTGCGGCGCACGGCATGCAGCGCCACCGCCATTGGTTCGGTCAGCGCGGCGATGTCGAGGTCGAGCCCGTTGGGGACGACGAAGCTCATCGAGGCTTCGGCGAGGACGTGCTCGGCGTACGCGCCGGGCGCCAGCGGCGACAGCCCGGTCATGTGCACGCCGCCTGCCGCCCGAACCATGGGAAACGACACCACGGGAGCTCCGGCCCTGAACTCCTTGGGCGCACCGGGGCCGCGCTCGGCCACTTCGCCGACGAACTCGTGGCCCAACACGACCGGCGTGTCCTGGCGCATGAAGTCCGGATAACCGACTTCATCCATCACGTCGGTCAACTCGTCGGCGTGGTCCTTGGCGTGTAGGTCGGATCCACAGATACCGCAGCGACGCACCTCGAGCACCAACTGCCCGCGGGAGGGTGCGGGGGACGGGAGGTCGACGACGGACAGGGTGCCACGTTCACAGCTGACGGCCTTCATGCGTCCATCGTGTACCACGCGGACGAGGGTCGGGAACTAGGCGGCCGCCGCGCTGCGTCCCGCCCGTCGGCCGTAGAAACTGCCGTCGCCCAACGAGATCCCGCTCGCGTAACCCCATGCGGCCAGGCCCGCGGTGCAGCGGCCCGCGGCGAACAGACCGGGGATGGGCTCGCCGCTGACGTGCAGAACCTCCGCGTCGAGCGACGTCAGGAGCCCGCCAAGGGTGAATCCGCCGGTGCTCTCGCGCAGGTCGATCGCGCCAACCGGCGTGCCGATCGGTCGCAACCACTGCGGCTTTTTGTGCAGCAGCGGATCCTCGCCCGCGGCGGCGCCGGCGTTGTAGGCGGAGACGGTCGCCTGAAGCGATCCCGTCGGCAGACCCATCTCGGATTCGAGTTCGGCGACGGTCTCGCACACCCAGGTCGGTGGGCGAAGCATCAGCTGCGGCGACAGCGAGGCCATCGCCTCCTCCTGGGACTTCTCGTCGATGATCAGGAACGCCGTGTTGTCCTGGTGATACAAGGTCAGCTGCCCGACCCTGCCGGGATAGGTGTCCTCGGCGACGTAGCGCTGACCGCGGCCGTTGACGAGGATGCTCCGCACCAGCTGCTGCGGATCGATGAAGATGGCCACCTCGGTAGCGTCCATGTGGGCGAGGTCGGCGCCCAGTGCCTGCGCCATCCGGATCGCCTGACCGTCGTGCTGCTCGATGGCGGCGGCGGGTCGGCCGGCGATGCGCGGCGCGTACTGAGCGACCATGGCCTCGTTGTAGGCGAAGCTGCCCATCGCCAGCACCACTCCGCGACGCGCCCGCACGGCGATCTCTTCGCCGTACCGGCGCGCGTACACACCGACCACCCGGCCGTCGGACTCGACGACCAACCGTTGCACACGAACGTCGTAGATCGCCCGCGCCCCGGCCGCGGTGGCCGTCTCCACGAGCGGCTTCATCAGCATGTAGCCGGCGCTCGCCTCGCCCTGCTTCTTGTTCGACATCTGCGGGACGTGTCCGCGCGGCGCGGGCGTCGCAATCGTGTTGAACGGGTAGGAGTTCTCCCCGCCGCTGTACATCAGCCCCTGATCGCCCATCGGCTCCCAGCCGGGCTCGCCGAAGAACTCCGGCTTGAACTGAACGCCGCAGCCGACGAGCCAGTCGAAATGCTCGAGGCTGCCGTCGCAGTAGTCGGCGATGCGCTTCTCGTCGGCCCCCGGTCCCATAGCGACGTTGAGGTACGCCGCCATGTTCGCGACGGAGTCGTCGAAACCACAAGCCTTTTGGATGGGTGTTCCGCCGCCCAGGTAGATGAACCCGCCGGCCATCGACGCCGCGCCGCCCCACGAACCGGTGCGTTCGAGGACCAGGGCGTCAGCACCGGCGCGTGCGGCTTCCACCGCCGCGGCCGCCCCGGCGATGCCGAAGCCGGCGATGACGACGTCGGCCTCCTCGTCCCACTGCGCGATGTCGGCCGCGGAGAGGGGAGTGATATCGCCGCTCACGGGCGCATCGCCGCAGGCAGGTCGGACACCCACTCGTGGCCCCAGTAGCTGTCGGCGGTGATTTCCTCTGCGGTGTAATACGTTTCGTCCACCCGCATACCGTCGGTGCCGAACTCGATGTCCCAGTCGCCGGGCGCGCGCACATAGAACGACACCATCTTGTCGTTGGTGTGCCTGCCCAGCGTGGAGGACAGCTGGAAACCGTCCTTGTTCACCCGGTCGAGAGCCTGCCCGACCGCATCGAGGCTGTCGACCTCCACCATCAGGTGGATCAGGCCCGGGTCACGCAACGTCATCGCGGGACAGATCGCCAGGCTGTGATGGCGCGCGTTGATCCCGAGGAACCGCACCCGCAGCGGCCCGAACTCCGGCGGCGTCGGAACGCGAAACGCGCCGCGCGACTTGAATCCCAGGACCTCGGTGTAGAACTGAAACAGGCCGGGCACGTCGAGGGCCGGCAGCACGACGTGACCCAACCCCTGATCGCCGGTGACGAACCGGGCGCCGTACGGCGTCACCACCGGGCTGTGGTCGAGCACCGCGCCGTGGAAGACCTCGGTGGAGGTCCCCGCGGGATCGTCGAACGCGATCACCTCCTCGACGCGACGAGCGTCGGCCTCCTCGAGAGAAAGTTCCTTGACCGCCACGCCTGCGCCGTCGAGGGCCGCCTTCACGCGCGTCAACGCCGCATGGTCGCGGACCTCCCACCCGACGGTGACGATCTTGTCGACGTCGCCGGGCACCACGATGATGCGCGCGGCACGTTCGTCCATCCGCAGATACAGCGCATCGTCCTCGGGGCCGGAGCCCTCTGCGAAGCCGAGCACCTTGAACGCGAAGTGGCGCCAGCGGTCGATGTCGGTGGTCTGAACCTTGACGTATCCGAGGCTCTTGAGATCGCTCATAGTGCCCTTTCTAGATCATCGCCCGCAGCGGACCCTGCGGATCCACGCCGAGCGAGCTCAGCGCCGACGCGTGAAACACCGTGCCGGGCACGTGGATCGCGTGCAGCTGGCCGACGTGCACGTCGCGCCAGTACCGCTGCAGCGGCTTGTCCATGCGCGCGGCGTTGCCGCCCGAGCGGGCGAAGATCTCGTCGACGGCGGACACCGCGCGCCACACCGCGCGGATCTGGGTGCGACGGCCGGCGGCCCGGTCCTCGAAGCTGACCTCCTTTCCCGCGGCGACCATGTCGTAGATGCGGTCGGCGTTGGCCAGCAGTTCCTGGCGTGCGGCGTTGATGTCGGCGGCCGCCTCGCCGATCGCGTACATGACGTACGGGTCGTCCTTGATCGCAACGCCACTGGAGTTCACGCGCTCACGCTGGTAGTCCAGGTGCGCGGCCAGCGCGCCCTCGGCGATGCCGATCGTGGCGGCGGAGATGCCGAGCGGGAACATCGTCGACCACGGCATCAGGTACAGCGGCTCGGTCATGCCTGCCTCGCGCTGCGCGGTGCCGTCCATCACCTTCATCGCGTCCATCGTCCGGTACTCCGGCACGAAGGCATCCTTGACGATGACGTCCTTGGAACCGGTGCCGCGCAGTCCGACCACGTCCCACGAGTCCTCGACGATCTCGTAGTCCGGTCGCGGAAGAATCATGTGCAGCATCTGCGGTGGCATCAGCGGTTTGCCCTCCGCATCGCCGATCATCGCGCCGAGGATGATCCAGTCGCACGCGTCGGTTCCCGAGCTGAACTGCCAGCGCCCGTTGAAGATGTAGCCGCCGTCGACGGGCTTGGCCACACCCTGCGGCGCGTACGGCGAAGCCATCCAGGTGTCGATGTCGTCGGCCCACACCTCCTCGCCGACGCGAGGATCGGCGTAGGCGAGCTGATAGGGGTGCACGCCAACCACGCCGTTGATCCAGCCGGCCGCGGGGTCCAGCGCGGCGGTGGCCATCACGGTCTCGGCGAATTCGCGCGGGTGGGCCTCGTAGCCGCCGTGCTTCTTGGGCTGCAGCAGGCGGATGGACCCGGCAGCCTTCATCGACTTGACCGTGGCGTCGGTCAACCGTCCGATGTTTTCGGCCTCGACGCCCTGATCCTTGAACTGCTCGGCCATTTGCATCACCCGGTCGAGTACGCGCTCACTCATGCTGATGTCCTCACTATCGGCTGCACTTGATGGTCTACCGCACCAGACGCGCGAACGGGATCAAATCCCGGTCAGCGGGCGGCGTTTCCGGCTCAGTACTCGACGTGCAGATCGTCGCTGACCGGTCGGGCCTGACAACCGAGGATCAGGCCCTCGGCCAGGTCGTCGGGCTCGAGGATTTCGCAGGTGGCCATGTGGACCTCGCCGGAGACCACGGTCGCGACGCATGAGCCGCAGTGACCCTCCCGGCACGAGTGCGGAGGATCGATACCGGCGTCGAGCATCGCGTCGACCAGTGTCCTGTCGCGCGGCCAGCGGAGGTGGTGCCGGCTACCGTCCAGTTCGACGCAAACGGTGGCATCGACCCGCGTTCCGCAGGCGTCGGTCTGTGACATGCGCTGATCTTCACCGTCCGCGGTATTCGGGTCGACCGGTCCTTCCAATGGGCGGAACGGTCCCCGCTCTTTCGCCCGGTCATCGGGAAACTCCGGCGGTGGCGGGTCCACGACGACCTACCGTGGCTGCGTGGGTATCTCCGAGGAGCGGTCAAGCGTGGACGCGGTGGTGGTCGGCGCCGGCTTCGCCGGGTTGTACGCGTTGCACCGGCTGCGGTCGCAGGGCCTGTCGGTGCGCGTGTTCGAGGCGGCGCCGGAGATCGGGGGGACCTGGTACTACAACCGCTACCCGGGAGCGCGCTGCGACGTCGAGAGCGTCGACTACTGCTACTCGTTCGATCCGCAGCTCGAGCAGGAATGGGACTGGTCGGAGAAGTACGCGACGCAGGCCGAGATCCTGCGCTACCTGAACTGGGTCGCCGACAGACTGAACCTGCGCGACGGCATCACGTTCAACACCCGGGTCACCTCGGCCGTGGTCGACGAGGACAACCTGCGTTGGACGGTGTCGACTGACACGGGTGAGGTCGTCATCGCGCGGTTTTGCGTGATGGCGACCGGTCCGCTGTCGGCGGCGTTGACGCCGGACTTTCCGGGCCTGGACGGTTACGCGGGGGAGCTGTACCACACGGCGCACTGGCCGCACGAGTCCGTCGACTTCACCGGCAAGCGGGTCGCGGTGATCGGGACGGGTTCGTCGGGCATCCAGTCCATACCGGTGATCGCCGAACAGGCCGATCGGCTCTACGTTTTCCAACGGACGCCGAATTACAGTGTGCCCGCGGGCAATCGGCCGTTGACCGACGAGGACCGCGCCCAGGTCAAGGCGACCTACGCCGAACGCCGCCGACTGTCATGGCGCAGCGGCGGCGGCTCACCGCACATCGCCCATCCGAAGCTGACGATGGAGGCCACGCCCGAGGAGCGCCGCGACGCGTTCGAGAAGCGCTGGGAACTCGGGGGTGTGCTGTTCTCGAAGACGTTCAGCGATCAGATGATCGATATGGCCGCCAACGAGGAAGCGCGCAAGTTTTACGAAGAGAAGATTCGTGCGGTGATCGACGACCCCGAAGTCGCCGAGCTTCTCATCCCGAACGACCATCCCATCGGGACGAAACGAATCTGCACCGACACCAACTACTTTCAAACCTTCAACCAACCGCACGTGAGCCTGGTCAGCGTGCGTAAGACACCGATCGTGTCGATCGATGCCGACGGCATCAACACCACCGACGCCCATTACGACGTCGACGTTATCGTGCTCGCCACCGGGTTCGACGCGATGACCGGTGCGCTGGCCAAGATCGACATCGTCGGCCGCGGCGCGCAGAGGCTGCGCGACGACTGGGCGGATGGTCCGCGCACCTACCTCGGGCTGGGCGTCGACGGCTTCCCCAACCTGTTCCTCGTCTCGGGGCCAGGTGCGCCCGCGGTGCTCGCCAACATGGTGCTGCACGCCGAGGCGAACGTGAACTGGATTGCCGACGCCATCTCCTATCTCGACGGGCACGGCTACACCGCGATCGAAGCCACCGACGAGGCCGTCGACAACTGGATCGCCGAGTGCAACCGGCGCGCGGAGGCGACGCTGTTCCCGAGGGCCAACTCCTGGTACATGGGCGCCAACGTGCCGGGTAAACCACGCGGATTCATGTTGTTCATCGGCGGTTTCGGCGCTTACCTGGATATCTGTACCGAGGTGGCCGCGGCGGGTTACAAGGGTTTCCGGCTGCTGGCGGCGTCCTGACGTGCTGCGTTGGGACAAGTTCAATCCGACCCCGATAGGACGACGACATGGTTGATGTGAGTAGGTACGGACCGTGGGCGGTAATCGCCGGGGGGTCAGAGGGGGTCGGCGCGGAATTTGCGTGGCTGCTCGCGAAGTCCGGGATCAACCTGGTGCTGATCGCGCGCAAGCCCGGCCCGCTCGAAGAGACCGCGCAGCGCTGCCGAGCCCTCGGCGTGGACGTGCGGAACCTGTCGGTCGATCTCCTCGACCCGCAAGCGGTCGCGCGTATCACCGAAGCGACCGCCGACCTCGAGGTTGGGCTGCTGATCTACAACGCCGGAGCCAGCACCTGCAACGAACCTTTCCTCGACGCTGATCTCGGTGACTTCCAGAACGTCATCGATCTCAACGTCACGCGCATGCTCGGCCTGGTACAGCACTATGGACGGTCGATGGTGGATCGGCGCCGTGGAGGGATCCTGATCGTCGGGTCGCTCTCGGGATACATGGGGGCATGGCGCCATACCATCTACGCGGGCGCCAAGGCGTTCTCGCGAGTATTCGCCGAGAGCCTGTGGTTGGAACTGCGAGAACACGACGTCGATGTTCTCGAGTTGGTGCTGGGGGTGACGCGAACCCCGGCGATGGCCCGGGTGGGATTGAACTTCGATGCGCCGGGGATTCTCGTCAACGAGCCGGCCGAGGTGGCCGCCGAAGGTCTCGCGCGACTTTCTGACGGTCCAGTTTGGGTGGCCGGCGGGAACGCTGCGCGAGCTGAGGCCAACAGTGCCCCCGATCGCGCTCGGGTTGTACTCGAGTCACACGAGATGATCAAAGCATTGACCGCGGGTGCACACTGACTGTGCGGCTTGGGCTCTCGACGCCCGTCGTCGTGCAAGTCCCCGGCGTCGCGGCGCCGTGGGAAGCCGACGCAGGCATCGATGACCTGGCGATGATCGCCACCGCCGCCGACCGGCTCGGTTTCGACTACCTCACCTGTTCCGAACATGTGGCGATCCCGTCCGCCGATGCCGCCACCCGCGGCGCGGTGTACTGGGACCCGTTGGCCACTCTCGGATATCTGGCTGCACACACCCAACGGATTCGGCTGGCTACCTCGGTGCTCGTCCTCGGCTACCACCACCCGTTGGAAATCGCCAAGCGCTACGGCACGCTTGACGTGGTCACCGGTGGCCGTCTTGTGCTCGGCGTGGGAATCGGCTCCCTGACAGAGGAATTCGCGTTGATCGGCGCCGCATGGGAACACCGCGCCGCACGCGCGGACGATGCGATTCGCGCGCTGCGCGCCTCACTGTCCACCTCGACGCCGCAGTATCACGGGCAGTTCTACGACTACCAAGGCGTTACGGTGCTGCCGCACACTCAGCAACGACGAGTACCGATCTGGGTGGGTGGTCGCAGCATGGGCTCTCTGCGCCGAGCCGTTGAGCTTGCCGACGGTTGGATGCCTTTCGGGCTGACATACGACGCGGTCCGCGACATGCTCACCAAGGTGCAGTTGTCCGAGGGGTTCGAGGTGCTGCTACCGACGTCGGTCGACCCCGAATCCGACCCGAAGCGTACGCGGTCGCTCTTGTCGAAGTTGCGCGACGCCGGAGCTACCGCGATCACGTGCACGGTCCGGTCGGCCAGCGCGCGACACTATTGTGACCAGTTGGCACGACTGCGCGACTTGGAGGACAGCACGTGACCGATCCGGAAATTCTGGCGCGCTTGCAGCGGCTCGAAGACGAGCACGCAATTGCGAAAATCATCGCTTCCTACGGCCCCTCTGTCGATGCCGGTAATGCCGACAATGCCTCGAAGCTATGGGCTCTCGACGGCACCTACGATGTCGAGGGCTGGCAGATGAACGGTCGACGGGATGTGCGCGCGATGGTGAAGTCACGCTCACACCAGGAGCTGGTCGCCCGCGGCTGTTGCCATTTTCTCGGCCCCGCAGTGGTGTCCGTCAACGGCGACTCCGCCGTCGCGGTGTGTGAATCGCTGGTGCTGCTGCGAGACAGCGACGATGAGAAGGCATATCGCGTCTGGCGGGCAACAGCGAACCACTTCGCGCTCGCGCGAGTCGCAGGGGAATGGCAGATCACCAGCCGCACCAGCCGGGTGCTCGACGGACACCCGTACGCCCATGCGGTGCTCGACGCGGGCCTGGCCGGTGAACCTGCCCCGGCCGCGCCAATCGCCGCCGACACAGAGGATCTCGCATGAGGCCAACGCTTTCGTACCGTTGACAGCTCAACTCAATGTGATGACGACCTTGTCCGCCATACCCGGGGTGGCCACACAGCGCAGAGCCTCCTCGAAATCGTTGAAGTCAAACGTGTGACTGATGATCACGCGGTACTTCTCCCAGTTCTCGACGATGTCCTTGGTCACCTCGAAGATCTCATCCGGGTAGCCCATCGACCCGACAATGGTCAGCTCGTTGCTCATGACGTTCATCATGTCCACGCTGACGGGTTCTTTGTGAACGGCGACGACACCGAGCTTGGAGCCGCGTTGCGCCACGGCCATGACCGAGTCGATCACCGCGGGCACCCCCGCGGCGTCGAGGAAGATGTTCGTGCCCGCCCTATCGGGCCACATCGAATCACCGGGGCCGTGCAGCTCGATCAGCCGGGCGGACAGGTCCTCGGCTGCGGAGTTGATGACGGCGTCAGCGCCGACCTTCAACGCCTTGTCCAGACGATCTGGCAGAATATCCACCACCACAACGTGTTTCACACCCCGCGACTTGAGTGTGATGGTGGCGCCCAGACCGATCGGGCCCGCTCCGAAGATCACCACCTGGTCGCCGCGCCGCGGCGCCACCTGGTTGACGGCGTGTTGCGCCACCGCCATGGGCTCGTTGAGGGCCGCGACCTCATACGGGATGTGATGGGGGATGACATCCAGGCTGTGGCCGCGGACCGCATCCTTGATCAGCAGATAGTCGGCCAGCGCACCGGTGGACCCGCCGTTGCCGATGATGTCGTCGGGAACGGCCATCGGGTTGATTACGACGCGGTCGCCGGCGTTGATATCGCGCACATTGGCGCCGACCTCGACCACCTCGCCAGCCGGTTCGTGGCCGATCGGCATACTGCCCTGTCGCGGCGGCAGGCCGCCCATCGAGATGTAGAGGCTGTCGGACCCGCAGATGCCGCATGCCCGAATCCTGACCAGCACATCGTCTGGTCCGACCGAAGGCTGTGGCACCTCACGGATCTCGGTCTTTGCGGGAGCGGTGATGATGGCTGCTCGCATTTGTGCGTGTTCCCTCCTGTCGGTGTCGTCGGCCGTTCAGAGCACGCTGTAGCCGCCGTCGACGACGACCGCCGACCCGGTGCTATAGGACGCACTGGCGCTGCACAGGTACAGGATCGGGCTCGCGATTTCTTCCGGCCGGGCGAACCGGCCGAGTGGGATGTGATCGATCTGTTCCTGTTTGAGCTCTGGGACATAGTCCATTGGCGCGGTCATGCGGGTGGCAACGACTCCGGGGACGACGGCGTTGATTCGGATACCGTCTGATGCCCATCGGACCGCGAGGTTGCGAGTCAGAGAGAGCAGGCCCGCTTTTGCCGAGCCGTATCCGGGTACGACCGGTACTGCACGTATCGCGGCCATCGAGCCCAGCATCACCACACTTGCGCCTCCGTCGGCCTTCGACGCCTTGAGCGCGCCGTGGAGCCGTTCGGTAAATCGGAACGGTGCCAACAGGTTGAGCTCGACCGACGCGGTGAAACCTTCCACGGTGGCTTCGTCGAGCCCGCCGGGAAAGTTGGCGCCGGCGTTGTTGACGAGAATGTCGAGCGCTGTGAACGATTCGGCAAGCGCATCGAGGTCGGCGGCGTCGGTCAGGGTCAGCTGCCGGTACTCCAGTCCCGACAGATCGACGTCGTAGTCCTCGGGTCGGGCTCGAGTGCCGGTGACGGTCACTCGGGCTCCGCTGTCGCGCAGGAGCGACGCCGTGGCGTGGCCGATGCCGCTCGTGCCTCCGGTGACCAGCGCCGTCGCGCCCGTGAAGTCGAACGACACACGGCCGGTCATGACAGCGCCGCGATCGACCTACGCAGCCAGGCCGATTCCCAGAAATTGGTACTGGCGTGCAGGAGAGCGTCGTGCGCGGTGATCAACAAGTGCTTGGCCTCCGTGTCGTCGGGTTCGGCTCGGCTGACGATCTCGGCCAGCCGGATCGCGCGGACGGGTTCGCCGGCGTCAAAAAGGGCACGCGCGCGCCCGAGAACCGCTGCGGTACCGGCGAGTTCGAGGAGGTCGGCCTCGGCCCGGTCCGGATCCTCGGCATAGAGTTCGGTGGTGGATCGGTGATGGAACCAGCCGGCGTAGTTCTCCCAGATCGCGCGGACGTTCCACCGCACCATCCCGTAGCCCTGACCGACCTCGAGTTCCGTGGGAAGCTCCACCTCGCGCATCAGCGTGTGCACATCCTTGCCGGCGTTCATGCCGTCGACCGTCTTGTCGTGGATATAGGTCACCGCGTCGCGCAGGCGGGTCAGTTCCCACTCGATGCGGTCCTTCCCGACGATGGGACCGAAGTGCCCGGTCAGCAGTGTGTGCGGACCAAGGGCGCGGACCCGGTCGATGGATTCGACGACGGTCAGTGCGTCGCGGTAGCGATCACCGCGCATGGTGACCAAATTCGGGATGTGCCCGAACAGGGCGCCGAACACATTGCCGCACAGGCATACACCTTCGTTGGACAGCCACACTACGAGGCTGTCGGTGGTTTCACCACCGGGCGTGGCGTATAGCTCCAGGCGGCGACCGCCGAGTTCGATGACGAGTTCGTCGTCGAACGTGAGCGTGGGAACCGGCACACTCTGGGGCGGAACCGTGCCGAACCGCGCGGTTGTGCGATCGATGGTGTCCATCACCTTCTCGACCCACGCGAAGCCGGAGTTCTGCGCGCGAAACGGCGCCAGCAGTTCGTTGTCGCGCCGCCACGTCTCCCAGTTCGCTTGTGCGACGATCTCGCTGGCAGGGTCGGCGACGGTATCGAGGCCGCCGACGTGGTCGACGTGTCCCTGCGTGAGGATGACGTAGCGGACCGGCGAGTTGTCGACCGCGTCGTAGTTGGCGCGGTGCACCGGACCCTCGAAGCCCATGCCCGTGTTGAGCACGATGCGGCCTTCGTCGGTCGTCAGCATGTACGAGTTCGACAGTCCTGGCGACAGCCAGATCCCCGGACTGACCTCTTCGGCGGGCGCACCCGCGCCGACGATGTCGTCGGCTCCCGGCCGGCTCCGGTAGATCGGCTCGTAGGCGGTCATGCTTCTGGCCGCACCTCGAAACGGTCGAAGTAGAACCCAAAGCGCGAACGGACCTCGTCAGGCGACCGTCCGAAATGACCCTCGAGGTCGTACCGCAGCAGCCCGTGCTTGCCGCGCGGGTTGTCGTCCAGGTAACCGCGAAACGCCGCTCGCGTGTCTGACGTCAACGGCGTTTTGTTGGCGGCATAGATCTGCTCGAGGATCGCCATCTCGTTGCCGTTGAGCTGATGGAAGGAGATGTCCATGCTCTGCTCAGGGCCGACCAGCCCGCGGTCGCGCACGCATGCCCGCAACAGGCGCTCGATCCGGTCGATCCAGTACTCCACGAGGCCTTCGGGCTCAATCGCGTTGCGGCGCACGCGGTCTCCGTAGGCGAGCATCGTGACGGCCGACTGGATCACGGCGACGGGATCACGGTGGGTGAAAGCGACCGTGGCGTCGGGGAAGGTGCGGATCAGGGGCCCGAGTTGCTCGCAGTGCTGGGGCGACTTGAGCACCCACTGCCGAGGACCGCGCAGGAACGTCAACGCCTTGAGGATCGTCCGTAGGTAGCCGTAGTGCTGGTCCTGATCCAGAGTGAGATAGAAGTCGCGCCACCGCGGCACCCGGGCGTGCCATTCCAGCACGTAGCTGGCGAAGTCGAGGTCGAGGAGTTCGACCTCCTCCTCGATCGCCTGTGGGAACCGGTCGTGCATCGCCTGGACCAGTGGAGTCATCACCGTCGCGGACTCGTGTTCGGCAACGCTGCGGGCGAACCGCGGATCCACGCCGTTGACGTCGGGACCCTCACCGCGCAGCGGGAACGGCTCCTGGCTCTCCCAATACGGCAGCGCGCGCCGCCGGGTGTCCGCCGCGATGAGGTTCACCAGATGCGTTGTCCCCGAACGGGGGAGGCCCACGACGATGATGGGGCGCTCGATTTCGATGTCGTGGATCTCGGGATATCGGCGGAGCAGATCGGTCAGCAGCAGTCGCTGAGACAGCAGCCGCACGATCCGGTTGTGCAGGATCAGGCGGTTGAGATTGGTGTTGCCGGCGTCGGCATCGGCGGCGGCGGCATACACCTCGAGCCGTAGCCGAAAGTCGTTGTGCCCGAAATCTTCCAGCCCGGTCTTCTCGATCGCCTCATCGAGTAGCGTTTCGGGATCGAGGTCCACGGTCAGCCCGTCGAGATAGCCGAGGATCTCACGCTGCTCGTGGCTGAGCACCGGGGCCGTGAGGTCGTCGATGGGCACTGCAACGCCCGGCATCAGGCCTCCGTATAGCGGGTAACGAGTATTCGACGTAAGCTGCCGAATATATGAACGCCAAGGTAGGACGCTCGTCGCGTGCGGGTCAAGACCCCTCTCCACCGACCCGACGTGTCATCGATGTGGTCGAGCTACTGGCGCGTCCGTCCGCGAGGCCCTGGACATTGGCCGAAATATGCCGTGAGCTGGGCATCAGTCGATCGACCGGGCACGCCATCCTGGCCACCTTGTCCGCGGGCGGCTGGGTGCGGCGTGACCCGCTCAGTGGGAAATTCTGCCTTGGCAGCGAGTTTCCTCGCATGCCCACCGTCAACGCGCCAGCGTCGGACGCACTACGCGACCCACTATGGGAACTGTGTTCAACGCTGGGGATGGCGGCATGTATCTCCGAGGTGCGCGACGGCCAGATCGCCGTCATCGAAACGGCCGCTCCAAACGGCGGCCGCTCCCAGGTACAGGCCGGGCAGCGGTTGCCCTTCGTCGCGCCGTTCGGCCGGGAGTTCGTCGCGTGGGCGCCCGCTGCCGCACGCCAGGACTGGATGACGGCCGCAGGTCCGGTCAACGACGTCTACCGCGCGCGGATGCCCAAGGTGCTCGACGAGATCTGCCGGCGGGGGTACGGGATCGAACGGCTCAGCAGTCCTCTGCTGAAAGTCTTCGCGGCGCTTCTGGCTGTGCAAGACGGCGGCGCACCGGACCCCGTGGCGGTACGCCTGGCCGGCGCCGTTGCCGACCTGACGGTCGTCGACTTCCTTCCCGATGAATTGCCTCAGATCGACCAGTGCGAGCTCGCGACCATCTCCGCGCCGATCTTCGATCCCGAAGGCAATGTCGTGCTGACAGTTTCAGCGCAGCCCTACTGCCGACTCACCCTCGAACGGGTCCGCGTCATCGGCGAGCATGTGCTCGACTTTGCAGAGCGCGCCGATACTCTTGTCGCGCAGCAGGTCTCGATGCCGGATCGAGTGACCGGTGCGTCGTGACGCGTCGTCTGAGAGGCCGTCCTCCCGCTCAGTGGGCGCATCCGGTCGTCCCGCGAGTCCGCACTCTAAGGTCCGTTCCGTAGGTCACATCTACGGCTCTCCTTTACTGGGGGCCGAACGGAGGCCCTAGCGCATGGCCGGTGCACAATTCGTCTACGACCCGTCCACTTCTAAGTTCCAGGACGAGATCTGGGATGTGTACCGCACGATGCGAGACCACCATCCGGTCTACCGCGACCCGGACGGCCAGTTCTACGCGTTCACCCGGTTCGCCGATGTCTGGGCCGCGGCGGCCGACCACCAGACTTTCTCCAGCCGCGTATCCGAGGCAAACGATCTACTTCCCCAACTCATCTTCATCGATCCGCCACGACATGGCGCTCTTCGCAGACTGGTGTCGCGGGCCTTCACCGCGCGGTGCGTCGCAGCGATGGAGGACGAAATCAAGAAGTGCGTCGGAGCTCTGCTCGACGACATCGCGGCCAAGGATGTCTGCGAATTTCAGCACGACTACGCGGCTGTCATTCCCAGCGTGGCAGTGGGCGGGATGATCGGCCTCGACGAGCGGTATCTCGCACCCATGCGCACTTGGACCGAGGCGTTCATCGGTTTGGACACCGACAAAGCCCTCGAGGCCGCGATGAACATCTATGCGATGTTCGCCGAATTGCTCGAGGAGCGCCGTCGCCACCCGCGCGAAGACCTGATGACCGCACTTCTTGACGCGGAGATCGACGGCGAGAGGCTCAGCGACCAGGAGCTACTGGGATTCTGCCTGCTGTTGGTCCTCGGCGGTAATGACACGACGGCCAGCGTCATCGGTTCGGGTCTCCTTCTTCTCCTGAACCACCCTGAACAGCTCGACCTGGTGCGCAACGACCCCTCGCTGTGGCCGTCGGCCATCGAGGAGATGATCCGTATAGAGGCGCCCACCAGGCCCTGCCTCGAACCGCCACGCGCGATGTGGAGCTCCACGGCGTCCAGATCCCCGCTGGATCGCGCGTCATGTTGGTTTGGGGCGCAGCCAATCACGATGATCGTGAGTTTCCGGATCCGGAACGCTTCGATGTGACGCGACGTGTTAAGCGACATGCCTCATTCGGTCATGGCCCACATTTCTGCATGGGCTCCGGGCTCGCTCGAATGGAGGCCCGCTTGGCCTTCGCCGAATGGTTTGAGCGCTTCCCAGAATGCGAACTCGCCGGTGAGCCGGAGAGAATCACGTCTGCCTGGGCGCGAGCGTTCCACTCGATACCACTCCGGTTGGGTTAACCGGTCACCGACGGCTCAAGAACGCGAGCACCACGCTCTCGAACGCAGCCTTGGCCTCGATCATCGCCCAGTGCCCGCAGTTCGGGAACACGTGCAGTTCGGCGTTGGGAATGGTGCGCATCGGGATCAGCGCCATGTCCAGCGGGCTGACCCGGTCGTCACGCCCCCACGTCAACAGCGTGGGTGCGGCGACCTTGTGCATCTGCGCCCACGGCAGCGGCGCATCGCTGCCGCGCATGAACGCCATCATCTGCGTGAAGGCCTTCTTGCCGTACATGCGCCGGGCGGACTCCAGCGTCTCCGGATCGGTCGCCAACTGCCAGCGTTCCTCGATCAGTTGTTCGGTGACGAGCGACTGGTCGTACACCATCGAGTTGAGCCAGTCGACCAACCGCTGACGGGTGGGGTCCTCGGTGAACTCCTGGAGCAGCCGAATCCCCTCACTCGGGCCGGGACTGAAGATGTTGGTGCCGATGCCGCCGATCGTGACCAGCCGGCCGATGCGGTCCGGGTTGCTGATTGCGAAGTTGATCCCCACGCCGCCGCCCATCGAGTTGCCGACGATGTTGACGCGATCGATGCCCAGCGCGTCGAGGAAGGGGACGACAGCGCCCTGCGCCGTGATCATCGGATGGCCGCCGAAGTCGTCGCTGACCCCGAAACCCGGGAATTCCAGGATCAGGCAACGGAAATGCTCGGCGAAGGTGGGCAGCACACCGCGGAAGTTGCGCCAGCCGGTGACGCCGGGCCCGGAGCCGTGAAGAAAGAGCAGAACGGGACCGTCACCGACGTCGTAGTAGCGCAGCACACCGGAGGGGGTGGGTGTCTCACGGAGGTCGCTCTCGACGCGGGCGATGAAGGCTGCGGTGTCGGTCACGCCCCATAGCTTGCCACGCGCATATCCGACCGCAGGTGGTTGTTCCGTTCATCGGGCGTCCCGGTAAGCGGGACGCTCACTGTGCCGCTGAGCGATTGACTGCGACGCTGCCGATCGAGAGACGGGCCGTCGACGTGCCCGCGCGTAAGCAGGAGGCCCGATGTCGCCGGCGATCCCGTCAGGTGTTTCGCGATGACGTCGCTGACCGGAGTCGTGGGGTAATGGCAACCGACGCACCGGAGCGGTGGTCTGCGGGTCTGCCGCCGTTGCGGAATCTGGCTGGGCCGATGCAGGCGGTCGGGGCGTTGTTTGCGATGTCGGCTGATGCGGTGCGGTTTGTGTTTCGTCGGCCGTTTCAGTGGCGGGAGTTTTTGGAGCAGTGTTGGTTTATTGCTCGGGTGTCGTTGGCGCCGACGTTGTTGGTGGCGATTCCGTTCACGGTGCTGGTGTCGTTCACGTTGAACATCTTGTTGCGGGAGTTGGGTGCCGCTGATCTGTCGGGTGCGGGTGCGGCGTTTGGTGCGGTGACCCAGGTGGGCCCGATCGTGACGGTGTTGATCGTGGCCGGTGCCGGTGCGACGGCGATGTGTGCCGATCTTGGGTCGCGCACGATCCGCGAGGAGATCGATGCGATGGAGGTGCTGGGCATCAACCCGGTCCAGCGCTTGGTGACCCCGCGCATGTTGGCCTCGGGGTTGGTCGCACTGCTGCTCAACAGCCTGGTGGTGATCATCGGAATCCTGGGTGGTTACACGTTTTCGGTGTTCATCCAGGATGTGAACCCGGGCGCGTTCGCGGCTGGGATCACGCTGTTGACCGGGGTGCCCGAGGTGATCATTTCGTGTGTGAAGGCGGCGTTGTTTGGTCTGATCGCCGGGCTGGTGGCGTGTTTTCGCGGGTTGACGATCACCGGTGGTGGCGCCAAGGCGGTCGGTAACGCGGTCAACGAGACGGTGGTGTATGCGTTCATGGCGTTGTTCGTGATCAACGTGGTCGTGACCGCGATCGGCATCCAAATGACGACGGGTTAGCGGCTCTCGATGGGCACCGCAACGATTTTGCGCACGACGTATCCGCGCTTGAGCCGTCAGGCCAAGCGACCGGTGGACTTTTTGGGTCGCATCGGCGATCACATGTTGTTTTATCTGCGTGCTCTGGCGGGGGTGCCGCACGCGTCGGTGCATTTCCGTAAGGAGATCGTGCGGTTGATCGCCGAGATCTCCATGGGCGCGGGGACATTGGCGATGATCGGCGGCACGGTCGCGATCGTGGGGTTCTTGACGCTGGCTGCCGGTGGCACGTTGGCGGTGCAGGGGTATTCGTCGTTGGGCGACATCGGTATCGAGGCGCTGACCGGGTTTTTGGCGGCGTTCATCAACGTGCGGATCGCGGCCCCGACGGTGGCCGGGATCGGGTTGGCGGCCACGTTCGGGGCCGGGGTGACCGCGCAGCTGGGTGCGATGCGTATTAATGAGGAGATCGATGCGTTGGAGTCGATGGCGATCCGGCCGGTGGAGTATCTGGTGTCCACGCGCATTGTGGCCGGCATGGTGGCGATCACCCCGCTGTACTCGATTGCGGTGATTCTGTCGTTTGTGGCGTCGCAGTTCACCACGGTGGTGTTGTTCGGTCAGTCCGGGGGGCTGTATGACCACTATTTCGACACGTTTTTGAATCCGATCGATTTGTTGTGGTCGTTTCTGCAGGCGGTGTTGATGGCGATCACGATTTTGTTGATTCACACCTACTTCGGCTACTTCGCCTCCGGCGGGCCCTCGGGTGTGGGCGTTGCCGTCGGTAACGCGGTGCGCACCTCGCTGGTGATCGTCGTGTCGGTCACCCTGCTGGTATCCCTGTCCATCTACGGTTCCAACGGCAACTTCAACCTGTCGGGATAGTGGCACGTTGACGAACAAGCAGCAGACGTCGGTGCCCGCTGAGCCGCGCGAATTTGCAAGACCGGTGGCGGGACTCGTGGCAATCATCGCGATCGCCGCGGTCGTCGCTCTTGCCGTCGCGCTCTTCCGCGGCGACTTCACCAGGACCGAACCGGTCACCGTCATCACCGACCGCGCCGGCCTGGTGATGAACCCCGACGCCAGGGTCAAGCTGCACGGCGCTCAGGTGGGCACTGTCCACTCGGTCGAGCCCCTTCCCGACGGCCGAGCCGCGATCCACCTCGCCATGGATCCCTCGTCAATGGAACTGATCCCGGCTAACGTGCGCGTCGACATCGCGTCGTCGACGGTGTTCGGCGCCAAATCCGTTGCGCTCGTTCCGCCTCCGGACCCCTCGCCGCAGGCGCTGCGTGCCGGCCAGATCCTTGACGCCGATCACGTCACCGTCGAGATCAACACCATCTTCGAACAAATCGTGTCGGTGCTGAACCGCATCGAACCCGCCAAACTCAACGAGACGCTCGGGTCGCTGGCATCGGGCCTGAGCGGACGCGGCGAGAAATTCGGGCAGACGCTGTCCGATCTGGACACGATGCTCGAGAAGATCGATCCCAGTCTGGGGAATCTGAGTCACGACATCGCGGTCTTGCCAGAGGTTCTCGAGGCCTACGCCGACGCCAGCCCAGACCTGCTGGCCATCGTCGACAACGCCACCGGTATCAGCGACACGATCGTCGACAAACAGCAGGACCTCGACACCCTGTTGCTCAGCACGATCGGGTTGGCCGACATCGGCGACGAAGTGCTCGCCGGCAACCGCAAGGCGATCACCGACGTCTTCGACCTCCTCGTGCCGACGACCGACCTGACCAACCAGTACCACCCAGCGCTGAATTGCGTTCTGGCAGGTATGGTCCCGCTGGCCACCGCTGCACCCTCGCCGGTGCCCGGGGTGCTGCTGCTCGACTCCTTCGTGTTGGGCTCCGAACGCTACCGCTATCCGCAGAACCTGCCCAAGGTCGCGGCCAAGGGCGGGCCCCAGTGCGCGGGACTGCCCGACGTCGGCTACGAAACCCGGGCGCCCTACGTCGTCAGCGACATCGACGCCAGCCGCGCGCAGTACGGCAACCAGGGCATCCTGCTGAACTCCGATGCGCTCAAGCAGGCGCTGTTCGGCCCGATCGACGGTCCGCCCCGCAACTCCTCGCAGATCGGACAACCGGGATGAGCGGCGTGGGAACAGCGATCAAACTGGGCATTTTCGGCGCGGTGATGCTGCTGCTCACCGCCGCGCTGTTCGCAATCTTCGGCCAGTACCGCACCGGGTCCGCGCACGACTACTCCGCGGTGTTCACCGACGTCTCCGACCTCAAACCCGGGGATTCGGTGCGGGTTTCGGGTATCCGCGTCGGCACCGTCCACGACGTCTCCCTGCAACCGGACAACACCGTCGTGGTCACCTTCGACGCCTCCTCCGACATCGTGCTCACCTCAGGAACCAAAGCCGCGGTGCGCTACCTCAACCTCGTCGGGGATCGCTACCTCGAACTCCTCGACGGGCCCGGCTCGACGAAAGTCGCCGGACCCGGCTCACAGATCCCCGCCGACCGCACCGAGCCGGCCCTGGATCTCGACCTCCTTCTCGGCGGGCTGAAGCCCGTGATCCGCGGCCTGAACCCCGACGACGTCAACGCTTTGACCCGCTCCTTGATCCAGATCCTGCAGGGCCAGGGCGGGAACCTCGAATCGCTGTTCGCCAAGACCGCATCCTTCTCCAACTCGATCGCCGACAACGGCGAGACCGTGCGGAACCTGATCGACAACCTCAACGCGGTGCTGGCCACCATCGCCAAGGACGGGAACAAGTTCTCCGGGGCGGTGGACCGCCTCGAGAAGTTGATCACCGGCCTGGCCGCCGATCGTGATCCGATCGGAGAGGCGATCACCGCACTGGATAGCGGGACCGCTTCTCTCGCCGATCTGATGACCCAGGCCCGGCCGCCGCTGGCCGGCAGCGTCGACCAGCTCAACCGCGTCGCTCCGCTGCTCGAGAAGGACATACCGCTTCTCGACATCTCCCTACAGAAGGCGCCGCAGAACTACAAGAAGCTTGTGCGTCTCGGCGCGTACGGCAGCTTCCTGAACCAGTACCTGTGCGGAATATCGGTCAGGGTCACCGACCTCCAGGGCCGCACCGCGCACTTTCCCTGGATCCTGCAGAACAACGGACGATGCGGGGAGCCCTGATGCTGAAATACCGTGCCTCACCGCTGATTCGAGCCGGATTCATCGGCGTTGTTCTCATCGTCCTGATCATCGCCGTGGGGCTGCAACCCGAGCGGCTGTGGTCGTGGGCCACCGCCGTCAGGTATCAGGCGATGTTCACCGAGGCCGGCGGTCTGACGCCCGGCAACGACGTGAAGGTCTCGGGTATGACGGTCGGCTCGGTGTCCGATGTATCCCTGGATAAGGGCAAAGCCCTCGTGACGTTCACCGTCGACGGCAAGGTCCGCTTCGGATCGCAGACCACGGCGCACATCCGCACCGGCACGCTGCTGGGGGAGCGCACCCTGGCCCTGGAACCGGCCGGCGATGACCGGGTCAAGCCGCTGTACGTCATCCCTGTGTCGAGGACCTCTTCGCCGTACTCCCTGACCGAGGCGGTCAGCGAGTTCACCGCCAACACAGCCGACACCGACACCGCATCGATCAATCGGGCCCTCGACACGCTCTCCGACACGATCGACCGGATCGCGCCGCAACTCGGGCCGACCTTCGACGGGCTGAGCCGGCTGTCGCGCTCACTGAACGGACGCGACGAGTCGCTGGGCCGGCTGCTCAAGAGTGCCGCCGACGTCACGGGCGTGCTGTCCGAGCGCAGCGAGCAGCTGAACACCTTGATCCTCAACGCCAACGACCTGATGGGTGTTCTCGAGACCCGCCGGTACGCCATCGTCAGCCTGCTCGCCAACACCTCGGTGGTCGCCCGCCAGTTGACGGGTCTGGTGCACGACAACGAACAGGAACTGGCGCCGACGCTGCAGAAGCTCAACGCGGCCTACGACATGCTCGAGCGCAACCGCGACAACATCGCCAAGGCACTCTCGGGACTGGCGAAATATCAAGTCACCCAGGGCGAGGCCGTCAACAACGGGTTCTACTACAACGCGTTTGTCGGCAACCTGCTGCCCGCACAGTCGCTGCAACCGTTCCTCGACTATGCGCTGGGCTATCGCCGCGGCGTGAACGCCGGACAGCCGCCGGACAACGCGGGACCCCGGGCCGAATTCCCCTTCCCCTACAACGGTATTCCGGGAGGGTCACGATGATCGGCCGAAAACCGCTGTCGACCGCGCTGCTGGTGGTTCTGGTGGGCCTGCTCGTCGGCGGAACCGTCGCGGTGATCCGCCAGTCGTTCTTCGGCGCCAGAACCATCACCGCGTACTTCGCCTCCGCCACAGCGATCTATCCCGGCGACGAGGTGCGCGTCGCCGGGGTGCGGGTCGGCACGATCGAAGCGATCGAGCCCGACGGAGGCCAGGCCCGCATTCGGCTATCCGTCGACCGTGACGTGCCGATCCCCGCCGACGCCAAAGCGGTGATCGTCGCGCAGAATCTGGTGTCCGCGCGTTACATTCAGCTTGCGCCCGCCTACGAGACCAGCGGCCCGACGCTTCCCGACAACGCCGTCATCGGCGTCGACCGGACCGCGGTGCCCGTCGAGTGGGACGAGGTCAAGGACCAACTGACACGGCTCGCGACGGATCTCGGCCCCAGCGGCAACATCTCGACGACGTCGATCAGCCGGTTCATCGACAGCGCGGCCAACGCCATGACCGGAAACGGCGACAAACTCCGCGAAACCATCACGCAGCTGGCGCAGGTCGGCCGGATACTCGCTGACGGCAGCGGTGACATCGTCGACGTCGTCGTGAACCTCCAGACCTTCGTCAACGCCCTCCGCGACAGCAACGCCCAGATCGTGCAGTTCCAGGACCGCCTCGCCACGGTGAGCAGCGTGATCGATTCGAGCAAGTCCGATCTCGACGCCGCCCTCACGTACCTCGCCGAAGCCGTCGGCGAAGTGCAGCGGTTCATCGCGGGCAGCAGAGACCAGACCGCCGAACAGATCCAGAGGCTCGGCGCCGTCACACAGAATCTCGCCGACAATCGGTTGGCCCTGGAGAACGTGCTCCACGTCGCGCCCAACGCCATCGGCAACGGATACAACATCTACAACCCCGACACCGGCACCATGATCGGCGGCTTCGCGTTGGCGAACTTCGCCAACCCGGTGCAGTTGGTGTGCTCGTCGATCGCCGCGGTGAAGAACGCCACGGCGCCCGAGGCGTCCAAAGCGTGCGCGGAATACCTCGGTCCCGCACTGCGATTGCTCAATTTCAACTATCTGCCGATGCCGTTCAACGCCTACCTGCAGAAGTCGCCGAGCCCAGGCAACCTGATCTATTCGGATCCAGCGCTCGCGCCCGGGGGAGCCGGCGGCGCTCCGGTGGCTCCGGAGGCCGCGCCGGCGGTGTCGGCGTACACCGGCGCCGGTGACGTGCCGCCGCCGGCGGGATGGGCCACTCCGGCCGGCCCACCCGGCGCCTACGCTCCGCATGGACTGCCGGCCGCACCGCAACCCGCGCTTTTCCCGGGTGCGCCGATTCCGCCCGGTCCACCGCCGACGGCCTCGCACCCGACGACCCTCGAGGACATGTTGCTGCCCGCCGAGGCACCGGCACCGCCGGCGACCCCGATGGGGCCATCATGACGCGCACCCGTTCTATCCGCCGGCTGGTCGTCATGGCATGTTGCCTCACCCTCGCAGTGACCGGGTGCACGTTCGAAGGCGTGAACTCGCTGCCGCTCCCGGGCACGGTGGGCCGGGGTGAGGGCGCTGCGGTGTACCACGTCCAGGTCGCCAATGTCGGCTCTCTGGAACCCAATTCACCGGTCATGCTCGGCGACGTCGTCGTCGGCAGCATCGGCAAGATGAAGGTGACGAACTGGCACGCCGACATCGAGGTGTCGGTGCGGCCCGAGGTCGTGATACCCGCGAATGCCGTGGCGACCGTGGGGCAGACCAGCCTGCTCGGATCGATGCACCTGGCGCTGGACCCACCGCTGGGCCAGTCGCCCAACGGCGCACTGGAACCCGGGTCGACCATCGGACTCGACAGGTCGTCTACGTACCCGTCCACCGAACAAACCCTGTCCTCACTGTCGGTCGTGGTCAACGGGGGCGGCCTCGGGCAGATGGGGGACATCGTCAGGGAGTTCAACGCCGCGCTGAGCGGACGCGAAGACCAGATCAGAGACCTGCTGGCCCGCCTGAACGATTTCATCGGGATGCTCGACACCCAACGCGACGACATCAACGCCTCGATCACCGCGATGGACCGGATGTCGGGCGCGTTCGCCGCCGAACGCGACGTCATCACCAATGCACTGCAACGCATTCCACCCGCTCTCGATGTCCTGATCAAGGAACGGCCGCGCATAACCGAGGCGCTGGAGCGCCTGGGACGGTTCAGCGACACGGCCACCGGGCTGATCAACGACACGAAAGACGACATCGTGCGCAACCTCGCCAACCTCGAACCGACCTTGCGCGCGCTCGCCGACGTGGGCCCGAACCTGGGCACCGTCCTGGCCTATGCGCCGACGTTCCCCTACACGCAGAGCTTCATCGACCGTGCGATCCGCGGCGACTACATGAACCAGTTCATCACTTTCGACTTCACCATTCCGCGACTCAAGCGGGGGCTGTTCCTCGGCACCCGCTGGGGGCAGGAGGGCGCGCCGATGGTGCCCGCGCCGGGCGATCCCTGGTATTTGACCTACACCCTGGACCCGCTGAACGCGCCGATCACGCCGGCGCCCACCGAGGTCGCCGAGCCCCCGCCGCTGGTCGAAAGCGTTGACGGCTCAGATGATTCCCACGGAGTCGTCGTCGACCACGGATCTGGCCTCGCGGCCGACGGCGCGGCGGACGCCGGGGGAGGCGGCAACTGATGTTGACGCGCTTCGTCCGCAATCAGCTCATCATCTTCACCATCGCCTCGGTGATCGGCATCGCGCTGATGGTGTTCGGCTACATGCAGGTGCCGACGCTGCTGGGCATCGGCCGCATCACGGTGCAGCTCGAACTGCCCGGCGCCGGAGGCCTTTACCGGTTCTCCAACGTGACCTATCGCGGTGTCCAGATGGGCAAGGTCCTCGACGTGCGCGCCACCCGCGAGGGCGCCGTCGCGACGCTATCGTTGACCACCTCACCGAAGGTTCCCGCCGACACCCGGGCCGCCGTGCGCAGCGTGTCCGCGGTCGGCGAACAATACGTCGACCTGGTACCCGATGACACGAACGGACCGTTCCTGCAAGACGGCTCGGTGATCCCCCGAGAGAAGACTTCAATACCGCAAGCCGTCGGCCCCATGCTCGATCAGGTCAGCGCCCTGATCGACAGCATTCCGAAGGACAAGATCAGCGGTCTGCTCGACGAGTCGTTCAAGGCTCTGGACGGGGCCGGATACGACTTCGGTTCGCTGATGGACTCGTCGGCGAAGATCGTCGGCGACGGCAACGCAATCGCCGACAAGACGCGAGCGTTGATCGACGACAGCCGTCCGCTGCTCGACGGTCAGGCGCAATCGGCCGACGCCATCCGCAGCTGGGCTCGCAGCGTCGCGGGCATCACCGGTCAACTCGAGGCCGATGACGCGCAGATGCGCACGATCCTCGAGACCGGTCCCGGCGCGGCAAACGAGGCCTCGCGTTTGTTCAACGATGTCAAGGCCACGTTGCCCGTGCTGTTGGCCAACCTGACATCGGTCGGCGAGGTCGGCGTGACGTATCACGCTGCGCTGGAACAACTTCTGGTGCTGTTCCCGCCGTATGTGGCGGCTACGCAGACCGTCGGTGTGGCGCGCAACAATCCCACGGGCATGGCGCTGGGGGATTTCACGCTGGTGATCAGCGACCCGCCCGCGTGCACGGTCGGGTTCTTGCCGCCGAACCAATGGCGCTCACCGGAGGACGAGACGATCGTCGACACACCCGACGGTTTGTACTGCAAGCTGCCGCAAGATTCACCTATCGGGGTGCGCGGAGCCCGCAACTACCCGTGCCTCGCGCAACCGGGCAAGCGCGCACCGACCGCCGAGATGTGCCGCAGTGACAAGCCGTTCGAGCCGCTGGCAATGCGTCAACACCCGCTGGGTCCGTATCCGATCGATCCCGGCCTGATCGCCCAGGGTGTCCCACCCGACGACCGGGTCGACTTCGAAGAGCGGATCTACGGTCCGGTGCAGGGAACGCCGATGCCGCCCGCCCAACCAGGCGAAGGGGTGCCGCCACGGCCCGGAGGTCCAGGTCCCGCCGCGGCCCCGAGTTCCTCGAGTTCCGGTGGCGGGCCGTCCGTCGCCTTCGCCCCCTACGACCCGCAGACGGGTCAGTACGCGACGCCCGACGGGCAGGTGTTCCGGCAAGCCGATCTGGTGGCGCCCGCCGGTGCGCGGAAGTGGCAAGACCTCCTGGTCCCGGGTGGGTGATTCGGTCAGCCGTTGTTCTTGACGAGCTTGAACGGCATGGTGATGAAGACCGGTTTGCTGACGCCGCACGCGCCGCTGGGGCCGGTGGTCTGGTCTTCACCCGCCAGTGTGGTCGACGCGGGGTCGGTCATGCTGCCGTCCTCGTTGACGGGGACGAACCGGAACACCTGGAGACCGGGGGCCGCCGTGCCGTCGGGACACGGAATCCAGTCCTGGACGGTGTGCTTGACGTACCAGACGCCACCCGTCTTGTAGATCGGCGCTGTCCAGCCGAAGTCGCTGACGACCGTGCCCGTGCACTCGGTCGGATAGCTGCACGTCGTGGTGATGGTCCAGGTGCTGCGCAGGCTGGCCTCGTCGCGGAACACCTCGTTGGTCTTGGCGTATTCGCCGTTCGAGGTGGCGGTGTAGCGGCCGTTAAGGCCCCACTCGTTGTCGGTGGCCTGGGCGCCGCCGGCCAACCCGATGCCCGTCACGGCCACGGCGACGACACCTGCCGCGACACCGGGCATTCGCATCGCCGTCTCCTTCACCGATCGTGACGAACGATCAACCTAGGCCGGTTCCGGCGCGCATGACGATCCGCGTCCGCTCAGTGGAACAGGTGATCCCGCTCAGCGGCACCACCGCCGTCGATCGTCGTCGCTATGACGTATCAAGGAACCGTGCCTGTCCGACGCCGTTCCGTGGCCTCCGCATTGGCCGGTGTGACGCTGGTCGTCGCGGCGTTGTTCGCCCCCGGTACCGCACGCGCCGAGACCGCCTACGGTAACTTCCATCTGATGATCGACGGGCGCTACGACTTCCACACGTGGCTCTGGGCGATCTCGCGCTGCCCCGGCGACTGCTTACACGTTCAGGCGATACCGCAACCCATCGCGAAGGCGTTCGCCTACCACGGCGATGCGCACCTCGCCGATGGCCGGTACACCTTGACTGTGGACGTCCCGGACGGACTGCGGTGCGGCAACGTCTACTACGGTCCGGTGATCCCGACCCGCGACGTTTATTCGTGGGATGCGGTGACCCGGTCGGGCACGCTCGAATCGTCGTTCGCGACCGGCTGTGACGGTGCGCCGGGCGGGACCTTCACCTATCCGTTCAGCCTCGCCCGCCTGTAGCAGAGCCACGGCTGGCTGCCGAACGAAATACCGTGGACGCGACCGCTCCACATCCCGTTCAATGCAGGAATGGTGAGCCGTACCCGCAGCGGGGTGCTGATGGCGGTTGCGGCGATGCTGTCCGTGCAGACCGGCGCGGCGGTCGCGGTGACGCTGATCGACGATATCGGCGCCGAAGGCGCGGCCTGGCTGCGGCTGGCATGGGCAGGTGTGCTGATGCTCGTCATCGTGCGGCCGCGACCAAGCGCGTTCACCTGGGCGACTTTTCGGATGTGCGTGCTGCTCGGGGTCGTCACTGCCGCCATCACGTTGTTGTTCATGGCGGCGCTCGCCCGCATTCCCTTGGGCACTGCCAGCGCGATCGAGTTCCTCGGTCCCTTGGCCGTCGCGGTCGCGCACGGCAGCGGACGCGGCCGCCTGGTGTGGCCCGGTCTGGCCGCGATCGGAGTCGTGCTGCTCACGCAGCCCTGGGCGGGTGAGGTCGATCCGGTCGGCGTCCTTTACGCGCTGGCGTCAGCGGCCTGCTGGGCGGCTTACATCCTGTTGACCCAGCGGGTCGGTGACGAGGTGGTGGGCTTGTCCGGGTTGGCGGTGTCGATGCCGGTCGCTGGTTTGGTGGCGACGCTCGCCGTCGGCCATCTGGTGCTGCCGCGGTTGTCGGTCGACATCCTCTTGATCGGGATCGGCCTGGCGATCCTGCTGCCGGTCGTGCCGTTCGCGTTGGAACTCCTGGCGTTGCGCAGACTCACGACCGCGGCGTTCGGCACCCTGATGGCCCTCGAACCCGGCTTCGCGATGGCCATCGGCCTCATCATCCTGCACCAGGTGCCCGCTCTGCTCGGCGTGCTCGGCATGTGCTTCGTGGTGGCCGCCGGTATGGGAGCTGCGCGCACCGGCGCCCGTACACCGCCGGTTCCCGTCGAGGTGGCTTGAGTTGGACGTCGAGTTCTGCGGGAGGGTCGTGATTCCGCGGAATTTACAGCCCTAGTGCAGAATTCGACGCTGCCAGGTGCCGCAAGTCCCGCTAGACATCGATCCGCTTGCGCCGGTACAGGGTTCCCGCTGCCAGCAGGATCAGGCTGATTACCAGGATCGCCGTGGCGAGGACGTTGATCTGCGGCGGCACCGCGGCCTTCACCGCGGCATTGACATACAGCGGGTACGTCACCGTCGAACCGCTGACGAAGTAGGTGATGATGAAGTCATCGAGCGACAACGCGAACGACAGCATCCCGGCGGCGACGATGCCGGGAACGATCAACGGAAGCGTCACGCGGAAGAAGGTGCGCGTCGGGCTGGCGCCGAGGTCCATCGACGCGTCCTCGAGCGTCCAGTCGAAACCGCGCACCCGCGCGCGCACGGTCATCGCGATGAAGCTGACCTCGAACGCGATGTGCGCCAACACGATCGTCGTATAACCGGTCGCCCAACCCAGGTCGAGGAACAACACCAGCAGGGCGGCGCCCATGACCACCTCGGGCGCCGTCAGCGGCAGGACGAGGAAGGTGTCGACCGCGCGCTGACCCCGCCACCGTTGCCGCACAAGGGCTATCGCCACCAGCGAGCCCAGCACCAATGCAACCGCGGTGGAGACCGCGGCGACGTTGATGCTCAGCTTCAGCGCCTCGGTCAGAGCGGGGTACTTGAAGGGATCGGCCCAGTTGTCCAGGGTGAAACCCTGCCAGGTGTAGTTGAACTTGCCCTTCGGATCGTTGAACGAGAACAGCACGATCACGAAGATGGGCAGGAACAGGTACAGCAGCACGAGTCCCGCTACGGCCCGCAGCAGCCAATCGCCCCACCGCGGCGAGCCCCTAACCCGGCCGCCAGGAGCGGGATTCGTCGCCGCTTCCATCGCCCGGACGGTCATACGAGTTCCTCCGTCCCCAATGCCCGGGTGTAGAGCAGGACACCGACAAGGATGATGCCCATCAGCACCATGCTCAGCGCCGCCGCTGCCGGGTAGTCCTTGACGACCAGGAACTGCTGCTGAATCACGTTGCCGATCATCGTCGTTTGGGTGCTGCCCAGATACTCGGCGTTGATGAAGTCACCCGCGGCCGGGATGAAGACGAGCAGGCTGCCGGCCAGCAGTCCGGGAAGCGACAGCGGCAGGATGACTTTGGTGAAGCTGCGGGTGTTCGACGAGTACAGGTCTTTGGAGGCCTCGATGAGTCGGGGATCGATCTTCTCCAAGCTGACGTACAGAGGCAGGATCATGAAGATGATCCAGTTGTAGGTGAGGCCCCCGATGACGGCCCAACTCGTCGACAACAGCCGCCCGTCGGCGGGCAGCAGCCCGATCGCGTCCAGCGCACCGACTACCCAACCGTTATCGGCCAGAATGGTTTTCCACGCGATGGTGCGGATCAGGAATGTCACGAAGAACGGCAGGATCACCAGGCCGAGGATGAGGTTCTTGAAACGTCCGGCCTTGAAGGCGATCACATACGCCAAGGGGAACGAGAGCAGCACGCACAGCACCGTCGCGGTAGTCGCGTAGCCGAACGACCGCAGTATCTGCTCCTGATACTTGCTGAACGCCTCGGCGTAGTTCCCGAAGTCCCATGAGAACGTCAGTGTCGGAAGGAAAATCGAGCCGCTGGCCTTCGACAGAGACATCCGCGCCAGGGAGATGAACGGAATGACGAAGAACACCGCCAAGTACGCCAACGCCGGCAGGATCATCAGATACGGTGCGAGCCTACTGCGCTGTCGGCCGCTACTGGCGACTCCCGCCATCTATCAACCGCCGGTGACTTCGGCGTACATCGTGGCGTACTGCTGCTTCTGCTCATCCTCGAGCGGAGCCCAGGCCTTGATCCGGTCGAGGGTGGATCGCGGGGGATTGATCAGCTGGTTCTTGCCCAGGTTCGGGTCGATCCGGTCGAGTTCTGCCGTCATGTCCGAGAGCACCGGAACGAACTGCGTGAAGGCGATGAGTTTGGCGTAGTTGGCCCGGTCGTAGACGAAGTCGATCCACGCCTCGGCGGCCTTCTGGTTCTGCGTGGTGTAGGGGATGACCATGGTGTCGAGGAAGTCGGTGCCACCGGTCTCCGGTACCATGAACTGCAGGTCGGGGTTGTCGGCCTGTAGCTGCACCACATCGCCCGAATAGGCTTGTGCGACCACGACATTGCCCGCAGCCAGGTCGTCGGCGTAGTCGTTGCCGGTGAACCGGCGAATCTGGCCCCGGTCGTTCTGCTCGCGGACGAGGTTCACCGCATTCTGCACCGCTTCGGTGTTGGGCGATGCGGGGTCTCCGCCCTGGGACTGCATGATCATGCCCAGACCGTCCTGGAAGTCGGAAAGCATACTGACGCGGCCCTTGAACGCCGGATCCCACAGATCGTCGATCGTGGTGATGTCGCGTCCGGTGGCGGCGCGGTTGTAAGCCAGGCCGACCATGCCCGTCATGTAGGGCGCGCTCCATTTGCGGCCCGGGTCCATCTGCGCGTCGAGCAGGTCGGGTCGCAGGTTCTTCTTGTTCGGGATGCCGTCTTCGCTGAAGTCGTTGACCCAGTTGAGCTTCCGAATCTGCGAGGCCATGAAGGCGGTGGGCACGACGAGATCGGTACCGATGTCCTGCTTGCGCGACAACGGCTCCTTGACCTTGGCGAACCACTCCTCGTTGTCGTTGAAGTCTTCCTTGTAGTCGACGGTGATACCCGAGCCCTGCTGGAAGGCGGCGATGAACCCCTCGGCCATGTACAGCGGCCAGTTCGAGATCCGCAGCGTGCCGCTCGCCGGTCCGCCTTCCTGTGTGGTGGTGCCGGAAGTCCCGCTGTCTGATCCGCACGCCGCCAGGAACGACGGGCCGAGCACCACGGCGGCGGCCGCAGCGGCGCCTCCACCGATGAAGCGGCGGCGCGACGTGCGGTTGGCGGCGAAGCGGGCGAGGCGGGGATCCATCTCGTAGGGCATGGGGCGGCTGTGCCTTTCGTCGGAGGGAGGGGAGGGGCCGACAACTTCCGAGTCGCCGCTCGGGGCGGTGC
>NZ_NKCN01000039.1 GCF_002245535.1 Mycobacterium lehmannii | reverse complement strand
GTGAGTAGGAGTGTGGCATGTGAGGGGAGCGCTTGGGTTGCTGGTTGTGGATCTAGAAGGAGTAGCGAGGCGAGATGCACTTACGCACGGTGGGGTGGGGGAGGTGTATGGGGGGGGGGGGGGGGGCGGGGCGGGCGGTGCCGGTGGTCGGGCGGCCTGTCGCGCCGTCGCGGCGGCGTTGCTCACCGCGTTGCGCACGGCGTTCTTGGCGATCGACAACCGTGTGGTCTGCGGTTCGTCCGCCGGTGCGGCGGGCGGCGTGGTCGTGCTGGGGATGCGTGTCGTGCCGGTGGCCGAGGGGACCCGCTGCGGCGCCGCGCGGGTCGCGCCGGGACGCAGGCCCGAGACGGCGGGGTGCGTCGGATCGTGCGGCGGGCGCGGCCGAGGCGGCACCGGTGCGCCGGCACCGACCAACGCCTCGGGGTCCTCGACGGTCTCGCGCACCGCGGGACGCTTCCGTTCGTCGGGCAGCTCGGTCTCGCCGAGGCCGAGGCGCTCCTGGATGCGCTTCATCCACCGCGGCGCCCACCAGCAGTCGTCGCCGAGAAGCTTCATCACGGCCGGCACCAGGAACATACGAACGATGGTGGCGTCGAGCAGCAGCGCGATCAGCAACCCGAACGCCAGGTACTTCATCATCACCAGGTCGGAGAACACGAACGCGCCGGCGACCACCGCGAGGACCAACGCCGCACCGGTGATCAACCGGCCGGTGGTCGCGGTGCCGACGCGGATGGCTTCTGCGGTGGACAGACCGCGCTCCCGAGCCTCGACCATGCGCGACACCAGGAACACCTCGTAGTCGGTCGACAGACCCCAGATGACCGCGATGATCAACCCGATCATCGGCGCCATCAGCGGCTGCGGCGTGTAGTTCATCAGCCCGGAGCCGTGCCCCACGACGAACATCCACGTCAACACGCCCATCGTCGAACCCAACGTGAGCGCGCTCATCACCGCGGCCTTGATCGGCAACACCACCGATCCGAAAGCCAGGAACATCAGGATCGTCGTCGTGACGATGAGGATGGTCACCATCAGCGGGAGCTTGTCGAACAGGCTGTGAATGCTGTCCTGTTCCAACGCCGGGGTGCCACCGACAGAGATCGACAACCCGCGCGGGGGCACGATAGCGCGAAGTTCCTCGACCTTCTTCGCCGCGTCGTTACGGTTCACCAGGCCGTTCTGGATCACCCGGACCGAGGGGTCTTGCGAGCCGCCGTCCTGATACGGCCGCGGCTGCCACATTTTGGTCGGGTCGTCCTCGGGTTGGATGAAACCGGGGATCGTCAACGCCTTGCTGCGGATCTCGGCGACCTGCTGATCGGTGACCGGTTCACCGTTGTCGTTCTCGATCACCAGCGTCAGGGGTTCGGTGCGGAAGCCGGGGAACGACTTGTCGAACGCCTCCTGCGCCTGGCGCACGGCGTTGTCCGGCGGCAGGTACTTCTCGCTGATGCCGCCGAGCGAGAGCTGACCCAGCGGGATGATCATCAGGATCATCACGATGACGATGGGTGCGGCGAACGCGATCGGCCGCTTCATCACCCGGTTGACCAGCTTGCCCCAGAAGCCCTTCTCGACCTCGGCGCGTGTCTTGGTCTTCTGGGTCTTCTCCGCCAGCCAGTTCAGCCACCACACCGTCGGCTTGCGGACCAGCGGGCTCATGCTCGCCGCCGACAGCACCAGGATGGTGCCCGCCACGAACACGGCGATGGCCATCAACAGCCAGAAGATTCCCGTGCCGAGGGTGTCCTTCGCGGAGAACAGGCCGACGAAGATCCACGCGAACGAACCGACATAACCCAGCACCAGGCCGATCAGGGCGTAGTTGGCGCCCTTGTCGTAGGTCCGTCGGATCTGCGCTCTTGCGATGTGCCCGACGGGGATCGCGGCGAACGGTACGAGCACACCGAGCGGGATCGAAGCGATCGCCAGCGGGTTGGTGCGGTCCGTGGTCTCCGCGGGCGACGGGGCCGGATAGGGCTTGGTGAACCGCAGCAGCGTGCGCACACCGAGCGCGTCGACGTTGGGTCCGAGCAGGGCCAGCGCGGCGGCCAGCACCGTCACCGACAGGATCGCGGCCAGCATGACCGAGGCGATGATCGCGTAGGTGATCGACTTCAGGAAGCCCTGCGGGAACAGCAGCAGCGGCACCGACGACGCCACCAGGATGACCGCCGAGAACATGATGGTGCGGCCCGACGTCATCACGGTGCGGCGGACCGCAGCCTCGGTGTCGTAGCCCTCGGCGATCTCCTCACGGAACCGGCTCACCATGAAGAGGCCGTAGTCCACGGCGATACCGAGGCCCATCAGCGTCACCACCGGCTGGGCGAAGAAGTGCACCGGCATGAACTCCGCGAGCAGGCGCATGATGCCCAGCGCGCCGGCGATCGTCAGACCGCCGATGAGGCCGGGCAAGGCCGCGGCGACCACGCCACCGAAGACGAAGAACAGCACCACACAGACCAGCGGGATGGCCGCGACCTCGGCGCGCCGCTGGTCCTCGCCGATGCTGCCGGTCAGTTCACTGGCCAGCGGGTTCAGGCCGGCCAACTCGATGCGGCCGTCGTTGAGCTGTTGCAGGTCCGATTCGACGGTCTGGTAGTTCTTCAGGATCTCGTCGTCGGTGTTGCCCTGCAGGGGGATGCTTACGAACGTCTTCGACAGATCGCTGGTCTTCATCTGCTGGACGGTCGCGTTCGCGGCGTCGGGCGCCCGCAGCCAGCCGACCCAGCTCACGACCTGGTCGGGATGGTCCTTGACAAAGGTGTCGAGTTCGCCGACGACGTCACGCTGCCACTGCGGGTTGTCGACCTTCTGCCCGTCGGGCGGGGTGAGGATGGCCACCACGTGGCTGGTCCGGTCGCGACCGAAGGCCTCGTCGGCCACCACCGATGCGTGGACCGACTGGCTGCCTTCGTCGTAGAAGCCGCTCTGGGTGACGTGATTGCCGAGACTGATCCCGAAGATGCCGCCACCGAGGCAGAGCGCGACCATGACGCCGATGACGATGTATCGATATCGGTACACCGTTCGACCCCACCAGGCGAACACGTAAGCTCCTTACTCGATTCTCTCGAAGTCGATGGCGACCCCTGAGCGGTTCAGTTGTTGACCCGCGAGGTCAATAGCGAGGACAGCGGCCGGAACGGCTGCAACCATGCCCCCTGCTCGGGCAGCGAATCGAGGCCGATTCGCGGTAGCGGCTCCCGGAAAACACCAGGGATGTCCTCCAGGTCGACGAACTCCAAGGTATCCGACGCTAGCGCCCAACTCGCATGTTCGCGAAATCCGAGCACCTGGACGGGGATGCCGTCACGAGCGATGTCTTCCAGCGGTTGTTTGAAGGCCTGCCCGTCGGCCGAAGCCAGCAACAGACCGGCCAGACCCTCGCCGCGGCGCAGCGCGATGTGGTCCAGCATGTCGCTGTCGACGTCGCTGTCCTCGTCGATCTTCGGCTTGGCGAAGACCGCGAACCCCACGTTGCGCAGCGCCTCCACCCACGGCCGGACGACGTCGGCGCTGCCGGGTGCGATGTTGGTGAAGACCGTGGCCTCCGGCTCCAGCGACACCTGCGGACGCCCGTGAGACAGCTCGGCGGTGCGCGTCAGCAGCCAGCGGCCCAGCGCGTCGAAGCGCGGCCGGTGCGCGGCCGTCGGCCTGCCGCCCAGGATCGAGCCGAGCCCCATGTCGAGGTTCGGCGCGTCCCAGACCAGCAGTACGCGGGCCGTCGCCTCGGCCGGGGCCGGGGTCTCGGGTGGCGCCACATCCTCGATCTGACCGATGTCCTCGGTGAGGCTCATGATCGTCTGCTCTCCCCGTACGCGTTACCCGCAAGCGGGCGGTACCCCCACATCACGTTCTCTCCCAGAGCAGTTCGGCGACGGCGCTGCCGGCGTGCTGCGCCTTGCCTTCGTATTTGGTGACCGGTCGTTCGACGGAGATCGGAAGCGCGTCGGACGGGTTCACCCGGCGAAGCCGCGGCTCCGCGTCGCCGACCTCGGCGATCTGCTCGGCATACCCGGCGTGGTCCGTCGCCGCGTGCAGGACACCGCCGGGGCGCAGCCGGTCGGCGATCAACGCCACGGTGGCCGGCTGCAGCAGCCGACGTTTGTGGTGGCGCGCCTTGGGCCACGGATCGGGGAAGAAGACCCGCACACCGGTCAGGGAGCCGGGTCCGAACATGTGCTGCAGCACGTCGACGCCGTCGCCGCGCACGAGCCGGATGTTGGGCACCCCCTCGCGTTCGATGCCGGACAGCAGTTGGGCCAGTCCCCGGCGGTACACCTCGACCGCGACGACGTCGAGATCAGGCTCGGCCTTGGCCATCGCCAGCGTCGAGGTTCCGGCCCCGCAGCCGATCTCGACCACCACGGGTGCCGACCGCCCGAACCACGCGTCGGTGTCCACCAACGGAGCGGGGACATCGCCGTCGCGCGCCTGCATGCCGATCTCGGGCCACAGCCGATTCCACGTGGCCTGCTGCGCGGCAGACAACGTGGTACGGCGCGTGCGGAAGCTCGTGACGCGGGGGTAGCGGTGCTGCTGGCCGGCCGGAGGACGGGAAGCCTCGGGTCCCGAAGTCGACCCCTCGGCGACGTCGGGCCCGGGCAGATGCATTCGTCCATGGTCGCTCATCGACAGTGGAGTACCCGCATCGTGGTACAGATTGATACCCAACAGTTGCCTTCGGCTGGTATCGGCGGCTATCCCCAGGAGCAGGCACGGCCGCTCCCACGACGCCGTGCGAGGTGTCACGATCGTCGGAGGCGGACCCGGGGTGAGGTCGCCGCGCCCACGACAAGGGGAAGGTCACCAGATTTTCGTCGACGCGCTGCTGCAAATCTCGGAAGAGCGCCGCGATCCGCGGCTGACGGCGATCGTCCGGCGCCTCTGCGCGCCGACGCGGGTCGCGGTGCGGGGTCGCGAGGGCGTCGGCCGCGCGACGGTGGCCGCGGCGTTGACTGCCGCGGGGGTCGGGGTCTCACCCGACGGTGTCGCCGACGTCGACGTGCTGGTGATCGCCGAAGCTCTCAAACCCGAGGACCGGGCGTTTCTCGACGAGTCCGGCAGGCCCGCCGTCGTCGTCCTGAACAAGGCCGACCTCACCGGCTTCGGCGGGGCGGGGCCGATGGCGCACGCGTATCACCGGGCCGCGCGGTGTCGGGCCTTGACCGGGCTGCCGACGGTGCCGATGGTGGCGCTGCTCGCCGACGTGAACCTGACCGGCGAACTGCTCGACGCGCTCCGGACTCTGCTCGCCGAGCCTGCCGACGTGTCGTCGACCGACGCGTTCGTGGAGGCGCCCCATCCGCTGCCGCGGGAGGTGCGCAAGCGGCTGCTGTCCGTACTGGACCGGTTCGGCATCGCCCACGCGGTGCTCGCGCTGGACCGGGGCGCGAGCGTCGATTCGCTGCCGAACCACCTGCGCAAGCTCAGCCAGCTCGACCGGGTCATCGAGCACATCGGTGCGGCGGGCGCACCGCTGCGGTACCGGAAGTTGCATACCGCGGTGGCCCAGTTACGCGCGCTGGCAACGCAATCGGACGATCCACGGTTGGGCGACCTGCTGGCGGCCGACGACGCCGTCCTCGCGGCGATGACGGCGGCGGTGGACGTCGTCGAGGCTGCAGGCGCGCGAGTCGACCGGGGCGACGACGCGGACGCTCATCTGCGCCGCGCCGCCCAGTGGCGGCGGTACGGCAACGGTCCCGTCAACGCGTTGCACCGGGCCTGCGCCGCCGACATCAGCCGCGGTTCGCTTCGCCTGCTCGGGCGGTCGCGATGACGACGGGCACCGATCAACTCGCGTCGGCCGATGCGGTGGTCGCCGACATCGAGCCCGGACTCGCCCCGCCTGCGGTGCGCGCCCGCGACGTCGTGCTGGTGACGGGTCCCTGGCTGGCGGGCAGCACCAGCGTGGCCGCCGTACTTCGGGCGCGGATGCCCGAGCACACCTTTGTCGAGGCGGACGATCTCGCCCAGTCCGAAGCGCCCGCCGCCGTGGTGTTCGTCGTGTCGGCGGTCTCACCGCTGATCGAATCCGACTGTGAGCTCATCGATTTGGTCTCACGCCATACCGATCTGGTGGTCGGTGTGGTGTCGAAGAACGACACGCACCACAACTGGCGCGAGGTGCTGGCCGCTGATCGCGCGATGCTGGCCGACCGGTCGCCGCGCTACGCCCCCGTGCCGTGGGTGGGGGCGGCGGCCGCACCCGATCTGGGGGAGCCGCGCGTCGACGAACTCGTGGACCTGCTCCGGCAGCGGCTGACCGACCCCGAGCTGGCACGACGGAACCGCCTGCGGGCGTGGGAGACTCGGCTCGAGTCGGTGATAAGCCAATACCGCGCCGACGGCGAGGGCGCCCACCGACGCGCCCGCGTCGCGGCGCTGCACCAGAGTCGCGACGACATCGTGCGCAATCGGCGCGTCGCGAAATCCGAACGCAGCATCGCCCTGCGCACCCAGATTCAGCAGGCCCGTGTCCAGTTGGGGTACCTGGCGCGTAACCGTTGCACGTCGGTGCGGGCCGAACTCGCCGAGGACGCGTCCGCGCTGGGCCGCAGGGCACTCGGGGACTTCGAATCGCGGGTGCGGGAACGTCTCGGCGTGGTCGTCGGAGAGGTCGAGCAGGGCGTCACCGCGCAGCTCGCCGACGTGGCGGCCCAGGTCGGATTGACGGCTCCGGCGGTGTCCGACGCGCCGGCGGTCCCCGAGATCGCCCCGCCGCGGTTGGCGTCGCGGCGGCTGGAGACGCAGCTGACGATGATCCTCGGCGCCGGCTTCGGTCTGGGGGTGGCGCTGGCGGTCATCCGGCTGTTCACCGGCTTGGCCCCCGGTCTGACGCTCGCCGGTCTGGTGGCCGGTGGTCTGGTGGGGCTGGTGTTGACCGTGTGGGTGGTCGGCATCCGCGGGGTGCTGCAGGACCGGGCGGTGCTGGACCGCTGGCTCACCGACGTCACCGGCACGGTCAAGGCCGCGCTCGACGAACGTGTGGCGACGCGGGTGCTGGCCGCCGAGAGCGCGCTGGCATCGGAGCTGGCCGCCCGGGACGAACGCGAGGCCGCCACCGCTGCGGAACGGATCGCCGCGATCGACGCCGAACTGCGCCAGCACGCGCTCGAGACCGCACGGGCCGCCGCCGAGCGTGACCGCAGGCTGCCGTCGCTGCAGCGGGCACTCGACGCGGTTCGCGCGGATTTGTACGGTTGACACGCGTCAACTCACGGCACTCGATGCGTAAAACACCTGTGAAACAGGCTTCTGAATCGTTCCTGTGAGTGATCGGACACACTCCCGATTCACCGCGAGCTTCCCACCCGCGATAACCTCGGTATAGGGAGACCGCAGCGCCGCCTGTCCCTGTCTGGGTGGCGCATACGGAGCCTTGGGGCCTGGCAGCAACAGACACAGGAGATTTTCATGACCGCAGCGACCATCCCGGGTTTGGACACCGCACCGACGAAGCACAAGGGTCTGCTCGCTTGGGTTCAAGAGGTCGCCGAGCTGACGCAGCCCGACCGCGTGGTTTTCACCGACGGTTCTGACGAAGAGAACGCCCGACTGTGCGATCAGTTGGTGGCGGCGGGCACCTTCAAGAGGCTCGACGACGAGAAGAAGCCGAACTCATACCTCGCGCTGTCCGACCCGTCCGACGTGGCCCGCGTGGAATCGCGGACCTTCATCTGCACTGAGCGCGAAATCGACGCCGGTCCTACCAACAACTGGAAAGACCCCGCCGAGATGCGCGGCATCATGACCGATCTGTACCGCGGCTGCATGCGTGGCCGCACCATGTACGTCATCCCGTTCTGCATGGGTCCGCTCGGTGCCGAAGACCCCAAGCTGGGCGTCGAGATCACCGACTCCGAGTACGTCGTGGTGTCGATGCGCACGATGACCCGGATGGGTAAGGCCGCGCTGGACAAGATCGGCGACGACGGCTTCTTCGTCAAGGCGCTGCATTCGATCGGCGCGCCGCTGGAGCCGGGGCAGAAGGACGTGCCGTGGCCGTGCAACGACACGAAGTACATCACCCACTTCCCGGAGACCCGCGAGATCTGGAGCTACGGTTCGGGTTACGGCGGCAACGCGCTGCTGGGCAAGAAGTGCTACGCGCTGCGGATCGCCTCGGCGATCGCCCACGACGAGGGCTGGCTCGCCGAGCACATGCTGATCCTCAAGCTGATCTCGCCGGAGAACAAGGCGTACTTCGTCGCCGCGGCGTTCCCGTCGGCGTGCGGTAAGACCAACCTCGCGATGCTGCAGCCCACGCTGCCGGGTTGGCGCGCCGAGACCGTCGGTGACGACATCGCCTGGATGCGGTTCGGCAAGGACGGTCGCCTGTACGCGGTCAACCCCGAGTTCGGCTTCTTCGGCGTCGCGCCCGGCACGAACTGGGACTCCAACCCGAACGCGATGAAGACCATCGAGGCCGGCAACACCGTGTTCACCAACGTCGCGCTGACCGACGACAACGACGTGTGGTGGGAAGGCCTCGAGGGCGACCCGCAGCACCTGATCGACTGGAAGGGCCGCGACTGGACCCCGGACTCCGAGGAGAAGGCCGCGCATCCGAACTCGCGCTACTGCACCCCCATCTCGCAGTGCCCGACGCTGGCGCCGGAGTGGGATGACCCGCAGGGCGTGCCGATCTCGGCGATCCTGTTCGGCGGCCGTCGCAAGACCACGGTCCCGCTGGTGACGCAGGCCCGCGACTGGCAGCACGGCGTGTTCATCGGTGCCACGCTCGGCTCCGAGCAGACCGCGGCCGCCGAGGGCAAGGTCGGCACCGTCCGCCGCGACCCGATGGCCATGCTGCCGTTCCTGGGCTACAACGTCGGCGACTACTTCGCGCACTGGATCGACATCGGCAAGCAGTCCGACGAGTCGAAGATGCCGAAGATTTTCTTCGTCAACTGGTTCCGCCGCGGCGACGACGGCCGCTTCCTGTGGCCGGGCTTCGGTGAGAACAGCCGCGTGATGAAGTGGATCATCGACCGCATCGAGCAGAAGGCGGGCGGTCGCACCACGCCGATCGGCATCGTGCCCAAGGCTGAGGATCTCGACCTGTCGGGTCTGGATGTCGACGCCGCCGATGTGGACGCCGCGCTCGAGGTCAACGTCGACGAGTGGCGCCAAGAGCTGCCGCTCATCGAGGAGTGGTTCGAGTTCGTCGGCGAGAAGCTGCCCACCGGCATCAAGGACGAGTTCGACGCGCTCAAGCACCGCCTCGAGGCCGAGTAGCCTCCCCAGCTCGCTGCGCGAGAGTGCGTGTCTGCATACGACGCGCCGCACAAAAGCGACACTTTGAGCACGCTCACCGCAGGGTGAGCGTGCTCAAGTGTCTGTAGGCGTCCGCTCAGACCGTTGGACTTGGTCGATGGCATCGAGGGCGTAGCCGGCCATCGCCGCGTTGGTCATGGACCGACCCTGACGGGCGAGCGACCCGTATCGCTCACGGCCCAGTGTCTCGGTCAGACTGACCACGGTTTCGTGGATCTCGGGGTACGTCGAACTGGCATCCGACCCGTCGACGAAGCCGGCCATCGTTGCGGCGGTTTCGTGATGCCCGAGCCGGCCGAGCAGGCTGGCGAGTAGCAAGACGGGTGCCGACATCATGTAGAAGCTGCCCGAGTCGAAATAGTTCCGGATGGCTTGCGCGAGAAACCCGCACGCCTCCACCGGGTTTCCGCGCATCGTGGCGATACGCCCGAGGCTGAGCGCGTGGATCGACGCGATCTGCCGGTTGCCGGTGTCCTGTGCTATCGACAAGCCCGCGCGGTGGGCGTCGTATGCGGCATCGGGATCGACGTCCCGGTAGGCGAATCCGTATGCCAGGAGTCTGGCTGAACGTAGATGAGGGTTGCCGGGGTCCGTCCCAGATGTCTATGAGATCGCGCCTGCGACCGGCGAAGTATCGGGCGTGCGCGGCGCGGGCGTCGTCTGCTCCGCCTGAGCTCACCAGCTGCTCCTCGGCGAATTGCCGGATCGTCTCCAGCATCGAGAACCGCGTCCGGCCCGAGGCCTGGTCGGCAATCAACAGCGACTTGCGGACCAGCGACTCGAGTAGGTCCAAGATCGCGAATTTGTCGCGTGTGTGCGCCACGGCCGCTGCGCCGTCGAGGTCGAATCCCCCTGCGAATACCGAGCATCGGGTCAGGAGGTCCTTCTCGTCATCGGCGAGCAGATCGTAGGACCACTGCACGGCGGCGCGCAGTGTCTGATGACGTTCCAGGCCGCGCCGGGAGCCCACCAGTACCCGGAACCGATCGTCGAGATGGTCGCGTAGCTCCGTGACGGTCACCGACATCAGCCGTGACGCCGCAAGTTCGATCGCGAGCGGGATTCCGTCGAGTCGGCGGCAGATGTCGACGACGGCGTCGGCGTCGGGTTCGAGCGTGACCGTCGGCGAATCCGCGGACGCTCTCTCGACGAACAGCGTCGGGCCGCTTGACCGGACGTCGAGGGGAGGCACCGGCCGCAGTTGTTCATCCTTGAGACGCAGGCCTTCCCGACTCGTCACGAGTACCGTGACGCTGTCCGTCGCATCGAGGATCCTGCCGATGATGTCGGCCGCCGCGTCGAGGACATGCTCGCAGTTGTCGAACAGCAGCAGCCGTACTCGTCCCTCCAACGCGGATGCCACGCTGTCTGCGACGCTCAGCCCCGGCTGCTGGCTGAGACCGAGGACCGCGGCGACCGCCTCGGGTACCGCCGCAGGATCGGTGACCGGGCCGAGCTCGATCATCCACACCCCATCCGGGAACTCCGGTTGCAGGCGGGCGGCGACTTCCTGTGCCAGGCGAGTCTTACCGACGCCGCCGACGCCCGTGAGAGTCACCAGGCGATGCGACTTCAACGCGGTGGCCACCTCGGCCACTTCGGATTCCCGGCCCACGAAGCTTGTCGCCGGCGGGCGCAGGTTGCCCTGGCTCGTGTCAAGCGTTCTGAGAGGCGGGAATTCCGACCGCAGTCCATCCGCCACGACCTGGAAGACGTCGACGGGCTTGGCGATGTCACGTAGGCGCCGTGGGCCGAGGGCGACGAGGTCGACCCCGGAGACAAGATCGGCCGTCATCCGGTCGATCAGGAGCTGGCCGCCGTGGCCGGCCGCCATCAGCCGCGCGGTGCGATTGCACACCGCGCCGAAATAGTCGCCCTCCCGACATTCGGCTTCGCCGGTCGCGATGCCCATCCGCACCGGCAGGTTCAGCGACCGCTGCGCGTCGACGGCCGCATCCACCGCTTGCCGTGGCGAGGAGAACGCCGCACAGATGCCGTCACCGGTGTGTTGAACAACCAGCCGCCGTGCGCCTGCACCGCACGGTGCATCGTGTCGTCGTGGGTGGCAAGGGCGCGCCGCATCACATCGGCGTCTGCTTCCCAACGTCGGGTGGACCCTTCGATGTCGGTGAACAGGAAGGTGACCACCCCGGAGGGTGCCGCTTGGAGCCCGCCATTCATCCGGTCACCGCCGCACCCCCATATCCTGCGGGTTCATGCTAAGGCGGCCGGGGTGCGAACGGACAGAATCGACCACTTGACACCTGTCAACTCGGCGCATCGTAGAGTCAGCCCATGCAGATCCGCGAACATGCCGAGGCGACGCCCGACAAACCCGCCGTCATCATGCATCCCAGCGGCACCACGGTGACGTTCGGCGAGCTCGAAGCGCGCGCCAACCGCTTGGCCCACCACTTCCGGCAGTCGGGGCTGGTGGAAGGGGACACCGTCGCTGTCCTGATGGAGAACAACGAACATCTGCACGTCGTCATGTGGGCGGCCCGGCGCAGCGGTCTGTACTACGCGGTGATCAACACGCACCTGACCGCAGCCGAGGCGGCCTACATCGTCGACAACAGTGGCGCCAAGGCAGTCATCGGATCGCAGGCGATGCTCAAGGTCTGCGAGGAGCTGGAAGAGCACCTGCCCAACGGACTACCGGAGCTGCTGCTCATCGCCGACGACAACCTCGACGGCTGGCAGCGCTATCCGGAATGCGTCGCCGATTACCCGGAAACCCCCATCCCCGACGAGATCGAGGGTGACCTGCTGCAGTACTCGTCGGGAACCACCGGACGCCCCAAGGGGATTCGGCGCGAGCTGCCCCATGTCTCTCCCTCGCAGGCCGGCAACATGCTGTCCGCCCTGTTGATGGCCATCCAGATGGACAGTGATTCGGTGTATCTCAGCCCGGCGCCGCTGTATCACACCGCGCCGTGTATGTGGACGATGTCCGCGCAGGCCATGGGCGCTACCACGGTGATCATGCGGAAGTTCGAGCCAGAGGAGGCGCTGAAAGCCATCCAGAAGTACGGGGTCACCAGCGGGCAGTTCGTGCCCGCCATGTTCGTCCGAATGCTCAAACTGCCGGCCGAAATCCGTGATTCATATGACCTTTCGTCCATCCGCAGAGTCGTACATGCCGCCGCGCCCTGTCCGGTCGACATCAAGAAGCAGATGATCGACTGGTGGGGTCCGGTCATCGATGAGTACTACTCCTCCTCTGAGGGCGCCGGCATCACCTTTATCACCGCCGAGGACTGGCTCAACCACCCGGGCTCGGTGGGCAAGCCGCTGCTGGGTGAGGCGCATGTGCTCGGTGAGGACGGCGAGGAACTGCCGCCGGGACAGCCCGGGCAGATCTATTTCGACATGGGCCCAATGAGATTCGTCTACCACAACGATCCGGTGAAGACGGCCGAGTCGCGTGAGAAGCACGGGTGGGTGACGGTCGGCGACGTGGGCTATCTCGACGAGGACGGCTACATGTTCCTCACCGACCGCAAGCACCACATGATCATCTCCGGCGGGGTGAACATCTACCCGCAGGAGGCCGAGAGCCTGTTGATCACCCATCCGAAGGTGTTGGACGCGGCGGTTTTCGGGGTTGACGACGAAGAGATGGGCCAGCGTGTCAAGGGTGTGGTGCAGACCGTCGAGCCCGCCGACGCGACCGACGAGTTCGCCGAGGAACTGCTCGAATGGCTGCGTGTACGCCTGGCGCACTACAAATGTCCGCGGTCCATCTCGTTCGAGGCCCAACTGCCACGTACGGAGACCGGCAAGATGCTCAAGCAGGAGCTGATCAAGAAGTACTCGTGACACACGTCGAGTTGCCATCGGGCATCGTCGTGGCGATCGAATCGCCAACCGACGGCGCCACATTCACCCTGTCGGAAAATGAATCCGATGACCGCCGGGTCGTCACCGTGGCCTCGGTGGCCGACGTCCTCGCCGAAGTGACGGAGCGGTGCGCCCAGTGGCCGCACGCCGCGGGCATCTGTGACGACGTCCTTCGCGCCGTCGACCCGGCCGCCCCCGCGTTCGGCGGCGTCATCACCGAGTCGCTGGCGTACTCCACGCTGCAGGCTGGTCCGGAGTTCGCGCGTTGGCTCGACGAGCGCGGGCCCTCGCAGGTCCCCAAGATCCCCGATCCCGTTGTGGCCGAACGTATCGACGACACCGTCTATGTGCGGTTCAACCGGGTACGGCGGCACAACGCGTTCTCCACCGACGCCCGCGGCGCGCTGCTGGAGGCGCTGGAGGTGGCCCGCGTCGATCCGTCGGTCACCGAGGTGGTCCTGTCCGGCAACGGGCCGTCGTTCTGCAGCGGTGGGGATCTCGCCGAGTTCGGGAGTTTCCTCGATCCCGCGAGCGCACACTTCGCCCGCACCCGCTACAGCCCCGCGCTGGTGCTGGCCGAGCTGACCGACCGCCTCGGCAAGCGCTGCCGCGCGCGAGTGCACGGTCAGGTGCTCGGCAGCGGATTGGAGATGGCGGCGTTCTGTGGCCACATCGAGTCGAGCCCGAGCGCCGTTTTCGGGTTGCCGGAACTCAGCCTCGGGCTGATCCCCGGCGCAGGCGGAACGGTGAGTATCACTCGCCGGATCGGCCGTTGGCGCACAGCGTATCTGGTGTTGTCGGGCCGAACCATCGATCCGCCGACGGCGCTGCGGTGGGGCCTCATCGACGCCCTCGTGTGAGTCGGGTGCACAAACGATCGCTGCGCGACTGGTAGCGCACCGAAATCGCTGATCAACCCGAGCGGCGCAACGTCACCCGGTAGGTGTACTGCTCGGGCAGGAAATGGCTGACCGACAATTCGACCGGCCGGCTCTCGGCGTCCGAGTACAACCGATCGACGCGCAACATCGGATGCCCCGGTTCGCAGAGGACGGCGTCTGCCACCTCGGCATCGGCGGGTGCGACCGTGATCGACTGTGCGGCTTCGATGATCGGTGCACTCAGATGCGGCTCGAGCAGTCCGATGACGGTCTGCGTCCCTACCGCTCCGTCGGCCAAGTCCGCCGAGTTCGCCACCGCCGCTGCCACTGTCGGCGCCAGATGCACCGTGGTCAGTACGAACGGCACCCCGGGGTCGGTGCCGTGCAGCCGCCGGAACACCACCGTGTAGACGATGTCGTCGTCGAGTCGCAGCCTGCTGGCGGCCTCGACGTCCACGCGACGCCGCAGTCCGCCGAGCACCTCCATCGTGGTGTCGTCGGACAGGCTCATCAGGTCCTCGATCGACCCGAACTGGCGCAGGTAGCGCCCTCCCGAACCGCTTGCGTACGTCCCGCGACCCGGCACCCGGTACACCACACCATCGGCCACCAGGTCCTGAAACGCGCGGCGCACAGTCTGTCTCGACAGACCATGAGCAGCAACGAGTTCCGACTCCGTCGGCAACCGCGCTCCGTCGCGGTAGCGGCCGGCCGCGATCTGCTCGCGCAACTGGTCGCGCAGGGTCTGGTACGCCGGCGCGGGCCTCATCGCCTACAGGCCGCCTCGTGCCACCAACTGCGAGGCGATGACGTTGCGCTGGATCTCGTTGGTGCCCTCGCCGACGATCATCAGCGGCGCGTCGCGGAAGTACCTTTCGACGTCGTACTCCGTGGAATAGCCGTAACCGCCGTGGATGCGGACCGCGTTGAGCGCGATCTCCATCGCGACCTCGGAGGCGAACAGCTTGGCCATCCCCGCCTCCATATCGCAGCGTTCGCCGCTGTCGTAACGCTCGGCGGCATACCGTGTCAGCTGGCGGGCGGCCGTGAGCTTGGTGGCCATGTCGGCCAGATAGTTGCCGATGGACTGGTGCTTCCAGATGGGTTGCCCGAAGCTCTCGCGCTCCTGTGCGTACCGAAGCGCATCCTCCAACGCGGCCGTCGCCACGCCGAGCGCTCGTGACGCGACCTGAATACGGCCCGTCTCAAGCCCTTTCATCATCTGGGCGAAACCCTTGCCGGGTTCGCCGCCGAGGATCGCCGACGCGGGCACACGGCAATCCTCGAAGATCAGCTCGCACGATTCGACGCCCTTGTATCCGAGCTTGGGCAGGTCCCGCGACACCGACAGCCCCGTCATGCCCTGTTCGACGAGCACCACCGAGATCCCCTTGTGGCGCGGAGTGGCCGCCGGATCGGTCTTGCACAACAGCGCGATCAACCCGGAGCGCCGCGCGTTGGAGATCCAGGTCTTCGATCCGTTGATGGTCAGGCCGTCGCCTTTGGAAGGCAGCGCCGTCGTGGACATGTTCTGCAGATCGGACCCGCCGCCCGGCTCGGTCAGCGCCATCGTGGCGCGGATCTCGCCGGTCGCCATCGGGGGCAGGTAGCGGCGCTTCTGCTCCTCGGTGCCGAACAACACCAACAGCTTGGCGACGACCGTGTGTCCGCCCATCGCCCCGGCCAGGCTCATCCAGCCGCGCGACAGCTCCTGGGTCACCTCGACGTAGCAGGGCATCGACACCGGCGAACCGCCGTACTGTTCGGGGATCGCCAGACCGTAGATGCCGATCTGCTTCATCTGCTCGATCCACGCCTCGGGATATTCGTTGGCGTGTTCGACGTCGCGCACTCGCGGTTTGACCTCGCGGTCGATGAAGGTCCGCACGGTGGCGACCAGCATCGTCTCTTCCTCGTTCATGTACGGCCATATTGACACTTTGTGCGGCCCAATGCCAGAGTGGGCTCCCGTGAGCGGCCCGTACTTCGACGATCTGCACGTCGGGCAGGTTTTCGACACCGCTCCGCCGATGACGTTGACGTCGGGTGCGGCCGCGGTGCATCAGTCGATCGTCGGCGATCGTCTTCGGCTGGCGCTCGACGGCGAATTGGCGGCCGCGGTCACCGGTGCGACCGGCCCGCTGGCGCATCCCGCCCTGGTCTGTGACGTCGCGATCGGCCAGACCACCCTCGTCACCCAGCGGGTGAAGGCCAATCTGTTCTACCGCGGCTTGGTCTTTCATCGGTTCCCCGTCATCGGCGACACCTTGTTCACCCGCACCGAAGTGGTCGGGCTCAAGGAGAACTCAGTCAAGCCGGGTCGGGCGCGGACCGGATTGGCCGCGCTGCGGATGACGACCGTCGACGAGCTCGGCCGCCTGGTGCTCGATTTTCACCGCTGCGCGATGCTGCCGCTGCGCGACGGTGCCGGCGAGACGGGGCACGCCGACGACCTGTCGACGATCGGCGCTGAAACCCCGCCCGTACCCGATCCGACCTCGGACTGGGACGCCGAGGCATACCGCGCGAAGGTACCTGGGGCCCACTTCGATCCCGGACTCGCGGGGGCGGTACTGCACAGCACCGCCGACGTGGTGAGCAGCGCACCCGAGCTGGCCCGGCTGACGTTGAACATCGCTGCGACGCATCACGACTGGCGGGTCAACAACCGTCGGCTGGTCTACGGAGGCCACACGATCGGGCTGGCTCTGGCTCAGGTGACGCGGCTGTTGCCCAACCTTGTCACCGTCCTCGGCTGGCAGTCCTGCGACCACACCGGGCCGGTGTACGAAGGGGACACCCTCTACAGCGAGGTGCACATCGAGAAGGCCGAGCCGCTTGCCGACGGTCGCGGCGGCGTGCTGACGGTGCGGTCGGTGGTGTATGCGGTCGATGACCAGGACCGCAACGTGCTCGATTGGCGCTTCACCGCGCTGCAATTCTGAGCCGCGCCCACCCCCGGCGCCACCAGCTTGTGAAGTTGGCCGACAATGGGGAGCGTGACGTCGACGATGTTGACTGTCCCCACCGCCGTGCTCGACCGGGCCGGACGGGTAGCCGACGCCTTCGAAACCTTCACCGGCGTCGAGGTCGACGCCGCCGAGCTGATCGGCGGGCGCGCTGCGCTGCTGGGCCTTTCGCCTGCCGGTCAGGTGTCGGCGGGCGGCGCGACGCGCCTGATGCGCAGCCATGACAGTTGGTGTGCCCTCACGTTGGCGAGGCCCGACGACATCGCCGCGGTTCCCGCGCTGGTCTCGGCCGATGAGGTCGACGATCCATGGCAGGCCGTGCAGGGCTGGGTCGCCGAGAACGACTGCGCCGACATGACCGAGCGTGCCCGGTTGCTGGGCCTGCCGGCGGCGGGCCTCGCCGAGACCCCGCCCGAGGCCCCGCGGGTGTACCCGTTCGGTGCGGCCACCGCGACGCGAGGCCCTGCTGACCTCCTGGTCGCGGACCTGTCCGCGATGTGGGCCGGGCCGCTGTGTGGACGGTTGCTCTCGTCGGCGGGTGCGACCGTGGTCAAGGTGGAGAGCGCCGCACGACCCGACGGCGCCCGTCACGGGCCGCAAGCGTTCTTCGACTGGATGAACGCCGGAAAACTCTCCTACAGCGTCGATTTCGACGAACCGTCCGGTTTGTGGGCGCTGCTGGCCGTCGCCGACGTCGTGATCGAGTCGTCCCGACCTGCGGCGTTGGCTCGCCGCGGGCTCTCCCCGACGGACGTGGCGCCGCGTGACGGCCGGGTGTGGCTACGGGTCACGGGCCACGGCACCGACGGTGACCGCGACAACTGGGTGGCGTTCGGTGACGACGCCGCCGTGTCGGGCGGCCTGGTCTATGGCGAGCCCGACGAACCGCAGTTCTGCGGCGATGCGATCGCCGACCCGCTGACCGGGCTCGAGGCGGCGCTGGCCGTCGCGCAGTCGTTGCGCAGCGGGGGAGGGGAGCTGATCGAGATGTCGATGGCCGCGGTCGCCGCCACCTATGCGCAGTTACCGCGCGACGACCAATCGCCCTGTGCCGCAGCGCCGCAGCTGTCGACAGCCGCGCAACCGCTAGGGGCGGACAACGAGGAAGTGGAGCAGCTGATCGAGCAGCGACGGCTCGCGTCTTGCTGATCCAGCGCGCGACGCTGCTCGACGGCCGTTCCGTCGACATCCGGGTGGCCGAAAAGATCGTCGCCGTAGAGCCGGAGCTGGCGCCTGTTAGCGGCGAGCCGGTCTATGACGCCGCCGGTCGCACCGTCATACCGGGGCTGCACGATCACCATGTTCATCTGCGATCCGCCGCAGCGGCTTTAGCGTCGGTGCGGGTCGGTCCTGCCGAGGTGCACAACCGGGCGGAACTGGCCCGTGCGTTGGCGACCGCGAAGCCCGGCGCCGATGGCTGGGTCAGGGCGGTGGGCTATCACGAGGCGGTCGCGGGTCCCCTTGACCGCACCGTGCTCGACGAGGTGGTGCCGTCGGTTCCGGTCCGCGTGCAACACCGCAGCGGTGTGCTGTGGACGCTGAATTCGGCGGGGCTGGTCCGTGTGGGAATGGCCGACCACCCCGACGGGCGGTTGCGCAGCGCCGACCGCTCCTGGTCGGATGCCCTGCAGCGCAACGAAACCGGTCTGAGCGAGGTGAGCGAGCGGCTCAGCGCCCTGGGCGTCACGGGCGTCACCGACGCCACTCCCGACCTCGAGATCGACGACATCGTCCGGCTTTTGGACGCCCATCGCCGCGGAGAACTGCACCAGCGCGTCCTGTGCCTCGCGCCCGGCAAGCGGATCCTGCACGACACCGACCTCGACCTCGACGGCCTCACCTCGTGGATCGCCGGACGGCACGCCGAGGGTGCACCGATCGCCGTGCACTGTGTGACCGCTGCGCAACTCGTCGTCACGCTCTCCGCGCTGCAGGCGACCGGAGCGCATCCGGGGGACCGCATCGAGCATGCAAGCGTTGTTCCCGACGACGCCATCGCGTCACTTGCCGCAAGCGGCGTGACCGTGGTGACGCAGCCGAACTTCGTCGCCGAGCGTGGCGATCAGTACCTCGACGACGTGCCCGCCGGAGAACACCATGAATTGTGGCGCGTCGCTTCGCTGTTGCGCGCGGGTGTGCCGCTTGTGCTGTCGACCGACATGCCGTTCGGCGAGGGCGACCCGTGGGCGACGATGCGTGCCGCGGTGCGACGGATGACCGGCAGCGGCGCGGTGCTCGGCGCGGACGAACGCATCACCGCGCCGGAAGCGCTCGGCATGTTCTTCGGTACCGGCCATGACCCGCTGCGGCGCCGAACCGTCGCGCCCGGCCAGCCGGGCGATTTGGTGGTGCTGGAGCCGTCGCCAAGCGACGTGCTCGAGACACTGGCCTCGGACATGGTCGCCGCCACCGTGATCGCGGGCGAGGTGGCGTTCGACCGCGGGTGACTCAGGCGGCGGCGGGCGCCAACACCCGTTGCAGCATCGCGCACTGACTGTCAAAGAACTGTTGTGAGACAGAGGCTTTGGGCGCGATACCATCGAATCCGTGGAACGCCCCCTTGATGATCTCGACGTCGCACGGCACTCCGGCGGCCTTGAGCCGTTCGGCGTACTCGAGATCCTCGTCGTGGAAGAGGTCCAGCGTTCCGACACCGATCCATGCGGGCGGCAAGCCGGCAAGGTCGTTTCTGCGTGCGGGCACGGCCACGGCGGGATCGGCGTCGCCGAGGTAGGCCGACCAGCCGAACTTGTTGCTCGACTTGTTCCACAGTCGAATCCCGGGGTTGTCCAGTTCGCGGCGGTCCACGGTGCGGTCGTCGAGCATCGGATACACCAACAGCTGGGCCGATGGCGTGACCTCCCCGCGGTCGCGTGCCAGCAGCGCCAACTGGGCCGCCAAACCGCCGCCTGCGCTGGCGCCCCCGATCGCGACACGGCTTGAGTCCACCGACGGCAGCGCCACCAACCACTTCAGCGCCGAATAGCAGTCCTCCACCGCGGCCGGGTAGGCGTATTCGGGCGCCAACCTATAGTCGACGGAGGCCACCGTGACCCCTAAACGCCGGGCGAACCGGCGGCACAGCTCGTTGTCCTGGCCGGGATGGCCGATGAGATAACCCCCGCCGTGAATCCACAACAGCGCGGGGCCCTTTCCCGTGGCCCCGGGCGGCCGGTACAGCCAGACGTCGACTCCCGATGGCAGGGTCAGCGCCTCGACATCGCGGGGCACTTTGCGCCACATGCGCCGGGTGACCATGCGCACGATCGGCAGCGTCGCGGGTGTGATCACCTGCTTGGGGGCGAGGCGGGCGGCGCGGCGCAGGTCGGGATGGAAGTCGGTGAACGGCACCCGACAAGTATTACGTCACCGGCGGCCAAGCGGTGCGCCATATTGTTTATACAAACCGATTTGTATAAACTAGCGGCAGCTCGTGGTAGGAGAAGCCGTGATGCACAAGTCAGCCCCCTATGTCGCCCTGGAGCATGACCACCGCGAGATCGACCGCGCGATCGAGGACTTCGTGGGCAAGCTTCGGGCAGGCGTCCTCGAAACCGAAGTGCTCACCCGGGCGCTGGAAAAGCTGCGCCGCCACATCTACCTCGAAGAGGTGATCGTATTCCCGCCGATCCGAGAGGCCGGGATGGTGATGCCGATCTTCGTGATGATGCGTGAGCACGGCCAATTGTGGCGGACCATGGACACATTGGACGGCCTGCTCGCAGCGTCTGACACCGACCGGATCGAGGCGGCTTGCGGCGTACTGCTGGATCAGTTGCACGAGCACAACTCCAAAGAGGAACCGATTGTCTACCCGCACATCGACATTGATCTCACCGCGCATATGCGCGCGGAATTGACACGGTTCGTCGAGACGGGCCGCGCTCCCGAGGGATGGGTCTGCCGGCACGCCAGTGGTGTGGGCGCAATGTCCGGTCCGGCCGATGAGAACTGAACCGCTGATCAAGTCAAGGAGGCGTTATGCGTGTCGTAGTGGACCGCGATCGGTGTGAGGGCAATGCGCTCTGCGTGAAATTTGCGCCCGAAGTGTTCGAACTCGACGACGACGACTACGCGGTGGTGATCGCCGACCCGGTGCCGCCCGAGTTCGAGGCGCACGCGGCTAAGGCCGTCGACGAATGCCCGCGCGCGGCGATCACCCGCCACGACTGAGGACCTTCCGGTCGATGACACGGCGCGATGAGGTTTTGACGGCGCTACGGACCGCGGGGACGCCCTTGAGCGTGCTCGACGTGGCCGAGCGGCTGTCGATCCATCCCAACACCGCACGCTTCCATCTGGAGGCCCTGCTCGAGCGGGGTCGGGTCGAGATGATCAAGCCCGGCCGCACGAAACCGGGCCGGCCCCCGCTGATGTTCCGCGCGACAGCGGGTATGGACCCGGACGGCCCCCGCGACTACCGCGTGCTGGCCGGGGTGCTCGCCGATGCATTGGCGCGCCAGCGCGACCCGCAGCGACGTGCGGTCGCTGCCGGCCAAGCGTGGGCGAAGAAAGAGGCCGCCACCAACGGTGAAGTTCAGCCGCTGGACCGGGATCAGGCCTTCGAGCGCCTCACGGGTCTCCTTGCCGAAATGGGGTTCGCCCCGCAAAAGCGCTCGCGCAACCACGATCTCGATGAGATCGGATTGCACAATTGCCCGTTCCTCGAGCTGGCGGACACCCGCCGCGACATCATCTGCCCCGTGCATCTCGGTCTGATGCAAGGGGCTCTGGCGGCCTGGGACGCGCCGGTCACCGTGGAAGCACTGGTCCCGTTCGCCGAGCCCGGTCTCTGTATCGCGAATCTGACACCGAGAAGGAGAGTCTCATGACCGCCGCACACTCCATCGCAACCGCGCTCACGTTCGTCTGGCTCGGCATGGTGCTCGCGATCTCGTTCATCGAGGCCCCGCTGAAGTTCCGGGCGCCGGGGGTCTCCCTGCAGATCGGGCTCGGCATCGGCCGGTTGGTGTTCCGCGCACTCAACAGCATCGAGGCCGCGCTGGCTGTGGTCCTGGTGATCATCATCGTGATGGACCGACCGTCGACCGGTGCCACCGTCGCCCTCGGCGCAGCCATCCTCGCGTTGGCTGTTCAGTTGATCGCGGTCCGTCCCGCATTGAACCGGCGCTCCGATGCCGTCCTGTCGGCGCCGGCGGGAACGGCCCCGGCCGGGCGCTCACGCATCCACTACGTCTACGTCGCCCTGGAGGCCGTGAAGGTCGTCGCGCTGATCGTCGGCGGAATCACGTTGCTGGCCTGACTATTTCAGCAACGGGTCTCGCGGCAGGCCGAGGATGCGCTCGGCGATCGTATTGCGGGTGATCTCCGAGGTGCCGCCGGCGATCGTCATGGCCCGGTTGCCGAGGTAAGCCAGCGTCAGCGTCGGGGCCTGCCCGACGACGGCCGCGGAACCGGCCAACTCCATGGCCAATTCGGTCATCCGCTGCCCGGATTCGGCCACCAGGAGTTTGGTGACGTTGCCCTCCGGCCCGGGATCCGAACCCGCGATCGCGCGGGTCACCCGCCGCAGGTTCAACAGCCGCAACGTGTGCGTCTCGGCGATCACCTCGCCGGCCCGCCGCAGATACGTCGCGCGGGTCTCGGGGGACGCATTGTCGAGCAGCTTCACCAGATCGGCCGCGGTGAACCCGGTGGTGCCGCCCGAACCGCCGCCGATCGAGATGCGCTCGTTGCCCAGCGTCGCGCGGGCCACCAGCCAACCCTTGTTCACGTCGCCGACCACGTCGGCGTCCGGGACGAAGACGTCGTCGAAGAACACCTCGTTGAAATGTGCGTGTCCGGTCAGCCCGCGAAGCGGATTGACCGTCACCCCAGGCGCTTTCATATCAATGGCCATCATCGTCACGCCGGCGTGCTTGGGGGCGTCGGGGTCGGTGCGCACAGTGGCCAGGCCCCACTGGCACTGGTGGGCCAGGCTGGTCCACACCTTCTGGCCGGTCACCCGCCAGCCGCCGTCGACCTTCTTGGCCGACGTCCGCACGGCCGCGGCATCCGAGCCCGCGCCGGGTTCGGAGAACAGCTGACACCACATCACCTCGCCGCGCAGCACCGGTTCGACCCAGCGTTCCCGCTGGTCGTCGGTGCCCGCCTGGGCGATGGTCAGCGTCACCCAGCCGGTGATGCCCAGGTCGGGCCGTTCGACGTCGGCGAACTCTTCCTCGATGACCAGTTGTTCGAGCACGTCGGCGGCCCGTCCCCACGGTTTGGGCCAGTGCGGTACCAGGTAGCCGGAGTCGACGAGGAAGTCGCGCTGCTGATCGGCGGGCCGGGAGTGCAGCGTGGCGACGGCCTCGCGCGCCTGCTCGCGAAACTGCTCGGCTTCCGGCGGCAGCGTGAACGTCGCGCCGCGCGCCTGGCCACTGCGCTGCGCTTCGACGACGTCGAGCAGCGGATCGCCGGCCTCGGCCATCAACGCCGCGAGCGTCCTTGCGCGCCGCAGATACAGGTGGGCATCGTGTTCCCAGGTGAAGCCGATCCCGCCGTGTAGCTGAATGTTGTTCTCTGCGTTGAAAATCTGTGTTCGGATGGCGTGTGACGCGGCGACTGCGGCGGCGAACGACGCGCTGTCCAGGTCGTCGGCGCGGGCGGCGTCCCATGTCGCGGCCGTCGTGACCTCGGCGGCGACGAGCATGTTGGCGGCGTGGTGCTTGACGGCCTGGAATGTCCCGATCGTTCGGCCGAACTGCTCACGGACCTTGGCGTATTCGACGGCCATCTCCATGCTGGCCCAGCTGACGCCCACCGCCTCGGCCGACGCGAGGATGCGAAAGACCGTGTGCGCCTTGCGTGCCGCACCGCGAAGCACTCGTTCCTCGGTGACCGTCACACCGCTCAGCGCGACCGAGCCGAGGCTGCGCGAGGTGTCCATCGATTCGAGCGGGGTGATTGTGACGCCTTCGGCGTCGGAATCGATGACGACGACGTCCTCACCTGCGACGACGACCAGCAGGTGCGCGTCCGGCGCGCCGAGGACCGCGGGACTCTCACCGGTCACGACCAGGTCGGATCCGACCGTCACATTGCCCGAGACCGCGAGCGCACCGACTGTGCTGCCGTCGGCCAGACCCGGAAGCAGTTGTGCACGAGCCGAATCGGAGGCACACCGGGCGATCACCACAGCCGCGGCCACAGTGGGCAGGAACGGGCCAGGGCACAGTTCGCGTCCCTGGGCTTCGAGCACGACCGCCAACTCCGCGAGCCCGAAGCCGGACCCGCCGTGTTCCTCGGCAATGGCCAGGCCGGTCCATCCCAGGTCCGCCGCGGCCGACCAGATCTCGGCGGGATGCGACGAGCCGCCCTCCAGCGTCGATCGGGCCGCCGCCCGGCTGTTGACCCGGTTGAGCTGGCCGAACACCGCATCGGCGAGGTCGACGTGCTCTTCGGTGATGGCAAGCGCTGACTTACTCACAAAACGTCCTCTTCGAAGTTGACCGTCGGCAAGTCACGCTAGACCATCTGCCCAGGTCACGGTATAGGCGACCGAGATCCCGAAATGTCTGCGGTAGACACTTCGAAAAGATGACTTGTGCCGAACATGCGTCGCGGTACAGTCGCGCAATGACGGTGCGACCGGATGCCCGGTACCCAGGTCCGACATTCTGGACACGTGCGCGATGGTTGCTGAACGCCGGACCGTCGGACTACATGCTGGCGACGAGCGTGGCCGCGGCTTCGCTGCCCGTCATCGGAAAGCACCTGGAACCGTTGGGCACTGTGACCGCGGTGGGCGTATGGGGTTTCCGTCACCTGCCCGATTTTCTCGGTTCGACGGTCAAATCGTGGCTTAGCCCGGGCGATGCCGAGTTAAGGCAGTCCGAGCGCGACAGCACCAACGCCGTCACCGAGGCCGCGCTGCGCGGTGTGGTCAACGCCAAGGACCTCGCCGTCGACTGGCCTGCGCCGGAGTCGGCGCCGCCGTTGTGGAAGCTGCGGGAGCATCGGCGCAGCGTGTACCGCACCTCGGTGCAGTACGGGCCTCGGTCTTCACAACTGCTCGACGTGTGGCGGCCCAAGGAGTTGCCCGCCGAGCCGGCGCCGGTGCTGATCTTCGTGCCGGGCGGGGCGTGGGTGCACGGCAACCGGATCCTGCAGGGGTACGCGTTGATGTCCCACCTCGCCGAGAAGGGCTGGGTGTGCCTGTCGATCGACTACCGGGTGGCGCCGCACCACCGGTGGCCGGCCCATATCCACGACGTGAAGACCGCCATCGCGTGGGCCCGCGCCAATGTCGACAAGTTCGGCGGCGACCGTGACTTCGTGGCGGTCGCGGGCACGTCGGCGGGCGGTCACCTCTCAGCGCTGGCAGGACTCACCGCCAACGATCCGGAGCTGCAGGCCGAGCTGCCGGAAGGGTCCGACACGTCGGTGGACGCGGTGGTGGGCATCTACGGTCGCTACGACTGGGAGGACAAGTCCACCCCCGAGCGGGTGCGCTTCGTGGACTTCCTCGAACGCGTCGTCGTGGGACACAAACTCGCCAAGCGACCGGACGTCTACCGCAAGGCGTCCCCGATCGCCCAGGTGCATCCCGAGGCACCGCCGTTCCTGATCGTCCACGGCACCGGCGACAGTGTCATCCCGGTGGCGCAGGCCCGTTCGTTCGTCGAACGGCTGCGCGCGGTGTCCCGGTCGGTGGTCAGTTACGTCGAACTGCCCGGCGCCGGGCACGCGTTCGACATGACCGACGGGGCCAGGACCGGCTCAGCCGCGATGGCAATAGGATTGTTTCTGAACCAGATTCACCGAAACCGGACGCTGGTGGGGGCCAAAGAGGTTATATAGGCTCCTCCGGAGGGAGGGGTCGCGACGTGAGAAGGCTCAGCGGCTGGGACGCGATCCTGCTGTACAGCGAAACTCCGACGGTGCACATGCACACGCTCAAGCTGGCGGTGATCGACCTTTCCGAGTTGGGTGACCGTCCCTTCGGCATCGAGGAGTTCCGCCGCGTCATCCACGGGCGGCTCTACAAACTCGACCCGTTCCGCTACGAGCTCGTCGACATCCCGTTCAAGTTCCACCACCCGATGTGGCGGGAGAACTGCGAAGTCGACCTCGAGTACCACGTGCGGCACTGGCGGGTGGACAGCCCAGGCGGTCGCAGGCAACTCGACGAAGCGATCGGCCAGATCGCCAGCACGCCGCTGGACCGCAGCAGGCCGCTGTGGGAGATGTATTTCATCGAGGGTCTGGCCAACGGACGAATCGCGGTTCTCGGCAAGATCCACCACGCCCTCGCCGACGGGGTCGCATCGGCGAATCTTTTGGCCCGCGGGATGGATCTGCAGCAAGGCCCGCAGGCCGAGCGTGACTCGTACGCAACGGATCCGCCGCCGGGCAAGGCGGAGTTGGTGCGGACCGCGTTCGCCGACCACATGCGCCAGATCGGTCGGCTACCGGGCGTCATGCGCTATACCGCGCAGGGTCTGCAACGCGTGCGCAAGAGCGCGAAGAAGCTCTCGCCGGAGCTCACCCGGCCGTTCACGCCGCCGCCGTCGTTCATGAATCACCGCGTCGACGCGCAACGCAAGTTCGCCACCGCCACCCTGGCGCTCGCCGACGTCAAGGAGACCGCAAAGCATCTGGGCGTCACCATCAACGACATGGTGCTCGCGATCTCGGCGGGCGCGTTGCGGGAGCTCTCGCTGAAGTACGACGGGCAGGCCGACCACGCGCTGTTGGCTTCCGTCCCAGTCAGTTTCGACTTTTCTCCCGATCGAATCTCCGGCAACTACTTCACCGGTGTGATGATGACGGTCCCCATCCAGCTCGAGGATCCGCTGCAGCGGGTCCAGGCGGTGCACGATGCCGCGGTGGAGGCCAAGGAAACGCATCACCTGATGGGCCCGGAGCTGGTGAGCCGGTGGTCGGCGTACTTCCCGCCGCGCCCTGCCGAGCGGCTGTTTTCCTGGCTGGCCGAAAAGGACGGCCAGAACAAGGTGTTGAACCTGCCGATCTCCAACGTGCCCGGTCCGCGGAAACCCGGTCGCGTGGGCGGCGCGCTGGTCACCGAGATCTACTCCGTCGGACCGCTGACCACCGGCAGCGGGTTGAACATCACGGTGTGGAGCTACGTCGACCAGCTCAACATCTCGGTGCTGTCCGACGGCGCGACACTCGACGACCCGCACGAGCTGACCGATGCCATGATCGCCGCATTCATCGAGATCCGCAGGGCCGCAGGGCTTTCGAGTGAACTGACGGTGATCGAGTCCGCCATGGCGCAGTAGGACGGCTTCCGCTCAGGCGCTACGCGCCCGCAGATTCAGCCTGCGGCAACTCATCGCTCGGCGCATGGCGCTGCGCGTGCACCCAGGACAGGAAACGTTCGACGGCCTGCGCCGTGTAGTGCGCCCGCGGTGACCCGTAGAAGTCGAATGCATGCTGGGCATGCGGGATTTCGGCGTAGGCGACGGTGGACGTCGACACCTTGCGCAGCGCCTCGACGAAATCGCGTCCCTCCTGCACCGGGATGATCGAGTCGTCCTGCCCGTGAAGCACGAAAAACGGTGGGGCGTCGGGCCGTACACGCTTGATCGCCGAAGCGTCGACGTAGGTCTGCTTGTGCTCGCTGATGGGCTTCTTCACGACGAACTTCTGCAGGAAACCGATGAACTCCTTGCGGCCGGAGCCTCGTGCCGACACCCAGTCGTAGCGTCCGTAGATCGGGACCGCGGCCGCCACCGACGTGTCGGCATCCTCGAAGCCCGGCTGCCACTGCGGATCATCCGGCGTCAGCGCGGTCAGCGAGGACAGGTGCCCGCCCGCCGAACCACCGGTGATCGCGACGAAGTCGGGGTCCCCGCCGTAGTCGGCGATGTTCTCCTTGATCCAGGCCAGGGCCCGTTTGACGTCGATGATGTGCGCGGGCCAGGTGTGCCGCGGGCTGACGCGGTAGTCGATCGACACACACACCCAGCCCCGCTCGGCCATATAGCTGAGCAAGGGATAGGCCTGCGGCCTGCGCATGCCGATCGCCCACGCGCCCCCCGGCACCTGCAGCAGCACCGGCGCCTTGCCGTCGCGCGGCAGGTCGGCACGCCGCCAGATGTCGGCGCGGTTGACCCGGCCGTGCGGGCCGTACTGGACGGTGTTGGCCCGCTCGACGTAGCGGCGGCGCAGCAGTTCGTTCGGGGGGACGCCGACGTTTGCGAGCCGACGCCGCCTGCCGGGCTGCGACATCGAGGCCACCTGCTCGTAGTCGTCGCCGAGTGCCTCACGCAGCGGTTCCTCGAAATACCGCTTCGACGTCACGTTGCGGTACATGATCAGGCTGAGCAACGCCCACGCGATCGCGGTGAGCCCCAACGCGATACGGCCCCGCGCACCACGGAAATCCCCACGCAGGCCGCGCCGTATGGCGTCCAGCACCGAACCGGTCAGGTACAGCGGCGCGGCCTCGGTGGTCGGCCAGCCGAATGCGAACACCGGCAGCGTGATGTAGCCCTCGCGCCCGAGCGGCTGCACACCGTTGGCGGCATTGGCGAGTTCGGCCGCCGCGCGCAGCAGCGGAAAACGGCGTCTAGTCATCGAGGTCCGTCATATCCCCCAGACGGCTGTCCAAAACAAGTTTCAGCCGAGGATCGGGAGCCGGCGCTCGGTGGCCAGCTCGTCGAGGGCCCGCTGCATCACCCGGCGGACGTGGGCGTCGACCTCGTCGATGTCGGGGTCCTCGCCGAACTCGGCGACGATGTCGATCGGCGGCAACACCTGCATGACGATCTTGGACGGCAGCGGGATGTTGGGCGGCACCACCAGTGACAGGCCGAACGGGAAGCCGAATGAGACCGGCAGGATCTTGGTGCGCGCCAGGCGCGCGATCGGGCCGAGACGCTCAGCCAACCAGGTGCCGCGCGACAGGAAGATCTGGGTCTCCTGGCCGCCGATGCCGACGGTCGGGACGATCGGGACACCCGCGTTGAGGGCGGCCTTGATGTAGCCGGTTCGCCCGCCGAAGTCGATGACGTTCTCCGAAAACGTGGGCCGGTACACGTCGTAGTCACCGCCGGGGAACACCACGACCAGGCCGCCGGAGCGCAGTGCCCGGTCGGCATTCTCGTGGTTGGCGCTGATGTAGCCGATCTTGCGGAAGAACTCACCGGTCGGTCCGACCATCAGCATGTCGTGGCTGAGCGTGTAGATCGGCCGGTCGTAGCCGTGATGCTCGTAGAAGTCCGCCGCCAGAATCGGCACGTCCATCGGCAGCATGCCGCCGGAGTGGTTGGACACCAACAGCGCACCGCCCGCGGGGATGTTCTCGAGTCCGCGCACCTCGGAGCGGAAGTAGCGCTTGAGGAGCGGGCGGGTGACGGCGAAGAAGCGCTCGGTCAGGCCCGGGTCCCATTTTGTGAGCTGCGACGGCTCGGCGTCTCCGGTGGCCACCGCACCCCCTCTGATCGGAACTGAAACGTGTTCTAGTTTAGCGGAGCGCCCCTGTGCAGGACAAACGGCGAGCGTTTGCGCTCAAGGGGGTGCGGCTACCTTATCCGCATGGACGGCCGCGACCTACTTGCGGACCGCTACGAACTACGAGGTGTACTCGGTCGCGGCGGGATGGCGGAGGTTCACGACGGCTGGGACACCCGGCTGCACCGGCCCGTGGCGATCAAGCTGCTCTATCCGGCGTTCACCACCGACACCGATATGCGGCGACGGTTCGAGGAGGAGGCCCGCGCGGCCGCAGGGCTGAACCACCCCAACATCGTGTCGGTGCACGACAGCGGCGAGCATGACGGCAGCCCGTTCATCGTCATGGAGCGCCTGCCGGGACGGACGCTGCAGGACGAGATCGAGACGGGGCCGATGCCGCCACCGCGTGTCCGCTCGATGCTGCACGACGTGCTCGGCGCGCTGGGCTGCGCGCATGCGGCGGGCATCGTCCACCGTGACATCAAGCCCGGCAACGTGCTGATCGCGCCGAACAGCGGTGCGATGAAGGTCGCCGACTTCGGCATCGCCAAGACGGCGGGCTCCGCGCTCACCGCGACCGGCCAGATCGTCGGCACGATGGCCTACATGAGCCCGGAGCGGGTCGGCGGCGCACCGGCCTCGGTCGCCGACGATCTCTACGCCGTTGGCGTGATGGGCTATGAGGCGTTGACCGGGCGGCGGCCGTTCCCGCAGGAGAATCCCGCCGCCCTGCTGCACGCCATCCTCGATGCGCCGCCGCCTCCGATCAGCGCAGTGCGTCCCGACATCGACCCGGCGCTGGCCGCGACGATCGACCGGGCGATGGCCCGAGACGTGAGCCAGCGGTTCGGCAGCGCCGAGCACATGCGCGCCGCTCTGATGGGCGCGCCTTCGATCGGACCGGCACCCGCAGCGGCGCCACGACCCGCCACGAAGATCCTCGCCGAACCGCTGGCGCCCTCCGCCAACTACTTCGTCGCTCCGGCACCGCGGCGACGGCCGATGAGCCGCGAGCGCAAGCTGCTGCTCGCGGCCGCGGGGTTCGTCGCGTTCGTCGTCGCCGGCCTCGCGTTGGCGCTCGACCCGTCGTCGACCACACCGCCGCCGCAACAGGTCAGCACCAGCACCCCGGCGCAGCCGCCACCGCCCCGTCCTCTTATACACATCT
>NZ_NKCN01000038.1 GCF_002245535.1 Mycobacterium lehmannii | reverse complement strand
GGGGTTGGGTGGGTGTACGCGCCAGCGATCCGGGGTCAAGTGGTTCGCCCTCGCGGGTGGTGACGCGTAGTTGGTGGGCGGGTCCGGTGATGGTGATCTCGCCACTGTGGTGCAGCCGGTGATGGTAGGGGCAGACCAGGACCAGGTTGTCCAGTTCGGTGGGCCCGCCGTCTTCCCAGTGCACGAGGTGATGAGCGTGCAGCCCGCGGGTGGCTCCGCAGCCGGGCACCCGGCAGGTGCGGTCGCGGTGCTCGAGGGCTCGGCGCAGGCGCCGGCTGATCACCCGCGTCGCTCGCCCGGCCCCGATGAGTTGACCGTGGCGCTCGAGCCAGATCTCGCAGCCGGTATCGCACAACAACAGTCGCCGATCGGCCTCCGAGAGCACCGGGCCCAGATGCGGCCAGGCGGCAGCCTTGTCGACATCGAAGTGAACGATCACGGTGGTGTCTTGGCCGTGGGGGCGCCGGGCCACCTCGGTGTCCCAGCCGGCGTCCACCAGGCGCATGAACGCATCACCTAGGCTGGGGAACGGCGGTTGGCGGCGCAGGTCGCCGAGTCGCTCGCGGCGTTCGTGCGTGTCGCCGTCTGTGTCGGGGCCGTGATCGCTGATGTGCTCGTTGATCAGCGCGTCGCGGTGTGACTGCAGGGCGGCATCGAACTTGGCCGCCTCCAGGGTGGGCAGGGTGATGCGGTAGGTGGTGGACTGCTCGCCGACGGTTTTGGTCAGCGACGGTTCGGGGGAAGGTGCGGGGCGTTCGGGCTCAGGGCGGGGTTCGAGTTTGGCTGCAAAGCGCAGTTGGCTGACGGTGGCCACCGAGGCCAGCTGCGCATAGTGCTCATCAGATCCCGGTCCGGCGTGTTGGGCGATCACCCCGACCTGATCGGCCGACAACTGTCCCTGGCGTAGCTGTTCGGTGCAGCGGGGAAACTCCTGGATGCGATGCGCGATGGCGGTGATCGTTTTGGCGGTGGTATCGGACAGGCCCAGCTTCCAGGCCACCAACGCTTTGACCGAGCGCGCACCGGTAGCCCCCCACGCCCCCTCCCGCTCGATCTGGGCGACGATGTCCACGATGCGCCCATCGATGGCGTTGCGTTGACCGGCCAACTCCTCCAGCGCAGCGAACTGCGCGCCCAGCCGCTCATCGGGCGACAACTCCTGGGCCTGCCCGGGTGCGGTCAACGTCATAACCGCATCATGACACCCCCCACCGACAAAAAGTCGCCGTCCGCCACTCACCGTGCTGAGATGGCTCGTGAACAGCGAAAACCGCTGTCGTCGAGCCCGATTGACCCTCAGTCCTCCAGCGCCCGACCGACGATCAACGGGTCCGGCTCGCCGACCACCTCGTCGTCCTTGTCGTCGTAGTCGAAGCGCGACAGCAGGTATCGCATCGCGTTGATCCGTCCGCGCTTCTTGTCGTTGCTCTTCACGACGATCCACGGTGCGTAATCGGTGTCGGTCGCGACGAACATCTCCTCCTTGGCCCTGGTGTACTGCTCCCATCGGTTGACCGCTTCCATGTCCATCGACGAGAACTTCCACTGCCGCAGCGGATCGACCAGCCGGATCGCGAACCGCGTCCGCTGTTCGGCCGGCGAGACGGAGAACCAGAACTTGGTGAGGTGCAGCCCCGAGTTCACCAGCATCTCCTCGAACGCCGGTGCCTGCCGCATGAACTCGGCATGCTGTTTCGGCGTACAGAAGCCCATCACCCTCTCCACACCGGCACGGTTGTACCAGGAGCGGTCGAACAGCACCATCTCCCCGGCGGTCGGCAGATGCCTGACGTATCGCTGGAAGTACCACTGCGACTTCTCTTCTTCGGTCGGCTTCTCCAACGCCACAACCCGGGCGCCGCGCGGGTTGAGGTGCTCCATGAACCGCTGGATCGAGCCGCCCTTACCCGCCGCGTCCCGGCCCTCGAACACGATGACGTGGCGCGCGCCGGTGCGCTTGCTCCACTTCTGCAACTTCAACAGTTCGATCTGCAGCTGCCGCTTTATCCGCTCGTATTCGTCGCGACTCATCCGCTCGTCATAGGGATACCGTTCGCGCCACGTCTCGATCGGCTTACCGTCGCGATCGAGCAGTACCGGGTCATCTTCGTCCTCGTCGTTGACGGTGTATCCGTGGTCGTCGGTCGACAGCGCGTCGAGGTCGATTTCCGAGTCTGCAGTCGTCATCACCGGCTCCTAACGACGCTCACCTACCCGCAAGCCTGCCTGGCTAATCGCGCTAATCTCAGCGGGTGCGGCTCCTCCGCGCCGTCGCCGGCGCCCCGTTCAGCTTCGCGTGGCTGCTCGTCTTGCTCATCACGACTCGGGTGCAGCGCTCGGCCGGACATCGGGGGTCGCGACGGATCCAGCGGAGAAATTCCACGAACCTGCGCCGGCTGCGCAGCGAACCCCATCGCGTCCTCACCACCAGCTTGTTCTGGCTCGACGACCACAGGTGGTGGCCCTACGTCCCGGTGTTCGTCGGCGTCGTCGCCCCCGCGGAGCGCCGGTTGGGTTGGTGGCGTTGGCTTCTCGTCGGGATCGGCGCGCACGTCGTCGCCACCCTCGTCGGCCAGAGCTACCTGCGGTTCCTCATCCGGAAGGGCCGAGCGCCGCAGCGAGCGGAGAACGCCCGCGACGTCGGCGTGAGCTACTTCGTCCTCGGGGTGGCCGGGGCTCTGTCGGGCTACACCCGCAAGCCGTGGCGCTCCGGTGCCCAGGCCGCCGCCGCGCTGGCGCTGGCCGGTAACGCCGCCGCCCGGCCCACGTTCACCGAAGTCGGCCACCTGACCGCGTTCCTCGTCGGGCTAGCGACCGTCCCGCTCGCACCCGACCGCGACGAGCAGCCCTATCCGTCGATACCCCGCTGACTCACGACCGTAGGCCGCTCACCGTTGAACCGCGTCACAGGCGGTGGCGGATACCGCCCGTAGATGCCCGCCGGATCGCCCTCGGCGTAGAGCTTGCTCTCGTAGTCGGCTCGAGCGGCGAGAACGTCACGGCGGTACTGCTCGCGTAGCTCTTGAGCTTTTCGAGCCTCGGCAGACTTGTGCCGCCAGAACAGGAATCCGCCGGCACCGACCATGGGGACCAATATGAGGAGCAACCATGGGTTCTCGGCAAGGATGCCGAGCACGACGAGTCCGAGAATCACGCCCGCGACGATCAGTGGCGTCCGGGATCGCGTATTGACGTTCACACCGCCGGGACCCCCGCCGACCGCGATTGCTGATCCAGACGATCCGCCGAAGATCGCGAACAGAATCCAGAACGGCAGCCAGAGCCCGCAGGAGAGAAGCGTCAGAACGAGGTGCAGCGCGTGGTTCGTTCCTCCGCCGGACGACACCGCCACAGCCACCGCTGTCGGGGCGGTGACGGTCGGCGGTGGCGTCGGCGCGAAGTGCTGCGTCCACCGCTGACCGTCGTAGTAGCGCTGCCCCGGCTGCCCGCTGGGATCCGGGAACCAGCCCGCGCTCATTGCGAAAATCCCTGCGCATCAGAATTCTTAATGCGCCGTGCGCAGCAGCGCAAAGCCGTTGTCGGTAGTTCTCCTCGGCACACAATGCCTCCCTCAGTTGTCCACGGTCTTCAACATGTGGGCACCGATCATCCCCCGACGGCGCTGCAACCCCACGACCACTGACCGCAACACAAACGCTACGAAAAATCGGGGCCCGGGGAATCAGGGGTTTCCCTATGAACGAGTTTGCTGGGTCCCTCTGCGAGTCGCGCTCACTGAGCCTTGCCAAGACGCCGCTGACCTCGGCACATCGGCCGGGAGGTTTCGCGACGGCCACCTCGGGAACGATGAGGCCATGGATTGGGAATGTGCTGTCGTCGGGGGAGGGGCCGCCGGGTTGAGCGCCGCCCTCGTCTTGGGGCGCGCGAGACGACGCACGGTCGTCATCGACGCCGATGAACAGAGCAACCGCGTCTCGAACGTGATCGGTGGCCTTCTCGGCTACGACCAGCGCCCACCCGCAGAGTTGTACGCGGAAGGCCGCCGCGAGCTGTCGGCCTACCCCAGCGTCGAGTACCGGCACGGCCAGATTCTCAGCGGCCGCCCGGTCGACAACGGCTTCATTCTCGAACCCGACGATGGCGATCCGATTCTCACGAAGCGGGTCCTGCTGGCAACCGGCATGCAGTACAACCCGCCGGACCTGCCCGGGCTGGCCGAGCTGTGGGGCACCTCGGTCTTCCAGTGTCCGTTCTGTCACGGTTGGGAGATGCGCGACAAGCGGCTGGCCACCATGGCCGCCGGCGAGGAGGCGATGCACTCGGCGCTGATGCTTCGCGGCTGGAGCGACGACGTCGTGCTGCTGACCGACGGGCGCACCGACCTGTCACCCGAGGACAAGCAGGTGCTGAAGGCCGCCGACGTGACCATCGAGGACCGTCGGGTCGTCGAATTGCTCAGCGAGGACGGACAACTGAGCGCGATCGCCTTCGCCGACGGAGACCGGCTCGCTCGCGACGGTCTACTCGTCGAGGCGCCGCTCAAACAACGCTCACCGCTCGCCGAGCAGCTCGGCGCCGCGTGCACACCGGGCCCGCTGGCCGCCGACACCATCAGCATCGACCCGATCCACCGCACTGAGGCCAGCGGCGTGTTCGCCGCGGGCGACCTCTGCAGCGAACAGCCCTATGTGGCGGGCGCGATCGCCGCCGGCTCGAAGGCGGCGATGATCATCGTCCAAAGCCTGCTGGCCGACCAGTTCAGCCTCCCGTACCCCCCGATCTGAGCACATCCGCGGCGACGAACTCGCGCAGTTCGTCGGCGAGGCGGGCGGGCTGATCCAGCGGTATCAGCGTGTAGCTGTCGCCGATCTCGACCAGGCGGCCATGCGGGAACAGCGATGCGAGACGCGGGCCGTGCTCAGCGGGCATCACCTTGTCCTCGGGTGCCCACACCACGAGTACGGGCCGGTCGAAGGTTCGAAGCTGTTCCGTCAGCTCGGCCAGTCGCGCCCGGCTCGGCGTCGAGCCCGCGAAGGTGCGCAGGTCGCGGCGCACTGCGCTATCGGTTAACGCGGGACGGAACCATTGATCCATCACGTCTTTCGGTATCGGGTGCTTGGCCATCCAGCCCCAGCCGCCAGGGGCGCGGCGGAACCAGTCGAACCGCTGCAGCTGCATCGTCAGCCAAAGCGCGCCGGGGATTTTCGCGCTGGAGGCGACGGCCTTGCCCGGTAGCCCCGGCGGGAAGTTGTCGAAGGCCTCGCACGCAACCAGAACCAGCGCGGCGATCCGCTGGGCTCCCTCGGCGACGAGGAACTGTGCACCTCCCCAGTCGTTGAGCACCAGCGTGACGTCGTGCAAATCCAACCGTTCGATGAACTCGCCGACCAACGCCGCGACGCCCTCATGGGTCACCAGCTCCCCACGTCTCATCGGACGTCGGTGGCTGCCCAGGGGCAGGGTGGGAGAGATGCAGCGATGCTCGGGCGCCAGCCGCGCAACGACGTTGTCCCACAGAGAGCTATCCATGTTGACCCCGTGCAACAGCACGACGACGGGGCCGTCGCCGCCGGTGTCCGAGTATTCGATGACTCCGGCGCTCAGGTCGACCCGATGCTGGGTCTGGAGAACGTTTCGCATGGCACCTCCTAGACAGACCGACCGTCGGTCTGTAGCGTAAGACAGGTGCGGGAGATAAAGCAACCGGAAGTGCGCAAGAGCGAGATCGTCGGTGCCGCGCTCAAGCTGTTCACGGAGAACGGGTACGAGAAGACCACCGTCGCAGCGATCATCGGTGAGCTCGGCGTCGCGAAAGGCTGCTTTTACCACCACTTTCGGTCCAAGGATGAAGTGTTCGAAGCCTGCGTGCTGGCGGCCTCGCAGCAGATCGCGGATACGTGGATCGCGGCGCTGACGGACCACTCGCGGTCACCGACTGCTCGCCTGATGGACTTTCACTTCAGCTACCGGGAACTGACCGATGCCGCCACCTCGGGATTGATTGCCGACCTGTACTCGCGGGCGTTCACCGATATGCACCACCGCGTGACCGCGCAGGTCGCCGCCGACGTGCTGCCCGCCGTGACCGCACTGATCGAAGAAGGCGTGCAGCAGGGCGAATTCACCGTCAGTGACCCACATTTCACCGCCGTCGTCCTGCTCGGTGCCCTGCAAGGACTGCATGAGGCGTACGCCCCGCTCACCGGCCTGGATCAGGTCGCGCACCGGCGCAAGCTCGTCGAGATGTTCGAGCGACTCCTGGCCGCCAAGATTCCCGCAGAGGAGAGTTCATGAACTTCGACCACACCGATGTGCTGATTGTCGGCGCGGGACCCACCGGTCTGACGATGGCCAACGAACTGGCCCGCCGCGGTATCCGCACCCGCATCATCGACGCCGCGGCCGGACCCAACACCGAGACGCGCGCACTGGGCGTGCAGGCTCGCAGCCTCGAACTCTTCGATCGGCAGGGCATCACCGAACAGCTGCTCGCGCGCGGACTCAAAGCGCGAGTCTTCAATGTGTTCAGCGAGAACCGGCAGATCCTGCGAGCCGACTTCGCCGGTTTGGCATCGCCCTACCCATTCCTGCTGATGATCCCGCAGAACGAAGTGCAAGAGGTCCTCACCGCGAACCTCGCCGCACTCGGCACCCACGTCGAGCATCAGGTCGAGATGGTGGAACTTACTCAGCACGCCGACCACGTACGCGTCGACGTGCGCGGCCCCGACGGCAGCAGCGAAACGGTGCGGGCGAGCTGGATCGTCGGCGCGGACGGGGCGCACAGCAGCGTCCGCCGGCAGCTCGGGCTGCGGTTCCTGGGCTCGGCGTTCGAGGAGAACTTCGCTGTCGCCGATCTCCGAATGGACTGGGACCTCCCCGGCGCCGAGTTCTTCGCGTTCTTGAATCGGGGCAGGTTCGTGGCCTACTTTCCGATGCTGCACGGCTGGCATCGCATCGCGGTCGCACAGTACGAGCAACCCGCGCCCGCCGGCGACGTCACGCAGGCCGAATTGCAGCGTGCCGTCGACGTCTGCGCGCCCCCGGGTGCCAGGATCACCGAAGTCAGGCAGGCCGGCCGATTCCGGATCAACCAGCGCAGAGTCGAATCACACTCGGCCGGAAGGGCTTTCCTCATCGGCGACGCCGCCCATATCCACTCCGTGGTCGGTGCGCAGGGCATGAACACCGGCATCCAGGACGCCTTCAACCTCGGTTGGAAACTCGCGGCAGTCGTGCGGGGTGAGGCGGACCGAGCGCTGCTGGACACCTACGCCGCCGAGCGGGCGCCGGTTGCCCGACGACTCGTCAAAGGAACCCGGCGCATCACAAGGATGACCCTGCTGCGCAACCCCGTGAGCACGAAGATGCGCCGCACCATCGCTCCGCACATCCTGGCGCGACGACCGGTCCAGCGCACCCTGTTGCGCGCGATCTCACAGATCGACGTGTCCTACCACGATGATTCGGGTAGTGCGCCGCAGGGGCGGGTCGCCGTCGGCGACCGTGCACCCGACGTGACGCTCGCCGGACAGGATGGCGCCTCCACCCGGCTCTTCGACCTGCTGGACCCGACGAGGCACACCCTGCTGACCATCGGCGACGCCACGCCGCCCGCTTCCGAATTGCCCGACCGGATAAGCGCAGTACGAGTCGACGAGCCCGCCGTCGCCACCACCTACGACCTGCCCGACGGCGGCTACGTTCTCATCCGGCCTGACGGTTACATCGCTTACCGCAGTGACCAGCGCGATCCGACGTCGGTGATCGAGAACGTCGACCGCGTTCTCGCCCAACCTGTTTAGGAGTGACGATGAAAGCCGCCTGGATGGCCGAGTTCGGTGGACCAGAAGTGCTGCATGTCGGTGACAGCGCGGTGCCGGTGCCCGGACCGAATGAGGTGCTGATCGAGGTGGAGGCAGCCGGCATCACCTACGGCGACGTGATGAAGCGCCAGGGGGTGTTCGGCACCTTCGACTTGCCTGCGGGGATGGGGCAGGAGGTCGCGGGGACGGTTCGCAGCTCCGGCTCGGGTGGACCTGCCGTCGGGTCACGGGTGGCGGCGATGGTTGAGCACGGCTACGCCGAGTTCGCCATTGCGCAGACTGGTTCGGTTGTGCCGCTGCCTGATTCGGTGGACAGCCGTGATGCGGCCATCCTCTGGGTCCACGGAGCGACCGCCTACCAGACATTGCGCGACGCCGGGAGAATCACGTTCGGCGACACCGTGCTGGTGCACGCCGCCGCGGGAGGTGTCGGAACCCTCGCGATCCAACTCGCCCGACTGCTCGGCGCTGGCGTCGTCATCGGCACGGCGGGAACTCCGCAGAAACTCAACCACATTCGGTCGTACGGCGCTGACTTCGCCGTGGACTACTCCGAAGCCGGATGGGCCAAGACCGTGCTCGAGTTGACCGACGGGCATGGGGTCGACCTCGTGCTCGACTCCGTCGGTGGTCAAACCTCGCAAGACACCCTGGACTGCATCGCGCCGTTCGGCCGGATCGTCACGTTCGGAGCCGCAAGTGGAACCCCGCCGACGTACTCGGGGATGGCCTTGATGACACAGAACCTCACGGTGACCGGTTACTCCCTGATGGGCTGGCACAGTCGCCAGGACGCCTTCAGCCAGGCCCTCGAACAACTTCTCGCATTCACCGCCGACGGCCGACTCCGCCCGAAAGTCACCGAGTACCGCCTCGATGACGTCGTCGAAGCGCACCGCGCACTCGTCGGCCGACAAACCGTCGGCAGCCTCGTGTTACGGCCTTAGCCCAGCAGCGCGTCGCACATCACGGGGAGGTCCCGCACCCGGATGCCCGTGGCGTGATAGACGGCGTTGACGACCGCCGCGGCAGAACCGACGATGCCGATCTCACCCGCACCGCGCGAGCCCATCGGATTGGCGTGCTTGTCCACGTCGTCGAGCCACATCGCCTCGATCGCGGGGACGTCGGCGTGCGAGCTGATGTGGTACGTCGCCAGATCCCGGGTGACGATGTGGCCGAAGCGGGGATCGCGCACGCTCTCCTCGTGCAGCGCCATCGACAGCCCCATCGTCATGCCGCCGATCAACTGCGAGCGCAGTGTCGCCGGGTTGATCGCCCGGCCGATCGAGAACACCCCCAGCATCCGCGACACCCGGATCTCGCCCGTATGCCGGCTGACCCGCGCCTCTACGAAATGCGCACCGAACGAATACATTCCGAAGTTCGGCGCCTCCTCGTTCTCCGGCGCCTCGGCGGTGGTGCTCACTCCGACCTCGGGATGGTCACCGTGGTCGTGCCGGAACTGTTGTGCCGCAGCGACGATCGCACGGCCCCACGAGCTGATACCCGACGAACCGCCCTCCACCGACGCGGCCGGGAGGTCGGTGTCTCCGATCTGCAAGTCGATCGCCGAGAGCTCGCATCCGAGCGCATCGGCGGCGATCTGGCTCAACGCCGTCCACGTGCCGGTGCCGATGTCGACGGCGCCGATCGCGACCGCGTAGCGCCCCGGCGCGACACATTCGATGCGGGCGCTGTTGCCCGGCTGGACCATCGCGGGATACACCGCCGACGCCACACCCGTACCGAGCAACCACTCACCCTCGCAACGGCTTCCCGGCTCCGGGTCACGCGACGCCCAACCAAATTGCTCGGCTCCCGTCTGCAGGCACTCGACTAGTCGCCGGTCCGACCATGGGTTACCGGTCTCAGGATCGACGTCGGGTTCGTTGCGGATGCGCAACTCGATCGGGTCGAGATCGCACGCGACGGCCAGCTCGTCCATCGCGACCTCGAGCGCGAACATGCCCGGACACTCGCCGGGGGCGCGCATCCAGAACGGGACGGGCACGTCGAGCGCCGCCAACCGGTGTGACGTCTTGCGATTCGCGCCCGCGTACATCATGCGCGTGGGCACCGCGGCCTGCTCGGCGAACTCCTTGACCGTGGCGGTCTGGGCGATCACGTCGTGCCTCACCGATGTCAACGTCCCGTCACGCTCGGCGCCGAGACGCAGGTGATGAATGGTCGGCGTGCGATATCCGACGAAGTCGAACATCTGCTGCCGGGTGACGGCGAACTTCACCGGCCGCCCCGGAACCCGCTGCGCCGCCATCACTGCGAGCACGTTGTGTGAGTGCGGCGCACCCTTGGAACCGAACCCACCGCCCACATTGTTCGCGATGACGCGCACCTGCTCGGGGTCGAGGCCGAACGTCGTCGCCATCTCCTTGCGGACCACGTGGACGCCCTGCGTGGAATCCCACAGCGTCAACGTGTCGTTGTCCCACAGCGCGATACACGCGTGCGGCTCCATCGGATTGTTGTGCTCGTGCGGTGTCGAGTAGATCTGGTCGACGACGACCGGCGCGTCACGCAGCGCGGCTTCGGCGTCGCCCTCGGCGGTGTCGGTCGGATAGCCCGCGTTGACCTGCTCGGGCGCATACAGCTTCGGATGGTCGGCGCGCAGTTCGACGTCGTGCGGGGAAGCGTCGTATTCGACCTGCACCAGACCTGCTGCATGACGGGCGGTCTCGGCGTTCTCGGCCACCACTGCACCGATTAACTGACCGCGATAATTCACCTGCGGGCCCTGCAGAATCGTGAGGTCACCGTTGGAGGTGTCAGCCAACTGAGACTTGTCGAACACGGTGAGTATCGCCAGAACTCCGTCGACCGCTTCGGCGGCGGAGGTGTCCATGGTCGTGATGCGGCCGTTGGCGATGGTGGCCTGAACCGGATGAAGGTAGGCGGCGTTCTCGACCGCGTACTCGTAGGCATAGTCCGCGGTGCCGGTGACCTTGGCGGGCCCGTCGAGACGGGTGACACGTGTGCCGATAGCGCGGGGTTCAAGGGTGGTCATCGTTGCTCGCTCAGTTCGGTCAGGGTGGCGATGATGGTGCGGCGGGTGAGTTCGACCTTGAACTCGTTGCCCGGCAACGGTTGCGCATCCACGAGTTCGGCGTCTGCGGCCCGCCGGAACGTGTCTTCGGTGGCCGGCGCACCTGTGAGGACTTCTTCGGCACGGCGGGCACGCCACGGTTTGTGGGCGACGCCGCCGAGCGCGATGCGCGCGCTCGTGACGGTGCCGTCGTCGACGATGAGTTCAGCGGCCACCGACGTCAACGCGAAGGCATAGGAGGCGCGGTCGCGCACCTTCCGGTACGTCGACCGGGCTCCGTCCGGCGGCGCAGGGATCTCGACCGCGGTGATCAGCGCGCCGGGCGGCAACTCGGTGTCGCGGTCGGGGCGGTCGCCGGGCAGGCGGTGAAACTCCGTCAGCGGTAGGCGGTGTTCGCCCTCGGCGTCCACGAACACGACCTGCGCGTCGAGCGCGGCCATCGCGACGGCCATGTCCGAAGGGTGCACGGCCACACAGTGTTCGGAGGCGCCGAGGATCGCGTGGTAGCGCACGTAGCCGCCGATCGCGGAGCATCCCTCGCCCGGCGTGCGCTTGTTGCACGGTGTGGTGACGTCCTGGAAGTACACGCATCGGGTGCGCTGCAACAGGTTTCCCGCGGTCGTCGCGAGGTTGCGCAGCTGGCCGGAGGCCGCCGACAGCAACGCCCGCGCGAGCACCGGGTAGCGGCTGCGAACCACGGGGTGGGCGGCGAGGTCGCTGTTGCGGACGTCGGCGCCGACGCGCAGGGCGCCGTCCGGCAGCTGCTCGATATCGGTGAGCGGCAGGTGGCCGACGTCGACGACGAGGGAGGGCTCGAGGATGCCGAGCTTCATGTGGTCGACGAGGTTGGTGCCGCCGGCGAGGAACACGGCGTCGGGACGTTCGGCGACGGCGGTGACGGCGTCGGCGACGCTGGTGGCACGGTGGTAGTCGAACGGGATCATCGGGCGGCCTCGCTGATGGCGGCGACGATGTTCGGATAGGCGGCGCAACGGCAGAGGTTGCCGCTCATGCGCTCGCGAATCTCGTCGTCGGAGAGTTCGGGTGGCTTTTCGAGATCGTCGGTGACGTGGCTGGGCGCGCCGGACTTGACCTCGTCGAGCATGCCGACTGCCGAACAGATCTGGCCTGGTGTGCAGTAGCCGCACTGGAAGCCGTCGTGGTCGAGGAACGCCCGGGCGACGGGATGCAGCGTGTCGCCGTCGCCGAGGCCGGAGGCGGTGACGATCTCGGCGCCGTCGTGAGCCACGGCGAAGGCCAGGCAGGTGGTGGCCCGGCGGCCGTCGAGCAGAACCGTGCACGACCCGCACTGGCCGTGGTCGCAGCCCTTCTTGGGTGCGGTGACGCCGAGGTGTTCGCGGAGCAGGTCGAGCAGGGTGACGCGGTTGTCGACGTGCACGGAGTGCTCGGTGCCGTCGACGGACACGGTGATTTCGGTGAAGTGGGCTGACTCCATTGTCGGCAGGTACCCGTGTCAAGCCGGGCAAAACGGTGCGCTACTCCTCGTGCAGCTTCTCTTCCAGGATCTTGTCGAGTTCGTCGATGAAGCCGCGGTGGTGGTCATGGAAGTAGCGGTGGTGGTGCACGGGATCGACCGGGCGCTCCCAGACGTGTTCGGGCCCATAGGAGACGACGCCGTTCGTCCAGGTTCCGACCGTCATGTGTTCGCACGGGCAAGCGGTACATCACCCCGCCCTCGGCGTTGGTGACCCAATGCGCGTCTCTCTCGTCAAAGCCCTCGCCGCACTCCGGGCAGTTGGGGTTCATCGCTCATCAGCCCTTCCGCTCACTACCAGCCTCGCGTTTGCCAACAGTGGGGTCCAGGGACCAAAGACCACCGTCAGGGGTCCAATAGTCACTACCTGCCCGATGCCGGGCCCCGGTTCTCAGCGTCACCCGGAGAATGGATTCATGACGCGGACCTGGACGATGGATCATCACGACGGGCGGCTCGGGGTCCGCACGGGTGTCGAGGGCCGGGCGGCAAAGATGGGTCACCGCCTGACTATCGCCGTGAACACCTGGCATGCCACGGTCGCGTGGTCCGACGGCGAACCATCCGAAGTGACGCTCGCGGTCGACGTGGACTCGCTCGAGGTGCTCAGCGGTGAGGGCGGCGTCACGCCGCTGACCGGGCCGGAGAAGGCACTCGCGCGGTCCAACGCCCTGAAAGTGCTGAATGCGAAGCGGTTTCCGCGCATCGAGTACGAAACCAGCGACATCGAGAAGACGGGGGACGGATACCGTCTCACCGGAACGCTCCAGATCAACGGCAAGACGCGCGACCAGGTCGTCGACGTGACCGTGCAGGAAGCCGACGATATGTGGCGTATGTCATGCGAAACCACCGTGCGGCACTCTGACTTCGGCCTGAAGCCGTACTCGATGCTGATGGGCTCGATGAAGGTCGCCGACGCTGTGATCGTCGCATTCACCGCGACGAAATAATCGGTAGCCTGGCGCACTGAGGAAATCGCCTGTGCTGCTGCGATATCGGAGTCGCCGGGCCACCCGCTGCGGGGAGCGGGTTACGTAAGACGGCGTTGCGGGAACACCACGGGTTGCTGCGGGTGTCGGAAAGAGAAAGGATGGCATGTGAGCTCCCCGAAGGGCGGTTCCCGTCTGGGCACGCGATTCGGGCCGTATGAGCTGAAGTCTCTGATCGGTGTCGGCGGCATGGGCGAGGTGTACCGCGCGTGGGACACCGCAAAGGAACGGACCGTGGCCATCAAGCTGCTCCGTCCGGATATGGCGGCCGATCCCAACTTTCAGGAACGCTTCCGGCGTGAATCGCGCGTCGCCGCGCGCCTACAGGAACCCCACGTCATCCCGGTTCACGACTTCGGCGATATCGACGGTGTGCTCTACATCGACATGCGCCTCGTCGAAGGAGCCAGCCTCAAGGAGTTGATTCGGACCGCCGGCCCGTTGCCCGCGACGCGCGCGGTGTCGATCATCACCCAGGTCGCGGCCGCGCTGGACGCCGCGCACTCGAATGGGCTGGTACACCGCGACATCAAGCCAGAGAACGTGCTGCTGACCCATGACGACTTCGCCTACATCGTCGACTTCGGCATCGCGCACGGCGGCGGTGAAGCGAACGTCACCAAGACCGGCCTGGTCATCGGGTCGTGCGCGTACATGGCGCCTGAACGCATCAGCGGTGAACGCGGCGGCCCGGCTTCCGACATCTACTCGCTGACCTGTCTGCTCTACGAATGCCTGACCGGCCGCGCACCATACGACTCCGGCGACCTGCGCGAGATCATGGGTGCACACCTGTTCTCGCAGCCGCCGCGCCCGAGCATCATGCGACGCGGCATCAGCCGGGCGTTCGACGAGGTCATCGAGCGAGGCATGGCGAAGAAGCCCACCGATCGGTACACGACGGCCGGTGAGTTGGCCAAGGCGGCCGCCGCTGCGGCCGAGCAGCCACCGGTCGCGATGCCGGTAGCCCCGCCACCGCCGCCGGCCCCGTCGACGCGCCAGTTCTCGGCCGTCGACCCGAACCCGGCGAGCACCCGATATCAACCGATGTACGCGCCGCAGCCGCCGCCGCCGACGAACCGCAAGCGTTTTGGTCCGGCGCAGGTCGGGCTGGTGGTGACGACTGTCGTGCTGTTCACCGCCGCGGTGGTGCTGGCCATGGTGCTGGCGTTTGGCGACAACGGCGGGTCCGCGCCGCAGACGCCGCTGGCCGTGCCGCCGTCGACGACGACCGAGACGACGACCCCGCCCACGACCACCGCGCCGTCGACGACGACCACCACGACGCCGACCACCACCGGACCGCCGATCGCCGGGGTGTCGGGTACGGATTCGCAGGGTTTCATCGGGCACACCACGCGCTGCGACGCGGGAAGCACGCCGGTCGCGGCGATCCGGACGGCGCAGTCGCTGGCAGTGATTTGCGAGACGGGTGCTGGCACGTATCAGTACCGCGGGGAGCGTTTGCGCGACGGCGCCAACGTGCAGCTCGACAACGCGCGGCCGGTGGGCAACGGGTTCGTCGCCACGAATCCGGCCGACGGCGCACGCTACGACGTGCAGCCCGGCCTGCTGACGATTTCGAGCAACGGCAAGGTCGACTCGGCCGAACCGGCGCTGGAGTACGGCTCAGCGAACCGCTGACCGGCGATTTGTGCACGTCTAGGAGCGCTCAGCGCTCGTTTCTGTGCACAAATCGCAGCAGGAGGACTACCGTTCGGCCAGGAGACACCGCAGATCGGGGACCTCATGGACAACCGCAAGTACGCCCGCGAAAGCGAACAGGCTCGCAAACAGGAGATCGAACAGGACGCCCGTCGCCTCCGCGAGTTCGAGACCTTCTCCAAGTTCTCCGACAGCGACCTCAGACGCCTGGTCGAAGCGGCGCATCGCACGTCGACGTCAGGACCGTGGCCGCTGATCCAGGAGCAGACCCCGTCGGACGCCTGCTACATCCTGCTCAGCGGCGAGGTCGGCGTCTACGTCGGCCACGACCGCATCGCCGTCGTGGGCCCCGGCGAGGTGATCGGCGAATCGGTGCTGCGCCGCGGTGCGTTGCGCAACGCGACCGTGACGACGACGGGGCGAGCCGAGGTGCTCCACATCAACCGCGACGACCTCGCCCGGTTGATCGACGAGATGCCTGCGCTGCGCGAGGCGATGGACGCGACCGTTGCCCGCCACGCCCCGCAAGCCGCCAAGCAGGGCTGAATCGGCAGTAACTTCGCTCATGGTTTGACGCACCTGTCAACGCGGGTACGCCGCGTCAATGGAACGGCTGAGTGCATTCGACGCAACGATGCTCTACAGCGAATCATCCAGTGTCCCACTGAATGTGTGTTCAATCGCCTGCCTTGATACGTCGACGATCCCCGGTGGTTACGACTTCGACCGAGTCCGCGAGCATCTGGCCACGCGCTTGGAGGCTCTGCCGGAGCTGCGGGCAAAACTCGCGAACAGTCAGCTGAACCTCGATCATCCGGTGTGGGTGGATGACGACGAGTTGGACCTCGAGTACCACCTGCACCGCATCGCGCTGCCCGCGCCCGGCGGGCGCAACGAACTGGTCAATGTCTGTTCGCGCATCGCCGCGGCACCCCTCGACCGCAGCAAGCCGCTGTGGGAGATGTGGGTGATCGAGGGCATCCACGAAACCGATCCGTCCGACGCCGGAGACGTCGCGTTGATGATCAAGGTGCATCACGCGGCAGTGGACGGGGTGTCGGCGGCCAACCTGATCAGCAAGCTGTGCGACCTGGAGCCCGACGGCGCGCCACCCGAGCCCGTCGAGGGTTTCGGCGGCGCCAGGCCACTAGAGATCGCCGCCGACGGTTTGGTGCGTGCTTTCACCCGTCCGTGGCAACTGACCAGAGCGGTGCCCGCCACGTTGTCGACCGTCTTCAGCACGATCACCCGCGCCCGCTCCGGCACCGCCATGGCCGCCCCGTTCTCGGCTCCGGCGACGGTGTTCAACGCCGAGATCACCTCCGACCGCACCATCGCGCTGGCGCAGCTCGACCTCGACGACGTCAAGCGGGTGAAGAACGCCTTCGACGTCAAACTCAACGACGTGGTGATGGCGCTGTGCGCCGGAGCGTTGCGCGAGTACCTGCTCAAGCGCGGCGAGCTGCCGGACGATCCGCTGATCGCGGTGGTCCCGGCGTCGGTGCACGACAAGTCCGACCGGCCCGGCCGCAACAAGCTCTCGGGCTTCTTCAACAACCTGCAGACCCATATCGACGATCCCGGCGAACGGCTGCGCACCATCGCCGAATCTAGTTCGCGCGCAAAGGCTCACAGTGCCGACATCGCTCCGACCCTGCTGGCCGACGTGACGCAGGCGCTGCCGCCCGCACTGTTCGGCATGGCGATGGAGGTGCTGTCCCACACGCCGCTGAAGCACACGCCGATCCACAACGTGATCATCTCGAATGTGGCTGGGCCGCAGGACAAGCTGTACGCGATGGGCGCCGAGATGAAGGCGCTCTACCCGCTCGGCCCGATCTTCCACGGCTCCGGGCTGAACATCACGGTGATGTCGTTGACCGGCAAGCTGAACGTCGGGATCATCGCGTGCCGCAAGCTGGTCAACGATCTGTGGGACCTTGCCGACCGCTTCGACACCGCGCTGGACGAACTACTGGCCGCCTGCTGAGCGGTTCGCGGGCTTGATCAACCAGAGCGCCAGGATTATCGCTGCGACCGGGCCGACGGCCATGATCACGCTCAGGGTGTGGATGGCGTCGACGGCGTTGTGCGGCGCCTGCTCTACCACCAATCGGGCTTGCTCGGGGTTGACCATCTGCGCGCCGTGACCGCCGTGCACGGTCAGCAGTGCCTCGCGGGTTTCGGCGCGCGTGATGCCGGACCGTGACAGGTCGTGCGCGCTGTCGGTGAGGAACAGGTTGATGCCCACGAGCGCGAATAGCGCGGGGCCGAGCGAGTATCCGCCTTCGTTGACTGCGCTCTTGACGGCTGAGACCGCGCCGCCGAGATCGGTTGGCGCACTGCTCATCATGATCGTGGCTTGCGGCGTCGTGACGAGCGCGCCGCCCACCACGATCAGCGCGGTGGTGACGAACACCGTCGTGCGCGTCGTGTCGAGATCGAAGAGCCTCATCGACAGCAGCCCGCCGAGCATGACCAGGAGTCCGGTGATCATCACGGTGCGCGGGCTGAACCGGTTCGCGGCGGGCCCGGCCGAGGTGGCGGCGACGGCGGCCAGCGCGGTGGCCGGAATCAGCAGCAGACCGAACAGCTCGTGCGACTCCTTGCGGACGGTGACGAGATAGAACGACAGCAACACCATCGACCCGCCGAGCACGATGTTGAACAGCACGCCTGCGGTCACGGCGGCGTTGAACCGGCCCGACCGGAACACCCGCATGTCGAGCGCCGGATCGTCAACCCGCAACTCCTGCATGACGAATGCGCACCCGGCCACCAGGCCGACGCCGATCGCGACCAGTCCCACGGGGTTGATCCCGGTCTCGATGCGCGAGACGCCGAAGATCAGCCCCAGCAGCGCGACGGCGAACAACGCCATCCCGAGCACGTCGAGCCGACGGTCCGCGCGCACGGTCTCGGGCACGAATCGCCACGTGACGAGTAAGCCGAGGACACCGATGACCGGCGCGACGAAAAAGCAGGCCCGCCAGCCGATCGCGTGGCCGAGCATGCCGCTGATCGCCGGCATCGGGGTCGCGACGGCGTAGCCGACACCGAAGTAGGCGGCGATCGCCGCGGCCCGCCGGCCCGGCGGAAACACCGCGTTGGTGATCGCAAGCGACAGACCGATCAGGAACGCCAGCGTCACACCGGCACCCGCACGGGCGACGATCAACACCGCGGGTGCGGGCGCGGCGGCGGCGAGCACACTGAACGCGATCGCCCCGGCCAGCCCGAGCAGGTACATCCGCCGCATGCCGTACAGGTCGCCGAGCGCACCGGCGCTGAGGACGGCGGCGGCCAGGGTGAGCGTGGCCAGGCTTGCGACGAACGTCGCGGTCGACCCCGTGATTCCCACACCGGCCGAGACCAGTTGCAGGTTGGCCGAGAAGGTGGTCGGGTCGCCGATCGCGATCGCATACCCGAGGCCCATCGCGAGCACCGTCATGACAGCGGCGAGCCCCGACACCTGACGCTGCTCGGCGTCGACACGAGGAGCGTCCGGCACGCGCGGGATGTTACCGGCGCAGCAACGCCGCCATCACCTCTTTCGAAGGCACGGTCGCCGCGGTCAGGGCGATGCTGTGCCGCCCGACGGGCACCCGAACGTCCGCTCCGGCCGGTTCGCCGTCGAGCAGAACCGACACATCGGGCGGCAGCGCGGCGAGTTCGACACGCGTCTCGGTATCAGTGGAGACGTCGATGCTCGACGTGTCCAGCGACGCGAGCCCGGCCCGGGCCACGTCGACGGTGATGCCCGCGACGCCGGTCAGCTTCAGCGTCAGGAACGGCATGGGCTCGACGCCCGGGCCTGTGCGCCAGAGCAGTTCGGTGTACAGGCCGGGGGACAGGTCGAGGTCGGGTTCGACGCCGCGGCGACGGCGGATCGTGCGCGTCGGGTCAGGGCGCGCATACGACCGCGCGTCGACGGTCGCGACGGCGCCGCGCCTGCCGGCCAGGTCGGGATCGGCGGTCAGGTTCGACAACCACCAAACGTGCTGCGGCCCAAGGCCGAGATCGGGCCGCACCAGCTCCGGGTACCACGAGTAGGTGATGTGCCCGGGGTCGGGCTGGCGGAGTCCGGTGCCCATGTGGGCGATCGGATCGTCGAACTCGTCCTCGAGCACCCACGTCACGTGATCCTCGAACGGGTAGACGGTGAACCGGTAGCGGTAGCCCAGCCGGTCGAGTTCGAGCACCTGGGACAGCACCGACGTGATCGGCACGAACTGGTCGAGGACGCCGTGGGCGATGACGAACGGCAGCCATCGCCCGTTGGGCAGCAATTCCCAGGTATCGCCTTCGCGGGCGCAGTGCGAGTCGAAGTCGAGGTCGCCGGGGACGTCGACGTCGGGCAGCAAGCGCACACCGCAGACGGGAGGCCCGGCCAGCACGACGGCCTGGGCGAACACCTCCGGATACGTCAGCCCCAGTTTGTAGGCCGCGTAGCCGCCCATGGAGTAGCCGGAGACGACGGTGCGGTTGGGATCGGTGCCGAGCTGTTCGGCCACCCGGGCCCACACCTCCCACACGTCGAGTTCGCCTTCGTCGAAGTACCAGCACGACGGACCGCGGGCCAGCGGCGTCACCACGACCGATTCGCGGTCCTCGCAGACCTGGTGCAGCAGCCGCGGGTCGATCGCGGCGAACTGGTTCTGCCCCAACGCAAGTGAGTGCAGCAGCAGCGTCAACGGCAGCTGGCGGCCGGGCGTGTACGTCGAGGGCAGGCACACCGAGTAGGGCTGCACGCGGCCGAGGAACTGCGGGTCGGTGCTCAGGATGTTCGTCTTGGCGACCCCCTGGCCCAGCTCGATCGAGGAGACGTACCAGCGGGTGGAGGTCCCGCGCACGATCGGCTCCTCGGTGGTGGCGCGCTCGGCGAGCTGGTCCCAGGCGAGCGGAACCGAGAACTCGGTGACGTCGCCGTCGTTGAGCGCTTCGGCTTGGGCCTGGTCCGACCAGAAGTTCAGATGTGCCTTCTCCTGCTGGTGGGTGCGGAAGGCGACGTTGTAGATGTTCGGCTGGCCGGGCCGCGCGCCGCGGCTGACGGGCACGTCGGCGAAGCCGTCGCCCGCGTCGTTGGCCAGCCCGGCGGCCAGCCGGACCGTCCAGGTGCCCTCCGGTTCGGCAAGCGAGCGGGGGACTTTGGCGAGGAAGGACCGGGACTGCATGTCGACCTCGTGCTCGACGGGAGTCGACGACTGCGTGGCGAGGTCGATCAGCCGCGCGCCAGTGGCGGAGATGAGCAGGGCCGTGTCGATGCCGGCCGAAGTGACGCCGGCCCCGGCGGGCCATTCGTTGGTGGGCGCCGCGGTGCGGTCGGTGTCTGATGTCGCCGGAGCGGGTCTGGTGTCAAAAGTGAACAGCGCGACCGGGATTGACGCGTCGATCAGGGTGTTCCAGTCGACGCGCCACCATGTGTGGGTGTCGGTGAGGCCAATCGCGACGCGGAAGATGTCGGCGCCGTTGCGGGCGGCGGGCCCATCAGGGTAGTCGTAGGTGCCGCGCGGGGGGACCAGGCCGCCGGTCGGGATGTCGACGAGCAAGCCGGTGGCGCCGTGGTCGTCGTAGAGAAAATCGGTCCAGAAGAACGCGCCGTCGGCGTAGCGACCCGTTCCGCAGGTGCGGGGGAAGTCTTCGCCGAACGGCCAGCTCTGTGGCGCGGGCAGCTCGGGTTCGGGGCGCAGCGCCGCGTCGGGCACGCCTTCGGGCATGCCGCCGGTGACGACGAGTTCCGATTGCGGGCCACGCGATTCGGGGGTGACGGCTTTGAGCACAGTGTCTGCCGCACGGCGTCCGATCCGCAGTGGCAGCAGCGCCAGGTCGATGAGGGACATGACCCCAACGTAGGAGCAGTCCGTCGTTCCGCGGGGATTTACCGTCGGCGACTCAGCAGGGCGCTTTGATCTCGAACGGCATCGTGCGGGATTGGCCGGGATTGCGCTCGTCGGCGCCGACGACGGTGCCGGTGATGGTGTAGACGTTGCCCTGGGTGGTGGCCTCGGCCTTGCCCGCCTCGCCCCCGGAAACGCCGTTGATCTCGTTGACGTTCTCGATGTTGACGGTCCGCACGACCGGCTGTTCGCCACCGAGCTCCAGGTACACCTGCGCGCTGCCGGTCTTCGCCTTTGCATCGATCAGCATCGACCACTGAAGCTGGGTGCACTCGACGGTCTGGGTATCCACACCGTTGCCGTCGACGACGATCCGTCCCGACCGGGCGGGCTCTTCAGACGGCGTCTCCCCGACCAGGCCACAACCCGAGACGAGTGCTGCCACCGCCAACACCGGTACACCACTGGACCGCAACCGCATGAGACACCTCCCTCTGGCGTGGGGAGGTTACCCCGGCGGGGCGGCGCCGGGGGCGGTCATCGGCCGTTTCATCGGAAAATGGCTGGGGTAATAGAGCCGGGTGGCAGGTGGTCCGGTGACAACATGAGCTTCAAGGGCGCGGTCAACGATGCCACCGGAAGTCGCGTGGTCCAGTTCTGCGCCCGTGCGGGATATCCGGTCAGCGGAACACTGCACCTGCTGGTGGCCTACACGATCCTGCGGATCGCGCTGGGCCTCGGCGGCGAGGCCGATCAGTCCGGTGCCCTGAGGACGCTGGCCACGGAGGGCGGCGGAACCTTCTCGCTGTGGATCGTCGCCGCCGGGCTCATCGCGCTGGCGATGTGGCGGTTCGCCGAAACGGTGTTGGGTCTGCATCCCGGTGAGAGCACCGAGGCGCACAAACGCGATTCGCCACTGATGAACCGGCTCAGGGCTTTTGGGTTGGCACTGGTGTACTGCGCGGTGGCCTTCACCGCGATCCAGGTTGCGCTGGTGCACGGATGCGGGGTAGTGAGCAGACCGCCGGCTTGAGCGCGAGGTTGATGCAGTCCGACGGCGGCAAGGCGGTTCTGGTGCTCGCGGGGCTCTCGATCGCGGTGATCGGCGCCTACTTCGTCCACAAGGGCGCGACGCGCAAGTTCCTTAAAGACCTCACCGTCCCGGGTGGCCGGCTGGTCACGGTGCTGGGCATCTGCGGCCATGTCGCTGAGGGTCTGGTGCTGTTCGCGGCCGGCCTGTCGGTCGTCGTCGCGACCTACGTGAGCGATCCGGCCAAGTCGACGGGCCTCGACGGTGCGGTCAAGGCACTAGGACGCGCACACTACGGTGAGGCGATCTTGATCGCTGCGGCAACCGGTTTCGCGGCCTACGGGCTTTACAGCTTCGCGCTGGCCCGGTACTCCCGCATGTGAGGTTTCCGTTTGCGGCTGCCGAGGTAATCGAGCGGCAGTCGACTTCGAGGAGGAAGCGTGAGCGCAGCGGATAAAGCACGGAACAAGGTGGACAACCTCGCCGGTAAGGCGAAGGAAGCGGTCGGCAATATGACCGGCGACGCGCGCACCCGCGACGAGGGCCGCAGCGATCAAGCGAAATCCAATTTCAAGGATGCCGGTGAGAAGATTAAAGATGCCTTCAAGAAGTAGCTTTCTGACTCAGTCGTAGATGACGGCAAGACCCCGGCGCCGGAGATCCTCCAAGCCATCGAGCATGGCTTGAAGCTGCTCGGGTGAGTGCCCGATCCAATCGGTGATCTCGCCGACGATTCTCACCGGCTCGCGGGTCCGGTAGGAGCGTGTCGGATTGCCGGGCAGCTTCTTGTCCGTGACGTTCGGGTCGTCCTCCACAGCGCCAAGAGGTTCGACGACGTAGATGCGGCCGCGTCCCTCGCCTTGTGCCATCTCGGCTCCCCACGTGGCGGCGTCCAAGGTCTGCGTGATGTAGACGTGGTTCGAGATGCGCCCATCTTCGAAGTTCGACGGACGCCCCGGCACCAGCAGATCACCCACGGCGAGGTCCGCCTTGGTGCCGTGGAGGTAGGCGCCAGACTCGTGGACTTCGAATGGCTTTGGCGGGTTCGACACACTGCTCCTTCATCAGTAGCGGCGATGGCCGGACGATTGTGCAGCACGTCAGGGGCCTTGCCGCAAGCCCCACCCCCCGTCGTAAAGTGAGAGTGGGAAACACGGCGGCGGAACTTATTCGGGCTTTTCGAAGTGCTGGTAGTCCTTCGGGTTCTGCCAATCGCCGCCCCACGTCCAGCCGCGGTCAGTGAAGATCCGCACCGCAGGATCGCCGGCGTGCAGTAGGCCCGGGTCGATGCGGGTGCGATCGAGATACGGTGCGGCGTTGGCGGGCTGGAGGTCACCCGCATTGTCGATGTACGGGTTGATGAGGGGATTGATGTCGATGGCCCGGCCGTAGGCGTGGTGGGACCAGTTGCCGGACCCGGGGATGTCGCGACAGTTGAACGCTGAGGTGTTGTTGTCGCGCATGGACAGTTCGTCTTCGGCGCCCGGGTAACGGTCGGGCGTGCGCATCTTCGCGATCGGATAGCGCGCTTCACGGAGCTGCTCGAAGATCTCGATGACCTCGGGTACGAGGTCTTCGTGCACGACCAACTCTCCGCGATGGGTCTGCAGGTCCATTCCTAGATGGTCGATTTCGATGCGCCGCAGTCGCTCCGGGCCGAGAGGACAACCGGGACGCCAACTTTCACCGAGGTCAGCCGCGGTGACGGCGTGCACTTCGGCAGGTGTGAGGGTGGTCGTCGGCGGGGGAGGAGGCGCGGCGGTGGTGGTCTGCGTCGTGGTGGTGGGCGATGTCGACGGCGGCGTGGACTCGGCCGACGGTGGCGAGGAGGTGCACTGCACGAGCAGCGCAGTGGCCGCGAAGATGGCCACCGGCTTGGCGACCGCCCGACCGATTATGCCCACGGCCGGATCGTACTGTGTCCCTGCAAGGGCACTTCGCCAATCGCGACGCTGGCTCAGGCGGGGATCCGAGTAGCGCCTGGGCTATGGCGCCGGCTTGGGCGGAAACGCCGCATTCTCCTCGAGGGCGCCGCGGTAGGCGTGTACCCGTCCGGGGATCGTGCTGAGCACCGCGACGGTGCGCCCGCCACGCCCGTACGCCGCGACGAACTCCCACTGGTCGAGGTCGCCCTCGACGATCTCGACCGAATCGTGATCAGTTGGCAGACCCAGCATCTGGAGTTTCACGTCGTACTGATCCGACCAGAAGTAGGGGATCTCGTCGAAGCGCTCGGCGTGCTGCGGACCGGTCAACAGCGTTTGCGCCGCTGCCTCGCCCTGGCGGTTGGCGACATCCCAGTGTTCGATCCGCAGATGGCGTTCGTAGCGCGGATGCCACCAACGCGCGACATCGCCGGCGGCCACGACGCCGCGAACGCCCTCGGCGGCGCCCGTGGCATCGCAGAGCACGCCGTCGTCGATGCGCACTCCAGAGCCCTCGAGCCAGTCGGTCGCGGGCGTGACGCCCAGCCCGATGACGACGAGGTCGGCCGCAACCCGCGCACCGTCGGTCAACCGAACTGCCTTCACCTTGCGCTTGCCCACGAACTTCTCGACACCGACTCCGAGCCGCAGGTCGACACCGTGCCTCCGGTGCAGCTCGGCCCAGTGCGGCGCCAGCTCTTTGCCCAGTGCCGACAGCAGTGGGTTCGAACCCCGTTGGATCACTGTCACCTTCAATCCCAGCGCGCGGCAGGTTGCCGCCACCTCAACCCCGATGAAGCCGCCGCCGACCACCGCGACGCGGGGGCGCGAGGCGAGCCGTTTCCGGATGGCGAGGCAGTCGTCGACCGTGCGCAGCATCATCACTCCGTCGGGCACCGGACCGCCCGGCCACTGGCGGGGAACGGCGCCGCTGGCGATCACCAACCCGTCGTAGCGCAGCGACAGCTCTCGATCCTCGTCTCGAACGCGGACGGTGCACGATTTGTCGTCCAGCCCCACCGCCGAGGCGCCCCGAAACACCGTCGCGTCCAGGTCGAACTGCGGCGCCATGTCGATTCCGGCCCGATGGATCTCTCCGGACAACAGCTTCTTCGACAGCGGTGGCCGGTGATAGGGAGGTTGACGCTCGTCGCCGACGATCGTCAGCGCACCGTCAAAGCCCTTCTGCCGCAGAGTCTCCGCAGCTCGCACGCCTGCGACCCCGGCGCCGACGACAACAACCTCTCGCAGTCCAGTCGCCATGGTCAGTCCTTCACCAGGATCGCACGGGTGGGACAGGAGACCTCGGCGCCTTTCAACTGTTGGCGCAGCTCGTCGCCCGGCGCTTCCTGAAGCACGTGTAAGCCGTCCTCACGCAGGTCGAAAACTTCATGGCAAATGCTCATGCAGACGCCGTTGCCGTCACATGTGTCGAAATCGACGATGACCTTCATCGCACTCCGGCCCCCTCCATCTCCGTCGCCGTGGTGATCTGCCGACTCGGTGACCCCGCACGTTCGCGTGCGGCCCGCGCCGCCGGCGAGTGCTCCAGGTAATCGATGGCCATCTGGGTGTTGGCCTCGTGGCTCGGGTGGTGGCTGGGACGCATGTAACGCAGCGGCACCGTCACAAGGAAGTTCCACGGGCCCGGCAACTTGTACTCGCGCGCGGCGCGTAACCAGTCCCGGAACCGCCACTTCTGGTCGATGGTCGGATCGTTGGCCATCAGGTAGCGCGCCCCGGCGATCCACCAGCCGACGAACAGCGGCGCGGTCATCAGCATCGCGAATGCGCGGATGAAGTAGTTGCCGCAGACGTGCTGGTACACGTCGAAGACCAGCGAACGATGCTCGACCTCCTCGGCGCCATGCCAGCGCAGCAGGTCGAGCATGACGGGGTCGGTGCGGGCGTAGTCGAGCCCGCGGTTCTGCAGCACCCACTGGCCCAGCACCGCGGTGAAGTGCTCGAGCGCGGCCACATCGGCCAGCCGACGGTAGAGCCACCACCGCTTGAGCGGTGGCGGGAAGAACTTCGGCGGATCGCCCAACGTCACCGACAAGGTCCTGCCGAGCCGGTCGGTGTAGGGCTTGGTGTCGATACCCTGCTCGGCCAGGTGGTCCAACACCACCTGGTGTGCCCAGGCGTGCCAGGACTCCTGCTGGATGAACGGCTTGATCGACGCCTCGAGTTCGGGATCGTCGACCAGAGATGACGCCTCCAGCACGGCTTTGATGAAGTGCCGTTCACCCTCGGGCAGGAGCAGATGCAGGACGTTCATCATGTGCGTGGAGAACGGATCGCCGGGGACCCAGTGGATCGGCGTCTCCGACCAGTCGAAGCGAACCATCCTGCGGTACTTCGGGTATCCGTCGTGGTGCTGCGCGACTTCGGGCATGGGCTACCTCTTCCGCCAACCGACGGGTGTGCCATCGGTTCCTTCCTCGTTGAAGGCCCGGTCGAACACCAGCAGCGACGCGCGGTGGGCGACCGTCCGTCAGGTCGCGTACCCGATAGCGGCGTCCCGTACTCGCACCGGCGGTGGAGGTTCGCTGTGAATCGACTGTGCGGCGTCGGTGCTTCGGGCTACTCGTTGTAGTCCGTGCTGCCCTCGACCGGTCGAGTGGTGCTCACCAGCTTCGCGAAGCAGTGGTCGCGGTCGAAGTTGTTGCTTCGGCACCACGCCAACGCGCCCTCGGCGGTAGGGAACGTGGACCCGGCGATCGTCACCCAGAAGTTGGAACTCGAGAATGTCGACCAGTCTCCTGACCACAGCAGTCGAGCGCCGGGGTAGGTCTGCCGGAGTCGCTGGTGCTCGGCCAAGATCGCCGAGTGGGTCCACGTGCGTCCTTCGGCGACGAGACCGAGCCGCTTGGAACTCAATTGCGGTACCCAGGTATCGGTCATGGTCGCCAGCACCATCGGCTTGTCGCTCGTGGCGATCGAGCGCAGTTGATTGCCGCTTACGGTCTCGGTGTCGGGCAGGGACGCCGGGAGCGGCGCCGGGCGTGGTACGGGCCGGCTGGTGCTTTCGATGATGTTGGCCATCAACGACGGTACGGTCGTCGACCCGCCGATCTGCGTCTCATAGGTCATCGCCCCCTGCACCTCGACGAACATCGTCACCCTGTCCTTCTCGACGAAGTCGGTGACCATGTCCGCGTCATAGGCGGTGATGACGGTGTTCTGGTCGTAGTCGTACACGTCCATCATCGGCGCAGGCCCGGTGTCGGCGCGGAACGACGTTGCGCCCGTAGCGGAGTCGAACTGCGTGATCACCCCGTAGACCACGATCTTGCGGCCGGCCCAGGCGTCGGGGTCCTTGGCCATGAGGGCGAACTCGCGCTGAGTCACCGTGGCGTATGTTGACCGGTCCAGTCGTGTGGTGTCGGGTGCGGGCCGGCGCGCGGTTGGCTCTTGCTGCACCGTAGGTGCTGGTGCGGTCGAGGCGGGTGCGGCGACCGCCGGCGACGGGCGCTCGGCGTCGGGCGCGTCGGGATCGGATCCGCTGAGCTGAAGACCCAGCAGAACGCCGACCGCCAACACGAGAACCGCGATGCCGCCGGACAGTGAGGCGGCGACGACCGGATTTCTCTTGCCGCGCTTGGGTTCTGAATCGTCGTAGGCATCGGGCCACGGGACGGCCGGCTGGTGGTGGTCGTAGTACGGGTGGGGATAAACCATGGTCGTGTCCTTCGATACGGGGAATCGCTACGGCCGATGCCGTCAGCAGAGGAAGGTGTTGGCGGCGATCACCATCGCCTGGGCTTGCGTATAGGTGATGTCGTTGTACGGGTTGAAGACGACTTTCTCGACGGTGGTGTCCAACGGGACCCACATCGACTTGTCCGCGCAGACGGCGTAGCCCCAGCGCAGCAGGGTGACGTAGTTGCCGTCGTTGGGGGTGATGCCCAGCCGCGAAATGGCGTTCAGGTAGCTCAATTCGTCGGCGGCCGCGGGGGCGGCGGTTGCGATGGTCGTGCCGATGCCCAGGGTCAGTGCCAGCGTCAGGCTGGCGAGCAGTTTCTTCATGGGTTACTTCTTCGTCGTGCGGATACTGCTGGCGATGCCGTCGTGGTCGCGGGCGAGAAGCCGGAGCGTGCCCCGGCCAGGCGTTGCGAGGTCGGTTCCGACCGCGTCGAGCGACGGCGCTAGGCGGCCTCGCCGAAAGTTGCTGCGACAAGTAATGCCGCCGTATTTCGAGTGCGCGTCAAGCGGTGGTTCGCTGGGTCTTGATCTTGGATTGTCCGACGAGCAGTCCCTTTCGGGGTGCGTCTGGTCTCGACGGTACGGAGATCCCTACGTCGAGGAATCAGGGATTTCCCTATGGATTGTTTGCTGAGGGGTCTCTCGCGGCGGCTGGCGACGTTTCGGGCCTCATGCGTCACAGGCGTCACGCAGGTTGGGCTGGCCGCCCCATTTTGCTAGCGGAGACCCGCTTCGATGTCGGCGACAGCTTGAGTCGCCTCGGGCCCACAGATGGTGGGGAGTTCGACAGTTCCTCTGGCCAGAAGTCGGTCGATGCGGTTCGCGAGGTCGCCCGACGTGACATGGGCGTAGAGGTTGGCGCCCGGACATGAGGTGTCGTGACTGGCGTCGCGGTGACCGGCGAGGGTGTCGGTCGGAATGTCGAATCGCTGCGCTGCCCAGGCGAAGGCGAGTGCGGCACCGTCCAGCTGTGCTTCGGTAATCGGCTCCTTGTCGAAGTCGCCCTCGCAGACAACGAGGAAGTGACCGGCGGGGTCGTAGTCGGTCGCGGTGTCGCCGACGAGTTCAGGCTTACGCAGTTCGTAGATGTTGCCGTTGCGGTCGACGCTGACGTGATAGGCGATGTCGATCCAGCCCTGGGTGTCTTGGTGGTAGTGCTGATGCTGGCGCAGGCGTGCGGGCGCATTGGTGTTGTCGCCCAGCGTGACCGCCGTGTGGTGGATCGTCATGCGGACGGGCGTGTGGGGTGTGCCGCCGGGGTGAGCAGGCATGGCACCCCACGCGTCGCGGCACAGCACCGCGTTCGTGGGTGCCTGTTGCGGAGTCGCGCTTGCCAATGCGGGCGGCGCGAAGGTGGTGGCGGTCGCCAGGCCGGCCAGTTGCAGGAGTCGTCGGCGGCTGAGATTGTCGGTTCGCATGGTTAGCCCAGCAGCGATATGGCAGCTGCGATGACGACGGCGACGCCGAGCGCCGTCATCACCAAAGACGAAGGGGCGCTGCGGCGTAGCACCGAGTTCATCGGGTTCTTCGGGTCGACCCAGACGTCGACGGGCTGGCCCGGGGCATATCGGGAGGCCTGTGCGGAGGCGATGCCGCCGAGGCCCATACCGAAACCGAGGGGCGTGCCGAACGCTGCGCGCTGGCCGACGAAAGTGTGCCCGTTGAGCTGGTATTGGTAGGCGACGACGGAACGCTGAACGTTGGCGCCAGCGTGCCCGGCGCCGGCCTGGGTCTGGTAGCCGGCGACCCCGGAGCCGAGCATGACGCCGGGGACCTGTTGCCAGCCGAGGGCGCCGAGCAGTTGCAGTACGCCGGGCAGCCCGCGGAACAGCAGGAAGGTCCCGATGATCAACAGCCCGATCTCGGTGACGTAGTTGGCCACCGCCGGAGCTTAACGCGCTGATCAGCGCCGAGTCGCGGGTTCCGCACTGGCCGATGTCTGAGGCAGCGCGAGCCTAGATCGTCCGTCGTGCGATGAAATCGGTCAATTGGCCAAGATCGATGGGTCCTCCGGCGAGTGCGTCAGCGATCGTCGTTTCCCCGACCTGGTCCCACACCGACAGCCGGCAGAGCCGGGGTGTTGGCGACTGCAGCGCCGCGATGTCTTTGACCGCGTCGTAGAGAGCGCGTTGTTTCCATCGAGGGGAGCCCGGCCCGTCCAGGACACCGGGTGGGCTCGACGGCCCGAACATCGACTCGCAGGACGGAGTGGTCCACCGCTTACCCCACCTGCCCGCAGCGAGACATTCCTTCTCGAAGTCCGCGCAGAGGTGGAGATAGGTATCGCGCCAGGGAAGCGTTGCCGCCCACTGCGGTTGGAGCGTTTGCGCGCGGTACCGGTTGAAGTGCAACTCCTCGTCGAGTTCGATCACCAGCCCATCGGAGAACGCGAGGTCCCACGCCCCGGGGCGCAAGCGCGGCGTCGGCGTCTGCCCGCCGAGTGACTCAAACAACTCGACCACCCGCTCGCGAGCTTCGGAGCCGAGGGCTTCCAGTCGAGGGGCGGGTGGGCTACTCGTGGCGACGACGAAACCGGCGCGGACCATGAGGTTCTGTAGCGCTCGTGCCCGAGCACCTGTGCGGACCACGGGGATCAGTGTGGCATCGGCGCGGCGAGCCGACAGCAACAGGCGCGGGCTTTCAGGTGGATTCCGGGCTGGGTCACACCCATCTGTGGATCATGACTTAGGCCACGGGTAACTCGATCAGAAAGTTTGCCGTCTGGTTCACCCGGTGGCCGTTCAGCACTCTCTGAGCAGGTGGTTTACGGGCAATCCGTAATCAACGAGCGCGTTGCTGGGAGTGCGGCGGGCGATTGGGCAACGCATAGGGGTGGTGGGTATCGTCCGCCGGCGATGGGAAGGCACTCACTTGCCAAGATGCGGCGGTCTTCGCGTTTGGCGGTAGTGGCGGGCGTGGTTTCGGCGGTCGCTTTGTTCGGCGTCGGCGCAGACAGTTATCCCCAGGTTCGCGACGCTGAGGTTCGCGACGTCACCGCGGCGCCACAACCACCGTCCCCGGCGGTGAACCTGATGGCCGCACGGCCGCCCGTCCCGATTCCTCCGCCCACGCTGCCGCAGGGCAAGGCGCCGGAAAACGGACTGCAGGTCGACACCATCTTGGTGGCGCGTGCCGTCAGCGCGACCTTTCCCGAGATCCTCACCATCGGCGGCGTCCGCTCCGATTCCTTGAAATGGCATCCGCATGGGTTGGCCATCGACGTGATGATTCCGGATGCCCGCTCGGCGGCGGGGATAGAGCTCGGGGACAAGGTCCTGTCCTACGTCATGGCGAATGCGCAACGCTTCGGCCTAGAGCACGCGATCTGGCGGCAGACCATCTACCGCCCGAACGGCTCGAAAAATGTCATGTCGGACCGCGGTTCAGACACGGCGAATCATTACGACCACGTGCACATCGCGACGGCGGGTGGCGGATATCCGCAAGAGGGCCAGGTCTACCTCCGCTGATCTCGCGCCTGGGCTTCAGCTGAGGTCGTCGAGCACTTGGTATGCGGCGTTGTATCCGGGGATGAATGTGATTCCGGGCCCGCCGTGACAACCGGCGCCGCCGAGGTAGAGGCCGTCGATATCGATCGGCAGATCGCGAAAACCCTTCGGGCCGGGGCGGTTCGGGCCCATGAGGTCGGGGTGCAGCAGGCCGTGGCAGAAGTCGCCGAAGGGAGCGCCGAACATGGTGTTCATGTGGTACGGCGCGAAGGTGATGTGGCGGATCTGGGTGTCCTTGAAGTTCGGTGCGTAGCGGGTGATCTTGTCGATGACGCGTTGAGCCATCTCGTTCTTCAGCTGGCCGTGCTGATCGCGGGGCGTCTCGACGGGAAACGCGTAGGCGTAGGCGCTGGCGGCGTGCTTGCCGGGCGGGGCCATGTTGGGGTCGTGCACCGACGGGATCTGGATGCCGAGCGACGGGTTATCGGGAACGATGCCACGGCAGGCGTTCTCCCATTGGCGTTGTTGTTCTTCGGGAGAGCCGAAGATGCCGACCGAGGGCTGCATGCCGGGCTCGTTGAGCAGGTCGTAGGGCGGGGCGAACTCGGGCAGCCCGTCGAGGGCGAAGTGCATCTGGACGAAGGAGGCGCGGTGGTCACGGCCCTGGAGTCGTTCAAGGAGCTGGGTCGAGACATATTCGGGCTCAATGAGTTCGGCAAGGGTGGTGTCGGGGGAGAGGTTGGAGACGACGACGGGGACGGTGATGGTGTGGCCGTCCTTGCAGCGGACGGCGGTGACCTTGCCGTTGTTGACGAGGATCTGCTCGACCTTGGTGCGGTAACGGATCTCGCCGCCGCGGCTTTCGAACATCTCGCGCAGGTGCTCGGTGAGGGCGCCGATGCCGCCTTCGAGTTTGGTCATCATCGCGGTGCCTTCGTCGGGGACGGCGAGTGCGAAGGCCAGGCAGGTCGCGCTGCCGGGGGTGTAGGGCCCGCGGTAGGTGGAGTTGATGGCGAGGAAGGCGAGCATGCCGCGCATGACGGCGTGGCGCTTCCTGTCGGGCAGGTAGCGGTCGATGACGTCCATGGCCGAGCCGAACAAGGTCTCGTGGATGGCGCGGCGCTCGGAATCGTTTGTGGCGCAGGCGTACATCTCGTCGGTGGTCTTGGGCGGCTTGCGGACGTCGAAGCGGCCGAGCGCGCGGGCGGGACCTTGACTCCAGGCGATGAGTTCGGCCATGCCGGTGACGGCGTCGGTGCCGTGTTTGTCGGCGAGGTGGGTCATCAGTTGCATGGGGTCGCGGTAGAAGGCCATGGCTTCTTCGCCGGCCTCGCCGATGTTGACCGACATGACGTCGGCGTCGACGGTGGGCAGGGTGTCGAGGCCGAGGTCTTTGGTGATCTCGCTTGGAGTGGGGAACTGGACCGACCCGGCGATCTCGTAGCGGAAGCCGTCGATGAGTTCGACGGTGGCGGCCATGCCGCCGGCGTAGGTGTTGGCCTCCAGGCACAGGGTGCGCAGGCCGGCGCGTTGAAGCAGGGCGGCGGCGGTCAACCCGTTGTGGCCGGCGCCGACGACGATGGCGTCATAGTCAGTCATGCGGGCAGGCTATGTCAGTACTGACATAATTGCGGCGGTACTGACAAAATTGTGCGATACGATCGCGGAATTATGGCTATGCCGTTGAATCTGCACCAGCAGCGCAGTCAGGCGACGAAGGAGGCGCTGCGACGAGTCGCGTTGGCGCGGTTCGCGAAGGACGGGTTCGCGAACGTGACGGTGTCGCAGCTGGCCGCGGAGGCGGGCGTCACCGAGCGGACGTTCTTCCGGCATTTCCCGACGAAGGAAGCGGTGCTGTTCGCGGATTACGAGACTCGCTTGGAGTGGCTGGCTGAGGCGCTGGCGCGGCGACCCGAGTCGGAGTCGCTGTTCGATGCGGTGATGGCGAGTGTCGGGAGCTTCCCGCACGATCTGGAGGTAGTGCGCCAGGCCGCGCTGCTGCGGGCGAGTCTGATCGGTGAGCGAGCGGCGGGTCATCTAAGGGTTGTGCAGGCGTCGTTCACGGCGGTGATCACGGACTTCGTGCGGACGCGCTATGCGGCGGTTCCCGGCATCGAGTTGAAAGCCGAGGTGGCGGGCGCGGTTCTGGCGGCGGCACTTGTTGTCGCCGTAGAGAACTGGGGGCGGGGCGGGTGCGGTGGGGTATTCCAAGCTCGTCGGAGCTCTTAGCTGGGGCTGAGATGCCGCAGCATAGTTGGTCGGTGCGGTGTCATATCGCAGTGGACGCCATTCGGTCGGGAGCCAACGTCATCGCAGAGGG
>NZ_NKCN01000037.1 GCF_002245535.1 Mycobacterium lehmannii | reverse complement strand
AGTTACGGCGGTCAATAGCGACAGGGAAACGCCCGGACCCATCCCGAACCCGGAAGCTAAGCCTGCCAGCGCCAATGATACTGCCCCACCCGGGCGGAAAAGTAGGACACCGCCGAACACAAATTAGCCCTGTGGCCCCCAATTCGATTGGGGGCCACAGGCATTTGTACGGCACGTACCTTCACCGGCGCCTGAATTCGCAGTGGCGCCCCGCGCTCTAACTGCCGTAATGAAAGTCGTGGCCGTGCCGGCCGATTCAGTCGAACAAGGTCAAGGCCGGCGAGACGCGACTCTTCTCCATATCGAGCAGCGCCCGCTTCCTATCGAGACCGCCCCCGTAGCCGGTGAGGCTGCCGTTGGCGCCGATCACCCGATGGCACGGCACGATGATGCCGATCGGGTTGTGTCCGTTGGCCAAACCAACCGCACGGAACGCACCGGCTGCTCCGATCTGGCGGGCGATCTCACCATACGAGCGTGTCTCACCATAGGGAATGGTCAGCAGTGCCGACCAGACCTTCCGTTGGAACGGCGTACCGACCATGTCGAGGTCCAAGTCGAATTCGGTGAGCTCACCGGCGAAGTAGGCCTCGAGCTGCTCGACCGCCTCCGGAAAGGCGTCATTGTCGGCTATCCAGCCTTCGCGACTGGGCTCATATGTCTGGTCGACCATCCGTAGGTGTCTCAGCCGCGTGTCCTTGCCCGCAAGGGTAAGCGGACCGACCGGGCTGTCGACAACGCGAAAGTGTATGGCTTCCATCGCCTCTCCTTTGGCGGCCACCGTCGGCCTGGCATACGACCGCCGATGCTGGCCACAGGTTCTCGCCGAAGCGGCCAGCCCCCTCGTGGTCAGCTCACCGCGCATCTCGTGCACCATCCCACGATGGCACGTGTCCACGGCTCAAGCTGGCGGAAATCCGACATCGTCGTCGCGAGCGCTCTCGGCGTCAGGACGACACGGTGTGGCATCGCGATGACTTCTGCCCCCCCGGTGCAGTCTGATCTTCGTGGGCAGACTCATCTATGGCTTCAACGTGTCGGTGGACGGGTACATCGCGGACGCACACGGCAGCATCGACTGGTCCGATCCGAGCGAAGAACTGCACCAGTACTGGAACGACTTCGAGCGGCAGACCGTCTTGTCGTTCTATGGGCGGCGGCTCTACGAACTGATGTCTGCGTACTGGCCGACCGCCGACGAGGCGCCGGACGCGACACCGTTGATCGTCGACTATGCCCAAATCTGGCGCGATATGCCCAAGGTCGTGTTCTCGCGCACCCTGGCGTCCGTCGACTGGAACTCCCGCCTGGAGCGCGGCGACCCCGTTGAGGTGGTGACAAAGGTGAAGGCCGAAACCGACGGCAATTTGGAGGTCGCCGGTGCGACGCTGGCCGCACCGATCGTGCAGGCCGGTCTGGTCGACGAGTATCGGCTCGTGCTGGCGCCCACCGCTGTGGGCGGCGGCACCCCGTTCTTCCCGACACTGCCGTCCTGGATCTCGTTGAAGCTGTTGGAGAACCGCACCTTCGAGTGCGGCACGGTTTTGCTGCGCTACGAAGCCAAGAACGACTGATCGGACACGGCCAAAGGCCTGCGGTCGCGCGATGAGCGAGCTGTCGGTATCTCAGCCGCCAGAGGCGGTCAGCACCGAACCGTGACGTAGACCGTGCTGTAGCGGATCCGCTCCTGAGAACCGGTGGTACCGACGGGATCACGCACCGTGACGTCGTGTCCTTCGGCCACGCTGCTCACGTTGCAGTGTGACAGCGGCGCTGTTCCCACGCGGTTGACGATCACCCTCTTACCCTGGCTCTCGAGGTTACGGATGGTGTCAATGGCAGTGCCGGGACCCGACGGCGCGGACTGCGCGACGCCGGCCAGGCCGACCGCCGAGAGCAGAACCGCCGCGGCCGCCACCGCGGAAAGCATCGACCGTCGTGCCAGTCGAGTCGCGGCGCCTTTGCCTTCGCTTCCGGTGTCTCGTCCGGTGTCGGTCGGTTCCATAGCCCGGCGCTCCGATCTGTTATCGATGGTATCGAATTAGTGATATCGCTGATGTTATCAGTAGAACTCCGAAAGTGCTATCGTCGATAACGTGCAGAAAACCGAACTCGGGCCGCGAGAGCGCATCCTTCGAGCGGCCGCCGACCTTCTGACGAGGGAGGGCCGCGATGCGGTCACGACGCGTAGCGTCAGTGCCGCCGCGGCGGTGCAGCCGCCCACGATTTATCGGCACTTCGGTGATATGCGGCAACTGATCGACGATGCCGCCAGCCTCGGCATGGTCGAGTACCTCACCGAGAAGCGAAGTCGACGCCTGACCGACGATCCGATCGAAGACCTGCGAGGCGGGTGGGATTCACATATCGACTTCGGCGTGCGTAATCCACACGTCTACGCGGTGCTGTATGGAGACCCGCGGCCCAACGCCAGACCCAAGGCAGTGGTCGAGGGTGACGCGATCCTGCGCTATCTGATGCAGCGCATCGCCGAAGCCGGCCGCCTTCGCGTCGATGTCGACCGTGCCGCGGCGATGATGCATTCGGCCTGTCGCGGTGTCGCGTTCACGCTGATCTCGCAACTACCCGAGGACCGTGACCCCGGGCTGTCGCATGCGACGCGAGAAGCAATACTGGCGGCCATCACGACCGAAGGCTTCGACGACCCGTTCGGCGACACCCGTATCGCCACCCGCGCAATCGCCCTGAAATCCGTGCTGGAGTCGGCTGATACGAAAACCCTCAGCCCCACCGAAGCCGCACTGCTGCGAGAGTGGCTCGACCGTCTCGCGCGGAGCTAGACCGAGCCGCTCGCTTTCGGAGGCCAGTCGTTGACCGCATGATCGAGGGTGGTCCACAGGTGCTGCGTCACGTAGGACCGCCACGGTCGCCACCGGGTGCTGTGCTCGGTGAGCGCCCGCGCATCGGCGGGCAGACCCAGGTTTTCGGCCGCCATCCGCACGCCAAGGTCGGTGACCGGGAACGCGTCGGGGTCTCCCAACCCCCGCATGGCGATGATCTCCGCCGTCCACGGGCCGATTCCGGGCAATGCCTGCAGCTGCCCACGCGCGCTGTTCCAATCGCAGCCGGCATCCAGCACCACGTCGCCGTCGGCCAATGCGCGGATCAGCGACGTCACGGACCGTTGTCTGGACTTCGGGAATGCCAAATGGGCGGGGTCGATCTCCGCGAGATGCTCGACGGTCGGAAAGACATGCGTCAGACCACCGTTCACATCGGTGATCGGTTGACCGTAAGCCGACGCGAGCCGGCCGGCATGCGTGCGCGCCGCCTTCACCGACACCTGTTGGCCGAGCACCGCTCGTAGGGCCAGTTCCTGCTCGTCGACGGTGCGTGGGATGCGCTGCCCGGGAGCCTTGGCGACCAAGGCATTCAGGTCGGCGTCGGCGCCGAGCGCGTCGACGACCGCCTCGGGGTCGGCATCGAGGTCGAGCAGCCGTCGGCAGCGGGCGATGGCCGTGGCGAGGTCGCGGAAGTCGTCGAGCGCGACGCGGCACTGTACATGGTCCGGCTGCGGTGTGAGACAGACGATCCCGTTCCCGTTGGGCAGGCGCATGGTGCGGCGATAGGCGCCGTCGCGCACCTCTTCGACGCCCGGCACCGCACTGGCTGCCAGGTGCCCGAACAACCCCTCATACGCGAACGGGGTGCGGACCGGCAGCCGTAGGGATATGGCGCCGGCACCGTCCTCGCTTCGGCCCATGCGCGTTCGCGCGCGATGGCGCAATGCGGTTGGAGGTAGGTCGTACACCGTTCGGACGGTGTCGTTGAACTGGCGGATACTGGAGAAGCCTGATGCGAATGCGACGTCGCTGAACGGCAATTCGGTGGTCTCGATAAGCACACGCGCCGTCTGCGAACGCTGCGCCCGCGCCAGCGCGAGCGGATTGGCGCCGACTTCCGCCTGCAGGAGCCGCTCGACCTGGCGGGTGGTGTAGCCGAGCTTGGCGGCCAGCCCGGGGACACCTTCGCGGTCGACGATGCCGTCGGCGATCAGCCGCATGGCTCGCGCAACCACGTCGCCACGGACATTCCATTCCGGTGAACCCGGCGAGGCGTCGGGTCGGCACCGCTTACAGGCGCGGAATCCGGCCTTCTGGGCAGCCGCAGCGGTCGGATAGAAACGCATATTGCGGGCGTATGGCGGCCGGACCGGACAGCTCGGTCGGCAGTAGATCCCGGTGGTCAGCACCGCGGTGACGAACCAACCGTCGAACCGGGCGTCCTTGGACTGGACGGCCCGGTAGCAGCGGTCGAAATCGTCGTACATGCCTCTCACCATTACACGCGGCCCCCGGCAGGACTGGCGGAAAACCGACATCGTCGTCGGAGGCTCATGAGTCGATGATCGAGACGGTTTGATCCAGCTAACGGGCCGGTTTCGGCGTGCTAACGATTCGAACCCGTTTGCCATTGTCAGGTGCGCTGATGCCGATGTCGTGGTGTCGTGGAAGCAATGTCGAATCGAGGGTGGGTTCTTGTCGGTGCCGTGGCCGCGTGCTCGGCCGCGGCTGCGTTCACCGTGCCCTCGGCCGTCGCCGCGCCGGCATCCGACACCCGCGGCTACGTCGACTCGACCGCGCGTTGTGCGGCGCCCTACTCGGCGGTGGTGTTCGGCAGCACCGCCACGTCGCGCGTGGCGATCTGCGAGACACCCAACGGCAGCTATGAATACCGCGGAGTGCGGTTGCGCGACGGCGCCAAACTGATCAAGACCGCCGAGAAATCGGGCAACACGTTCACGGTCGACAACGACGGAATCACCTACACCGTGTCCGAGGAATCATTGATCCTCGCGGCGGGGTCCCGCGTCATCCGCGACGAGGCGATGCTGGATTTCCACGAGGTCTCCGCGTCGAGTCCAGGGACGTCGCCGCCCGCATCGAACCCGGGGGCGTCGCCGCCCGCGGCGAGTTCGGCCCCCACGACATCGCAGAAGCCACTGCCACCACCGCTACCCGCGGAAGTGGGGCACGACGAGAGCTGAAGGGACCGCAGCCTCTCAGTCGGCGACGTCGGACACCCGGCTCGACGGGGCGGCTCCGGCTTCGTGATCATCTCCCAGGCGTCCTCGCGCGACTGCGGCGGCGCCGTCGCCGGTGATCAGCCACAGCGTGGTCAACTGAGAGATCAGCTCGTCGACGGTGATCGCCGCGGTGCCGTCGACGAAGGCCAGAACAGCATCGGCGGTGCCTCCGACCAGAAATGCCGGCGCGACCTTCGCCAGCGGGTCGCGGGCGAGTTCGACGCCGTGCACCACGCGCGCGTGCTCGATGAGCACGTCGGTCAGGCTGCGCATCACCGCAACGCGGTGCGTGCGCAGACCCGGGGTCGCTGCCACCCCGCCCAGCAGGACCCGCGCCCGGCGCGGATCGTCGACCAAGCTGTGCACTAGCGCCGTGACGCACGCAAACGCCTGCTGCTCAACGGGTTTCGTCTGCGTTTCAACAGCAGCGCCTACGGTTGCGTCGCGTACGGCGGCGGCGATGTCATCGATCACGGCACCGGCCACCGCATCGACCTCGGTGAAGCTCTCGTAGAAGTAGCGCTTGTTGAGGCCCGCGTCGGCGCACAGGCGCTCGACGGTCACCTCGCGCCACTCGTCGCGGCTCATCGCCTCCAGGGCAGCCTCGAGCAGTCGCGACCGGCGCTGCTGCTGACGTTGCGCGCCGGAGACACCCCCATAGCTGCGCGGTGACGACGAGGCCATGGTTCAGATCGTCGCACCGTTGACAACGCTTCGACAAAACTGGCACGGTTACGTACCAGATAGTTGTCGAAGGGATCGGCCGATGATCAACCTCATGGACGCGCCGGCCTCACTGCTCGATGCGCGACAACGGCTCCAGGGGCGGCTGCAGGAGGTCGGCGCGACAGTCAGTGACCGGTGGCCCAGTCGCGACAGCCCGTTGGCGCAACCGCCTGCCGGGTCCGGGCTCGCCCCGGTGATGGGCAATTACGGCATGCCGTTCCTCGGTCACGTCCTGCCAACCCTCGTCGATCCGCTGGAGTTCGCCCGCCGCCGGTACGCGAAGTACGGACCGGTGTCGTGGGCCGGCGGCGTGGGTTTCCGGGTCGTCATGCTGCTGGGACCCGAAGCGCTCGAGGCGGCGTGGGTCAACCGGGACAAGGCGCTGTCGAGCACCCGGGGATGGGCACCGGTGATCGGGCCCTTCTTCCATCGCGGCATCATGCTGCTGGATTTCGAGGGACACCGTGACCACCGGCGCATCATGCAGCGGGCGTTCACGCGCACCGCGCTCAACACGTATCTCACCGACACCGCCGACGGCATCGACCGCGCGCTGGCCACCTGGCAGCCGGCGACCCGATTCCCGATGTATCCGTCGATCAAGCAGATGCTGCTGCAACAGGCCGCCGAGGTGTTTGTCGGCACCGAAATCGGCGCGGAGTCCGACCAACTCATCCGCGACTTCCACGACACCGTGCACGGCGGGCAGGCCATCGTCCGCGCCGATGTGCCCGGCGGGACGTGGGCGCGAGGACTGCGGGCGCGAGAACGCCTCGAGCGCTACTTCGGCAGGCAGATCGCGGACCGCCGTCGCGGTGAGGGCGCCGATCTGTTCTCGATGCTGTGTCGCAGCGAATCCGACGACGGTCAACGTTTCACCGACGCCGACATCGTCAACCACATGATCTTCCTGTTGATGGCCGCTCACGACACCACGGCCATCGCCCTGGCCATGCTCGTCTACGAGCTGGGGCGAAACAACCGCTGGCAGAACATGCTTCGTGACGAGGCCGTCGCCCATCCGATCGATTCGCCCACCCTCGACGACCTGGAGCAGTTCGCCTTGCTGGACGCGGCCTTCAAGGAAGTGCTGCGCATGTATGCCCCGGCGGGATCCCTGTTCCGCCAGGCGATTCGCGACACCGAGATCTGCGGGCACTACGTACCGTGCAAGGCCCAGATCGCGATCAGCGTGCACGCCTCGATGCGGCTGGCCGACTGGTGGCCCGCGCCCGACACGTTCGACCCTTCCCGGTTCACCGACGCGACCAACCGCGCGGCGGTCAACCGATATGCGTTCGCGCCCTTCGGGGGCGGCGCCCACAAGTGCATCGGCCAGCAGTTCGCCGATATGACGGTCAAGACGGTGATGCACAAGCTGTTGCGCCGCTTCCGCTGGAGCGTGCCCGACGGTTACCGTGTGCCGCTCACGTGGGGGACCGGACCCACACCGGCCGACTCGCTGCCGATCGAGCTCGACACTCTCACTTGAGATTTCGGTCCTGCGCGGCAGCCTGTGGCGAATGATGGTTACGACCCGAAGAGGGTCGTCATGGCGGTCGTCAGCGAAGCCATCGTGCGGTCGCGCTCGTCACCCAGTCCGACCAGCGCGTCAACGGTCAACGGACCCAGGATCTGAGTCAGGCCGTGCCCCTCGTGCCCGAAGAACCCGGCGATCTCCAGCAACACCGCACCGTGGCTGATGCTCCACAGCCGCCCGGCGACGGCCGCCTCCCCGTCGTCGCGGATGCGCCCGGCCTCGATCATCCGGCGCACGCCGGTGAGCAGTGCATCGAACGACACCGCCCACTCGCTTCGGGCGCTGGCGCTGCCGGTGACCGTGAGGTCGGCGTGGTACCGGTTCAACGACTCGGCCGCGGTGCCGAACATCATCTGGTAGCGCTGGGGGTTCTGCAGCGCGAATTCGCGGTAGCGAGCGCCCATCACGAAGAAGTCCGCGACGGGGTCCTCGGTCGGTGTCACCTCGGTCAGGGCCCGCGTGAAGCGGGCGAACGACTCGCCGGCGATCGCGTCGATCAAACCCGACATGCCCCCGAAGTGGGTGTACACCGCCATGGTGGAGGTACCGGTTTCGGCGGCCAACTTGCGCGCGCTGAGGGCGGCCAGACCGTCGCGTTCGAGGATGCGGATGCCGGTCTCGACCAGGTGCTCCCGAGCGCCGCTCACCCTTGCCATCGTGCCATAACGGTGTTATACAAAGGACCTCATAACACTGTTATAGGGATGTCCGATGACGAACCGTTACCTCGAAGGCGCCTTCGCACCGATTCATGACGAGCACACGCTGACCGACCTCGAGGTCACCGGGACTATTCCTGAGCACCTCGACGGTCGCTATCTGCGCAACGGGCCGAATCCGATCGGGGAGCTCGATCCCGAGCTGTACCACTGGTTCATCGGAGACGGCATGGTGCACGGCATCCGGATCCGCGACGGCAGGGCGGAGTGGTACCGCAACCGGTGGGTCCGTGGCCCGCAGACTGCGCGGGCCCTGGGAGAGCGGCCGCCGAACGGACACTTCCCGATCTCGGGAATCGGCGCCAACACCAACGTCATCGGGCATGCCGGCAAGACGATCGCGCTGATCGAGTCCGGCGTGACGAACGTCGAACTCACCGACGAGCTCGACACCGTCGGCGCATGCGATTTCGACGGGACGCTGACCGGCGGTTACACCGCGCATCCGAAGCGTGACCCGGACACCGGTGAGCTGCACGCCGTCTCGTACAGCATGTACCGCGGCAACACGGTGCAGTACTCGGTAATCGACACCGGCGGACGCGCGCGACGCACGGTCGACGTAGAGGTCGCGGGAAGCCCGATGATGCACGACTTCTCGCTGACCGAGAATTACGTCGTGTTCTACGACCTGCCGGTGACCTTTGACGCCGGTATGGCAGTGGAGATGACGGTTCCGCGCGGTCTTCGGTTCGTCTCCCGGCTGGTGTTGTCGGCCCTCATCGGCCGGGTCCGCATCCCCGACCCGATCAGCGCGCGGCAACCGCGGGGCGAAACCACCGATCGCCGCTTCCCGTACTCGTGGAACCCGCGGTATCCGGCGCGCGTGGGCGTGATGCCACGCGAGGGCGGCAACGCCGATGTGCGCTGGTTCGACGTCGAACCCTGCTACGTGTTCCATCCGATGAACGCCTACGACGACGGCGACACCATCGTGCTCGACGTCGTGCGTCACCCGAAGATGTTCGACACCAGCTTGGCCCCGACGAGGGACCCCCAACGCTCGACCGCTGGACGGTCGATCTCGCCGACGGGAAGGTCCGCGAATCGCGCATCGACGATCGCGGTCAGGAGTTCCCCCGTGTCGACGAACGCCGCGTCGGTAGACGCCACCGCTACGGATATGCGCCGAGTATCCGCGGTGGTGAAGCCGCCGACGTCCTGCTCAAGCACGACTTCATCGGCGGTGCAACGCAGTCGCGGTCGTTCGGTGATGGAAAAGTGCTCGGGGAGTTCGTCTTCGAACCGTCCTCGCCGGAGGCAGCCGAGGACGACGGCGTGTTGATGGGCTACGTCTACGACCGCCGGACCGACCGCAGCGAGCTGGCGCTGCTCGATGCGCAGACACTGGAGGACGTCGCGACCATCCGGCTGCCGCACCGCGTGCCCGCGGGGTTCCACGGAAACTGGGTACCGGCCTAGGATTGCGCCATGGCCGAACTGGTGCAGCGGTTCCTGGACCAGATTCGGCAGCAGCACGCCGACAACGACGAAGGTGCACTGGCCGACTACATCCCCGAACTGAGATCGGTCGACCCCAACGGCTTCGGCCTGTCGTTGTCCATGGCCGACGGCCACGTCTACGAATCCGGCGACACGACAATCGAATTCACCATCCAGTCGATATCGAAGCCGTTCACCTACGCGCTCGCGCTCGAGCGCATCGGCATGGAAGCCGTCGACGCCAAGATCGGCGTCGAACCCTCCGGCGAGGCGTTCAACCAGATCAGCGTCGACGAAACCACCAAGACACCGAAGAACCCGATGATCAACGCCGGTGCGATCGCCGCGGCCTCGCTGATACCCGGCGCCACCGCCGAGGAGCGGTTCAACCAGATTCACGAGTTCTACTCGGCGTTCGCGGGCCGCGAACTCGCAATCGACCACGACGTCTACGGCTCGGAGCAGGCGACCGGTAGCCGCAACCGCGCGATCGCCTACATGCTGCAGAGTTTCGGCGTACTCGACGGCGATCCCGACGAGACTCTCGACGTCTACTTCCGGCAGTGCTCGATCAAGGTGACCACCACCGATCTGGCGAGAATGGCCGCGACGCTCGCCCGCGGGGGCGTCGAGCCGCTGGCGGGACGGCGCGTGGCCAGTGCGGCGGTCGTGCAGCGCACGCTGAGCGTGATGGTCACGTGCGGGATGTACGACGCGGCGGGGGATTGGGCGAGTGCGGTCGGTATGCCCGCCAAGAGCGGTGTCGGCGGCGGGATCGCGGCGGTGCTGCCCGGCCAGCTCGGAATCGGCGTCTACTCACCGCTGTTGGACGCCAAGGGCAACAGCGTGCGTGGGACCGAGGTGTGCCGAAGCCTGTCGGCCGATCTCGGTCTGCACTTCCTCGCGCACACCCGCGAGTCGCGGTCGACGATCCGCAACACGTACGACGTCAGACCGGGTGTGCGGGTATTCGAACTGCACGGCGACCTGCTGTTCGCCGGCGCCGAGCAGGTGCTGCGCAGGGTGTACTCCGAGCGCGAAGCATTCGACGTCGCGATCCTCGAGTTGTCCCGCGTCGACGACGTCGACGACGCGGCGCGCCGCATGTTCGCGGGCATGCGCGAATCGCTCGTGGCCGCGGGCAAGGAGGGCTACGTGGTCGATCCCGACCGGTTGCTGACCGCGAGCCATACCAAAGGCTTCGACGCCAGGGTGTACGGCACGCTCGAGGACGCGCTGAGCGTCACTGCGAAACCTGCGCACCGGTGACTCAGGCGGGTAGGGCCAAAGTCGTCGGCTCGTCGTGGCCCCGCAACGTCACCTCGTCGCCCAAACGCCAGTGGGCGCGCTCGGTTTCGCTCGCGCCGGACACCGCATCGGAGCTGGCCAGTACGTGGCCGGGAGTTTCCTTGGCCAGTTCACACAGCCGTGCGGCCTCGTTGACGGGCTCGCCGATGACGGTGTACTCGAAACGTTCTCGGGCGCCGACGTTGCCCGCCACCGCTTCGCCGGCGGCGACCCCGATGCCGGCATCGAACTCGGGCACCTCTTCGTGTATGCGCCGCGCGATCGCACGTGCGGCGGCCAGCGCCGAATCCTCCGGGTTCTCCAGACGCACCGGAGCCCCGAACACCGCGAGCGCACCGTCACCCTCGAACTTGTTGACGAAGCCGTGGTGGCGATCCACTTCCTCGACGACGACCGCAAAGAACCGGTTGAGAAGGCCGACGACCTCGGTCGCGCGCTTGGACGTGACCAGCTTCGTCGACCCGATGATGTCGACGAAAATGACCGCGACATGACGCTCCTCGCCGCCGAGCTTGGGCCGTTGCTTCTCGGCCTCGGCGGCGACCTCCCGGCCGACGTGGCGCCCGAAGATGTCGCGCAGGCGTTCACGTTCCTTGAGCCCGTGCACCATCTTGTTGAACCCCCGCTGTAGCTCTCCGAGTTCGGTGCCGTCGAAAACGACGAGACTGCAGTCCAGATCGCCCTCCTCGACGTGCTTGAGAGCCGAGCGCACAACTCGGACCGGGGTGGCGATGAGCCACGACAGCAGCCACATCAGGGTCAGCCCGAAGGCGAGGGCGATCACCGCGATGATCATCACGGCTACCGCGAACTGGGTAGCGGTGAGGTTCCGCAGCGCCAGTGTGAACACCGCGAGCAGAAGGATGCCGAGCACCGGCACCCCGGAAGTAAGCAGCCAGACCGTCATGGTGCGGCCCATGACGCCGTGCGCCAATCGTCGCGGGGGGCGACCGGCCTCGAGCGCCTGAGCGGCGATCGGGCGCAGAGCGAACTCGGTGACCATGTAGCAGGCGGTCGCCACCACGATGCCGGGAAAGCCCACCGCGAGCAGGAACCGGGGAATGAACGCGGAATCCTGCATCCCGTACAGCACGGTCAGCAGCACCGTGCCGATGCCCCACAACAGCAGGAGCTTCTTGGCCACTCGCCACGGAGCGAGGAACACATTGCGCTGGTCTTCTCGGGTGGGTGGCCGCTCCTCGATGGCCCACCGCAGCGAGCCGACGGTGCGTGAAGTGATCCACGTCGTGCCGAAGATCAGTGCGACAACCATGTAGGCAGGCACGACGCCCCAGGTCAGCCATGCGGGCGCGTCGGTGAAGACACTGGGCACCGGGATGGCGACCCCGTTGAGCAGCAGCGAGACCGCGATGCCGAGGATGTTGATGAACAGGATGAAGAACGTCAGGATCAGCTGGATACGGACGCGTCGGCGCCCCTGACTTTCCTCCGGCCTGCCGAGTAACCACGACCCGTATTCCGGGGTGCCCAACCGTCCACTCTGGCGGGTCACCGTCTCCAGGACGCGACCCAGCCGATGTGCGACGCTCCTGTTGGCGGTCATCGTCCCCTCAGCCTAAATTGCCGGGCGGCCACTTAAGGTGGTCGGGTGCGTCTCGTGATCGCCCAGTGCACTGTCGACTACGTCGGACGCCTGACCGCTCACCTGCCTTCGGCGCGGCGGCTGCTGCTGATCAAGGCGGATGGTTCGGTGAGCGTGCACGCCGACGACCGTGCCTACAAACCGCTGAACTGGATGACCCCGCCGTGTCGCCTCACCGAGGACACCTCCGGCCCGACGCCCGTCTGGGTGGTCGAGAACAAGGCCGGTGAGCAGCTGCGGATCACGGTCGAAGACATCGAGCACGACTCGAGCCACGAGCTCGGCGTGGATCCCGGCTTGGTCAAGGACGGCGTAGAAGCACATCTGCAGGAGCTGCTGGCCGAGCATGTCGAGTTGCTGGGCGCGGGTTACACGCTGGTGCGGCGCGAGTACATGACCGCGATCGGCCCGGTCGACCTGCTGTGCCGCGACGCGAACGGCGGTTCGGTCGCGGTCGAGATCAAGCGCCGCGGCGAGATCGACGGGGTTGAGCAGCTCACCCGTTATCTCGAACTGCTCAACCGCGACAGCCTGTTGGCCCCGGTCGCGGGCGTCTTCGCCGCGCAGCAGATCAAGCCGCAGGCCCGCACGCTGGCCACCGACCGCGGCATCCGCTGTGTCACGTTGGATTACGACAAGATGCGCGGTATGGACAGCGACGAGTTCCGGTTGTTCTGATGGCCCGCAGGCGGTCTCGTCGGCGTTCCGAGCGGCCACCACCGCCGCTGCCTGCGTCCCGACGCGTCGAGACGGGGCCCGACGGCCACGAGTACGAGGTTCGTCCGATCGCCGCCGCGCGTGCCACCAAGACGTACCGGTGTCCCGGATGTGATCACGAAATCCGGCCCGGGACAGCACATGTCGTGGTACTTCCGGCCGATATGGGGGAGCGGGCGGTCGACGACCGTCGGCACTGGCACACGCCGTGCTGGACGCACCGCGCGACGCGCGGCCCAACCCGCAGGTGGTCCTAGTGGTCGCCGTTAGTGCTTGTCGGAAGCGGGCTCGACGAGCTCGACGAGAACGCCGCCGGCGTCCTTGGGATGAATGAAGTTGATCCGCGAGCTCGCGGTGCCGCGGCGCGGGGCGTCGTAGAGCAGTCGCACGCCGTCGGCGCGGAGACGCTCGCTGAGCGCGTCGATGTCGCTGACGCGATAGGCCAGTTGCTGAAGACCGGGGCCCCGCTTGTCGATGAACTTGGCGATGGTCGAGGTCTCGTCCAGCGGCGCCATCAGCTGAATCTGCGCGCTGCCGACCGGGGCGCCACGCACCGAGAGCATCGCCTCGCGCACGCCCTGGTCCTCGTTGATCTCCTCGTGAAGAACGATCATGCCGAGATGATCGTGGTACCACTTGATCGCGGCGTCGAGGTCCGGAACGGCGATCCCCACGTGATCGATCGCCGTCACCAGTGCGCTGGCGAGCGCTGGACGTGCGTCTACGTGTTCGGTGGTCATAACGTAACGGTAACCTTGAGACAGATGTTTGTGGAATGTGTCATGGAACACAGATCGCTATACCCACTTTTTGGAGGTAGTAAATGACCACGTCGGTGATCGTTTCCGGGGCGCGCACACCGGTCGGCAAGCTGATGGGCTCGCTGAAGGACTTCTCTGGCAGCGACCTCGGCGCGATCGCGATCAAGGCGGCGCTCGAGAAGGGCAAGGTCGACGCGGCCGCCGTCGAGTACGTGATCATGGGCCAGGTCCTCACCGCGGGCGCCGGGCAGATGCCGGCCCGGCAGGCCGCCGTCGGGGCGGGTATCGGCTGGGACGTTCCCTCGCTGACCATCAACAAGATGTGCCTGTCGGGTATCGACTCGATCGCGCTGGCCGACCAGCTGATCCGCGCCGGGGAGTTCGACGTCGTCGTCGCCGGCGGCCAGGAATCGATGACCCGGGCGCCGCACCTGCTGATGAACAGCCGGTCGGGCTACAAGTACGGCGACGTCACCGTGCTCGACCACATGGCCTACGACGGTTTGCACGACGTGTTCACCGATCAGCCGATGGGCGCGCTCACCGAGCAGCGCAACGAGGTCGACCAGTTCACCCGCGCCGAACAAGACGAGTTCGCCGCCCGGTCCCACCAGAAGGCCGCAGCCGCTTGGAAAGACGGTGTCTACGCCGACGAGGTGGTGCCGGTGCAGATCCCGCAGCGCAAGGGCGACCCGCTGGAGTTCGCCGAGGACGAAGGCATCCGCGCCAACACCACCGTCGAGTCGCTGGCCGGTCTGAAGCCGGCATTTCGCAAGGACGGGACCATCACCGCCGGGTCGGCCTCGCAGATCTCCGACGGTGCCTGCGCCGTCGTCGTGATGAACAAGGCCAAGGCCGAGGAACTGGGGCTGTCGTGGTTATGTGAGATCGGTGCGCACGGCGTCGTCGCAGGCCCGGACTCCACGCTGCAGTCGCAGCCGGCCAACGCCATCAAGAAGGCGGTTGAGCGCGAGGGCATCTCGGTCGACCAGCTCGACGTCATCGAGATCAACGAGGCGTTCTCCGCGGTCGCGCTGGCCTCGACGAAGGAGCTCGGAGTCGATCCCGACAAGGTCAACGTCAACGGCGGCGCGATCGCCATCGGACATCCGATCGGGATGTCGGGCGCCCGTATCACGTTGCATGCGGCGCTCGAGCTGGCCCGGCGCGGTTCGGGCTATGCGGTGGCGGCGCTGTGCGGGGCGGGCGGTCAGGGTGATGCGCTGATCCTCCGCGCGCTGAGCGCCTACGACGTCGTGTAGTAATCGACACGTGTTTCGGGCACAATGGCGGCCATGACCCGCCTGCTGAACCAGCGCACCGTCGCGAGATGGTTTCGATTCGTCGCCTTGCTCGAGGCGGTGAGCTGGGTCGGCCTGCTGATCGGCATGTACTTCAAGTACCTCGGCACCCCGCGCACCGAGATCGGCGTCAAGGTGTTCGGCCCCGCCCACGGAGCCGTCTTCGTGGCATTCGTCGCGCTCGGGCTGCTCGCGGCCGTGATGTTCAAATGGGCGACCGGTACGTGGTTGCTGGGGATCGTCGCGAGCATCGTGCCGCTCGCCAGTGTGGTCTTCCTCATGTGGGTGGAGCGCACCGGCCGGCTGGGAGCGGAGTCCGTCGTCGCGCCGATCGCGCAACCGGGGCAGCCGGTCGGTGAATCGACGTGACAAACTTATGGGCGTGAGTCGTCCACGCCCTTCTATCGCGGCCTCGATGGCCGGTGCGGTTGATCTGTCCGCCCTCAAGCAGCGGCCCTCGACGGGTGATAGCGAATCGTCGGCGCCCGCCGGTGGAGTGGAAGTCACCGAGGCGAACCTCGAAGCCGAGGTGCTGGTCCGGTCCAATCAAGTTCCCGTCGTGGTGCTGCTGTGGTCACCGCGCAGCGATGCCAGCGTCCAATTGGGTGATGCCCTCGGTCAACTGGCCACAGCCGACGGCGGGAAATGGGCGTTGGCGACGGTCAACGTCGACGTCGTCCCCCGCGTGGCGCAGATGTTCGGTGTGCAGGCGATCCCGACCGTGGTCGCGCTGGCCGCCGGACAACCCCTGTCGAGTTTCCAGGGCATGCAGCCCCCCGAGCAGTTGCGCCGGTGGATCGACTCGCTGCTGAACGCGGTCGCCGGCAAGTTGTCCGGCGGGGCCGAGGAGGGGGAGGCCGAAGAGGTCGATCCCGAACTCGCGCAAGCCCGTTCGCACCTGGACGCCGGTGACTTCGACGCCGCGCGCACCGCGTACCAGGCGATTCTGGACGCCAACCCCGGTCACGCCGAAGCCAAGGGCGCCGTCCGCCAGATCGATTTCCTGCAGCGGGCCACCACCCGGACGCCCGACGCGATCGCCGCCGCCGACGCGGACCGCGGCGACATCGAGCTGGCGTTCGCCGCCGCCGACGTCGAGGTCCTCCAGCAGAACATCGCGGCGGCCTTCGACCGGCTCATCGACCTCGTCAAGCGGACGTCCGGCGACGACCGCACCACGGTGCGTACTCGACTGATCGAGCTGTTCGACCTGTTCGATCCGGCCGATCCCGAGGTCATCGCCGGCCGGCGCAAGCTGGCCAACGCGCTGTACTAGGGGCGAGTCGTCGAAGCCGACGAATTGGCGGTTTCTCGTTGTGTTTTCCCGCCATTGCGTCGGTTTCGGCGCAACCTGGCGTCGTCTACTCGGCGACGTATTCGAACCAGAGCGCGGACAGCGGGGGCAGCACCATGACCGCCGACGCCGGACGCCCGTGCCAGGGCTCGTCGGTCGCTTCTACTGCGCCGTAGTTACCGATGCCCGACCCGTTGTAGATGTCGGCGTCGGTGTTGAGCACCTCGCGCCAGGTGCCTGCGTGCGGTAACCCCAGGCGATAGCGGGAGTGCTCGGCGCCGGAGAAGTTGAACACGCACGCCAGTACGGAGCCGTCGTCGCCGTAGCGCAGGAAACTCAGCACGTTGTTGGCCGAATCATTGGCGTCGATCCAGCTGTAGCCCTCGGGTCGGGTGTCTTGTGACCACAGCGCCCGCCGGGTTCGGTAGACGGCGTTCATGTCGTGCACCATGCGCTGAATGCCGGTCGAGAAGCTGTTCTCGTCGAGCTGATACCAGTCGACGCCGCGCTCCTCGGACCACTCGGCGCGCTGGCCGAACTCCTGGCCCATGAACAGCAGCTGCTTGCCCGGATGCGCCCACTGATACGCCAACAGGCTGCGCAGCCCGGCGGCCTTGTTGTGGTCGTTGCCCGGCATCCGGCCCCACAGCGTGCCCTTGCCGTGCACGACCTCGTCGTGGCTGATCGGCAGGACATAGTTCTCGCTGAACGCATAGAGCATCGAGAACGTGATCTCGTGGTGGTGGTAGCTGCGGTGGATCGGATCGCGTTTGATGAACTCCAGCGTGTCGTTCATCCAGCCCATGTTCCACTTCATCGAGAAACCAAGGCCGCCAAGGTTCGTCGGCCTGGTCACGCCGGGCCAGGAGGTGGACTCCTCGGCGACAGTGACGATGCCGGGGGCGGCTTTGTGTACGGTCGCGTTCATCTCCTGAAGGAACTGCACGGCTTCGAGGTTCTCGCGACCGCCGTAGATGTTCGGCGTCCACCCACCTTCGGGGCGCGAGTAGTCGAGGTAGAGCATCGAGGCGACCGCATCCACCCGCAGGCCGTCGATGTGATACTCCTGCAGCCAGTACAACGCGTTGGCCACCAGGAAGTTGCGCACCTCCGCACGGCCGAAATCGAAGACGTAAGTGCCCCAATCCAATTGCTCGCCGCGGCGGGGATCGGAGTGCTCGTAGAGCGCGGTGCCGTCGAAACGGCCGAGCGCCCAGGCGTCCTTCGGGAAGTGGGCGGGCACCCAGTCCATGATCACGCCGATGCCGGCCTGATGCAGCGTGTCGACGAGGTGGCGGAACTCGTCAGGGGTGCCCAGCCGCGACGTCGGCGCGTAATACGAGGTGACCTGATAACCCCACGAGCCGCCGAACGGATGCTCGGCCACGGGCATCAGCTCGACATGGGTGAACCCGTTCTCGACAACGTATTCGGTGAGCTGGGTGGCCAGTTCGCGATAGCTCAGGCCCGGACGCCACGACATCAGGTGCACCTCGAGGGTGCTCATCGGTTCGAACACCGGGTTCTGGGCCGCGCGGCGCGTCATCCACTCGTCGTCGGCCCACGTGTAGTCGCTGCGGGTCACCTTCGAGGCGGTCTTGGGCGGCACCTCGGTCGCGAACGCCATCGGGTCGGCGCGCTCGCTGACCGAACCGTCGGCGCCGTGGATGCGAAACTTGTACAACCCGCCGATCTCGAAGCCCGGCCAAAACACCTCCCACACGCCGGTCGACCCGAGCACACGCAGCTGGGCTTCGTTGCCGTCCCAGTGGTTGAACTCGCCGATCAGGCTGACGCCCTTGGCGTTCGGAGCCCACACCGCGAACGAGACACCGTCGACGACGCCGTCGGGGGTGGTGTAGCTGCGGGGGTGTGCGCCGAGGATCTCCCACAGCCGCTCGTGGCGGCCCTCGGAGAACAGGTGCAAGTCGACCTCGCCGAGCGTGGGCAGGAACCGGTACGCGTCGGCCACCGTGTGCACCTGGGTCGAGCCATCGCCGCCGGAGTAGTGCACCTCGAGCCGATAGTCGGCCAGCCCGGTGAACGGCAACGCGACCGCGAACAGCCCGGATTCGATGTGCTGGAACGCATAGCGCTCACCGCCGACGACCGCGACCACCTCGACGGCATGGGGCCGGTAGGCGCGGATCACGGTGTGGTCGTCGTACTCGTGGGCACCGAGCACCGAATGCGGGTCGTGGTGCTCGCCGGCCAGCAGCCGGTTGAGGTCCGCGGTGTGCGGCCGAAGATGTGGGCTGCTCGCTTGTTTGGTCTGCGTCATGTCGTCACTCCCTACGCAGCAGATTGAGTCGTTGGTCTGCGGGCACCTGCGGCATGTTCAACACGTGTGCCACCGCACGCACCGGGTCCAGGCGCACGTAATTGGACTGTCCCCATTGATATTCGTCGCCGGTGATCTCGTCGCGGACCCAGAACCGGTCGTAGGGCTCCATCCCGAGGGCGGGCATGTCCAGCCACAGCGTGGCCTCCTCGGGTCCGAAGGGGTTGAGCGTGACCACCACCAGCACCTGGTCTCCGGTGGCGGGATCGAACTTGCTGTAGGCCAGCAGCGCGTCGTTGTCGGCGTGGTGGAACGTGATGGTGCGCAACTGGTGTAGAGCGGGGTGCAGTCGACGGATCTCGTTGAGCCGGGTGATGAACGGCTCCAGCGATTCACCGTCGGCGAGCGCCGCGTCGAAGTCGCGGGGCCGCAGCTCGTACTTCTCGGAGTTGAGGTACTCCTCGCTGCCTTCCCGGACCGCACGGTGTTCGTACAGTTCGAATCCCGAGTACATCCCCCATGCCGAACTCATCGTCGACGCCAGCACCGCGCGGATAGCGAACATCCCGGGTCCTCCGTGCTGCAGGCTTTCGTGCAGGATGTCGGGCGTGTTGACGAACAGGTTCGGGCACGCGTAGTCGGCGTGTTCGGCGATCTGTTGGCCGAACTCGGTGATCTCCCACTTGGCGGTGCGCCAGGTGAAGTACGAATACGACTGTGTGAACCCCAGTTTGGCCAATCCGTACAGCCGTGCGGGACGGGTGAACGCCTCGGAGAGGAACAGCACTTCGGGGTGCTCGTTCTTCACCTGGCCGATCAGCCAGGCCCAGAAGTTCGGCGGCTTGGTGTGGGGGTTGTCGACCCGGAAGATCTTGACGCCGTGCGAGATCCAGTGCCGTACCACCCGCAGCACCTCTTCGTAGAGCCCGGCCGGGTCGTTGTCGAAGTTCAGCGGGTAGATGTCCTGGTACTTCTTCGGGGGGTTCTCCGCGTAGGCGATGGTGCCGTCGGGCAGCACGGTGAACCACTCGGGGTGTTCCTTGGCCCAGGGATGGTCGGGGGCGCACTGCAGCGCGAGGTCGAGCGCCACCTCCATGCCGTCGTCGCGAGCCGCGGCGACGAAGTCGTCGAAGTCGTCGATCGTGCCCAGGTCCGGATGGACCGCGTCGTGGCCGCCCTCGTCGCTTCCGATGGCCCACGGCGAGCCGACGTCGTTGGGCGCGGCGGTGACGCTGTTGTTGCGGCCCTTGCGGTGCACCTTGCCGATCGGGTGGATCGGCGGGAGGTAGACGACGTCGAAGCCCATCCGGGCGATGCGGGGCAGCGCCTTGGTGGCGGTGGCGAAGGTGCCGTGCACCGGGTTGCCCTTGGCGTCCCAGCCGCCGGTCGAGCGGGGGAAGAACTCGTACCATGCGGTGACCCGTGCCTCGGGGCGGTCGACCCAGACGCCGTACTGCTCGCCGCGGGTCACCAACTCGCGCAGCGGATACTCGTCGAGCAGGCGGGTGACCTCCGGTGCCAGCGCAGCGCCGGCACGAGTGAACGGATCGCCCGGCTGGCGCAGCCGGGCCGCGGCCTCGATCAGCGGATAGCGATGCTGACGCGGCACACCGGTCGAGGCGCGTTCCAGCAGCCGGGCTCCGACCAGCAGGTCGTTTGACAGCTCCGATTCGCTCTGACCCGCGTCGAGCTTGGCGGTGACGCTCTTGCGCCAGGTCGCCACGGGATCACCCCAGCCGTCCACCCGGAACGTCCACAGCCCGGGGCAGTCGGGGGTGAACGCACCGTGAAAGACGTCGGGAGTCCGCCCCGTCGTCATCGCCAGATGCTGCGGCTTCTTGCGCGGCGTAGCGCCGAGCACGGTTTCGATCGGCACCGCTTCGGCGGTCACCAGCCCCGGCGGATCGTCGGCGAGCTGGGGATATGCCGTGCCGTGGTAGCGCACCACCAGGGTCGCGGCGACCGCGTCGTGGCCTTCGCGCCAAACGGTGGCCGCAACCGGAACGATTTCGCCGACGACCGCCTTTGCGGGGTACCGCCCCTCGGAGACGACAGGCGCGACGTCATCGATCTCGATTCGACCGGCCACCTATCACTCCTCCTTTTGGCGCGGCCGCCGAAGTGCTCTGCCGGCACCGCCGGCGTGGCCGCTGCGTTGTCTTGGTCGCGTTCACAGTCAAGATGAATAAGCCTCGTCGCGCCCTATACCCACGTTAGTGCGCAGCCCAACCCGAAGCGGGCCAAGCAGTCCGACCGGGCGCCCTGCGAGCCGCCGGATTGTCAGTAATGTTGTTCCGCGTGATAGCCCGATGAAAGCGCTGAGAAGGTTCACCGTCCGAACGCATCTGCCCGACCGGCTGGCTGCGCTCGAACGGTTGTCGATCAACCTGCGCTGGTCCTGGGACCGACCGACCCAGGATCTGTTCGAGACGATCGACCCCGAGCTGTGGAAGCGGGTCGGCTGCGATCCTGTCGGCCTGTTGGGGCAGGTCAGTCCGCAGCGCCTGGACGCGCTCGCCGGTGACGAGGAGTTCTTGCGCCGCCTCGACGGGCTGGCCGCCGATCTCGACGACTACCTCAACCGGCCGCTGTGGTACCAGCAGGAGCTCGAACACGGTGTCCAACTGCCCAACGGCATCGCGTACTTCTCGATGGAGTTCGGGGTGGCCGAGTCCCTCCCGAACTACTCGGGGGGCCTGGGCATCCTCGCCGGCGACCACCTCAAAGCCGCGTCGGATCTGGGCCTGCCGCTGATCGCGGTCGGGCTGCTCTACCGTTCGGGTTACTTCCGCCAGTCGCTGACCGCCGATGGCTGGCAGCACGAGAGCTATCCGGCCCTGGACCCGCAGGGGCTGCCGCTTCGGCTGCTCACCGACCGCGACGGGCAACGAGTTCTCGTCGCCGTGGCGATGCCGAGCGAGAACGGTTACGACAGTCACCTGCAGGCGCGGGTGTGGATCGCCCAGGTGGGCCGAATTCCATTGCTGCTGCTGGATTCCGACGTCCCGGAGAACGACCACGACCTGCGTGGTGTTACCGACCGGCTCTACGGCGGCGATCAGGAGCACCGGATCAAACAGGAGATTCTCGCCGGTGTGGGCGGGGTGCGGGCGATCCGCGCATTCATCGAGCTGGAAGGCCGGCCCTCGCCCGAGGTGTTCCACATGAACGAGGGACATGCCGGCTTCCTCGGTGTCGAGCGCATCCGGGAACTCATCGACGCCGGGCTCGACTTCGACACCGCGCTGACGGTGGTGCGGTCCTCGACGGTGTTCACCACGCACACCCCGGTACCCGCGGGGATCGACCGGTTCCCAGTGGAGATGGTGCGCCGGTACTTCGGCGGTTCGACCGACGGCCCTTCGGGTGCGATGTCGCGGCTGCTTCCGGGCCTTCCGCTCGATCGCATCATCGCGTTCGGCGAGGAGGACGACCCGACCAAGTTCAACATGGCCCACATGGGGCTGCGCCTGGCGCAGCGCGCCAACGGTGTCTCGATGCTGCACGGCAACGTCAGCAGGCACATGTTCAACGAGCTGTGGCCGGGTTTCGATCCCGGCGAGGTGCCGATCGGATCGATCACCAACGGTGTGCACGCGCCGACCTGGGCGGCGCCGCAGTGGATGGAGCTCGGGCGCGAACTGCTCGGCAGCGAGGACCTCACCAGTGCGCGCGAACCCGCGGTGTGGGGCCGCCTGCAGCAGGTCGACACCGGCCACCTGTGGTGGATCCGCTCGCAGCTGCGCGAGCAGCTCATCGAGGACGTGCGCGCCAGGCTGCGCCGTTCCTATCTGGAACGCGGCGCGGCGGAAGCCGAATTAGGCTGGATCGCAACGGCTTTCGATCCCGACGTGCTGACGATCGGGTTTGCGCGACGGGTACCGACCTACAAGCGCCTGACGTTGATGCTGCGCGACCCCGAACGGTTGGAGCGGCTGCTGCTCAACGACGAGCGGCCGATCCAGCTCATCGTCGCGGGCAAGTCCCACCCCGCCGACGACGGCGGCAAGACCCTGATCCAGCAGGTGGTGAAGTTCGCGGACCGGCCCGAGGTCCGGCACCGGATCGCCTTCTTGCCCGACTACGACATGTCGATGGCCCGCCAGTTGTACTGGGGATGCGACGTGTGGCTCAACAATCCGCTGCGGCCGTTGGAGGCGTGCGGCACGTCGGGCATGAAGAGCGCGCTCAACGGCGGGCTGAACCTGTCCATCCGCGACGGGTGGTGGGACGAGTGGTACGACGGCGAGAACGGGTGGGAAATCCCCACTGCCGACGGTCTGGCCGACGAGAACCGGCGTGACGACCTCGAGGCGGCCGCTCTGTATGACCTGCTGGAGACGACGGTGACGCCGAAGTTCTATGACCGCGACGAGCGTGGCGTTCCGGCGCGGTGGGTCGAGATGGTGCGGCACACGCTGATCGTGTTGGGTCCCAAGGTGCTGGCGTCGCGGATGGTGCGTGACTACACCGAGAAGTACTACGCGCCGGCGGCGCAGTCTCTTCGACGGACCGTCGAACCCGGCGATGATGGTGAACCGTTCGGCGCCGCAAGGGATCTGGCCGGCTACCGGCTGCGTGCCCAGGAATCGTGGCCCAAGATCCAGATCACCGACGTCGACAGCTACGGGCTGCCCGACACCCCGCTGCTGGGTTCGGAGCTCACGTTGACCGCCACCGTGTACCTGGCGGGCCTGCGCCCCGAAGAGGTTGCCGTGCAAGCGGTGCTGGGTCGCGTCGACGCGAGCGATCAACTCGTCGAACCGGTGACGGTGCCGATGACGCACACAGGGACCGCCGACGCCGGCAGGGACGTGTTCTCCGTGACCGCCCCGTTGCCCGTCGCCGGGCCGGTGGGTTACACCGTGCGCGTCCTGCCGCACCACCCGCTGCTGGCGGGCGACAACGAGCTCGGCCTCGTCACGCTCGCGTGACACAAGCGCTCAAGGTCGCGCTCGACGGCGGGCCCTACGGGATCGCGGCAGGTCCGGACGGCGCGCTCTGGGTGACGCTGGTGCACCACGGCGCGATCGCGCGGGTCACCGACAGCGGCGAGGTCGCGACGTATCCCGTGGCGGCGGACTGCCGGCCGTCGCTCATCACCGCGGGCCCCGACGGAGCGCTGTGGTTCACCCGCAACGGCGACGACCACATCGGCCGCATCACCACCGCCGGCCAAGTGAGCGCATTCGAACTCCCCGCGGGAAGCGCTCCATACGGCATCACGGCGGGCCCCGACGGGGCGCTGTGGTTCACGGCGATGGGCTCCGGAGTGGTCGCCCGGATGTCGACGGACGGTGAGGTTTCGAAGGTCCACCCGGTCGGCGGTGCGCCGTCGATGATCGTCACGGGTCCCGACGGCGCGCTGTGGTTCACGCTGAACCAGGCCGGCGCCGTCGGCCGCCTCACCCTCGGCGGCGACCTGACCATCCGCGAAACACCCACTGCCGCTTCGGGTCCCGTCGGCATCACAGCAACCCACGACGACGCCGTGTGGTTCACCGAGATCGTCGCCGAACGCCTCGGCCGGATACCGATCGACGATGCCATCCAGGAAATCGACCTGCCCGGCAAGCCGCATGCGGTGATCGCCGATCCCAGCGACGGCGTGTGGGTGACGCTGTGGGGCTCCAGCCAGCTCGCCCGCGTCGGCGGCGACGGTGACATCGTGACGATCGACCTGCCGCCGGGCAGTGAACCGCACGGGCTCGCGCTGGACGACGATGGCGCCGTCTGGGTCGCCCTGGAAGCCGGTCACGTCCTGCGAATGCCGACCTGACCAGGCAATCGGAACGATTCTGGGAGCATCCGCACGCGTCGCACATCGGGCGCGGTAGGTTCCCAAGCGTTGCTAACGACGGAGGGTGGCCAGTGACGATTGGGATTGTGCTGCGGCGAGGCCTCACCGTGATCACGGTCGCGGGGGTGCTCGGCAGTTTGGGCGCCGCATCCGCGTCGGCCGATCCGGAGGCCGAGCCTGTCGTGGCCGAAGTGCCCGCCGAAGGGGCGCCCCCTCCGCCGCCGCCTCCGGACGGCGCCGTCGAATCCACCCCGCCCGCGGTGACCGAGACACCCGACGGTTGGCGCCTGGAAATGAGCGCCGAGAAAGAGACCCAGGCACCGACACCTCCGCTGACGACCGCACTGTCGTCGCGCGAATATGTCGTCGGAGGCACCTATAAGGGTCGGCTGATCGGCCCGGGGGGAGGCGAAGCGCCGGAGGGCAGCCTGGAAGTCGGTTACGAGATCGGCTGCGGCATCGACATGAGCACCTCGAACGGCGTCTCGCTGACCGGCACCGCAGGCATCAACCCGTCCATCGGGCTTCTGGGGCTCACCGTGGTCGGTGGTGGAGAGGACTTCGGAATCCTGCCGAGCCTCGGCGGCAATGTCGGGGGCGGTATCACCGTGGGCCTCAAACCGGGTCTGGTCAACGTGGTGCCGGTGACGAAGAAGAAGTTCACCGGCGCGGAGCCATGGGTGATGGTGAGCAACTTCCGGGTCAAGATCGACGGCTGCGTCGGCGAGTCCTTCATCCGTTCGTATGCGTACCTCAGCCACTCCACCGACCAGTCCGAGGCGATCGTCGCCTGGTACGGCGTGACGAAAAAGATCTGATCAGTCGAAGCGCTTGAAGCAGCGTTCGGTGTCCCCGAGGACGCCGACGCGGAACGCATCGATGCGGGAGAAGCCCGACGGCACCGATTCGCCGTTGACGTCGCTGGCCACCAGGCCGTTCATCAAGATGCCCGACACGGCTTCGTCGACGTCGCCTGCGGTCAGCGCGACGGTGTTGCCGTCCGCGGTGGTCACGCTCTTCGAGAGTTTGGTGGTGGCGACACCGGTCAGGCATGCCGTGCGCAGCGCGGCCTCGGCGTTGTCCAGAGCGACACCGCCGTGCTCGTTCTGGATCGCCTGCATGTACCGCGACACCAGTATCGAGTACGCGGTGTTGTCACCGGTGGCCAAGCTGACCGGGTCCTCGATGTCGGACTGGGCGCCCATCACCGCCAGCTCGTCGAGGTCGACGGCGATGGTGTTGGTCGCCGGGCAGTAGGACACCGGCGGACTCGGTCGCGCGTTCGCGCACTGCGGGGGGTCGAAGCTGCGCTGCGGTGGGTTGGCGGGTGTGAAGAGGATGTCCATCGCGTCCATGACGGCGCGCACCGACTCTTCGGAGACCGGCCATTCACCGGTCTCGTCCTCTTGCAGGAGCACCGGCAGATCGCCCCGGCGTTGGCCGATCTCGCGCATGTCGATGGCCGCGCAGGCCGACGGGCCGTCGGTGAAGCCGAACTGGAAGGCCGACAGGCGTTCGAACGCCGAACCGTGTTCGTCGACGCCGACCTCGGGGTCGTACTCGCTCAGCAACGGATCCCGGAACGCGATGACGGACGCCAACACGTTGTTGAGCCCTTCGCCGGTCGACAGCGTGAACCGCGGCGAGTTGTCTTCTGCGACCCAGCGCATGTAGGCGCCCGCCAGACAGTCGGCCTGTTGTTCGGACACCAGCGTCGGGGTGTCGTCGTCGACCAGGCCCGCCTGCCTCTGCACGGCGTGGCCGTATTCGTGGGCGAGCACCATCGTCACTCCCATGTCGCCGAACTCCTGCCGCAGGCTGGGCAGGAGCTCGCCGCGATCCCATCCGATGGTGTTGTCGGTGGTGCAGTAGCCGGCGTTGACCAAGGCGTAGGTGTCGGTGTCGCAGAACCCGGTGCTGTCGAATCCGTTGGCGTCCCAGGAATAGACGCGGTCGACCGGCTTGAACCGGCCGTCGAACGCGGCGCCGTAGGCGCCTTCCCAGAACTGTTCGATGTCGCTGATCGCCTGGCGGGCCAGCTCGTCGGAGTCACTCCCGTTGGTGCCCACCACCACTCGCGTCGGATCGCGCGGGTCCGGCCGTAAACCGGTGGGGCCGTCGGTCGCAGGCATGCCTGCGACACGGAACGGATCGTTGAACACCGATACGGGTTCGCCGCGAAGCGTTGTGGTGCATCCGGTGATGACGAGCACCGCCGACATCGCGGTCACGGCGCCCCACACGTGTCGTCGATTCATGGACGCCGCCTTTCGCGTCGAGGCGGCCGCAGGGCGCGCACTGAACCGTTGTCAGAATAGAAAACAATCACCGCGCGCGGAGACGTTCGAGCGCCTGACGCACGCGGTGCGAGTCGGTCGTTGCCCAGAACGGTGGCAGAGAGGCTCGCAGGAAGCCGCCGTAGCGGGCAGTGGCCATTCGCGAGTCCAGCACGGCGACCACGCCGCGGTCGTCGACGGTGCGCAACAGCCGACCCGCACCTTGGGCCAACAACAGCGCGGCGTGGCTGGCGGCAACGGCCATGAAACCGTTGCCCCCTCGGGCGGCCACCGACCGTTGCCGCGCCGTCAGTAGCGGGTCGTCGGGACGGGGGAACGGGATCCGGTCGATGAGCACCAGCGACAGTGACGGGCCGGGCACGTCGACGCCCTGCCACAGCGACAGCGTGCCGAACAGTGACGTCTCGGGGTCGTCGGCGAATCGTTTGACCAACGCCGACGTGGTGTCCTCGCCCTGACACAGCACCGGGGTGTCCAGCCGCTCCCGCATGATCTCGGCGGCCGCCTTGGCCGCACGCATCGAGGAGAACAGCCCGAGGGTGCGGCCGCCCGCCGCGGTGATCAGCGCGGCGATTTCGTCGAGTTGTTCTGCGGACCCAGTGCCGTCACGTCCCGGCGGCGGCAGATGCGCTGCAACGTAGAGGATGCCGGACTTCGCGTGCTCGAACGGGGATCCGACGTCGATGCCCTTCCACTCGGTCTCCCCGCCCGTCAGCCCCCACGCCGATGCCATCGCATCGAACGTGCCGCCGATCGTCAGCGTCGCCGATGTCAGAACCGTCGTGGTGTTCTCAAAGAGCCTGGTGCGCAACAGACCCGAGACCGAAAGCGGGGCGACGCGCAGTATGGTCCGCACCGTTGCGCGCGTGTCCTCGCGTTCGATCCACACCACGTCCGTGCGGTCGGGGATGGCGGGCAGGAAGGAGTCGAGAACCCGCGAGGCGGTGTCGCCGATATCGGTCAACGCGGTGACGGCTTCGGTGCGCGCGGATGCGGCCGCCGGGTCGCTCGGCGCGGTGTCGATCGTCGACCGGGCCCGGTACGCGGCGTCGCGCACCGCGGTCAGGTAGGTCGCCAGTTCGTCGTCGAGGACGTCGATGCGGCCAGGCTCGGTGTCGTGGATCGCCGACGACAGCGTGGCCGTCGCCGCCTCCAGCCGTTGCGCCAGTTCCTCGTCGACCAGGCGCGCGGCCCGGCGGTGGGCGACGCCGAGCGAGGTTGCGGACAGCTCGCCGGTGGCCACCGACGTCACGCGGTCCACCAACTCGTGCGCCTCGTCGACGACGAGCAGGTGGTGTTCGGGGAGTACGGCGGCGTCGGAGATCGCATCGATGGCCAGCAGGGCATGGTTGGTGACGACGACATCGGCATGGCCGGCTTTCTCCCGCGCCTTTTCTGCGAAACAGTCGGTGCCGAACGGGCACCGGGCCACTCCGATGCATTCGCGCGCCGACACGCTGACCTGCGACCAGGACCGGTCCGGAACGCCCGGGGTCAGCTCGTCGCGGTCACCGGTGTCGGTGTCCGACGACCAGGCGATGAGCCGCTTCACATCTCGACCCAGGGCACTGGTCGCCACCGGTTCGAACAGATCTTCCTGGGACCGGTCGTCGGGCTCGGTGACACCGCCGGCTGAACTTCCGTTGTGAATCTTGTTCAGGCACAGATAATTCCCGCGGCCCTTGAGCAGGGCGAACTCGGGGGCGCGCGGCAGCACGTCGGCCAGCGATTCCGCCAGCCGCGGAAGGTCGCGGTCGACGAGTTGACGTTGCAGCGCGATGGTCGCCGTGGACACCACGACGGGTTCGTCGGCGCCGACGGCACGTGCCAGTGCGGGCACGAGGTAGGCCAGCGACTTCCCGGTGCCCGTCCCGGCTTGGACGGCGAGGTGCTCACCGGTGTCGAAGGCGTTGCTGACGGCCTTCGCCATCTCGACCTGGCCCGCGCGTTCGCGTCCACCGAGGGCCGCGACGGCGGTGGCCAGCAACTGGGTGATGTCCGACGTGGTGACCTCCTACGCGCCGGGGGGAATCAGCCGCGTCGGCACGGCGGGTTCGCCGCGGGACAGTTTCAACCCGTCCCACGGCAGGCTCGTCAGGCCTTCTCTGACCCGGGCGCGGGCTGCGTCGAGGCCCAGATCGGCGACCGGTTCGCCATGCCGTACCAGTGGAACGGTCAGCACCCGCGCGGTGAGGCCGTCGGGGTCAGCCGGCGGGCGCTCGTAGGGGAAGACGACCTCTTCGACGATCGTGCCGGTCGCCTTGGCCATTCGCATCGCCTGCTTACGTCCGCCGTGAGACTGCTTGTGGCTGCTGCGCTTCTCCACCGGAAGGCCGTCCACCTCGGTCAGCTTGTAAACCATCCCGGCCGTCGGGGCGCCGGAACCGGTGACAAGGGATGTGCCGACGCCGTAGGTGTCGACCGGTTCGGCGCGCAGTGCGGCGATCGCGAACTCGTCGAGATCCCCGGAGACGACGATCTTCGTGTCGGTGGCGCCGAGGTCGTCGAGCTGAGCGCGCACCTGGCGCGCGAGCACGCCGAGGTCTCCGGAATCGATGCGCACCGCACCGAGTTCCGGACCGGCGACCTCGACGGCCGTCGCCACCCCCGCGGTGATGTCGTAGGTGTCCACCAGCAGCGTCGTGTCCACACCGAGCGCCTCGACCTGCGCCTGGAACGCCGCACGCTCGTCGGGGCCGTCGCCGGTGGTGTACAGCAGTGTGAACGCGTGCGCGCTGGTGCCGAGCGCCGGGACCCCGTAGTCGCGCTGGGCCTGCAGATTGGACGATCCGGAGAAGCCGGCCAGGTACGCCGCACGAGCGGCGGCGACGGCGGCGTGCTCGTGGGTGCGCCGCGAGCCCATCTCGATCAGGGGGCGTCCCTCGGCGGCGCTGACCATGCGGGCGGCGGCGGATGCGATCGCGGTGTCGTGGTTGAGGATCGACAACGCCAATGTCTCCAGGACGACACATTCGCCGAACGTGCCGTGCACCGAGAGCACCGGTGAACCCGGGAAGTAGAGCTCCCCTTCGGCGTATCCGTCGACATCGCCTCCGAATCGGTACTCGGCCAGGTACGCGAGCGTCTCGGCATCGAGGAAGTCGGCGAGCGACGACAACGCCGCGTCGTCGAATTCGAACTGCGCCAAAGCATCCACGAACCGTGCGGTGCCTGCCACCACGCCGTAGCGGCGGCCTTCGGGTAGTCGGCGTGCGAAGATCTCGAAGGTGGTGCGTCGGTGCGCGGTGCCGTCGCGCAACGCGGCCGCGAGCATCGTCAGCTCATATTTGTCGGTGAGCAGGGCCGGGGATGCGGCGGTCACACCGTCACCGTAGTAGCTCGAAGTGCCGGATATGCGTTGGCTATCCTGAACGACATGGTTACGCCGGCGAAGGCTCGACCGGGGACTCGCGAAGAGCGGAACGTCAAGTCCGTCGCGACTGAAGACGCCGCCGTCGACACGCCCTGGGTGACCATCGTGTGGGACGACCCGGTGAACCTGATGACCTACGTGACCTACGTCTTGCAGAAGCTGTTCGGCTACCCCGAGGCGCACGCGACCAAGTTGATGCTCCAGGTGCACAACGAAGGCAAGGCCGTCGTCTCGGCGGGCAGTCGCGAGGCGATGGAGATCGACGTGACCAAGCTCCACGCCGCCGGGCTGTGGGCCACCATGCAGCAGGACCGCTGACAGACACGTGCGTAAGTGGAAGCGGGTGGACACTGCCGATGGAGCGCGTTTCCGGTCGGCCATCGCACCGCACGAGGCCGCCCTGTTGCGAAGCCTGGCCACCTCGGTGGTGGGCATGCTGGAGGAGCGCGAATCATCCGCGCCCGCAGACGAACTCGAAGCGATCACCGGCATGCGTACCGGCAATTCGACGCCACCCGAAGACGACACGATGAAACGGTTGCTGCCGGACTTCTACCGGCCGCAGACCGAGCACCCCGCCGGCTCCAGTGCCGCCGAGAGCCTCAACAGTGCACTGCGCGGCTTGCATGAGCCCGACATCATCGATGCCAAACGCGAAGCGGCGCAGACACTTTTAGACACCATGCCGGAGCAGGGCGGCAAGTTCGAGCTGAGCGAGGACGACGCCCACGCGTGGGCCGCCGCCGTCAACGACATGCGCTTGGCGCTGGGCACCATGCTCGCGATCTCACCGGAGGGGCCCGACGAACTGCCGCCCGACCATCCGATGGCCGGCCACCTCGACGTCTACCAGTGGCTGACCGTGCTGCAGGAGTATCTGGTGCTGGGACTGATGGGGAAATCGAGATGAACTCGATCACCGACGTGGCCGGCATCCGGGTGGGACAACACCACCGCCTCGATCCGGACGTGACGTTGGGTTCGGGTTGGGCCAGCGGCACAACCGTGGTGCTGACGCCGCCGGGCACCGTGGGAGGCGTCGACGGCAGGGGAGGGGCGCCCGGCACCCGAGAGACCGACCTACTCGACCCGATCAATTCCGTCCGGCACGTCGACGCCGTGGTTCTGAGCGGCGGCAGCGCCTACGGGCTGGCGGCCGCCGACGGCGTGATGCAGTACCTCGAGGAGCAGGGTCGCGGCGTCGCACTGGACGGCGGCGTGGTCCCGATCGTGCCCGCCGCGGTGGTGTTCGACCTCCCGGTCGGCGGTTGGCAGTGCAGGCCGACCGCGGAGTTCGGCTATCAAGCGGCCGCAAGCGCGGGGACCGAGGTGGCGACCGGCACCGTGGGGGCGGGCACGGGAGCGCGCGCCGGTGTGCTCAAGGGCGGTGTGGGCACGGCGTCGATGCAACTGGATTGCGGCGTCACTGTCGGCGCGCTGGTGATCGTCAACTCCGCGGGCGAGGTCTTCGACACGACGACGGGCCTGCCCTGGCTGGCGTACCAGATCGAGGAGTTCGGGTTGGTCTCGCCGCCCGCCGACCAGATCGCCGCCTACGCCGACCGACACCAGGAGTTCAGCCCGCTCAACACGACGATCGCGGTGGTCGCCACCGACGCCGCGATGAGCCCCGCGGCCTGCCGGCGGGTGGCCGTCGCCGCACACGACGGCTTGGCGCGCACCATCCGGCCGTGCCATACGCCGCACGACGGGGACACGGTGTTCGCGCTGGCCACCGGTGCCGTCGAGGTGCCGCTGGATCCCACGACCCCGGCGTCGATGACCCCTGAGATGCCGCTGATCACGCAGGTCGGCGCCGCCGCGGCGGACTGTCTGGCCCGCGCGGTGATGATCGGGGTACTGGCCGCCGAGTCGGTGGCCGGAATACCGGCGTATCGCGACCTGTTGCCTGGAGCGTTCGAGTAATCGCGAAATTGCATTCCAGCAGCCGTTTACTCGATTTTTCGCTGCTGGAATACAGTTTCGTGCAGAAAGGGGTAACTGCTGTGTTGGTGATCCGAGCGGATCTGGTCGACGCCATGGTCGCCCACGCCCGCGCTGACCATCCCGACGAGGCCTGCGGGGTGATCGCGGGACCCGAGGGCTCGGACCGACCGGAGCGCTTCATCGCGATGACCAACGCCGAGCGCTCGCCGACGTTCTACCGGTTCGATTCGATGGAGCAGCTGCGGGTGTGGCGGGAGATGGACGACGCCGACGAGGCCCCGGTCGTGATCTACCACTCGCACACCGGGACCGAGGCCTATCCCAGCCGCACCGACATCGCACTGGCCCAAGAACCCGACGCCCACTACGTGCTGGTGTCGACCCGCGACCCCGACGAGCACGAACTGCGGAGCTACCGCATCGTCGACGGCGTCGTCACCGAGGAACCCGTCAAGATCGTCGAGCAGTACTAGAAAGGCTTCACCGATGGCAGTCAACGTTTCCATCCCGACCATCCTGCGCACCCACACCGGAGGGGAGAAGCGCGTCACCGCGTCGGGCGACACCGTCGCGGCCGTGATCAGCGACCTGGAGGCCAACTACTCCGGCATCTCCGAGCGCCTGATGGACAAGGACAATCCCGGCAAGCTCAATCGGTTCGTCAACATCTACGTCAACGACGAGGACGTGCGATTCTCGGGCGGACTCGACACCACGGTCGCCGACGGCGACTCGGTGACGATCCTGCCCGCGGTCGCAGGCGGCTGATGGCGCGATACGACTCGCTGCTCGAAGCGCTGGGTGGTACGCCGCTGGTGGGCCTGCGCCGGCTCTCACCGCGCTGGGACGAGGCGCCCCATGTGCGGCTGTGGGCCAAGCTCGAGGACCGCAACCCCACCGGCTCCATCAAGGATCGGCCGGCGCTGCGGATGATCGAGGAGGCCGAACGGCAGGGCCTGCTGCAACCCGGTGCGACGATCCTGGAGCCGACGAGTGGGAACACCGGCATCTCGCTGGCGATGGCGGCCCTGCTCAAGGGCTACCAGATGATCTGCGTGATGCCGGAGAACACTTCGATCGAACGCCGCCAGCTGCTCGAGTTGTACGGTGCGCGGATCATCTACTCGCCCGCCGAGGGCGGCTCGAACACGGCCGTCGCCCACGCGAAAGAGCTTGCGCTGCAAAATCCTTCGTGGGTGATGCTCTATCAGTACGGCAACGCGGCCAATTCGTTGTCGCACTACGAGGGCACCGGCCCCGAGTTGCTCGCGGACCTGCCGGAGATCACTCATTTCGTCGCGGGCCTCGGCACCACCGGCACCCTGATGGGGACCGGGCGGTTCCTGCGCGAGCGCAAACCCGACGTCAAGATCGTCGCCGCCGAACCGCGCTACGGCGAGGGTGTCTACGCACTGCGCAACATCGACGAGGGGTTCATCCCCGAGCTGTACGACCCGGAGGTGCTCACCACGCGGTACTCCGTCGGCTCCTACGACGCGATCAGGCGCACCCGCGATCTGGTTCAGGTGGAGGGGATCTTCGCGGGCATCTCCACCGGCGCGGTACTGCACGCGGCGTTGGGCATGGCGGCCAAGGCGGTCAAGGCCGGCGAGCAGGCCGACATCGCGTTCGTCGTCGCCGACGCGGGTTGGAAGTATCTGTCGACCGGTGCGTACGCCGGTAGCCTTGATGACGCCGAAGACGCGCTCGAAGGGCAGCTATGGGCATGACCGGATATCCGGGGACCACACCGTCGCAACCGCGCAAGCGGCCCGCGTGGATGATCGGCGCCCTCACCGTCTTCAGCTTCGTCGTGCTGCTGTGGGTCATCGAACTGTTCGACTCGTTGTCGAACCATCGCCTCGACGATAACGGCATCCGGCCATTGGAGTCCGACGGGCTCGTGGGCATCCTGTTCGCCCCGCTGCTGCACTCGAACTGGGACCACCTCATCGCCAACACCGTTCCGGCCCTGGTGCTGGGCTTCCTGATGACGCTGGCGGGGATGTCGCGATTCATCTTCGCGACCGCGATCGTGTGGATCCTCGGCGGGCTGGGCACGTGGCTGATCGGCAATGTCGGCATGCACTGCCCGTACGTGGGGGTGCGGTGCGAGGCCAACCACATCGGCGCTTCGGGGCTGATCTTCGGTTGGCTGGCATTCCTCATCGTGTTCGGGTTCTTCACCCGCAAGGCCTGGGAGATCATCGTCGGCGTCATCGTGATGCTGGTCTACGGCAGCGTTCTGCTCGGTGTACTGCCCGGCACGCCGGGGGTGTCGTGGCAGGGCCACCTGAGTGGGGCGGTCGCGGGCGTCATCGCGGCGTATCTGCTGTCCGGTCCGGAGCGCAAGGCTCGCGAGAAGCGCAAAAGCGTGACGTCGAACCCGTACCTGCCGTCGTGAACCCGGCCGTGTCGGCCGAGGCGCCCGTCGGCATCTTCGACTCCGGCGTCGGCGGGCTCACCGTCGCCCGCGCGATCATCGACCAGTTGCCCGCCGAGAACATCGTCTACGTCGGCGACACGGCCAACGGGCCGTACGGGCCGCTGTCCATCCCGCAGGTCCGCGCACACGCCCTGGCGATCGGCGACGATCTCGTCTCGCGCGGGATCAAGGCTCTCGTCATCGCCTGCAACACGGCGTCGTCGGCCTGCCTGCGCGACGCCCGCGAACGCTATGCGCCGGTGCCCGTGATCGAGGTGATCCTGCCCGCGGTGCGCCGCGCGGTCGCCACCACCCGCAACGGTCGCATCGGTGTCATCGGCACCGCGGCGACGATCGCGTCCGGTGCATACCAGGACGCGTTCGCGGCGGCCCGCGACACCGAGGTGATCGGTGTGGCCTGCCCGCGGTTCGTCGACTTCGTCGAGCGGGGTGTGACCAGTGGACGCCAAGTGCTCGGGCTCGCCGAGGGATACCTCGAACCGCTTCAACGCGCCCAGGTCGACACGCTCGTGCTGGGCTGCACCCACTACCCGATGCTGTCGGGACTGATCCAGTTGGCGATGGGCGAGAACGTCACGTTGGTGTCGAGCGCCGAGGAGACCGCCAAGGACTTGCTGAGGGTGCTCACCGAACTCGATTTGCTGCGGCCGCACGACTCGGCGCCGCCGCAGCGGATCTTCGAGGCGACCGGCGACCCAGATGCCTTCACCACCCTTGCCGCACGGTTTCTCGGCCCGACGCTCGACGGCGTTCGACCTGTTCAACGTCACGTCAGCGCGCAGACATGACTTCGGTCGCTCAAAGCGGCCATGTTTTCGTCAAGTATGGACCGGGCATGGCAAGCTAGTTGTACTGACCGGAGAGGTTAGGTACGCGGGTGGCAGGTGGTTGGCCGCCGAGTGCGGTGTGGCCGCGGTGGTGATTGTAGGTGTGCAGCCAGCGGGGGAACTCGGCGCAGCGTTCGGCGTCGCTGCG
>NZ_NKCN01000036.1 GCF_002245535.1 Mycobacterium lehmannii | reverse complement strand
GGACCGCGGCGGCCTTCTCCTCAGGGCTGTAACGGCGCGTCGTGGGCTTCCCGGCAGACTGTTCCTTCGGCATACCTGCATCCTCGTTTCCAAGGTCAGGAGCCTCCAACATTTCCAGGGCGATTCACCGGCTGGCGCGATACCCAATACCCCGGCAGCCGAATCGAGTGGACCTCCCGACACGGCCAGACCTACACCACCCACCCCCGCAGCCGAGTGCTGTTCCCCCATCTGCGCCACCGACGAGGCGCGCACCCTGAAAATGCCGCGCCGCAAACAAACCCGCACCCAAGCCCGCGACAAAGCCATCACCGACGAACGCCTAGCCGAACGGCTCTCTAGGGGTGGTACGGCACTCCTACGGCGCGGAACACGTATTCCGGCGGGACATCGAAGGACAGCGATCGCCGGGGGAGGCGCAAGAGAACGTCCTCGGGAATGGGAACCTTGTAATGCATCGAAAGTTCGCCGCTGAAGCGCGAATCGACGGCAGCGATGTCGACGTTGAGATGCATGCCGGTGGCGGCGAGCTCGGCGGTGACTGTCCCGGACTGCGGGCCGTTCCAACGCTGGTCGATGGTGCGGCCCGCCAGTTTCGGCACCGTCGACATCGTGGCGAGGACGCGCTGGTTGGTCAGGGCGAGCGATCCCGCGTAACTCGTGACGTTCCCCTTCGCGCGCCGTCCGGGGATCTTGCCGCTGAAGCGTCGGGTGACCGCGATGTACTCGGCGAGGAAGAGCACACCCTCGGTTTCCACCTCGGCCCGCATATCGTCGGGTAGACCGCCGATACGGAACAGCTTGCGCAGGAACACCCCCATGAGCAGCCACCCTAACGGCCCGATGACCCACGTGGTAGAGGTGGACGATGGCATCACACACACCGCGGCTGGTGGTATCGGCACTGGCCGCGGTCACGGTGTATGCCCTGCTGTGGATTGGTGTCGCACAGCAGTGGACGTGGTTGGCCGACATCGATTTCGCAGCGCTCGACGCCTTCTACCCGATCGGCGCAGACCATCCGGGATGGGTGCTCGGATGGGATATTTTCTGCCTCGCTCTGGGTCCGGGCATGTTCCGTGTGGTGACCATTGCTCTCATCGTCGTCGCGTTCGTGCGCCGCCGGATTCGCACCGCGATATTCCTGATCGTCACCGTTGAACTGGCCGGACTCGTCACCGAGATCGCGAAGGGAGCCGCCGACCGCCCCCGCCCGGACACCGCGTTCGTCACCGCGCTGGGAACATCGTTTCCCTCCGGCCACGCCCTCGGGGTGCTCGTCGCGGTCTTCGCCCTGCTGACCGTCGCTCTGCCCGCCGTGCGTCCGGCCGCACGCGCTTGGCTCATCGCCGCGGGCATCGCCATCGTCACCCTCATCGGCATCGGCCGTGTGGTGCTCAACGTCCACCACCCGACCGACGTCGTGGCGGGATGGGCTTTGGGCTACGCCTATTTCGTGCTGTGCCTCCTGCTCGTGCGGCCGTCGCGGCCGATCACGGAAGCGGACGAAACACCGGAAGCGCCCGGTATCGCACACTGAAGCTGGCGGTTTCGCACTCGGTTCCGATCTCACCGTCGTGCGCCAACAGCGTCGGACCGTCGACTGCGGTGAACTCGAACTCCGGTACTCGCATCTCGTGATAGAACGGGCTGCGTACGAGCCGGCCGAGCGCGACGTCGACCAGGATGCGCAGCTTGCTGAACCGGTGACCGGTCTCGAGGATCCGGACGTCCATCAGCCCGTCGTCCATCCGGTCCCGCCGCGACGGCGCGAATCCCGAAGGCAGATAAGCCGAATTGCCGAGGAAGAACAGAAACGTCTGCAACGTCTTGTTGTCGTAACGGATGCGGACCGGATCCTCGTGCCGCAACGTGTGATACATCGCGTAGAGCCCGGCCAGCGGCTTGCCGATCTTGCGCTCGTACTTCTCTCGCGTGCGCACGAACGCCGGATACGCCCCGATACTCGCGGTGTTGACCACCATCTGCTTCTCGTTCAAACACACCATGTCGACGCACGCGACGCTGCCTTGCCGGATCGCGTCGACGGTCTTTCCCACAGTGTCGCAACCGATGTCCTTCGCGAAGTGGTTGAACGTTCCCCCGGGGAACACCGCCAGCGGCACGCCCGCCTCGATGGCGGCCGCCGCGGCGCACGATACCGTTCCATCTCCGCCGCCGATCGCCAGAACCTCGGCGCGCTGAGCCGCCGAGCGCAACGCGGTGTCGAAGTCATCGTCATCGGAGAGCTCGACTATCTCCGCGCGCGGCAACGCATCTCGAACCTCTTCGACGATGTCTGCCCCGGTCCCGCTGCCCGATGCCGGATTGACGACCAGCACCACACCGGCCCCCTCCGGACGTGGCGGGGTCTCCACGCGCAGCGGGTCGGCTGTCGGAAGCCTCGTCGGCACCGCTGGAGGCACCACCCGCCCGCCCAGCACCGCGATCGCCGCGCCTAGGCCGAATCCGGCGATCACGTCCCCGGGGTAATGCGCGCCGACGGCGACGCGTGACAACCCGACGAGCCCCGCCAGCAGCGCCAGGGGGAGCCCGAGCGACGCGCTCTCCAGTCCGACAGCGACCGCGAAGGCGGCGGCGCTGGCGGAGTGCCCGGACGGGAGCGAGTTGGACGTGGGGCGACGCCGCGTGCGGCGCACCAGTGGGACGGAATCGAACAGCGGGCGCGGCCGTCGCCGGATGCGCTTGGCGCCCTGGTTGGTGATCAAGCTCGTCGCCGCGAGCGTGAGCACCCCGCGCACCGCGCCACGCCGCGCGCTCGGGTTGCCCGTGGCAGCCAGGGCAGCCGCGATCGCGAACCACAGTTTGGAGTGGTCGGCCGCGCGGGTCAGCGGCGGCATCACGGTGTCGAGCAGCGGGGTCGGCGACTCGGCGATCGCCTCGAAGATCTCTCGGTCGAGCGCGCCGAGACCGTGAGTGATTCGCCGTAGACCTGCGGGTCGGCCGACCACCTGCGCAACATCCATCTTCCCAACGTATCCACGACCCTTGACAAATAATCTTGTCAAGCGCATTGTGGCGTCATGCTCGACGTGGAAGTGATCGACGATCCCGCGGCCGCGGTCAGTGCGCTGGACCCGATCCGCGGCCGACTGCTCGCCGAGCTCACCGAACCTGCCTCCGCGGCGGCGCTCGCCACGCGGGTCGGGATATCGAGGCAGAAGGTGAACTATCACCTGCGCGCACTCGAGGAGCACCGGCTCGTCGCCGAAGCCGGCGAGCGCCGGTGGGGTGGCCTGCGCGAGCGCTTGCTGGTCGCGACCGCCGCGTCCTACGTCGTGTCGCCAGGCGCGATGGGACCCGTCGCCGCCGACCCCGGCCGCACCAACGACCGTCTGTCTGCCAGCTACTTGATCGCCCTGGCCGCCCGCGCTGTTCGGGAGGTGGGTGAGCTCTGGGCGGTCGCACGTGAGAAGAACAAGCGGCTGGCAACCTTGTCGATCGACACCGCGGTCCACTTCCGCTCACCGTCCGACCGGGCGGAGTTCACCCGCGAGCTCTCCGACGCGATCACCTCGCTGGTCGCGCGCTATCACGACGTATCTGATCCGCGGGCGCGCGGCTACCGGTTGCTGGCCGCCGCCTATCCCGCCCCGCAGGAGGACTGAAATGCCCTTGTACAGAGACGATTCCGGTATGCGTCGGGTAGCGTTGGAAGTGCTCGTGCCCGGAACGCCGGAGCAGGTCTGGCATGCCATTGCCACCGGCGCCGGCATGGGTGCCTGGTTCACGCCGACGACGGTCGAGGAACACGTCGGCGGCGCCATCAGATTCGACTTCGGCGACGAGAGCTGCGGTACGGAGGCCTCGGGCGGGAAGGTGACCGCCTGGGAGCCTCCACATCGCTTCGCCTACGAGGAGCACGACTGGAGCGGCGACGCGCCGCCGCTTGCCACCGAAGTGACGGTCACCAGCCGCTCCGGGGACCGCTGCGTCGTCCGGATGGTGCACAGCCTGTTCACCGATCGAGACGACTGGGACGACGAGATGGAGAGCTTCGAATCCGGTTGGCCCGGCGCCTTCGAAGTGCTCAAAATCTACCTCTCGGATTTCGCGGGCGTGCCAGCGTCGAGTGTCCGGGTCATGTCGGTTCATTCGGGTGGCGGGTCGCAGGCGTGGACGAAACTCACAGGGGCGCTGAACCTCGCGGGCGTGAACGTCGGCGAACATCGTGAATCTCCGCTCGACGCGCCACGTCTCGCCGGTGTTGTCCAACGCGTACACCAGGACAACACCGTTCGTGACCTGATATTGCGCATCGACGAACCCGGGCGAGGCGTCGCGGTTCTCGGCACCTGCACGCTGGCCGGGCAGACGAGCGCCATGGCCAGCATCTTCCTCTACGGCGACGACGCCGCCGCGATCGCAAAGAAAGAACACGACAAATGGTCGTCGTGGCTGCGTGGCTTACTCGAAGGGCGGGACACCGCGACTTAGCATGTGTCGGTGCGCCGACTGCTGACCCTGTTCTGCGTGAGCCTGCTGGCCCTTGCGGCGGCGCCCCTTGGCCGGGCGCAGACGGTGCCGTGGTTCGCGAAATCGGTGGGTTCGGCCACCCAGGTGATTTCCGTTGTCGGCGTGGGTGGTTCGAAAGCCAAGATGGATGTCTATCAGCGGACCGGTGCGGGTTGGCAGCCGGTCGCCGCGGGCATACCGGCCTGGATCGGCGCCAACGGCCTGACTCCGCAGAGCCATGACGGCGAAATGAAAACGCCGATGGGCGTTTTCACGCTGGACTTCGCCTTCGGCACCGCACCCAACCCCGGCGGAGGTCTGCCGTACGTGCAGGTCGGGCCGGACCACTGGTGGGACGGTGACATGAAGAGCCCGACCTACAACACCATGCAGGTCTGCAAGAAGGCGCAGTGCCCGTTCGACACCGACCCCGGCAGCGGCACCGAGAACCTCCAGATCCCTCAGTACGTGCACGCGGTCGTCATGGGGGTCAACAAGGCGCGGGTACCTGGCAATGGAGGCGCGTTCTTCCTGCACGCCACCGACGGCGGGCCGACGGCCGGATGCGTGGCGATCGACGACGGCAAGCTGGTCGAGATCATGCGGTGGCTTCGGCCGGGGGCGCTGATCGCGATTGCCCAGTGAGTCAGATGTTCAGTGCACGACCGGGTTTCACCTTGAAGTTCAGCGCCTCGAGTGACATCGACGCGTCGTAAGTGCGATCGTACCCTGTCTCGCTGATCCGCCACCCGTCGCTCGTGCGCCGGTACCGGTCGTGGTAGAAACCCGCACCGATCAACATGAAATTGAAGTCCGGCGCGATCACCCGGTCCTGCAGGTACCACGTGCCCGTCGCTTCGTCGCCGTCGACGGTGATCTCGGGATGGGTGACGCGATGTTCGGTGATGATCTCGGGGCCCAGGGAGTTCCGCATGAACGTGACCAGCTCGTCGCGGTTGGTGAAGTGATGCTCCTCGCCGATCGATTCGCCGTACTTGCCGACCACATCCTCGGTGAGGGTGTCGGCGAACTCGTCCCAGTGTTTGGTATCAAGTGCGCGCAGGTAGCGGTACTTCACTTGTTGGATCTCGTCGATGTCACCCATGCCCGACATTGCAGCACAACCGCCCCGGAACGCGTACATTCCGCTCATGAAATTTCTTGACGCCTACGTCCGCTCTCCGTTCGCGGGGCTGGCGCCGTGGATCCTCATGGCGGTCGTGGCAGGTCCCGGCCGGTTCGAGGAGGCTGCCTCGTCGGCGCTCGGCCTCAGCTTGCTGACGCTGTGGGTCGGCACGCGCCGCGGCGTGCCGGTCCATTCCCTCGAGGCGCTGACCATCACTTATTTCGGTGTGCTCGCCGTGCTCGGGCTGCTCGCGCCGGATGGGGTGATCGACTGGCTACAGCTGTGGGCCGGCGAGCTCAGCAACATCGTGCTGGCGGTATTCGCCGTCGGCACGCTGATCGTGCGCCGCCCCTTCACCATGGCCTACGCGAAGGACACGACGCCTCGTGAGCACTGGGACACCGCACCGTTCCGGCGTATCAACTTCGCGATCACCGGCGCATGGGCCGCAGCGTTCGTGGTGTCGGCGATCTCGGGTGGGATCGGTGATGCCGTCCTGGGCGACAACGACAACTTCTGGACCGCTTGGATCATCCCCATCGGGGCACTTGTCTTCGCCGCGTCGTTCACCGAGTTCTATCCCGACTACGCGACCGGAGAGTCGAACTCGTGGTCGGGTGCCATCGACTGGCTGCCACCGTTTCTCACCGTCACCGGAATCGTCGGCTGGGTGTCGGACTCGACGTCCGACACCGTCGCGGTCGCGCTGATCGCGGTGGGTGTCATCGGCTCGATCGCTGTTCGGCGCCTATTGCCGGAGAAGCCGATATCTACTGCGCCGCAGTGAGATTACGGGTTGCGGGCCCCTCGAGCAGGGTTCCGTCGGGTGCGAAGCGTGACCCGTGCAGCGGGCACTCCCACGATTCGTCGGCGTCGTTCCAGTTGACGATGCCGCCAAGGTGCGGGCACACCGGCGACACGCGGTACTCGCGGCCGTCGACCACGCTTCGCGCCTCCAGGTCCCATGGCGGGCCGCTGACCACGCCGCCCTCCTCTGGGGTGCGGTTGAGGATCCTGGTGACCGGAGTGATCCACCCCCGCGTCAGATAGAGCGCCACTTGCGCGTTGGTCTGCATCGCCTTGGGGATGCCCGACAACTCGTGCGGACTCCAGCTGTCGAAGGCCTGCGCCCAGTCCATCCGGCCCCCGAGGATGCGGCTCGACAGCGCCAGTGCGGCAGCGGTTCCGTTGGTCATACCCCACTTGTCGAAACCCGTTGCCACGAAGATCTTGTCGTTGCCGGGCAGGATCGGGCCCACGTAGGGCAATTCGTCGATGGGTGAGTAGTCCTGTGCGGACCAGTAATGGGTCTGCATCGCGCCGGGGAAGTGCAGCTTCGTCCACTGGTCGAGCTCCTGCACCGACGAGGCCGGGCTCTTCTCGTGGCCGACGGGATGCCCCGCCCCACCGGCGATCAACCGATCGCCGTCCGGCGTCGGCGCATAACGCAGCGACCTGGTCGGCGAATCGGCCGAGATGTACATGCCCCGTGTGATGTTGCCGGGCACCTTGTAGGCCATGCAGTAGGAGCGTTGCGGTTTGAGGCGAGCGAAGAAGCCGCCACGGTCCAGGATGGGGATGCCCGTCGCGAGGACACATTGCTTGGCGTGCACGTCGAATTCGTCACCTGCGGTGGTGCGCACACTCAGGGCCAGTTTGTCGCCCTCGTTCGAAACCTTCTGCACCCGAACGCCTTGCGCCAGCCGTCCGCCCCGTTCGTCGAGCTCAACGACCAGGCTGTCGAGCAACGGCATCGGGTCGAACTGTGCCTGGTCGGCCAACCGGACAGCACCGTGGAACGGGAACGGCACGTCGGCGTCGTCGACCCAGTCGACATCCAGGCCCGCGGCCTCGCACGCCTCGAGCTCCTGGCGCACAGAGGACACACCCTTCTCGGATTGTGCATAGGTGTAGGCGTCCTCGCGTTGCACCGACAGCCCGTGCGCCTCACAGTGCTGGACCAGCCACTCCAGGCCCTCGCGGTTACCCTCGACGTACTGCTTGGCGGTGCCGGCACCGTGTTTGGAGACGATCTTCGACAGTTTGGTGCTCTGCAGCAGGCTGATTTTGGCGGTGGTGTTACCGGTGGCGCCGGCCCCGACGCGTTGTGCTTCGAGTACCAACACATCCTTGCCGGCCCGCGCCAGGAGCACCGCGGTGATGAGGCCGGTGATGCCTGCGCCGACCACGACGACGTCGGCCGACCGGTCCGATTCGACCAGCGGGTCGGGCGGTACCGGCCGCTCGACGCGGTTTGCTAGCCACAGAGATGTCATGGCATTGCAGGTACCCGTTTGGCTCACCCCAAAACCGTGGCGGCCGAACGGGGTTCGCACGGAGTGTCTGACCGGTTCCCGGAGGTCGGGGGACTATCGTGTGGTCCGTTATGAGCGACCCGTTGGGGTTGTCGATCGGGACGACGAACTTGGTCGCGGTACGCGTCGACAATCGAGCCGATCAGCCCGTGCTCCGTCGTTCGGTATTCACCGTGCCGGACGGCACCTTGATGTCCGGATTCGTCGAGCGGGTCGGCGACGACGTGCCACTGGTCGCCGCCGACGGATCGTCACACTCGGCCGACCGGCTGTTGGTCGCCGCGCTCGCCGATCTCGTCGAAGGTAGCGGTGCGTCGCCGTCCGACGTCACGCTCGCCGTCCCCGCGCACTGGGGGCCGGCCACCCTGCGGACTCTGCGCAGCGCGCTGAGGGGCCATCCCGTTTTCGGGGCCGCGGGCGGGACCACCCGACTCGTTTCGGATGCCAAAGCGTCGCTGACCGCGCTACAGATCGATCTCGGAATCCCGACACAGGGTGTGGTGGCACTGGTGGACATCGGCGGGGGCGCGACCGGCATCACGCTGGCAGATGCGGGCGACGCGTTCGAACCGATCGACGAGACGACTCGTTACACGGAGTTCTCCGGTGACCTTGTCGATCAGGCGCTGCTCAGCCACGTCCTGGCAGGGCTGCCTTCGGGCGGAGACGACGCCACGAGCACGGCCGCCGTGGGGGCGCTGTCGCTCCTGCGCGAAGAGTGCCGCAACGCCAAGGAACGGTTGTCGACGCACGAGGCGACCGACGTCGATGTGCAGTTGCCGAACCATCACTCGGTGGTTCGGGTGACCCGAGACGAGCTCGAGGCGTTGGTCGCGACACCGCTCGAAGGTGTCTTGGCCGCGATCGATGACACGTTGCAGCGCAACAGAATTGGCTGGAAAGACGTCGCCGCGCTGGTCGTGGTCGGCGGTGGCGCAGGCATGCCGTTGATTCGGCGGCGGCTGGCCGAGCACTCCGGCATGCCGGTGTTCGCCACCGCGCAACCGGGGCTCGACGCCGCCAAGGGCGCCGCGTTGATCGGCGCGTACACTTCGGCCGCCGAGGCGCGCACCGGCTTGGCGCCCGTGATTGCCGCGGACGCCCCGACGGGTCTGGCGCCGGTGCCGCCGGCGGAGACCGAGTCGCCGGGGACATCGACGGTCGGCGCGCTGGCCTGGTCGCAGGACGACGCGGCGGACGACCCCGTGCCGTACACCGGCTCGGGTCCCTACGAGACCCCGTATGACTCCGGGCCCATGCGCCCGCCGCCCGTGCAATACGTGGCCCCGACGACGGGGCCGATCGACGAACCCCGGATCTGGCAGCGGCTGCCGGGGGTGGTGATGGGCGTTGCGGCGGCCATCGCGGTGGTCGCCGTCGGCGGGGTGGCGATCGCCCTGACCAGCGCGACCGGCAGTACCGGCGTGACCGAGGCGCCGCGGACCGCGCCGGTTCCGCCGCCGTCGGCACCGCCGCCCGAACCGGCCGCACCTGAGGCGCCGCCGCCTCCCGTCGAGACCGTCACGCTGACCAACGCCCCGCCCCCTCCGCCGGTGACCACCGAAGCGCCGCCGCCTCCGCCACCGACGACGACCGTCGTTACCACAACACAACCGACGACCACCACGACGACAACGACCACAACAACGACAACGACCACAACGACGACAACGACGACCCCGCCTACGACCACCACCACCGCGCCCACCACGACGATCTCTTCCGCCACGGCGACCACCACGCCGATGACGACGACCTATCTGACTGTGCCGTTCGTGCCGGTGCCGATTCCGATCCAGGTGCCGCAGAACCCTTACCAGCCGGTGCCCTAGCCCCAGCTGTCGGATAATGCGGCGATGAACCGGTTACATTCCGTCGCGGCGGCCCTGATGATCACGGCGACGATGGCAGCGCCGTCGGCGGCCGCCACACCCGCAGAGGGCGACATCGAGCGCACCGACCTGGCGAAGGGCACGACGGATGCGCCCATCGCAATCGTCTCCGTGGGCCAGCCGACCACCCTCTACGTGCAGAACCTCGTGCTCGCACCGGAGTCGAGCAGCGGCTGGCACACCCACCCGGGCCCGGAGTACTCGGTGATCAACGGCGGCGAGGTGAGTCTGCAGACGGCCGGCGGCTGCGTACCCGCGGTCTTCGGCGCCGGGCAGGCCATCTTCGTCCCCGCCGGCGTCCCACATGTGGTGTCCAACAAGGGCCTTGAGCACGCAGAGGCGACGGTCACCTACACGTTGCCTGCCGACCGTGCGGTGCGGGACGACGCACCGGCCGCCTGCCCCTAGCGCCTAACGCCCGTACGTGTACTCCGGCTCGTGGAACCGGTTGATGATCGGGATCCGCTCGATGATGCGGTCGCGTAGCCGCGGTTTCGGAGGCGGTACATAAGCAGGCGCAGGCGGTGGCGCGTAAACCGGCGCGGGCGGCGTGTACGCCGGGGCGGTGTCGACAGGGGCCGGCGGGATGTAGGCGGGTTCGGGCGCGGTGTACGCCGGGGCGGGTGGTACGTAGGCCGGTGGTTCGTAGACCGGTTCGGCCGGAGGAGCGGCGGGCGCCGGTGGAGGGGCGGCCACCGCGATGGTCTGTGCGACGACCGGCTTCGCTTCGGCGGGCGTCGTGACCTTCTTGCTGTGGATCTCGTTCTCGACGGGCCGCCGCGCCTCGTCTGCGACGGCCACGGATTCCTCGTCGGCGGCGTGCCTGTCCTGGCGCGTGGACGCGCTGTCGCCCGTCAGGGTCAGGCCGACTGCTGTCGAGGTCGACACCACGAACGTCACCACGGCGGCGGCGAGAACCGATGCCAACGCCCCGACCCGCGACGGTGCTTTGGTCGCCGGGGCGTCCAGCCTGTTCACCGCACGCGCGGACGCCAGCGCCGCTCCGCGTGCCAACGCCAGGTCGGCTTCGGCGGCGGAGAACACCGGGGAATCCGTCACGTCGCCGAGCGTGGAGGTGATCAGCTCGACATCACGGGCCGACCCGACCACGAAAATGGCCTGCGGCCGCCATTCGTTGAGCTCGAGCATCGCGATCACGCTGCTGGGAAGCTCGACGACGTCCGCGCCGTCAAGAGGTCGTGCGATGCGGTCGACGGTCACGCCGTCGCGGTCGACCATCGCGACCACCGCGGCGTCGGGTTCCACGATGCACACCGCGACGTCGTCGTAGTCGGCGATCTCGGCGATGCCCGCCGCCAGTACATCGCCCGCTTCCAATTCGGAGACCGCGATCGCGTTGCCGTATCCGCGGGCGGCAAGTGCGTCGAGCACATCGGACGCCACGGCTTCGGCCTCGTTGGTCCAGGTGACACCGATGGAGTGGATCGAGCCGTCGGCGACATCGGCGAGCGCCACGTTGAGCAGATCGTCGGGATCGACCTCCGCGTCGAGGTCGAACGATCCGCGGTCGACGGTGGCTCCTTCGCCGGTGGTGCCTTCGACGAGCACCCACCGAACCGTGCTGGACGTCATCGACAGGCCGAGCACGAGGTCCATATCGTGTCCCCGTTCTTGCGGTGAATCAGGTTCTGAGGCTACTCCGCCCGCAGGTGGCATTACCCAATCAGTCCGTCCCCGAACAACCGAGGATCTACGGGCGGAACGTCACACCGCCGTCGACGCTGATCGTCTGCGCGGTGATGAAGCTGCCGTCGTCGGAGAGCAGTAGCGCGGCTAATGCGGCGACGTCGTTCGGCGTCCCGAACCGGGACTTGATCATCTGCCGTGCGCGGGCCTGTTCGACGACGCCGTCGGGCATCGGCTGCTCGTCGAACTTGTAGTGCCAGATCAACCCGGGCGCGATCGCATTGCATCGGATGCCCTTGGGTCCGTACCGACGCGCGATGTGTCGCATCAGCGCCAACTCGGCCGCCTTGCTCATGGCGTACGACACACGGGTGCCTGCGCCGTTATAGGCGTCGATGGAAGCGGTGAAGACGAGCGAACCGCCGCCGCTGTCGACCATCGCGGGGATGGCGTGCTTGGCGCAGATCACGAACCCGCGGGTGTTGACGCGCATCACCTCGTCGAACGCTTCGAGCGGAAGCTCGACGACCCCACCGGGCAGATAGGCGTCCGCGGCATTGGTGAAGTTCACATGCATGCCGTCGAGGCGACCGAAGGTGTCGACAGCCAGTGCGACCGCCGCGATGACGGACTGCTCATCGGAGCCGTCGAGATGCGTGCCGCGGCTCCGCTCTCCCGCCGGGTCGATCTCGTCGGTGACGTGTTTTACCAGCTCAGCGTTGATATCGCCGAGCACCAGACGGGCTCCCTCGTCGGTGAACCTGCGCGCCAGCCCGTTTCCGATGCCGCCGAGGCCGGCGATGATGATGACCTTTTCTTCGAGCAGTCCCGCCACGCTTGGAGATGATCCACCCTGGTCGAGCGCCGGCCCAGTGGATCGTCCCGGATTGCGGCAAATGTAACGATTTGGTATACAACCCTGCGTGGGTCGGCACTCCGTAGCCAAGAAGCGGCGCACGTCACCAATGGGCGTGGCCGCAGTGCTCGGCCCGGCCGCCGTCTTCTTCGCGGTCGGGGGAGACGTCCACCTTCAAGCTCGTCCGGCGCCCGAGAGCAAGCCCGTCGTCGAAGAGGTTGCCGACAGCCAACCGTGCTGTTTGGAGATCGTTGCGGCCCCGCCGATAGCACCCGCGGCCGCCATCGGTCACGTCAGTCCCGGCATTGCGCCCGACGCCATGGTTGCGGCGGCGCGCTACCGCACCGTCGATCGATCTCTGCCGGTCGGCATCGCACCCGAGGGCGGTCTGCAGGTGAAGACGATCCTGGCGTCGCGGGCAATCAGCGAGGCCTTCCCCGAGATCAGCAATATCGGTGGCGTGCGACCCGATTCGCTGAGATGGCACCCCAACGGCCTGGCGCTCGACGTGATGATTCCCAATCCCAGCAGTGCCGAAGGGATTGCCCTGGGCGATGAGATCGTCTCCTACGTCCTGCGCAACGCGAAGCGCTTCGGCTTGCAGGATGCGATCTGGCGCGGTGTGTACTACACGCCAGATGGCGCACAGCGGGGCGGCTACGGCCATTACGACCATGTGCACATCACGACCCGCGGCGGCGGTTACCCGACCGGGGACGAAACCTACCTGCGCTGAAGGGTGTCGCTGCCTATCGTCACGTCAGTGATGCCCGCCGTCGGGCTGTTGGCTGTCAACCGGTGCCGGAGCGGCGTCGGGTGCGGCAGGGGCGGTGGGCGCCGGAACGCACGTCGGAGTGCCATCGACAATGGATTCACTTCCGCTGCATGCCGGTTCGCCGACCGACTGTGCAGGCGCATCGCTCAGCGCAATGACAACGGGAACCGCGGCGAGCGCGCATCCGAGAATCACCGCACCGGCGCATCGGCTAATAGGTTTTGAGAGTTCGGACATCAGGCACCTCCTTCGACAGCCTCGGCAGGAAACCTTGGCTAATTCGAGGCGCTCACTGCGAGGCTGAGGCGAGACTATCGCCAATGTGCCGATGAATTCATGGAATTGACGCGCACGCGTGAACAAAGCATGACGGACCTTGTGCTGAGCTTGGTCCAGGAGTTTCATTGGATTTCATCCGGGAAGTCCCCAGCGAATCCAGCTCGCCCCCGGAGAGGCGGATACCGGCTATGGCTGAGAACCTCACACCGCACTTCGAAGAGGTGCAGGCCCACTACGACCTGTCCGACGACTTCTTTCGACTCTTCCTCGATCCCACCATGACTTACAGCTGCGCGTACTTCGACCGCCAGCGCGACATTCCACTCGAGCAGGCACAGCTCGCGAAAATGGACCTGTCCCTCGGCAAGTTGGGTCTGAGGCCGGGGATGACGCTGTTGGACGTCGGCTGCGGGTGGGGGAGCACGATGCGTCGGGCCATCGAGAAGTACGACGTGAATGTGGTCGGCCTGACGTTGTCGGCCCATCAGGCCGCGCACGTGCAGAAGATGTTCGACGCACTGGACACCGAGCGCACCACGCGGGTGTTGCTGCACGGTTGGGAGGAGTTCGACGAGCCCGTCGACAGGATCGTCTCCATCGGGGCCTTCGAACATTTCGGGTACGACCGCTACGACGACTTCTTCGCCATGGCCCACCGCGTCATGCCCGATGACGGGGTGATGCTGCTGCACACGATCACCATGTTGACCGCTGAGCAGATCGTCGAACACGGGCTGTCGCTGTCCGACGAGCAGGCGAGCTTCAACGAGTTCATCGGCAGGGAGATATTCCCGGGCGGCCAGCTGCCCGCGATCGAAATGGTGGAGTTCCACGCCGCGAAAATGGGCTTCACCGTGACTCGCAGGCAATCGCTGCAACTGCACTACGCCAGGACCCTTGACCACTGGGCCACGGCGCTTGAGGCGCACCACACTGAAGCCGTCGAGATCCAGTCCGAAGAGGTCTATCAGCGATACATGCGGTATCTCACAGGCTGTGCCAAGGCTTTTCGAGACGGCTATATCGACGTCAACCAGTTCACCATGAAGAAGTAAGGGAGCCGATTCCCGCCGCCCCTCCGGACGGCAGCGTGAAAGTGCTTGCCGTGCAGCTACTTCAAGCTGTGGGTCAGCCGACTTTTCGCAGCTGGAACGGGCTCTGAGTCACGACGCCGCCCGCGCAGCCGTAATTGGAGTCCGAGGAGAGCACGCCACCGAGCGTTGTGGGATCGACCGACATCGACACCACGGCCGGTTCGTAGCTGCCGTCTTCGCAGGTGAGACCGCCGGGCTTGGAGACGGTGAAGTTCCAGCGGCCGCCGGAGAACGTGGCAGGTGTGCGCCATCCCTGGTTACTCGCGACCGTGCCGGTACAACCGACAGGACCGCAGCTGGTCGCGAAGGTCAACACCAGAATGGAGTCGCCGTCCACTTCGGTGTAGGACCCGTTGAGCAGCGGAGGATCGGCGGACGCCGTCCCGGCGAGTGCAACGCATGCGATAGCCGGTAGGGCGACCGCGATTGCCAACGTGTGCAAGGCCTTTGTCATAGTGACTCAGGAATCTACGGTTCCGTCAGGCCATTTCACGGTGCCGGGACACGGTAATACCCGGTTGTGTCCGTCATGTCGCTGAATCGAGACCTTCGACGCGTTCGGCCGTTACGGCGCCGGCTTGCGCCGACGGCCTGACAGGAGGAAGTACACCACCGCGCCGATCGCCAGCGCGCCGGCGATGGCCGCGCCGATGGCCACCGGCTTCACCCACCTATCTTGGGCCGGCGCCGCAGTTTCGTTGTTGGTCAACTGAACCTGGTACCCGGGGAGGGGGCCTTGTGACGGCGCGACCAGTCCCGGTAGTTGCTGCGTGCTGGTGATCTCGAACAAGCGCTCACCGCCTCCGGTCTTGGTCCAGCGCCCCCACGCGGTGGTCTCCTCGTCGAGTAGCACGCGGTGGCCACCGACCGACGGATCATCGCCGAGATCGGCCAGCGTCTTGACCCGGAACGGCTTCGACTCTCCGTCCTTGTACTTGAGCTGCACGAGCACGTTCTTGAAGGTCGTCGGCGGCTTGGGTTTTGGCGGGGGCGGCTGACCGGGGGCCGGCTGATAGCCGCCACCGGAAAAGCTTCCAGTGGACACCGTGACCGGCTTGCCGGAGGGATCCCGGTTCACCGCCGTGAAGCTGTACACGCCGGGATTGGGCACCGTGAGTACGGCGCGACCACTTGGCGGGACGTCGACGACGCGGGTGGTGTTGTTGTACGGGTAGATGATCTGCATCGGCGTTTTGTACGGATTGGTGAAGACGGGCCGATACCAGCGGTCATAGCCGGTCCACCTCGAATTCCATTGCGTCACCGGGCTGCTCCACGTCGAGGACGTAGTGGAGGTGGTGGTTGTGGTGCTGGTGAACGACTCCAGCGATTCGGTGAGTTCGGTGACCTCCGTCTCCGACGCGGACTCCGACTCGACGTCCACCGCATCGGCGCCGTGAGCCTCGTCGAAGTCCCCCTGCGACACCTCGGCGATGTCGGGGTCGGCGGTGTCGGCATCGATGGCCGAGTCGGCGATGTTCGTGTCCGGGTCGCCGGGATCGCCCGGATCGCCCGGATCACCCCCGGGATCGTCGGGTGCAGCGGGTCCGGGTTCGTCGGGTGCCCCAGCGGGTGCAGGTTCCTCAGGCGCCTCAACGGGTCCCGGTTCGTCGGGCGCCTCGGGTGCGGGTTCCTCTACGGGCGCCGGTGCCTCCGGTTCGGGAGCCTCGTCGACCGGCTCGCCTGGGTCCACCGGGGCCGGTTCTTCGACAGGTTCGGCGTAGGAGCCGGAGTCATCGACGATCTCAGGGGAGTCGCCATCGTCGTACGGATCGGCCAAAGCGGGCGGTACGGCACCCAGCCACATGGCCGTCGTTACTGCGACGGATGACAAGGCGAGGGCACCGCGTCGGTAGAGGGCGCTTCGAGTTTCGGTCACGTGATCTCCCGTCGGGTACCGCCTGGCGCGCGTATTGGCACAGACTTGCGACCTTGGCAGATTCTTCGCGGCCATGGAGGCAAACACGCCGCGGAAGTCCCAGCGGCGCCGCTCTGCAGGCGTTCCCGCTATGCGGTTCTTCGCTTCCTCAGCAGTGCTCGCATCCGCCTCGAAGCCGACGAGGGTCGTGAGGCCCTTTATCCGGGACGAATAAACCCGCCGGCTCTGGTGGGGCCGGCGGGGGGGTCAGTGTGCGGTCTTGACCTGGGTCGAGGAGACCGTCATGGGCTGGGGGGTGTGGGAGCCGGTGGCGGGGTCGGCGCCGTTGTTGTGGCCGGGCTTGCCGGTGTAGGCGCCGTGGGGGGTCTTGGGGAAGGGAATGTGCTGTTCGCTTTGGGCGATGCCGGGCTGGGGGACATCGACGCCGTTGCCGTCGCGTGCTGCGTCGAGTTGCTCGTCGAGTGCCTGGCGGGCGTTGGCGACCGACTGCTGGGCGGTGCCTGTCATCTGGGTGCCGGTGGTGTTGGAGGCGGTGTCGGCGTTGGCGCTTGCGGCGAGGATGCCGGCCAGGGCGGCCAGTCCGAAGACGACGAGGGCGGCGGTGGCGGCGATGCGGTTCTTGATCATCTGAGTTCCTTTTCTCGGGGCCATCTGGTGTGGCGTTGAGAAAAGAATCGAACGCAGCCCTCAATGGAACCTCAATGCCGCATCGGTGCTGCTCAGCGGTCAATGAGCTGGTAAATCCTCGGGTGCGATCTCGAAGGTGAACTGGTGTCCGGCGATGTCGATGACGTCGCCGTCGCAGAGCGCGGTGCTGCCGCGAACCCGCTCGTGCGCGACGATCACGCCGTTGCCGGACCGCAGGTCGTTGATCACGAAGCTCGCGCCGGTGTCGATGATCGTCGCGTGGTACCGGCTGACTTTCGGGTCATCGATGACGACGGTGTTGTCGGCTCGGCGCCCGATGCCGGTCACCACGGTTTCCAGTGGATAACAGCGACCCGCGACATCGCGGAGCTGCGCCCGATTGGATCTGGCCGCCGCCGTCATGGTGGTCGACAAATGGCTCTCCAGCATGGTGACGACGTCGGAGGCGTCGCTCTGCGCGATCCGCGCAACGTCCAACGGTTCCTGGCGCAGGATCCGCTCGTGCAGCGTGCGCAACGACGGTCCCGGATCGATGCCCAGTTCCTCCGACAGCGTCGATCTGACGCGGCGGTACGCGTCCAGCGCATCGGTTTGCCGCTCGGCCAGATAGTAGGCCGTGATCAACTGTGCCCACAGTGGTTCCCGATAGGGATGCTCGCCGACGAGCTTCTCAAGCCCGCCGATCATCGAATCGGCACGTCCGCAGGCGATTTCGGCTTCAGCGCGCAACACATGCGTCGCCACCTTGTCCTCGACGAGTGCTGCGGCGAACGGCTCGACGAAGCGAAACTCCCGTAGGTCGTCGAGAACCGAGCCGCGCCACTGCGCCAACGCGGCTGACAGCCGGTCGGCGGCCAGCCCGAACCGGCCCGCCGCCGCGGCCTGCGCCCCGGCCGCCTTCTCCGTGTTGAACCGCCCCAGATCGCAGGCCGCGTCGGGCACGTTGAGCTGGTAACCCGGTCGGGCACTGGCCAAGACGGCCTTCGCGTCGGCGCCGCCCGAGCCGAGGACCTTGCGTAGGTTGGCCACGTAGACGTGCAGGTTGTGTATCGCGTCGGCTTCCGGCATGTCTTCGTCCCAGATCGCCGCGATGATCGAGTCCCGCGGCACGGGACGGTTGCGGTTGATCAGCAGCAGCGCCAGCACAGCGCATTGCTTCGGCGTTCCCAGCGGCACCGGCTGGCGGTTCACGCTGACACGAAGCGGGTCCAGCACACCGAAATCGAGGCCGGACGCAACCATGGGCCCCTTTGTCATCAACCGACCGAGAGTTTGACCACGGGGTCGGAGCCCACATCGGTGACATAGACATTGCCCGCCGCGTCGACCGCAACTCCCTGAGGGTCGTTCAGCCCCACGAACGGCAGCGGAATCGCGGCCCTCGTGCCGGGTCGCAGCTCGACGATTCCGGCGTTACCGCGGTCGGTGACGTAGACGCCGCCTTCTGAGTCGATCGCCACACCGTGGGGCTCGTTCACCCCGGCGAACGGTAAGGGAGTGGCCTGCGTCGCGCCCGCTTCCAACTTCAACACCCGGTTGTTACCGGTGTCGGTGACGACGACACCGCCTGCCGGTCCGACGGCCACGCCGCGGGGGTCGTTGAGACCGCTGAACGGTACCGGGGTGGGAGTCGCTGCGCCCGTCGCCAGAAACAGCACCCGATTGTTGCCACGGTCGACGACATAGACGTCGCCGTTCGGCTTGACGGTGATACCGCGGGGATCGTTGAGGCCGCTGAACGGCAGTTGGATCGCCGCGGGTGCGCCGACGGGAAGCCACATCACCCGGTCGTTACCCGAGTCGGTGACGTAAACATCGCCCTTGGCATCCACTGCGATATCTCGCGGATTCTTCAGACCCTCGATCGGCAGCTCTGTCGCGGCCGCCGCACCGGGCTCCAGTCGCATCACCCGATCGATACCGACGCCGGTGACGTAGGTGGTTCCATCGGCTTCGACCGCGATTCCTGCGGAGACATGAATCCCTGTGAAAGGCAACGGAGTTTGTGATGAGAAGCCCTGGCCGACCGGTATGGCTGAAGAGCTGCTCGCGTCGGATGACTGTCGCCCGACGATGACGACCCCCGCCACGACAACCGCCACCACTGCCATCGCGGCCGCTGCCATAATACCGATAGCCTTGCGTGACAGTCGTTTCCGTTGTTTACCCGATGCCTTGGCGACAGCGTCGGCGTCGCCCAACGCCGCCCGGGCGGCCAGCGCCAGATCCTGGACGGTCGGGTAGCGGTCATCGGGGTTCTTGGCCATCCCCTTGGCGATGACCGCATCGAAAGCCGCCGGAACGCCGGCGTCGCTGGCACTGGGCTGCGGCGGCGGAGTGTGGAGGTGATGGGCGATCATGCCCTGTACGCCCATATCGCTGGCGAAAGGCGGCTCGCCGGTGAGGCATTCGTACAGCACACACGCGAGTGCGTAAACGTCCACGCGTGAATGGGTTTTCACAGCGGCACCGATGGCCTCCGGCGCCATGTAGGCGGCGGTGCCGATGGTTTCACCAGCCTTGGTCAGCGTGGCGTCTCCTGAGGCGTGAGCGATGCCGAAGTCGATCAAATAGGCGAAATCGTTGGTGCACACCAGGATATTGGAGGGCTTGACATCGCGATGCACCAGACCCACGTCGTGGGCAGCCTGAAGTGCGCCGGCCACTTGAGCGATGATCGCGACCGCACGCGCCGGCGGCAGTGCGCCCTCTTGTTTGATCAGCGTGCGTAGGTCCGTGCCGTCCACCAGTCGCATGTTGAGAAAGAGCCGACCGTCCACATCGCCGAAGTCGTGGATCGGGATGACGTGCGGCTCGGTCAGCTGTGCCACCGCCTCGCACTCCCGCCGAAACCGTTCGCGTGTCTCCCGGTCGTTGGCGGAGTGCTCGGGCAGCACCTTCAGCGCGACCACCCGATTGGTCTGCGAGTCGCGTGCCCGCCACACCTGGCCCATGCCACCTGCGCCCAACAGCGACAGCAACCCGTAGCGGCCGAAGTGCCTTGTGGGTTTTTCGTCGCGCTCCACGCGCCTGCGTGCAAGGGGGTCGTCGCCGGTTCCCGCTCCCGGCCTTTGCGTGGCGTCGCCGCCGTCTCTGACCGTGTCATCCACTGTGCTGCTGACCCGGCTCTCTCGCGGCGAACGCCTTCACGGGCCAATTTAACCAGCCGAAGCGTCAATTGGTCGGTTGTTGCGTAACGAGGTGTGGACGACTTCGGTGGCCGCGACTATTGCGTTGGCATGTTGGCGAGTTCGACGGCCCGGTTCAGCGTCTGACGGTCGACGACGTCGGCGGCGTTCAAGGGCTGGGTGAGGACGTCCGATTCTCTCGCGATGTCGATCATGAACTTCACGCTCGCATCGGTGAGCCCGCCCTCGTCGGTCCAGAAGGGGTGCTGCTGGATGAGCGCGAACAGCTCCCTCAGCGATTCGTCGGAGGGGGGTGCTTCGACGTATTCGTTGACTCCACTTTGGAACAGCGCGAAGTCGCTCTTGAGTGTCTTCATCGCACGCAACGTGGTCGCACAGTACTTGGCGGCGAGTTCGCGGTTCTGTGCGAGCCAATCCGCGCGGGCGGCCTGAGCTACCTTGATGAACCCGGGGGCATTGTCGTAGAGGGTGGCGATCAGCACCGGCTGATTCACCATTGCCTTCGCGCCGTCGTACTGGGTGTCGTGAATCACCGTCGCATCCAGTTCGCCTGTGACCCACGCATCCAGTCGGGCGCTCGAGCTTTCGAGGATCTGCTGATTAGGAATCTCGTGGACGTCGCGGTGCTCGCCGACGCCGCTCAACAGCGCGTTGAGCACGATGGCTCCAGAGCCACCGGGGCTGTCGATCCCCACGCGAGTCGACGGCTCGAACAGCTGACTGGCGTTGTGCACACCATTGGCACCGGCGAGGACGAAGTCATCCATGCTGACGTAGGGGCAAAACACCTTGACGTCCTCGCCGTGCTCGCGCGCATCCAAGATCGCGGAGACCGACGTCGCCAGAACCTGAGCTCGGTCGTCGCGCAAGGTCTGTACCGCGTCGGTATGGGTGTCGTACTGGATCACGTTCTGCTCGACACTGAGGGGCAACCCGAAGTCGGACCCGTAGCGGTCAACGCCGTAGACCAGCGGGATTTGGGACGGCTGCGGTTGTGAGCCCAGCACAATGCGCAGCGACTCGGCGGTGCTCGGCGCGCCCGGTTGGGCTACGGCCGAGGTGCAGCCGGCGAGCGTGAGCGCGCTGGCGGTACCGACGGCGATCAAGCACGTCGCACGTCGTCGACCACTCTTGGTTGGCATGGGTCTCCCTCTTTTGTTGGTTGGGGAGAACGTACGCGTAGTGAACAGGTCAAATGCCGAAACGGCCGTCAAGGCCCGTGATCGCCGTCGCGCAACCCGACGGTGGTGAGTGTTGGCAGGAGACTTTGTGGAGCCGGTGACGGGAATCGAACCCGCGTTCTCAGCTTGGGAAGCTGATGTTCTGCCATTGAACTACACCGGCTTGTTTGAGCACGAAGGCTAACATCCGAGCCGCTAGGCTCGTCGCGTGCTGCTCTCCGACCGCGACATCCGCGCCGAGATCGCTGCCGAGCGACTGGGGCTTGATCCCTTCGACGACTCCCTGGTCCAGCCGTCCAGCATCGACGTCCGCCTCGACAACCTGTTCCGCGTCTTCAACAACACGCGATATACGCACATCGACCCGGCCAAGCAGCAAGACGAGCTGACCACCTTGGTCCAAGCCGACCCGGGTGAGCCGTTCGTGCTGCACCCGGGCGAGTTCGTGCTCGGGTCGACGCTGGAACTGTGCACGCTGCCTGACGATCTCGCGGGCAGGCTGGAGGGCAAGTCGTCGCTGGGCCGGCTGGGGCTGTTGACGCACTCCACCGCGGGGTTCATCGACCCGGGGTTCTCCGGGCACATCACCCTGGAGTTGTCGAACGTCGCGAATCTGCCGATCACGCTGTGGCCGGGGATGAAGATCGGGCAGCTGTGCCTGCTGCGGCTGACCAGCCCAGCCGAGCACCCCTACGGCAGCGCGCGGGTCGGCTCGAAGTATCAGGGCCAGCGCGGTCCCACCCCGTCGCGGTCGTACCAGAACTTCATCAAGTCCAGTTGAACCGCTCGGCGCCGACGGCCGTTGACACGAGTAGGGTCGAGATACCAACGTCGGCAGCATCGACCCAGCAAATGTCGGTGGAGGCGTAACGCCTGTCCTGCTCACGGCGATGAACCACTAGTCGCCGGCTTGTGCGTGGCGAGATGCCGATCGGCGATCCAGGCTTGGTAGCAAACGTTTTGGAGGGGCAGTGGACATCGTTCTGGGTGTATCGATGACACCTGCGACGGTCCGCATGGTGCTGGTCGAAGGCGAGATGGCCGACGGGGCCACCGTCGACCACGACGTCTTCGAGGTCAGCGGAAGTGATGGCTCAGCAACATCGGGTGCCGCCGCCCAGGTGGTGGACGCCGTGCTCGGGACCAAGGAGAGCGCCGAGGCGGGTGGGCATGATCTGAAGGCCATCGGCGTCACATGGAGCGATCACGCCGAGGCGGCACAACTGCGCGACGCGCTCGCCGCCCGCGATATCGACGACGTCATGCTTGTCTCCGATGGACACGCCGCGGGCGCACTCGCCCAGGCCGTCGGGAGGGCGGTCGGCTACGACACCACCGCACTGCTCTTCATCGACCGCGACACCGCGACGCTGTCGGTCGTCCAGACCGACGACGGGTCCGTGGTCAAGGTGCTCAGCAGCAGCCTGCACAGCCAGGACGCGATGGCCGTGCTCGCCGATATGGCGGCCGCCGTCGATGCCCAGGACAACCCGCCGCAAGGCATGTTCGTCGTCGGCTCCGGCGTCGACGTGAGCTCGGTGAAGAGCCACCTCGAGCATCTGGTGAGCCTGCCGGTGCACGCCCCCGACGAGCCGGAGATGGCGCTAGCGAGGGGTGCGGCGCTGGCCGCCGCCGCCGCTCCGGCGTTGGAGGCGTCCACCGTCGGCCTGGCCTATTCCCAGGACCCCGACGGCACCACCGCGGGTTCGGTGTACGCCGGGCTAGCCGGCGCGCCAACCCAATTGGCGCCCGCCGGCGGTGACGGCGCCTCCGTCGGCGACTACGCGTCGCGGACTGACCTTCATGCCGCGGCCAACGAGGATCGCAAGCCGTTCCTGCTCGTCGGCAGCGCGATGGCGTCGATCTTCGTCGTCGGCGTCGTCGCGCTCGTGATCTCGCTCGCGGTGAGTATCCGCCCGACGGCCGACCAGCGGCCGAGCCCGGGACAGAGCGCGATCGTGCCCAGCAGCATCGCGCCCGCCCCGCCTGCTCCGCCGACCGAACAGGCGCAGCCGGTTCAGGCGCCTCCGCCCCCGCAGGCAGAGACCATCAAGGCTCCCGTGCCGGTCGCTGCGCAACAGCCCGCTCCGCAGGCGCCGCCGCGGACGGTCTATGTCGAGGCGCCGCCTCCCGCACCGCAAGCCCCGCCGCCCGCTCCTCCGCCCGCGGCACCGCCACCCGCGCCGGCACCCGTGGCTCCGGCCCCGGTTCCGGTGTACGTGCCGCCGGTGGTGGCACCGCCGCAGTACTACCCGCGGCCGCAGAACCCGTGGTCCCCGCCGAGGTGGACGCCGCCGAAGCTGCCGAGTTGGACTCCGCCGTGGCAGGACGAGCGCGAGGAGCCGGAGCTGCCCAGGCCTCAGGTGCCGCCGTGGCAGAACGGTTCGGGTAACGGATCGGGCAGCTATCCCGGCAGCGGATCGGGCGGTTATCCCGGCAGTGGATCGGGGCGGTACCCCGGCAGCGGATCGGGCGGGTCGAGTGACAGCGGATCGTCTCGCGGACCGGGCTCGGGCGGATCGAGTGACAGCGGATCCTCGCGCGGGCCGGGCTCGGGCGGATCGAATCGCGGCGGGTCGAACTGCTTCCTGGGGTTCTGCCGCTAGCTCGTAACCTGCCGTTGGCCGCACGATCAGTGTCGCGTAGCGGTTAGCTCATCAGGGCTGCATATCAAGGCGGTATGCGGTGCACCGTTTTCGGCACGGGCTATCTGGGAGCCACCCACGCGGCGGGTATGGCCGAGTTGGGTCACGAGGTGCTCGGCGTAGACGTCGACGCGGGCAAGGTCGCCAAACTCGCAGCGGGTGAAACTCCCTTCTACGAGCCTGGGTTGCGAAAAGTGTTGAGCGACAACATCTCCGCCGGGCGCTTGGCGTTCACCACCGACTATGACGCCGCGGCCGGGTTCGCCGACCTGCACTTCCTTGCCGTCGGGACACCGCAGAAGAAGGGGGAGTTCGCCGCCGATCTGCGTCATGTACACGCCGTTGTGGACATGCTGGTCCCGCGGCTGAGTCGCTCGGCTGTGATCGTTGGCAAGTCCACGGTGCCGGTCGGCTCCGCCGCCGAACTGAGGGACCGGGCGCGCGCGTTGGCGCCGGCTGGGGTCCACGTCGAGATGGCGTGGAATCCGGAGTTTCTGCGGGAGGGCTTCGCCGTGCACGACACCCTGCATCCGGATCGGATCGTGCTTGGCGTACAACCGGATTCGTGTGCCGCCGAGGCGGCAATCCGGGAACTGTACGCACCGCTGCTGGACCAGCAGGTCCCCTTTCTGGTCACCGATCTGCAGACCGCCGAGCTGGTCAAGGTGTCCGCCAACGCGTTTCTCGCCACCAAGATCTCGTTCATCAACGCGATCTCCGAAGTCTGCGAGGCCGTCGACGCCGACGTGACGCTTCTCGCCGACGCGTTGGGGTACGACCCGCGGATCGGACGCCGCTTCCTCAACGCCGGTCTGGGCTTCGGTGGCGGCTGCTTGCCCAAAGACATCCGCGCCTTCATGGCCCGCGCCGGCGAACTCGGCGCCAACCATGCCCTGACGTTCCTGCGCGAGGTGGACGCGATCAACATGCGACGGCGAAGCAGGATGGTGGAACTGGCAACCGTCGCGTGCGGAGGGTCGCTGCTGGGCGCCAACATCGCGGTGCTCGGTGCCGCGTTCAAACCGGAATCCGACGACGTGCGCGATTCGCCGGCTCTCAACGTCGCCGGGATGCTGCAACTCAAGGGCGCCACCGTCAACGTCTACGACCCGAAGGCGATGGAGAACTCCCGACGCCAGTTTCCGACGCTGACCTATTCGACGTCGGTCGCCGAAGCGTGTGAGCGGGCCGATGCCGTACTGGTGTTGACCGAATGGCGCGAGTTCGTCGAGTTGAACCCCGCCGAGCTCGCCGGAGCGGTGCGCGCGAAAGTCATTGTCGACGGCCGCAATTGCCTTGACATTGACCGGTGGATGCAGGCCGGCTGGCAGGTCCACTGCCTGGGAAGGGGCGTGACGGCTCAGAATCGGTAGGCTCGGCCGCGTGGAACCGATTCGTCCGGCTCGGCACGGTGGGCCGATCCGTCACCGAATCCGCTGGCTTGCCGTGCACGGGTTCGTGCGCGGTGCCTCGAAGCTGCTCGCGCGCCGCGGCGATCCCCAAGGCCGGATGATCGCCGATCCGAGCGTGCGCGCCGACCCGGTTGCCTTCGCCGACGACCTGCGCGCGAAGGGGCCGATGGTGGAGGCCGCCATCGTGCACCTCACCGTCGACCACGGGATCGCCAACGATCTGCTGCGGGACGACGACTTCGAGGTTCTGCCGATCGGCTCCAACCTGCCCAAACCGGTCCAATGGGTCGCGAACCGCACCAAAACCGATCTGCTGCATCCCCTCGAGCCGCCGTCGATGTTGGCGGTGGAACCCCCGGACCACACCCGCTACCGAAAGCTGGTGTCGTCGGTGTTCACCCCCAGAGCCGTTGCCGCGCTGAGGGACCGGGTGCAGGAGACCGCCGATTCTCTGCTCGATGAACTCGCGGAAGCCGGAACCGTCGACATCGTCGACCGCTACTGTGCCCAGTTACCGGTCGCGGTCATCGGTGACATCCTCGGCGTTCCCGACGCCGACCGGTCACGAGTCCTGGAGTTCGGCGAGCGCGGTGCGGCCAGCCTCGATATCGGCCTGACCTGGCCGCAGTACCGCACCGTCTACCGCAGCGTGGTCGGCTTCAACGATTGGCTGTCCGGGCACCTCGAAGGGCTGCGACGCAATCCCGGCGACGACCTGATGAGCCAGCTGATCGCGGCCTCCGACGAGGGCGCCCGGCTCGACCAGCAGGAACTGATGGCTACCGCGGGCCTCGTGCTGGCCGCGGGATTCGAGACGACGGTCAACCTGCTGAGCAACGGAATTCGCATGTTGCTCGATCACCCGCGGCACCTCGAAACCCTGGCGCAGCGACCCGAACTCTGGCCGACCGCCGTCGAGGAGATCTTGCGCCTGGACCCGCCCGTGCAACTCACCGCGCGCAGGGCGACGAAGCACACCGAGATCGCGGGGCACCGGATCCCGCGTGGCAGGGCGGTGCTCATCTACATCGCAGGCGCCAACCGCGACCCCAAGGTGTTCGACGACCCGGACCGCTTCGACCTCGAGCGGGAGAACGCCGGACGACATCTGTCGTTCTCCGGGGGCAGGCATTTCTGTCTGGGATCTGCCCTGGCCCGCGCTGAGGGCGAGGTCGGACTGCGGGCGTTCTTCGAACGTTTTCCCGATGCGCGACTGGCTGGTGAGGGCAGCAGGCGCGAGACGCGAGTGCTGAGGGGGTGGGCGTCGCTGCCGATCGCGCTGGGCACCGCTCGCTCGTCGATTAGTGCACCGGCCTGACCGGGTCTACCCCTTCGAGGAACGGAGGGATTCTCATGTCGGTTGACCATGTGCTCGCGGTCGTGCCCGCGAATGACGTCGAGGTCAGCGGCCGGTTCTACGGTGAAATCGTCGCGGCCAGCAAGGTGCGCGGTTGTCGAAGATAGAAGATCCCGACGGCAACGAGATCGGCATTATCGGGGGTTTCCGCGTCGAGTATTGAGTACGTTCGGGGGCGTGGATTTCCGAGCCGCGCTGCTCGACCAGACCCGCGAATTCGGGGAACTGATCCGCAGTGCAGACCCCTCGACGCCGGTGCCGACCTGTCCCGACTGGACACTCAAACAACTGTTCCGCCACGTCGGCCGCGGAAACCGGTGGGCCGCACAGATCATCGCCGAACACCGGATATCGGCACTGGACCCGCGCGAGGTCCGCGACGGCAAACCACCCGACGACGCCGACGCGGCGATCGACTGGCTCAACCAGGGCGCGCAGCTGGTGGTCGATGCGGTCGAGCGGGCAGGGGCGGCGACCAGAGTCTGGACCTTCCGCGGCCCCCGCCCCGCGGGGTGGTGGATCCGTCGACGGCTACACGAGGTCGCCGTGCACCACGCGGATGCGGCGCTGGCCGTCGGGGCCGACTACGACCCACCGCCGGAGTTGGCGGCCGACGCGATCAGCGAATGGGTCGAGCTGATGGTCGGCGGCGGTGAGCAACCCGCGCTGGATCACGGCAGAAGCATCCACATGCACGCCACCGACGACGGGCTGGGGCCGACCGGGGAGTGGACCATCGTCCACGACGAGGACGGCGTCTGGTGGTCGCACAACCACAGCAAGGCCGACACCGCGCTGCGCGGCAGCGCCACCGATCTGCTGTTGGCGATCACGCGACGGCGCACGGCCGCCGACAGCGGCATCGAGGTGTTCGGTGACACCGCGGTGTGGGACGCGTGGCTGGAGCGCACCGGCTTCTAACCGCGTCGAGCGCGCGCGGGCGTCGCCAGCACCGCCGCGATGCCCGTCGTCAGCGGCACAGACAATGCCAGCGCGATACCGCCGACCGCCGAGCGGGCGATCTCGATGGCCACACTCTCGCTGGTGAGCACGTCGCCGAGGGCCCGGTTGGCGACGCTGAACAGCAGCAGTAACGGTAGTGCGCTGCCCGCATAGGCCAGCACCAGCGTGTAGACCGTGCTCGCGATGTGGTCCCGGCCCACCCGCATCGCGCCTACAAAGATCGCGCGCCGTGAGGCGCCCTCGAGTTCGGCCAGCTCGAACACCGTCGAGGCCTGGGTGACGGTGACGTCGTTGAGCACACCGAGCGACCCGATGATGAACCCGGCCAGCAGCAGACCGGTGATCGATACGTTGCCCAGGTAGGCGGCGACCTCGTTGTTCCGGTCTTCCGAGAGACCGGTCAGGTGGGCCAATTCGATTGCGCCCCAGGAGAGGAACGCGGCAAGCAGCAGCGACGTGAGTGTTCCGAGCAGGGCCGCGCTGGTCCGCAGGCTCACGCCGTGGGCCAGGTAGATGACGGCGTAGAGGATCAGCGCCGAGGCCACCAGCGCGACGGGCACGGCCGCGGCACCGTCACGCAGCGCGGGCAGCATGAACACCACCAACACGAGGAACGCGACCACGATGCCGATGAGGGCGCGAAACCCCCGCCACCGGGCGACCGCGACCACCACCACGGCGAACGCCACGGCCAGCGCGACGAGCGGCCATGTCCGTTCGTAGTCGTAGAACGAGTAGGTGGTGGTGCCGGTCGCATCGACCTGACGGGTGATCCTGACGTCGTCGCCGGCCGCGAGATTGGGTTGGCCGGGGCCACCGCTGAATTCGAGAACGGTCGCCGCGCCCTTGTTGGGCCCGGACTGAATCACGATCAACGCCTGCACGCACTCGGCTCCGCCGCCCGTCGCCGGAATTGGATCGGCGGTCAGCACCTGACCGACTGACGGGCTGCCGCACGTCGCGGTACTGCTCGAGCGGACCAGCCCAGATTCGGTGGTGACGGCGCCGCCCTCGGCGTTCTGAAACGGCAGCGGGATGTCGGTCTTCTGCTGGCTGGGCCACAGCCATGCCGTTCCCGCCAGGACGGCCACTCCGATGGCGATCAGCAGACCGACGACGACCTTCGCGGCGATCGGCCCCAGCGGCGCCGGGCCGGTCGGTGAGTGGGAGTGTCCGTGTGAGTGCGCCACGGACAACAGCCTAGAAGGACGCTACTGCCGGTAGCTGACCAGGAAGTTGCCCAGCCGTTCGATGGCATTGGACAGCTCGCGGGCCCACGGCAGCGTCACGATGCGCAGGTGATCCGGTGTCGGCCAATTGAACCCGGTGCCCTGGGTGACCAGGATCTTCTCCTGCAGCAGCAGATCCAGGACCAGCTGCTCGTCGTCGACGATGTCGTAGACCTCGGGGTCCAGGCGGGGGAACGCATACAGCGCCCCTTGCGGTTTCACGCAGGACACCCCGGGGATCTCGTTGAGCATCTGCCAGGCCACGTCGCGCTGCTCGAGCAGGCGACCCCCGGGCAGCACCAGCTCCTCGATGCTCTGATGACCACCGAGTGCGACCTGGATCGCATGCTGTGCAGGAACGTTCGGGCACAGTCGCATGTTCGCGAGCAGGCTGATGCCCTCGATGAAGCTGGTGGCGTTCTCCTTCGGCCCGGTGATCACCAGCCAGCCCGCCCGGTAACCCGCGACCCGGTATGCCTTCGACAGGCCGTTGAAGGTCAGAGTCAGCACATCGGGCGCCACCGATGCCGTCGCGACGTGCTCGCTGTCGTCGTAGAGAATCTTGTCGTAGATCTCGTCGGACAACAGCAGCAGCTCGTGCTTGCGCGCCAAATCCGCGATCTGGGTGAGGATTTCGCGTGTATACACCGCCCCGGTCGGGTTGTTCGGATTGATCACGACGATCGCCTTCGTGCGCTCGGTGATCTTGGATTCCAGGTCGGCGATGTCGGGCATCCAGCCCTGTGTCTCGTCGCACAGGTAGTGCACCGGGGTGCCACCCGCCAGTGAGGTGCACGCGGTCCACAGCGGGTAGTCGGGCGCCGGAATCAGCACCTGATCTCCGTTGTCGAGCAACGCCTGCAACGTCATCTGGATCAACTCGGACGCGCCGTTGCCGAGATACACATCGTCGACGTCGAATCGCGGGAACCCGTCGACGAGTTCGTAGCGGGTGAACACCGCGCGCCGCGCGGGCATGATGCCCTTGGAATCGGAGTAACCCTGGGCATACGGCAGGGCCGAGATGATGTCGCGCATGATCACGTCCGGTGCTTCGAACCCGAACGGCGCGGGGTTGCCGATGTTCAGTTTGAGGATGCGATGACCCTCGGCCTCGAGGCGTGACGCGTGCTCGTGCACCGGTCCGCGGATCTCGTACAGGACGTCCTGCAGCTTCGACGACTGCGTGAACGTGCGCTGCCGCGGTCCGTGTCCGGCGGCGTGGATCGGCACGTGGTGGGTGGTCACGTCGTTCATGGTCTCACTTTTGTCCAGCGATTAACCAAAATCGCCGGTCAACGGCTCATCGTTTGCCTGGGGGACGAGCGCCTCTGGCGATTCCGAGGCCCTTGACCGGAGGTGGTTCGGGCTTGTCTCCGTTGTCTCCGCCGGAAGGCCCGGGGGCAGCACCGGATTCGCCATCGGAGTCGGCGGTCTCCTTGGATTCCGGTTGTGCGGCAGCGGGTTTCGGCTCGGCCGGTGGCTGTGCCGGTGCGGCCGACTTCTTGGCCCCGGGCCGGCGTGCGCCCGGGGCGATGCCGAGGCCCTTGACCTCAGGTTCGGGCTTGGAGTCCAGACCCCGATCCGAGTCGGCGGTGTCGGTCTTGGCTCCAGGCTCCGCCTTGTCCGGATCGACGTTCGGCGGTTGGGTGACAGTCGCCTCGCCCTCGTTGGGGGACGCGGCCTGGGTCTTCTTCTTCGCCCCGGGCCGCTTGGCGCCTGCCGCGATGCCGAGACCCTTGACCTCGGGCTCCAGCTTGGCCCCCGCTGTTGATTCGGCCTGGGCATCCGACTCCGCGGACGCTGCCTGCGCAGCTGGTCCGGCTTTCTTGGCGCCGGGCCGCTTGGCGCCGGCAGCGATACCGAGCCCCTTCGCGGGTGCCGCTGCGGCAGCGGGCTTTTCGTCGGCCGCCGGCTTGTCGCCCGCAGGGGCGGCAGCCTTCTTGGCGCCCGGACGCTTGGCGCCGCCGGCGATTCCGAGGCCCTTGACGGGTTTGGTCTCGGTGGCCGTAGCGGCTTCGACCTTGGGCTCCGGTTCGGCCTGCGCCTCTTCCTCTGCCTCGGTGGGCGCTTCCTCCACGGGCGCCTCTGCGGCGAGCCGGGCTGCGCGCTCCTCGGCCTCCGTAGCCGCGGTGCCCTTCTCCGGCAGCGTGATGGTGCTCGTGTCCAGCGAACCCAGCAGCAGCTGGGCCACGTCGAGCACCTCGGCCTTCTCCACCTCGCGGGCCGCCGAGACCTCGTCGACGCCGTCGGTGATCATCACGCGGCAGAACGGGCAGCCGGTCGCAATGGTCGAGGCGGTGTCCATGGCCTCCTCGGTGCGCTCGGTGTTGACGCGCTTGCCGATGTGTTCTTCCATCCACATCCGCGCGCCGCCGGCGCCGCAGCACAGGCCGCGGTCGGCATGCCGAGGCATTTCGGTCAGCTTCGCGCCGGACGCCCCGATCAGCTCACGCGGCGCCGAGTACTCCTTGTTGTGCCGGCCCAGATAGCACGGATCGTGGTAGGTGATGTCCATCCCGCCGTCGGTCGGGGTGACGGGGATGAGCTTCTTGTCGCGCACCAGCCGGTTCAGCAGCTGCGTGTGGTGCAGCACCGTGAAGTTGCCGCCGACCTGCGGATATTCGCGGCCCAGCGTGTTGAAGCAGTGCGGGCAGGTGACGACGATCTTGCGGTCCACCCGCTCGACGCCCTCGAACAGCTCGTTGAGCGTCTCCACGTTCTGCGCGGCCAGCTGCTGGAACAGGAACTCGTTGCCCGAGCGGCGGGCCGAGTCGCCGTTGCAGGTCTCGCCCTCGCCGAGCACCAGGTACTTCACCCCGGCGGCGGCCAGCAGTTCGGCCACGGCCTTGGTGGTCTTCTTCGCACGGTCCTCGTAGGCGCCTGCACAGCCCACCCAGAACAGGTACTCGTAGCCGTCGAAGGACTCCACGTCCTTGCCGTACACCGGGACGTCGAAGTCGACCTCGTCGATCCAGTTCGTCCGGTCCTTGGCGTTCTGGCCCCACGGGTTGCCCTTGGTCTCGAGGTTCTTGAACAGCACGCCGAGCTCACCCGGGAACTCGGACTCCATCATCACCTGGTAGCGGCGCATGTCGACGATGTGGTCGATGTGCTCGATGTCGACGGGGCACTGCTCGACGCAGGCGCCGCACGTCGTGCAGGACCACAGCACGTCGGGGTCGATCACGCCGCCCTGTTCCTCGGTGCCCACCAGGGGCCTGGTGGCCTGCTCGGGACCCGAGCCCAGGATCCGCTCGAAGCCGGACTCGGGAACGTGCTCGTGCGAATGCTCCTCGGATTTCTTCTCCCCGCGCAGTTCCTCGCCGAGGCCGCCCTCGGGGGTGTTCTCCAGCGGCGTTTCCTTGTCGCCGAGGATGTAGGGCGCCTTGGCGAACAAATGGTCGCGCAGGTTCATGATCACGAGCTTGGGCGACAGCGGCTTACCGGTGTTCCACGCCGGGCACTGCGACTGGCACCGACCGCACTCGGTGCACGTGGTCATGTCGAGGTAGGCCTTCCACGTGAAGTCCTCGATCTTGCCGCGGCCCAGCACCGCGTCCTCCGGCGGATCCTCGAAGTCGATCTCCTTGCCCTCGTACTCGACGGGCAGCAGCGGGCCGAGGCCGTCGGGCAGCCGCTTGAACGTGACGTTGATCGGCGCCAGCCCGATGTGCAGGTGCTTGGAGTGCAGCACGATCAGCAGGAACACCAGCATCACCGCGATGTGCGCCAACAGCGCGATGGTCTCGATCCACGAGTTGGCGGTGTAGCCCAGCGGGCTCATCAGCCACCCCATGAACTGGGAGAAGAACGCGCCGTTGCCGTAGGGAAGGGCGTCCGTGTTGACCGCGGCGCCGCGCACCAGCGCGTAGGTCCAGATGACGTTGAAGATCATGAACAGGATCAGCCAGGCACCACCGGTGTGCGATCCGTAGAACCGCGAGTCGCGGCCGTGCTGTTTGGGCTCCTGCCTCACCCGGATGATCGCGAACGTGATGATGCCGAGCAGCACCGCGACGGCGAAGAAGTCCTGCAGGAAGCCCAGAACGTCCCAGCGGCCGATGATCGGGATGTGGAAGTCGTGGTCGAAGAGCAGGCCGTAGGCCTCGAGGTAGACCGACGCGAGGATGAAGAAGCCCCACATCGTGAAGAAGTGGGCGAGGCCGGGCAGGGACCACTTAAGTAGTCGGGTTTGGCCGAAGACCTCTTCGATCTGAGTGGTGATGCGCCTGCCGAGGTTGTCCTTGCGGTTGTTCTCCGGGCTGGTGGGCGCGCCGGAGCGGATCAACGACGTCAGCCACAGCACGCGTTTGGCGGCGAAGACCAGAACGAGGGCCGTCAGCCCTAGCCCGACGACGAGCCTGATCAGCATCTGCGTATCCACCGCGCGCCTCCCATTCTCAAGTTACCCGAGGGTAACTTACCGTAAGTTACCGGTGGGTAACTTAACTCAGGCCTGCTCAAGCCCGGGAGTCATAGTTGCATCTCCAAGGGAAACACCGCTACGAAGGTTGTCCTAACTACGCACCGTCGGTCGGGCTGGACTCGTCGGGCACGGTGTCGGTACCCGTTTGCTCGCCGCTCGAATCCGGGTCAACGGGATCACCATCTGGAGACGGGGCGCCATCTATGGGGCCTGCGCCGGCCCCCGGATCGATCGGTGGGGGGTCGGCCACCGGAGGGGTCTGCGGATCGGTCGGCGGCTCAGGGTTGGACGGCGGAGTCTCGGGTTCCGGTGACGGATGGGCGCTCGTCGGTGGCGTGGGTGTCCAGGGCGGTGCTGCGGGCGCCATCTGTGGGGCCTGCGCCGGTCGCGGGCTGCGGTGCTGGGGTGTGGATGATCGCTGCGCCGGTTGCACGACGACCGTGGTGAGTTGAGGGGCCTGCGGCGCCGGGGGTACTGGAGTGGGAGCCGGCGCCGCAGGCGAGGGGGGTGGCGTGGCCGCGGGACTGAGGACGGTCGCCGCCTCGACCGGGGTGGCGGTGTCACCGCGCAACTGCGTGAAGCCGAACAGGGCCGTCGTGACCACCGCGGCGGCCGCCGCGAGGCTGAACAGGACGAGCGGGGAACGTCGCGGTTTCGCCTCCTCCTGCCACTGCTCATGCTCGAAGTGAAGTTCGGGGCGCGAAACGGTGAAAGGCAGGGGCGCATCCTCCTGGTCGTCCTCGGACCAGGCCAGCGCGCCGAATGTGGCCGACGACGGCCCGGCGTCGACCCGGACGGTGGCTTCATCGATCCCGGCGGGCGCGAGCGTGGTCTCCGGGTCGACGGCGCGCCGGCGCTGGGCGATCAGAGCGGTCCCGACGGCGGCAGCCAGCTGCGGCTGCGCGGTGGTCACCACCGGTACCCGCAAATGTTCGGACAGCTTCTGCGTCAGCAGGGGGATGCGTGCGCCGCCCCCGACGGTCGCCACCGCCGAAACCGCGGCGTCCGGAACCCCGTAGCGTTCAAGCGTTTCATCCACTGCGGCAAGGAAATCCGTGACCGGGCGCTGGATCAGCCCCTGGAGCTCGGCGCGGGTGACCCTGACGTCCGCGTGGTGTCCGGGCAGAACGACGGCGACGGCCGTCGCGGTGTGGGCCGACAACCGCTCCTTGGCGGCGCGGCACTCGTCGCGTAGCCGCGCCAGCGAACCGACGACAGCCGTTCCGGACGGGTCGGCGTCAGCAGGCAACGGCGCCATCACATGTGTCATCAGCGCCTGATCCACCAGATCGCCGGAAAGATCGGCGAACCGGACGGTCTCGCCGACCACCGCGTGGTCCGAGGACGCGTTGACGAGCGTGATGTTGGTGCCGCTGCCACCGAAGTCGCAGAGCACGACGACGCCGCGAGAGGGCAGCCCGGGCTCGGCGTTCAGCGCGGCCACAGCGGCGGTCGCGTCCGACACCACCGGCACGTCGCCACCCAGGGCGTGGCGCAAGGAGTCGGCGACCGACGGACGCCAGTGCGCGGGTACGGCGACCGTGATGTCCTCGGCCGACTGCGTGAGCGTGCGCAGCGCCTCGGCGAGCAGTTGCTCGGGGCGATGGGCGGAGCCGTCGGAGGCGATGAGCGGAACCGGGTCGCCGATGCGGTCGACGAACCCGGTGAATCGCTGCCCGTGCAGCGTGAGCTCGGAGGGCCGGATCACCGCGGCGTGTCCGTCACGGGTCGCGGCGAGGTAGGTCGCGCCGACCGAAACACCCAGCGGCCGGTCCGGAGTTGCCTGGTGATTGAACATGGCATGACGCTATGGCGCTGCGCAGGCGGGCGAATCCGGTGCCGGACCCGTCGTCGGACACGGCGCATAGGGGATCGCCGTTAGGGGATGACGGTGTGTTGGGGGATCACGACTGCGGAGACAACATGGCCCGCAGCATCGACAACATCTCGGAGCGGGATTCGGCGCCGAGACGACGGCGGATCCGGGCGACGTGGTGTTCGACGGTCTTCGCCGAGATGAACAACTGTGCCCCGATATCGCGGTAGGGCATGCCGAGGAGCAGCAGTTCGGCGACCTCGCGCTCGCGGTCGGACAGCCGAGACGACGCGGGACGCGCCGAGCTGGCCCTCGCGGTCTCCGGCGCCGCGAGTTGATCGGATCCGGGTGCGTCGTCGGGTGCGACGGTCTGCTTCAGGTCTCGCGCGAGCTGCAGCATCGCGCCCGACACCCGGCCATCGGGGGTCTGTAGCGCGGCCTGACCGGCCAACCGGGTCGCGTCCCAGGTGAGGCCCACCTGCGCGAGCAGTCGCGCTGCCGTCGTGACCTCGTCGGTGTCGACGTGATTGGCCAGAACCCGCAACCAGGTGCGGCCCGCAGTGGCCAGCGTCTTGGCGAAGGCGCTGTGCGTGGCCGCGGCAGTCAGCGCCTGGCCGTGCGGGGCGACGGCGTCCGGGGAGTTGGCGAGGATGCCCGCGTGCACACCGGCCCAGTGCAGAGGAGTCGACCACAACACGGGCTCACCGAGCGAGCCGAGCAGCGCGAAGGCCTCGTCGAGGGTGTGCTGCAGCCGGTCGATCTGACGCATCCGGGAAGCGGCCACCCACAATTCACCCAGCGGTAGTAGGGAGAAGAGGTCCATCGAGTACTCGGCGAGCACCTCGACCGCCGCGTACCAGTGTTTCTGCATGGCGCCGGTGTCGCCGCTGCGGCGCGCGATCGCCGTCTGCAGCGCGGCCGCCCACAGCGCATCGCGGCGGTGCAGCGGGGAGGTGTCGGCGTCGGCGCACGCGATCGCCACATCAGATGTCGCCGCTGGTAATTGCCCGTCCTGCATCCGCACCCAGCCCAGCAGTAGCCGGTGTCTGCGGGCGACGAAAAGCGCTGCCTCCGAACCGTCTTCGAGACCGGCGCGTACCACACGGGCGATCACGCTGCGGGCCCGGACCGGATCGCCGCCGTGCAGGGCGGCCAGCGTTACCAGCGCCGCAGGGGTGTCGGGGGCCACGCCGTCCGCGGGCTGGTCCGCGGTGATCGCCTGTCCCAACCGGGAGACGGCTGCGGGGTATGAGGCGTCCAACGACATCAACAGGCCCTCGGCGAGGCTGCGTGCGGCGCGGGCCGTGGAGGTGGGCGGGCCGGCGCTCTCGGCGGACAGCGCCGTCCGAGCGGCCAACAGGTCGCCTGCGGCGAGTGACACCACCGCGCCCGCCGCGCTCACGAACGCGTCCGGATACGGGCCCAGCCAACGGAACAGGTCCGCGGCCTGTGTTGCGCTGCCGTCGTGCAGGGCGATGCTGGCGGCGATCCTCACCGCGGCGGCCCTCTCGGCCGCATCGTCGGAGCCGAGCAGTTGATCGGTGAGCCGTCCAGCGGTGACGCAGTCGCCGGTCAGCGCCAGCGCGTCGGCAAGCCGCGGACTCAGCGTGGTCGCCCCCGCATCGACGGCGGCGCGGTAAAGCCGTGCCGCCCTTGCCGGTTGGCTGCGACTACGGGTGGCCATGTCGGCCAGCGCGGTCGCCAGTCGATCGTCGCGCAGACCGTGTTCTGCCAACTGGAGCGCCAACTCCGGTGACAGCGTGGATGATTCGAGTTGCGACACCAGAAGCGAGATCTCGGTGTCGTGATGACGGGCGGTGCCGAGGATCTGAGCGACACATCGGTGCAGGGTGCGCAGGAAGGCCCGGCTGTAGGACGGCTCGACGAGACCGGTGGCGCGGGCGCGATCGACCACCGCGTAAGCCTGTTCGGCGTCCATGCGCAACGCCGCAGCGACGTCGTCGGGACCGAGGTCTCTGCTCAGCGAGGTGACCAGAAGCGTGTCGAGTGTCGCATCGTCGAGGCGGCGCAGCCGTTCGGTCAGCGCGTACGTGACCGCCTGCAGGACCGCGGTGGCCGGCGCGTCGTCCTGCAACTCGGCGACGGCCGCGATCGCCGGTTGCAACAGGAATGGCAGGCCCGCCGTCGCAACGACGAAGGATCGCACCATATCGGACGGCGGTGTGGCGCCGAGCTTTTCGGTGACGAGGCTTGCCACGTCGGCCGGGGGCAGTGGTCCCAGAATGACGATCGGGTTCTCGCGTTCGATCGCCGTGAACAGCGCACGCATCGCCGGGCGGTGCGCGATCGGCGCACTGCTGACCACAAGCGTCGAAGGCAGATCCGACACTCGTCGCGCGAGCTCGTCGAGTTCGTGGTCGGCCAGCAGGTGGGCATCGTCGATGACGACCGCGGCCGCCGGATCGTCGTCAGCGCGCGGTATGCGGGTGAGCACCGGTACGCCCGCGGCCCGAAGCGCGGTTCGAACGGCGGCCAGCACCGAACTCTTGCCCGTGCCGATGCCGCCCGACACGAGCAGTTTGACCGGCTCGGTCGGCGCGGCCGCCAGCCCTGCGACCGCCTCGCGTGCGGGCGGGGGGATTTCGGTCCGCGGGTCCGACGCGGTCATCGGTCTATGGCGCATCCGGAACGGGGATGTCCGGCTCCGGTTCGACCGATGTGGTGGGCGGGTCGATGGTCGTCGGCGGCTGAGTGGTCGTCGGTTGCGTGGTCGTGGGACGCGTCGTCGTGGTGGTGGGTTGCGTGGTGGTCGTCGTCGTAGTGGTGGTGGTCGTCGTGGTGGTGGTGGGTGTGGCTGTGCCCTATACACATCTCCGAGCCCACGAGACGTAGAGGAAGGTCGTATGCTGTCTCCTGCTTGACAAAAAAACCTCGTGTACACATCTGCGCGTCTACTAGACGACACGAGATA
>NZ_NKCN01000035.1 GCF_002245535.1 Mycobacterium lehmannii | reverse complement strand
AAAGCGAGATGGCGGAGTGGCGATTACATGACGGCTGATGGGGTGGGGGATGGGTTTAAGGGGAAGTGGGGGGGGAGTCCTTGCATCATATACCCCTGTGGGGTATACAGGCGATTACCCCTGGGGGGTGTACGGGAATCGGAGGAGCAAGATCAGGTCTGCATGGGCGCTGCCGGCGACATCCACCAACTCGGCACCGCAAACACCACGGTTCACGACGATTCGGGTTGCTCAAACACGCAATGGGAATACGCCGTTCACGGGCTATTACCTGGAGGGACCTCATCGATCAGCCAATACCGCCACACCTTCCACAGTCAACTCTGGAGTACGACATGACCGTCCACACTCACGACCACGAACCCAGTGGTCATACTCATCAAGAACACGATGGCAGCACAAACACGATGGCCCTCAGCGCGACGCTGCACTGCCTGACCGGGTGTGCCATCGGCGAGATCGTCGGCCTGATCATCGGCACCGCTTTGGGCTTAAGCAACGTGGGCACGATTGCGCTGGCCGTTGGGTTGGCCTTCTTATTCGGCTACACCCTTTCAACCATGCCGCTGCTGCGCGCGGGTCTCGCACTGGGGACAGCACTGAGTGTGGTGCTGGCCGCCGACACGCTGTCGATCCTGACGATGGAGATCGTCGACAACGCCGTCATGGCGGTCATACCCGGCGCCATGAACGCGGGCCTGGTGAATCCGGTCTTCTGGGTGGGCATGATAATCGCGCTCGGGGCCGCCTTCGTCGCTGCCTACCCGGTGAACCGCTACCTGCTGGGCAGGGGCAAAGGACATGCGCTGACGCACCAGTATCACCACGGCGCCAGCGCGCCGACGGGGGCGAGGCGGTACATCCCCGCTTTCAGTACCGCCACCCTTGTCGCCGCGATCACCGCATTCATGCTGGGTGGCTTGGTGGTGTCGCTCGCCGACCAGCTGACACGCCCTGACACCGAGTCTGGGCATTCAACATCGGCGATAGGCGCGACGGGGCATGATCTGACATGACGAGGCGCCGATGACCATGTTGGCGAATGCACAGTGTTCTGCTGCGGTTGCCCGCCTGCACTCGTCGGGTTCGATGCAACGAGCGTCCGGATCGACGCACCGTCGCTGGCGACGGCCCTATCGCGGCGCGGTAACGACTATGCGTCGAGTTCGTGGGCGCCGAACCGACGCGCGATCCGCTGCTACATTTGGCACCATTGTGAACAGCAACGTGGGCTTTCTCGGGACGCGAACCCGCGCATTGATTGCGCTGGTGCTGGCGTCTTGGGTCGTCGTTGTTGCCGCTGAGTGGGCGTTGCCAATAGGAGACCAGCCCTCTGCTCACGGGCCGCATGCCCTGTCTTCTGACCTTCTTCCCGACCATTCCGTGGTCATTGAGCATCCGCATATCAGCGATGGATCGGTGCCGCTACTGCCGGACACAGTCGCCGAGGGAGTGCTGCCGCGCACATCGACCATACTGATCGCGTTGGGGCTGATCGCCGCTTTGGCCGTCGCGGCTTCACTATGGAGTCAATCGACACTGGCTGTGGTGCGTGGTCCGCCACGGCCGCTAGCGACAGTTATTTCCGGTCGGGTGAGGCTCACCCGGCTGTGTATCGCACGCTGCTGATCCGGTGGCGCCAGACCACGCTGCCTCGCTGCGGCGGGGTCGGTGACCGCCGTCCCTTTCAGCTGCTGCGCGCCGGACGGCGCGCCGCTCGAAGCAGAAGCGATGTACTTCCATGAATCACGCCCTGTCCGTTCGCAACCTTGAACTTCACAACCCTCGACAGCGATGCCTCGGCCGTTATGACCGGCCCGGCACAATGGTCGGCCACACACCGGTGCTGCGCATCGCCGAGCCCTTCACCTCGCCCGGTCGAGGTTTCTGGGCCAAGCTCGAAGGCTTCAACCCCGGCGGGATGAAAGACCGCCCGGCGATGTACATGGTGGAACGAGCGCGCGCCACCGGTGCCCTGCGCCCCGATGGCCGGATCGTCGAATCAACAAGCGGAACACTGGGATTGGGCCTGGCACTGGCCGGAACCGTGCACCACCACCCCGTCACGCTCGTGACCGATCCTGGAATGGAACCGATCATTCAGCGGATGTTGACGGCCTACGGCGCCGAGGTCGACTTGGTGACCGAACCGCACCCCGAAGGCGGCTGGCAGCAGGCGCGACGGGACCGGGTGATGCAGATCCTCGCCACCGACGAATCCGCCTGGTATCCCGATCAGTACAACAACCCCGACAACGTCGACGCATACCGCGGGCTTGCTCTCGAGGTGCAGGCGCAACTCGGCCACATCGACTTACTGGTGTGCTCGGTCGGCACCGGGGGGCACTCGGCCGGCGTGGCTCGCGTGCTGCGGGAATTCAATCCCCACATGCAACTGATCGGTGTCGACACGGTGGGCTCCACGATCTTCGGTCAACCGGCAACCGCACGACTGATGCGCGGGCTGGGGTCGAGCATCTATCCACGCAACGTGGACTACGACGCCTTCACCGAAGTCCACTGGGTCGCCCCGGCCGAAGCCGTCTGGGCATGCCGCACGCTGGCCGCCACCCACTACGCCAGCGGCGGATGGAGCGTGGGCGCCGTTGCCCTGGTCGCCGGCTGGGCGGCGCAGACCCGCCCCGAAGACACAACGATCGCCGCGATCTTCCCGGACGGCCCGCAACGCTACTTCGACACCATCTACAACGACGACTACTGCCGCAAGCACAATCTCCATGACATAGCGCCGCCCGCTGAGCCGGCGCTCATCGATGACCCCACACAGCATGTGGTGGACTCCTGGACACGGTGCCCCAGGGTGGTAGATCCGGTCAAGGCACCGCGATGACGGGCTTCCTCACCGAATTCCGCAGTTTCGGATGGCCGAGCCGGCTGCTGATGATCAATCAGTTCGGCATCAACCTTGGCTTCTACATGTTGATGCCGTATCTGGCCGGCTACCTCGCCGGGCCGCTCGGGCTGGCCGCATGGGCCATCGGTCTGGTGCTGGGCGTGCGCAACTTCTCCCAGCAGGGCATGTTCATCATCGGCGGCACATTGGCCGATCGCATCGGATACAAGCCGCTCATCGTTGCCGGCTGCCTGCTGCGCACCGCGGGATTCGGGCTTCTGGTGATTGCCGATTCGCTGCCGGCAATGGTGATCGCTTCAGCAGCAACGGGTTTCGCCGGAGCATTGTTCAACCCAGCGGTGCGCGCCTATCTTGCCGCCGAGGCCGGCCCACGCCGGGTCGAAGCCTTCGCGTTGTTCAACATCTTCTACCAAGGAGGGATCCTCGCCGGTCCGCTCGTGGGACTGGCGCTGATGGCGCTCGACTTCCGCATCGCCGCCGCGGCCGCTGCGGGGGTTTTCGCAGCTTTGACCGTCGCGCAACTTTTCGCTCTGCCACAACGCAAGGCCTCTCCGACCGAACATGGCACGTCGGTGCTCGACGACTGGCGCACTGTACTGGCCAACCGCTCATTCCTGCTGTTCGCCGTGGCGATGATCGGCTCCTACGTGCTGTCCTTTCAGGTCTATCTGGCGCTGCCGCTGCACGCCAAGAACCTGGTGCCCAATGCTGAAACCGCCGTAGTGGCAGGCGTATTCGTCATCTCCGGCCTGATCGCCGTCGCTGGTCAGCTCAGGATCACCCGATGGTTCGCTAAGTGGTGGGGACCAGGACACTCACTGGTGATCGGTATGCTGGTCCTCGCGGCGTCATTCATACCCATGGCCGTGCTGCCCGATGATCGGCGTGCCGGCCAAATCGCCGCCATCAGTGCGCTTCTCGTCGGCGCTGCGGTGCTTGCCATCGGATCGGCTGCGGTGTTCCCGTTCGAAATGGACACCGTCGTCTCACTGGCCGGTGGCCGGCTCGTCGGCACACATTACGGCTTCTACAACACCATCGTCGGAATCGGCATCCTCGTCGGCAACCTCGCCACCGGAACGCTCATGCAAAAAGCTTCCGACGCCGGGATGCCCGAGCTGACGTGGATCGGATTGGTCGTCATCGGCCTGATCGCGGCGCTCACCCTGTACCGCCTAGACCGCGCCGGCCGGCTACAGGCACCAAAGTCCCTCGATGCAATGACTCCTGCGTAATAGTCTGCGCGGCTATCACGTTGATACCGGCCTGAACGTCGGGGTCTACCCGGTGGTAGCCCCGAGTGCTCGACCGTCATCAGATGCCGACCAATTCGCGGCCGTCGGCTTGCCAAGCGCGCATGCCCCCGCGAAGTTCGACGACATCGGTGTAGCCGAGATCGCGAAGCGTCTCCGCCGCGGTCGCACTCATTGGCCCAGACCGACAATAGATCGCCAACCCGGTGTCACGATTGGCTGGCAGCCAACCAGCCTGTGCGGTGATCTGATCGAACGGTATCGACAGGTCCGTGCCCGGGATGTCGCCCTCAAATGGCACATGGACGTTCACCGTCACCCGATCAGGCTCAGCGATCACCGCGGCGAACTCGCCGGGATCTACCAACCGGGCCGCACCCGAGGCCGGGGCCTGCGACGTCGGCGCTGCAGGTGCGGGCGGGGATGGGCCGTCCGATGCACACGCGGTTAGGGCAAGCGCGCCGACTGCTGCCAGAACTGCTGCAAGCAGCCGGGACGCCGACCCGGTCCTCACCGCACGTCGAAGCGAGGTTTGTGACCCCTCGACACGCCTGGGGCACACCGATTCACTCATGACATAAATATACCCCCTGGGGGTACTTGTGGAGAAGCGCTCATGGGGATATGGTCAACCCGCCCGATACCCCCATGGGGTATACAACGAAAGGTTTGAACGATGAAAACAATCTCGACAACCACCGACTGGCATCTGCGTGGTGACTGGTTCGACGTGTGTAGCTGCAAGCTGCCCTGCCCATGCACCTTCGCTCAAGAGCCCACCCACGGTGACTGCCTGTTCACCCTCGTATGGCATATCCGGGCAGGCCACTTCGGTCCGGTAGATCTGGGGGGACTCAACGTCGTTTCCCTCGGGGAGTTCACCGGCAACATGTGGGTCGGCGATCCCAACGCCATGATGAAGCTGATGTTCTACATTGATGCCGACGCCGACGCCGCCCAGCGTGAGGCCCTAGAGCGCATCTTTACCGGACAGGAAGGCGGCTGGCCAGCCGAATTCGCAAGCCTGATCGCGGATTTGCGCGGCATCGAGTACGCGCCGATTACCTTCGATGCAGCAGATGACCTGGCCTACTGGCGCGCCGAAATCCCCGGCAAGGTCGATGTCCGCGTCGCAGCGCTAACCGGACCCACCTCTGATCTCAACCGTCGCGTGACCACCGCCAACCCGCCGGGCGCCGAGGTCGGTCCCGGCCAGGTCGCCACGTGGGGGGTCGTCGAGCGCGATCACGCTGTCGGGTTCGAGTGGTCGCGCGACTATCAAGGCGCCTCCAGCAAGCGCTTCCCGTTCGACTGGCGGCCGGACGGCAACGGAGCGGGCCAACAGGAATTCAGCAGCAGTGCGGCGGCGCCATGCACGTGTCATGCCTGAACCGTTCGGGCCTCGCGTGGGTCTCGCCCATTCGCCGACTCGCTCTTCGCGCCTCTCGCGCCCCATCGAGGCGCCACCATCCGAAATCAACACTCATCTACTATCCCAGTACGTAGTATTAAGCGAGCTGTCCGCGCCTGATTTTGTGCTGCTCGCCAATTCTCTTGAAAGGAGAGGTTGCTTGCGACTCCTAACAGTGCTCACCGCGACGCTCGCCGCCGCATTCGTCGCTGGAGCAATAGCGTTCGCTGCCCCAGCGGCCGCCACGAAGCATTGCCCCCATAAATTCGGTTCAGCGCAACAGATCGTCGATGCCGGGGGTGCGGTAGTCCAGGAGTGGACTGTGGCCGACCTTCAGAAGTCGGCGACTATCCTGCCGGGATATACCCCGCGGGGTCAGCTCTGGGAAAGCTCGGCGACAGTGCGCGCAGTCACCGGCACCGTTACACCCATCATCCCCAACCTGTACGCCGTTCCAATCGACGGTCAGCGGCACCCCGTCCTGTGGCAGATCGCAACCCCGGAAGGGCTGCCCGCCACCACACTGGCACAAGGCCAAAGCTCTACCGGCAAGGTCTATTTCGACATCGTGGGGGCAGATCCGATGGCTGTACTCTATGCCGACGGAAACGGCCGCCACTTAATGTGGTGCTGCGACCAAGCCATGCAGATGCCGATGTCGATGGACAAATGCCCGATGTGCGCCGCTATGGAAATGCCGTGCCCGCACTGTCGCGATCGGATGTAGCTGCTTTTGCTGTGCGGCTGGATCACTCACTCGCTGTGGTGGTGATCCTCCGCGGTTTTATCTGATAGTTCCGTCGCCGGAGCGGGGTGTTCGACCGGGGCCGGAGAATCGCTTTTCGGAGCCGCCTCCACCACGGGTATAGCGGCAGGAGTTGGAACACCGCTATGGCTGCCCGCATGGTCACTAGCCGACGGATGGTCGCTCTGCTCCGCCTCACTCGACCCGTGGTGGTCGAGCAGCACCCCTGACGCTGCCCCCAGCGTCGCTGCGATGGTAACGACGGCACTGGCGCCGCCCAGGATGATCGCGTTTCCGAATCGCGATATCGGATCGGCGCGTTCGACGCGATACCACCCCCAGCCGGCCCCCATGACGACATAACACTCAAGTAGGAGAGCGCAAAGACCTGCAGTATCAACCGCTTCTGACTGTCCCGAGTGCGGGCCAAAGGGTACGCCCGCGGTCCGCGACATCACCCAGAGCGCCGCCGCAGCGACATTGGCCAGGATGCCTGCGGCGAACACTGCCGGCATCGGGCGTCGCGACACCAGGAATGCCCACAACACTTGAAACATCGCGATGGAGGCGAAAAACACTCCGGATTGCGTCCACGCTTGCCAATGTGTGGGCATGACCGCGAAGTGAATTATCGCCGCGCCGAAGGATGAGATCGCCGCCAGGCGGATAGCCGGCCTGCCGTCAGTCTTCGTCCCTGCTCTCGAGGTCACTCGAGAATGATGGCACTGTGGGCCCAGTCGTTGGGGAAGAGACATCACTTCTCAATAGCAATGAGATGCCACTGTCACTGTCCTCGGGGGAGATGCGGTCGGACAGGCGTGTCTTGGCAAAGAGGCTTGTGCATTCGACCTCCGCGGTCTGCCGAATGAGCGGCGTTGACCGTTCTCAGAATCGTCCTGGTATCAATGCATCCACGGCAACATCGGCGGTTGTGATGACGGCCGAAGTGGCGCGGCGGTGCTAGTGGTTGTCGAGGAGAACGAGGGTATGAGCCAAGCCGCTGTCGACGAAATATGCGCGGCATGTGAAGGGAGTTTTGATTGTGCCTCCGAAGTCGTTCTTCGCGTCGACAACGCCCGAAACATTCCAAACTCGTATGCGGGAATGATCAACCCCTTTGAGAGGCTCGTCCAGTAGCGAAAAGAGATCGCGGCTGCCCGCGTCGAGCTGACTAAGCTCCGTTTGCACTTTTGTTAGCTGTGCAGTCGATGGTGATATCAATCGATTGAGAGTTTCGGTTTCGCAGCGCTTCTGTGCCTTTTCTCTTTCCGACTCATCACGGTCATCAGAACCACCGAGACCGAAAACAGTTGTCGTGACAGCGATTACGCCGACAATCAACGCGCAGCCGACCGCCGCGATCCACCACCACCGCCGTGCATTCTTGCCGGGACGGCCATCGTGTCCTTGCCTATGGCGGCTCATCATAGCGTCACGCGAATCGCACGAGCTGAGATGTCATTGCGAAACCGCCCGTATCCACTCTTGACGTAAAACGTTCTGTGGCTGTCGATAAATGCCGGCACCGCCAGTGTGATCGGCCGCTTCGTTTTGGCGCATGGCCACCTGGTCCCACATAGTCTCCAATCCTCCGTGGATCCGCGATGCTACTCGGCACTATTGCGTCCGCGCGGTGTCGGCACCCGTGCGTCTCGGCCAGCGGCGGCGAAAAATTCCGAGTGTTGTCGGCGTGCAGGCGCGAACCGGGCAATGCTGGCGTACCCGACATAAGGCGACATTTATCGGCTCGATCCGGCGGTGCCGAAGTCACATTAGAGTGACTGGATCTTCGAACAACAGGAGCGTGGGCGCGTGACCGACGACGAGGTGGACCCTGCCGACGCTAGCGATCATCTGCCTGAGGCGGCCGACGTTTTCGACGGACCCGAGGATCCTGAGCGGGCTGCGGACCGAGACCGAATCGCGGACGAACTGTTGGATCCTGGCAGCGGGCGGGCCAAACGGATCAACGTCGTCCTCGTGAGTTACGTCGCTGTACGGAGTGATTAGTCGCGGTGGTCGCGCTTTCGGTGAACGGTGCGTGATGAGGCTGCGGCGGCGAGCAGGGTTCGTAGTTCGGGATTGGACCAGTACTCGTACTGAGCGTCAGCAACGAGCTGAGCAGGCTGAAGAAGAATGCTGCCATCCGCGTTGTGCCGCAAAAGGAACCGGCTATTCGGGTGGCCTGGCAGAGTGATGCGTCCGCGGTGGTCTGTCTCAACGAACTCGGAGTCGGGCACTTCTGGATTGTAGGGGCCCCGCCAGCGGACCGATGACTTTCGTAAGTTGACCCGACGGGATCGGGTGTTATCGGTAGGTGGCGTAGCTGAAGTAAGCAGAGCGGCCGCTCTGCTTACCGCTCCAGGCAGTTTTCCGACCGCCCAGACATTTCGTGAGCGTAGCATTACGGCGTGAGTCCCCCGCTCAATGTAATGTCGGCCGCACTGAGGCTGGTTTATCCTCCAATTTCCAATCAGGAGGCCGAATGGGTGAAATCAGACAAGGCGGCGGAGTCGGTGCTGCGCCAAAGCGATTTCTACCTCATGGCTACCCGTCATGAGGTCAGATTTCACGGTTGCCGCGTGGAAGATTCTGGGAACGTGCATATTTTCATTGATGGTGGAGAAGGCCTTTACGATGAAGTTATCCTCGAACCATTCGTCATTGCCAAGAGCTTCGAAGGCTTCGATCCGGAAGAATTAGTTGTTGACCTAGGGCCCAAGATTATCAAATTCTACGTTGAAGGTGAGGTGGACATCGACGAAAACACCGAACCCCTTGAGTGGTTCTCCACCGAAAAGCTGATATTTGATCGCAGCCGAAACCTTCCTGGCATACACGCATTCGAGCGGTATCGAGAGTTCGCAACCTACAATTTACTTTACGTCGGTATCGCGAAGGCTTCGGACACGTTTGACCGGCTTTTCGAAGGCGCGCATCATGCGCGCCAAAAGATATTATCGAATGAGCATCCGCATAGAATCGGCGCTAGAGTCAGCGACGAGCTCATTCTTTTTCCGTTTGAGCTGGTACCAACCGTAATTCGCGAGGTCGGCACCGCCCCCGCTTTTGAGGGAGGCCAAGTCTCGAGGCATCACCATAAGGTGATAGTCGCAGACGCAGAGAAAGCGTTCATTCATTTGTTAAAACCAGAGTACAACGTAACTCAGTACGCAGACTACCCGCGCAGCTCTGATGGCCTATACGGCGCCAGCTATCAGAGTTACGGATTCTATGTGGAAGAAAACTTGATATTCGTAACGAAGAATCAAATCCTACATGGGCACTTAGATCATCGGCGGGCAGACGTGCTGGAGATCGCCGGCGACATCGTCCGATTGCGTAAGAGTACTGGCACGCACTCGCAGAACGATCTATGCCGTTGACGGTGTGCGTGACGGTCGCTCCCGCTGCAGCAGTAACCGGACACTTCATCGAACAGGTCCAATCGAGGGGGCTGGATGCGAGAATGAGACGGGGGGAACTTCCATTGAACCTTTACTTGGCCGTTGGTGTCTCACGACTGATACAGCTACCCGCAGATGTACGTATGCGAGCTTTGTCATGAAGGTTTCCTCTCTGCGCATCGGCAACTTTCGCGGTATTGAGTCCGGTGAGATTGCCTTCACGCCGCACACTCTGCTCGTCGGGGGGAATAACGTTGGCAAATCGACTGTGTGCGAAGCCCTGGACCTTGTACTGGGCCCCGAGCGCTTGTTCCGTCGGCCCGTCATCGATGAGCATGATTTCCACTGCGGCCAGTACGTCGATCCGGAAGGCACGCCCATCGAAATGCGGATCGATGTCGTGCTCACCGACTTGAGCGCAGAAGAGGCACGCAGGTTCGGCGATCAGCATCTGCGCCTCTGGGACTACAGAACTCGCCGGTTCATCGATGATGAACCCGGTGGAGCGGCCCGTGCAAACGACGAAGGGGTGGGGTGGGGTCTTCCTGTTTGCTTCATCGGCCGCTACGACAAGGAAGAAGACGACTTCATTGGTGACACGTTCTTCGCTCATCCCGAGGTGGTTGCGGATGACACCGACTCGGAGCGGCTTTCGGCATTGGGTGGAGGGCTATCCTCGTTTCGTCGTCACCATAAGCGGCTGGCCGGGTACGTATACCTACGTGCGTTACGTACGGGTACGCGTGCGCTAAGTTTGCAGCGCGGTTCGCTCCTCGACACGATCCTGCACCTTGGCGGTGAAGGGTCGGCGGAAATGTGGCAGGAAACTCTTGATCACCTGTCGTCACTTGAGCCCGCCATCGGGGACATCCCGCAACTGCAAGCGGTCCGCGAAAGTCTGCGGGAACGTCTGGGGCGCTTCGTAAATCTTGCCGCTGGACAGGACTCAACGGCCTTCTTTGCGTCTGACCTGACGCGGCAACATTTGCGGGAGGTTGTACGGCTGTTTATTGCTACGCAGCCGAGCAATCATCCCGTGCCTTACCTGCGCCAGGGCACCGGGTCCATCAACCTGCTCGTCTTCGCGCTCTTAACGATCATCGCCGACCTGAAGGACACGCACTCGGTGATTTTTGCGATGGAGGAGCCTGAGATCGCGCTGCCGCCGCATACACAGCGTCGCGTCACCCGTTACGTCCTGCAACAGATGGGCCAATCGATCGTCACATCGCACTCGGGGCCCGTGATCGAACAGTTCGGTCCTGAAAGCATTGTGATGGTGCATCGCGACGGGGCGAAGCTCATTGGCGCGCCGATCAATCTCGAGAAGATCAAACCCAAGACATACTCGACCAACCGGCGCCAATTCGCGGAAAGCATTCTGGCCCGTGGCGTGCTTGTCGTCGAGGGGTCGACCGAAGCAGTCGTCTTCCCGGCCGTATCAACTGTGCTTGAGCGGGTACGCCCCGGCTATACCCATTTGGACTTCTCGGGTGTATCGATCTTTACCTGCAATGGCGACGGGGATGTCGATCGGTACGGCCCGATATTCAAAGCGCTCGGGAAGAATGTCTACGGCGCTTGCGACAAGCCGAGCGGGCCAACTCCCACCGACGCATTGGCCAATCGTGCGCAGTTTGATCACTTCTGGGAATCCTCCGAGAAGGGAATCGAGCTTGTGCTTACGAAAGGTATTCCATCAGACATCCTTCGAAATTTCCTCGCCGACGTATCGACGAGAGCGGACTATCCCTCATCTCATCCCTACAGTCCCGGTATCCCCGATGAGGACGTGCCCGCTCTGGCGGGCAAAGTCTTGAAGGCACGAAAAGGCGAGGCGTACGCCTACGCAGCTGTTCTGATAGGCCACTGCAAGACCGAAGCGGACCTGCCCAGTGATTTGGTCGATGTACTGGTCGCAATCGACATTCACATGGCGGCCCAGCCCGAGGTGGTGCCGGAGGAGCAGGGTGCGAATGAGCCCGATGAAGTATGACGTTTGATCTCAGTGACGTAGCCCGCGCCGCCATCGAGCACGACGGACGCGTCATGGTCTATGGGGGACCCGGGTCCGGAAAGACAACGCTGTCTTTGCTGAAGGCGAAGCGGATCATCCCGTTGTTGGCGACTGCGCAAGAGATCCTGTTTCTCAGCTTCTCCCGTGCCGCCGTACGTCAGGTCATGATGCGGTGTCGAGATGTACTGACTAGCGAAGAGCGGCAGTGGATTTCGGTGCAGACATATCACGCCTTTTGTCTCGATCTTCTCCGCGGGCACGGTCGACTTCTGACTGGCCGGCCAACGCGAATACTATTTCCCGACCGGGAGAAGGTTGCAAAGGCCGGCTTTGATGGAGATTGGAGTCGAGAGCGCGAGCGCCTCGCCAAGGACGAGGGGCTATTCGCTTTCGACTGTTTTGCCGATGGAGCCTCACGTCTTATAAATGACGTTGGCAAGGTCGCCGAGCTCGTGGCGGACAGATATCCCACCATCATTTTCGACGAGTTCCAAGACACAACCGACGCGCAGTGGACTCTCGTGCAGGGTCTCGCCGTTCGAAGTAACGTCGTCATCCTCGCTGATCCTGATCAGCGAATCTTTGAGTACGACGACAACATCGATCCTCATCGGTTGGACCAGGTCAAAGAAGCGCTTGCTCCCGCAGTCTTCGACCTCGGTGGGGACAATCATCGAAGTCCCGACGCCGGCATTCTAGATTTTGCTGACGCGGTGCTCCATAACCGGCGCCTCCCGGACACTGCCGATGTCCAAGTGCTGACCGTATGGCAGTCAGCGCTTGAATCGACGACGCATGCGGCAGTCGGTTGGCTCTTCTCGAAGCTCCGCAAGCAAGGAATTCCAAGCCCGAGCGTCGCGGTGCTGTGCCGCGCTAACGGCCTTGTTGCTGATGTATCGCAGTGGCTTTCAACTTCGAGGACGTACAACGGAAGCATGCTGAAACCCATTCGGCACGACGTCCTTTGGGATGTAGAACTGTCCGCAGCGGCAGCGCAGGTCGTTGCGTCTGTTTTGGAGTGGCCTCTGCGGCAACACGACGAAGGCGTCGTTAACACGCTGCGGTTGATTGCACGATACTTTGAAGTGAAGAGCGCGATTAGCAATAGTCCGATCGCGAGCGCCCTCGCATCTAGAGATAGCTACTTAGCTAATGCCGCAACCCTTCTCGACGGCGGAAAGTTACGTTTACGAGCGGCCAAACACTTATACGAGCGCAATGCGAGTGGCATCGTCTTTGTGGGCAATCCTGTCGTCGATTGGCGAACGGCCAGAGATGTGCTGGTAGGTCCGCCAGCACTCCGGGAGATAGTGCAGGCGGCTCGATTCATCCGAATGTTCGGAGCCACCGACGAAATCGGCGGACGTCTTTCGGAACAATGGGATCAGACTGGTAGCTATGGCGATGCGGCAGGTCTTGTTCGTCGAGCCCTTGACCAAGGCCGACTTGCGACTGAATTCCGCGACCCGCAGGGCTGCATTCTCATGAACATACACAAATCGAAGGGCAAGGAGTTCGACGGTGTCGCAATCGTCGAGAAGCCCTATACGGGAGTATTTTTCAGTGACCGGGAGGATCCTCCGCACCTAGCAAGTCGAAGGTTGCTTCGCGTCGCCCTCACTCGCGCCCGTCATCAAGTAGTCTTCGTGCGGCCCAACTCCGCAGCCCCTTTAGTCAATCCATAATCGGGGCAGGAGCGGCGGACGGCAGCCCCGTGTCATCGCTTGAGAGTGGTGAATCCTCCGGTACGCCAGTGACGAAACGTCACGCCTGTCCCAACTGCGGCGTGGGCTCTGCGGAATGCGGCAGCAACCCCAAGCCCGGACAAAAGGTGATTGGCAAAGAAGCTCTGGCCGAATAGCGACGCGGCCGCAGAGTGCACAAGCTGAAAGGGAGCGATGTAATCGGTGCAAACGCTGCTGGCGCTGAAGGGACTCGCGAACGCCGCGCGTCCGGTGAGGCAAGTCAGCGATATGACCACCTTCGGTGGGCTTTTCGGCGCCGCGCCTGCAAGCATGGTCCCGAATCGATCGCCACCGACTGGCGCATCGAGATCCAAGAAGTTCAGACTGTCGGCGTTGCCGTGACCTATCAAGACTATGTGGCTGGTCCTCGGTGCAAGTTCTGCCCACACCGCGCAGATTTCAGTAGAGGTTCGTACCTCACGTAGGACTACTGCATCAGGTTCGAGGAGTAGCCGCAGGTAGTGCATCATTGATTTCGCCAATGGGTCTAGCGCGTTCAGCTCGGTCTTGAAGTCTCCGATTCGGATGACACCGATTCCGAGGTTCTTGCGATGCACCAACCTCGATGCGACCTCGATGTCGTTGCCATGCTCGTCCTGAAGGTTGATGCGTACAGAGCGAGCTTTTTGCTCCAGCACCTTTGCTCGGCGTAGCGCGAAGTTCTGTGCCGCGGGATTAGGTAGAAGGCGTGAGGGTACGAAGACCTGCTCGTTGACCTTGAACTTCGTAGTCATTCGCAGCCCGCACCTTTCGTACGGCGAAAGATCGGTTGACTGTTGACCGATCCTGCGTGCATGTCCACAAGACTGCCATCCGCATCCGGCAGTCAGCGCCTACTTGACCGGCATGTTCTCAAAGTAGCCAGTTGTGTAGGCAAATCGACCTACGGGCTAACTGAGCGTCTACGACCTGTGGTCCACATTGCGGGCTGAATGTCGAAGCGCCGCTCGGTAACATCACAGCAATGATGGATCAAGAGGTCGATGAGAACGGCTTCTCCTTCTTTGAGTACGAGCACTACCCGCCGATTGGCGGTCGGGGAGGCGAGCAGTATGAAGTCTTCGTGACCCGCTATTACGACCGTACGAAAGGTGATGGGTCGGACCGGTTACACGACAACATCATCGACGGGCCGTTTAAAGCCAGAGGGAAGACCCTGCAAGAGGCGTGGGAGAAGTCTGCAGATCTTGCGCGTCAGTGGGCAAAGGACCAGCCCGTGGAACGTAGCTAGGCTACTTTGTCCTCGAGGTAAGGCGGCGTGGAGTCAGCGCAGGGGTACAAGTTCGCGAGCAGCGAACTCGGCGCGCAAATTGGCAACCGGAAGTACAGGCACTAGGCGCACTTCGCGACTCCGCCGGAGGACGAGATTCACGAAGCAAGACTGGACACAGGGAGAGCCAGTCGGCAACTGGTGCGCCCGCCTCCGGAAGGGGTGAGAGCGTCACACACTCTGACCTGGCGTTTGCAACGAAGATTAACAAGCTCTTGCGACACGCCCGAGTTTTGTCAAAGTAGGCAGGCGAGTCCTGTCAATCTTCGTTGCATCTCTACACGACTCCAGCACGCAGGTGCGCCCGCGGCTCGGTACTGGGTGCGCCACCGCCGGAGACGCTGTGCCACCAGTAAAGCCACGCCGCCTGGCCGGTATTCACGCTGTCATCGGTGAGCAGGCGCCCCGGAGGTGACGAGGGCGACGAGAACTGTCACGACACTCAGGTGACCCCGACGTAGGCCGCGTAGTTGACGGACGACGGGGACACGACTTCGCCAAGGATGAGCTCTCGAAATTGTCTAAAGAAGGGGCGTCGCGCAACAGCGGCGTCGTTCTATTTTCAGGATAAAACACGACTGGGGTCTTGCCGCAAGGGCCGAGCGGTGCTGCATACTTGCGAATCCCAGCAGTCCGTCAGAGGGAGCTAGGTGTCCGAATCGTTTGATGATGGCCCGTTTTTCCATGGCACCACCGCGGATTTGAGTGTCGGTGATCTTCTCACCGCGGGTCATCGATCGAACTACCGTCCCGAGATCGTGATGAACCACATCTATTTCACTGCTCTCGCGGACGGGGCTGGCCTTGCTGCCGAAATTGCCGCGGAACTTGCCGATGGCGAAGGCCTTCCGAGGGTCTACCAGGTAGAACCGACCGGAGAGTTTGAAGACGACCCGAACGTGACCGACAAGAAGTTCCAAGGCAATCCGATGCGGTCCTACCGCAGTACCGCACCGCTGCGGATCGTCGGCGAAATAACCGAGTGGAGACGACTGACACCCGAGCAGCTACAAACTTGGCGAGAACGCCTGTCCGCTCTCATTTCCAGCCAGCATGCCGAGATCATCAATTGAGTCTGTCCGTCTCCGCCGCGCAGACGAATAACCGATGGAAAGTGACTGCAGCCGACGGCTTCATGCCGCTGCGGAATCGAGAAGTATTGCTGAGCCATCCCACCCGAACCCTTCACATCTTCTCGGCCTCAATGAGGTCATGCGGGACGACCGAGAACGTGCGGCCGGTCGGTCGTAGACCGGCGCCGATGAGCAGATCCGACAGTTCGTCGACCGATCGCAGACGACCGCCGTCTCGTTGGGTCAACGTGTGGAGGTCGAGAAGCGGCGAGAACGGGTTCGGGCGGTTGCGCTCCTGGAGGTATTCGACGATCACCAGCTTGCTACCCCTGGGCATGCCTGCCGCCACCGCCGCGAGAATCTTTCCGCAGCGCTCGTCGTCCCAGTCATGCAACACATCCTTGAGCACGTACACGTCGGCGATGGCGTTGATGGCACGGAAGATGTCGCCCTCGACACGATCGATGCGGTCGGCCAGCCCACGCTCGGCAAGGAAGCGCTCAGCTTCGGCAATCATCCCCGCACTGTCCACCAAAATCCCACGCAGGTTCGCGCGCGACGAGCCCACGACCACCGACAGCAGCGTGCCAATACCGCCGGCCACATCGCACACCACGGCACCGTCCGGCCACGGGTAGACCCGAGCAATGGCGCGGGCGGCGATCTCGGTGGCCTGGCGCATCGTCGAGGCGAAGATGCGTTGCTCATCGGGATGCGCGGCGAACCACTCCCACACCGACATCCCGTGCACGAGCTCGAAAGCGCTCTGCCCGCTGCGCACGCTGGCAGCCAGGCCGCCCCAGGCGTCCACGGTCGAGCGCATCCCCTTGTAGCGCATCCAGGCCCGCAGCGACGCGGGATGGTCGCTGCGCAGCACCGCTCCGGTACGTGTCAGCTTCACCGCGCCCGTCCGCCGATTCATCGTGCAGAGACCGCAACCGACCGCGCCCCGCAGCAGGCGATGAGTGGTGTCGTCATCGCAGTCGATTCGGGCGGCGATCTGCGACGCCGTCAGCGGCCCGTCTGCGAGCACATCGGCAATCCCGAGTTCGGCGATGGCCGCGGCGATCTGGACGCCACCGACGCCCTCGCCGAGATCCAGCATCGCGATCTCGGGCGGCACCATGCGGTCGGCGAGCTGCTTGAGCCGGCGGCGCAAGGCGAGCGTGGCCAGCACTACGGGAAGAGGCGTCGACGGCATCCGTGCAGGCTATCCGGCACAGGGCAATCACAAACTCCGCTTTCTGGGGCGTCACCACGAGAGAAACACAAGTCAGGCATCGACGGTCGGATTATTGAAGTCATCCCCAAGCTGGCTTATCCATGGGCGCTTCCCCGAGCAACTCCGGCGCAGTTGTTCTGGTCGATCACGGTGTATGACAACAGAACCGCTCAGAGATCCAAACCGAGCCGTTGGAGCAAGACCGCGCTGGGTAACGGGTGGCCAGTGCCGCGCCGATCAGCCGGAACCTCTTGTCTGCCGCCCACCGGGTGGCGTCACGCCGCGGCGCCGAGCGGCGGGTGCTCGAGCACGCGTGGTTTCGATGTCAAGCCGCCTTCATCCCTCTAGTCCGCAAGGAACGGGACGACCTTGTCGGCGATCAGTTCGAGGTGTGCTAACGCCCGCTCGTGGCCGATGTGGGGGATGCGGTACCAGAACACGACCTCGTGATAGGGGGCGTGGGCGCGGATGTCTCTGAGGCGTCGGACGATGTCCTCCGGGGTGTCGACCAGCATCGCCTCGCGTTGCCACGGCACATCGGAGTCACTGTGCACGCCGACCCTTGAGCGGTCCCCGGCCCAACTTGCGTACTGGTTGAACTGGTATTCGATCGCGTTCTTGTAGAAGAGGTTCCAGTCTCGCTCAGGATCCTCAGCCACCCATAACGGAACACAGATGGTGAAGTGGAAGTCGTCCAGCGATCGATCGTGACGTGCCAGCGCGGGAGCGAGTTTCTTGGCCCACAGGTCCGCGAATTCGCGTTCGGGGGCGAAGAAGTCGACAGGCATGACGCCGTCGGCAAGCCGAACTGCGCGATCAATCACCTTGGGCGCACCGCCACCGACATATACCGGGATGCGGCTTTGAACAGGACGAGGCAGCACCGGGACCGGGGTTCCGCCAGGTCCATCGGGCAGCGACCCTTCGTGGAGTCCTTGTCGGATGAAAGCAAGCCCGCGCTCCATCAGTTCGCCGCGCTTATGGAAGTCGATCCCGAAAAGGTCGAACTCCCGCGCGTATCCACCGGCGGCAACGCCGAGTGCCAGCCGTCCACCGGAGACAAGATCGGCCACGATCGCCTGTTCAACCACCTGGCGCCACGGATGCAGTGGTAACAACAAGGCGTTCGTCGTGAACCGGATCCGCTTCGTGGCCGCCCCCAGTCCCGCGATAAGCGGGAGCTGAGCGGGCAGGTAACCGTCATTGACCCCGTGCTGCTCAGTTGTGCAGAGGGCGTGAAGAGGCAGCTTGTCGGCTACGCGCACCTCTTCGAGCAGTTCTGCGTAGCGCTTCTCGCCATGGCGTTCGCCGGGTTCAGGCCGTGCGTCGGTCCAAATGCTGACCTTGGGCGCCTCCACTTGAGTCACAGCTTCCACTTCCTCTCGCATGCGATGAACGGCGCATCTGGGGCGTCAGTTATTCCCGAGCGCCCATCTCCCCGCGACGCGACATGCCCACGACCGGCGATATCGGCTGCCACATCAGCCCGACAAAGGTGAGAGGAGCGCCGGGGGCCCGGTCACCCCAGGGAGATCAAAGCGATCGATGCGCCGGTGAGCGTCAAGCCGACTGTCTGTGGGCGGCTGAGTCTTTCGTGAAGGAAGATCATGGCCAACACCACGGGGATCGCCGGGTAGAGCGCGGCGAGCACAGTGGCCAGTGCGAGAAGCTGGTCTTGCGTAGCCAGCAAATACAGGATGATGGCCACCGACCCTGCCGCTCCCACTACACACGCCGGCAGTACGAGCCGTCGCGGAACTCGCAGATCCGCGTGACTGTGCAGACCGAGCGGGACGATGGTGACCGCAGCCAGAATGCGGGCCGCAAGTATCGGCCACAGTCCGGCATCGAGATCGATCCGGGAGATCGCGATGAATTGAACCGCGAATCCCGCACCGGCGATGAGTCCGTCGAGCGTCCCGGTTTCGGCGCGCGGCGATGACGCGGTGCGGGTGCGGGATACCAGCCACAGCGCCGGCAGCGCCGCAATGACCCCGACCCAAGCCAGCGCGGTGGGTCGATCGCCCAGTAACACGACGCCGACCAGGACCGGTAAGGCGACGGCCCCGACGTCACTCAGCGGAACCACGACGCTCATCCGCCCGGTGCTCATCCCGCGATAGAGGAACGCGACGCCGATCCCAATGCCGATCCCGGAGAACGCTCCCCAGGCAAACGACTCCAGTGTGAGTTGCGGAGCCGGCCAGAACATCGCCGCGACAGCCACGACGATAGTCCCGCCGATCTGTCCGTAGAACGCAACCGCCCAACTGTCCGCACGACGGGCAAGAAGTCCGCTGAAAAAGTGGACGAGCCCGAAGACAACCGCGGCGCAGAGCGCGAGGGTTTCAGGCACCCGGCGGCTCTCCTGCCGCCAGGCCCACCGGACACCGAGGTGCGGTACTGACGCATTCGCGGCGGTCACATAGCCGACAAATCACGTTGGCGTTACCCAGCTGCCTGTAGACATTGGTTGCCACCTTGTTGAGCAGAGTGCTCAAGGCGCGGATCTCGTCGTCGTCGAGCTCCTTGAGCAGAGTCGTCATCAACTCAGAACGTCTCTGCAGGAGACGCCGGGCTGTTCGTGCACCGGCCCGGGTCAGCGTCACCTGTACCTCGCGCCCTCCGCCCGGTTGGCGACGCACGTAGCCGAGGCGCTCGAGCGAGTCGACCATCCGGGCGGCCGCGGGCTGCGAAAGGCCGATCCTGCGTCCCAGCTCGCTCACACTGAGATCACCCGCCTGCAGCAAGACTCCCAGCGCCGACGAGCCGCTCCGGCTTGTGTGCGCTGTTTCCGTAACCACGCCGGTCAGAAGATCGCTGATCGCAAGCGAACACGCACCGAGCACGTTGATAAGTTGCCCATCATGCATGACTCATGCATACCCATCGGTGTCGCCTGAAAACTGATCCGCGGGCTGCGTCGAGCGGAGGGGTTGCCGATCAAGGTGATCGCATGGACGTCGAAGATCTCGCGCAGCATCGTGGGCTCGGCATTGGCCAGCGATAAGCCACCAATATGGACGCAAGCCAGCCGGGTCGAAGCACCCACGATGCGCGATGCCGTGGCTCGGGCCTGTCAACGGGCCCGAGGTCTCAACCGCGATCTGATCGCCAACCTGGGCACGTTGGATTGCGTGGTCGCCAAGGACAACGTTGACTTCCTAGGCCACCAAGTAGCCTGGCCAATGTTCTGACGGTAAAAATATCGGGCGCATACACATTCGACCGAGCCGTAAACAACGAGCGCTTCCGTCCAGCACGCCGCTAAGGGTGCGGACCGCGAATGCCGAGCACCGGTTGTCGGCAGCCGCCCTTGTTGAAGTCTGGGCACCAGGCCGAATGTCCGTCTTCGTCTCGCCACACGAGCTGCAGCGCGCGCACCTCGGGGCCGTACAACTCCACCGCTAGGGTCAAATGCACGTCCGGCTGCGCGACCGCGACGAACTCGGCCTCCCAGCCGTCCGGTAGTTGCATCGTGTCGCCGGGAGCCGGGACCCGCTCGCGGATCAGGTAGTTGGCAACGGTGTTGAGGAGCCTCACCGCCCATTCGGGTGAAACACCGGTCACCAGCAGTTCGGGCAGACCGGCTGAATGCAGTCCTACGGTGTAGGCGAACGGGTTCCGGTCGCTCTCGACAAACTGCACGGCCCAGCCGTGCTCGAGTATCGTCCGCCGGAGTACATCGTGATAGTCGGCCCGGGTGGCCTCGGGGTGGTCGCACTGCCAGCACACGGCAGAACTCCTTTCGCTGATGGCGCTAACTGTTGTGAGTTCAGCGTCCTCCAAGGGTCTGACAGGGCGGTCAGCCGCGAGCCTGAGCCGAGCAATCTTTTCCCCGGGCATCGGTGGTCAAGCTGTTCGGCATCGTCCCAACGGCCGCTTCTCGTCACCGCCCGGCCACGCCGTTGGACAAGGAGATGTCGTCTGACTGCATCGTCTCGCTAACCTCGACGTGTGCCGGACCCGACGAACCGCCCGCCCGCTCGCCGAGGTCGGGCTACTTCTGACGACGGTGGTAGTGCCCCGCACATCAGAGCACCCAAGGTGAACACCATTGCTTCAGGTGGCGGCGGTTCTCCAAGCCCAACCGTTCTCGATGTGAAGGGTTCCGGTGTGCAACCCCCGGTCGCCACCTGGGTGCGCCGGATGTTCTGGCTGCTGGAGCGAGTCGCGCCCGCAATCGGGGCCCGGTGGGCGACCGAGTTGTGGTGCACGCCACCGGTCATCGAGTCCAGTCTCCGTATGCCGCCCGGTGTCCCGCCCGGTCAACCATTGGAAGCACACTGGAGCGGGCACCGGATCGTGGGTGAGGCCTGGGGCGATGGGCCACCGGTTTATCTTGTGCACGGCTGGGGCGGGCGCCGCCACCACCTCGGCATGTTCATCAAACCTCTCGTCGAGACCGGGCATCGTGTCATCGCATTCGACCTGCCCAGCCACAACGAGTCCGATGCGGGCGCGCTCGCACCCGGTCGCACCACAGCCATTGAGTGCGCCGAAGCGGTTGCAGCCATGATCGAGACACACGGGCCTGCCCGCGCCGTTGTCGCCCACTCCCTCGGGGCCAACGCGACCGCACTCGCGGCCGCATGGGGCACGACGGTCGGGCGGTTGGTGTTTCTCGCGCCGATGGGCGAGTTCCCGATCTATCTGGATCTGTTCGCCGCGCGCCACGGCTTCGGCCGACGGATACGCGCCGGCCTGCATCGACGTCTTGAACGCCGGATCGGGATGCCGCTGGAGGACACCAACATGGTCCGGATCGCCGGCCGAACCGGCCATCCACCGATGCTGCTCATCCACGACCCCGACGACCCCGAGACTCCCTATGTGACCAGCGAAAAGATCGTCGCGGCATGGCCGGGTGCACGCTTGCTGACCACCAAAGGCCTCGGCAGGCTGGCGCATTTCCGAATCTTGAGGCACCGTCCCGCGATTCGCGCCGGCGTCGAGTTCATCGGCAACGCACCGGATTGAAAATCGCCGCCGAAACAACGTCGCGTGACAGACGGCCATCGACAAAAGTGATTGGGAGAGAACCAGATGCGTAGATTCGTGGACATCTCGGTGCCCCTACAGGCAGGGATCGCATCCGATCCGCCGGGACATCTTCCGGAGATCGACTATTACAGCCACGCCGACACGGCGGCTGAAGTCGTCGCGTTCTTCCCGGGCGCGACGGTCGAAGACCTACCGGATCGCGAGGGCTGGGCGATCGAACGGGTCCGGATCACCACCCACAACGGCACCCACCTCGATGCTCCCTATCACTACGCATCGACGATGGACGGTGGCGCGCCGGCGATCACCATTGACCAGGTTCCGCTCGAATGGTGTCTGCAGCCAGCGGTAAAGCTTGACTTCCGGCACTTCGAAGCGGGCTACGTGGTCACCGCCGCTGACGTCGCCGACGAACTCGATCGTATCGGCCACCAGCTGCAGCCCCTCGACATCGTCGTGGTCAACACCGCGGCCGGAACCCGCTACGGCGAGGCGGATTACGTCTCATCCGGCTGCGGCATGGGTCGTGAGGCGACGCTGTGGTTGTTGGAGCGAGGTGTGCGCCTGACCGGCACCGACGCCTGGAGCTGGGACGCGCCGTTTGTCTATACGGCACAACGGTATTCCCGCGAGCGGGATCCCTCGATCATCTGGGAGGGGCACCGCGCGGGACGCGAAATCGGGTACTGCCACCTGGAGAAGCTCCACAATCTGGAGTCGCTCCCGGACAGCGGATTTCAGATCAGCTGTTTCCCGGTGAAGGTGCACGCTGCGTCGGCCGGGTGGACACGGGCCGTCGCGATTCTCGACGATTGAGCGATTCACCGTCCCGATCGCACCGGCATCCTGTTCCCGGAACCCGGTTTACTCCGGGTAGCCCAGACTCCAGCCTCGGTAGGTCCAGTCGCTTGCCACATTCGGGCTGGGCAGAATTTGGATGTTGTGCCCGTCGCCGTATCCCGGTGAGAGACCCTGAACGCCGCCGGATATGTAGGTCCCATCCCCGCGCGCGATGTCGATATGTGGGCCGATGGATCCCACGCTGAAGACAAGTGCCCCACGCGGGGGGTTCATGTCGGTATGGATCTTCCCCTGCTCGAGCAGCGTTTGGTACATGGTTTCAGAAGCGCCGTCCCAACCGTATCGCTCTTGCGGCACCCCGAATGCGTAGGCCACCAGAGCTTCACACCCATACTGACCGAATTGGTCTGTCCCGAGCAGGCTTTCGGCCTTGGCGATCGCGGCATCGGCTCCCGGGATCGTCGGCCGCGGTACTGCTGCTGCACCCGGTGCAATGAGGAGTGTGGCGGCCAGGCAGGTGGCTACCAGAAGCAGAATCTTTCGGATGTTCATCTCGTGTGCTCCGGTTCTCGGGCCTGCACGGTTGGCTTCTGGCTAGCAAGATCAGTAACCGCCGGTGCCATCGGGGCACCGGGTGTCACGGGAACCTGCCCTCGAGCACATCAGGCGTTTCTCCAGTGGTTGTTCAGAAAGCCATCGCCCGCCGTGGAGCTGGGAAGTGACTCATGGTGACCCCATGCCCCCTCCCACGCTGAGTAAACACGTTCAGCAAAGTCGAGGCGTCTCCACGCCCGCGGCATCCACTTGAGGTGCGGAGGCGCACTCAGCGGGCCTGCCGACGACGGCATACCGGGACCGACGGTTGAAGAGCTCGGGCGGTGGCGCCCAACACCGTCGGATCGACGAGCCCGCCGGGGAACCCCAGTCGCGAGTCAGAAGTCGGCGAATGGAAGGGCTCACACTGACGGACGAGTAGACATTGTCGACGCCAGTTTCTAACCTGTCCGAGACACACGTGGCCGGACCAAGTGTTGGTCCCTGCAATAAAAGGATCGTGACAATCCGCGTGACCGGCATGCGCCACTCACTCCGACGAACGGTGTGCGGTGCTGCAACCGCAGTTCTCGTGCTGGTCGCCTCGATCGGCGCCGTCAATGCGGACCCGGCGGACGACGCGCTGGCCAAGCTCAACGAGTTGTCCGCTCAGGCGCTGCAGACTCGCGAGGCCGTCACGGCGGCGCAGCGCGATGTCGACACCAAAGAGGCCGCTCAGAAGGCTGCCGACGAGCGCCACCGCGCCGACCTCGATGTCCTTGCCGCCGTCAACGCCGAGCTTGCGCCTTACCAGGCAGCGGTCGACCGCATTGCGGCGATGGACTACATGAGTGGCCGCAACGGTCAGGCGGCGGCGCTGCTGACCGCGTCTTCGCCGCAGCAGTTGCTCGACAAGCTGTCGCTGCAGCGGGTGGTCGGCGCCACGACCGCTGAGCAAATGAAGACGTACCACGCAAAGCGTGACCGCGCGGGGTCGGCCGCGCAGGCGTCCGAGAAGTCGGCCGCCGACGCCCGCGCTGCGACCGAGCAGGCCGCCGCGGTGCGCGCGGACCTGCAGGCCAAATGGAATGATCTGCTGCGCAAGATCGCGGCCGCGGAGGCGCAGTACGCGGCGTTGACACCGCAACAGCAAGCGGTCGTCGACAACGCCGTCCCGCCAGCAGCACCACCGCCTCCGCCGCCCGCCGCGCCCACCCCGCCAGACCCGGCGATCCTCGCGTTGCCCGGCCAGCCGCCCGTGGACCCTGCTCAAGCTCTGGCGGCCGCCCGCGTCGACGTCCCGGAGGCGTTGCCCGCCGGCGTCGCGAACGAGGCGGGCCTACAGGTCAACACCGTGCTCGCCGCCCGCGCCATCAGCGCAAGATTCCCCCAGATCGCCGACATCGACGGCGTTCGGCCCGACTCCAAGCCGTGGCATCCGAGCGGCTTGGCGATCGACATCATGATCCCCAATCCCGAGAGCGCCGAGGGCATCGCGCTCGGCGACGCGATCCGCGACTTCATGCTGAGCAACTCGAGCCGATTCGGGTTACAGGACGTCATCTGGCGCGGCACGTATTACACGCCGAGCGGTCCGGCGGGCTCAGGGTACGGCCATTACGACCACGTGCACGTCACCACGACACCACGCCGCTGACCGCAGAGGCGGTCACGGGTGCAGGTTCCATTGGCCGCAGTCCTGGGCCAGCACGTCGTTGACGTCGACGCGGATGCCGCCGACCACCGGTCCGGGGTTCGAGGCCGTGTCGATGATGCGTTGGTAGAGAACCGCGGCGGGGTAAAGCTGTCCGTTGGACCAGGATCGGGTCTGCCAGGCCCAGACGTGACCGGCGGAACCCGATCTTCCGATGACTCCGTCGGCGGCGGCCCACTGGCACGGTCGGATACCGGCGTAGATGCCGGTGCGCTGCACGCCGATGACCGAGTTGATACCGCGGAACCACGGCAGCGCCAGGTCGTTCCAGGTCTGGCGGTCGATGTCGTCGTCGACGCTGAAGAAGATCGGCGCGGTGCGTCCGCCACCGGCGGCGGTGTGCAGGTGCCAACCGGTTTTCGCGTCGGCGACGCCACCGGCGTACCCGCGGGTGAAGTCCGATGGCGCGGTCCCGCCCGGTTTGCCGTACTGGTAGTTGCTGACGATCACCAAACCGGCCGCGGCCAGCGTCTTGGCGTAAGGCAGGGTGATCGGCTTGGCGCCGAACGAGGAGCCGGGCCGTGACGTCGAGACGTAGTTGATGACGCCGGAGTGGCCGGCGGCCCGGATGTCCTGCGCCGGGATCTGACGCATCGCATAGTCGATCAGCGTGGGGCGGGCGGCCTCGGCCCTCGGCGCGTGCGTACCCGCCGATGCCGCACCGAGTCCGGCCAGTGCCGACACCGCGGCGGCGTAGCGCAGTGCGTCACGCCGAGATACCTGCACGGCGTGATGTTAACTATGAGACGCCTGTGATTCGGGAGGCACGCAGGGGCAGTGTCAAATTCGATGCTCCGCCGTTACCGGCCAGCGCGGATTCTTGACATGCTCCCGTCGAACGCGCGGCCGGATCAGATACCAAGGACCTCGCGCGCGCGATCGATTTCGTCGGGGTCGCTGGTCGACGGGATGAGCCGGATCTCATCGAGTCCCCGCCTCTCGTGCGCCGTTGACGGCGGCGAGGAGGCCGGACGCTCCGCAGTTCATCGTCCCCGTGCCCGGAGTCGTCAAATAGGAGACGTCGTCTCCTACGGCGCCAACCTCTTCGTCCCAGAAGTCCTTCACGTGCTCCCGGAGTTGGTGCTCAGGGTCCGGGCCGAGCGCGAACCAGACCGGCGCGGAGAAGTGTGGCCGATCCGTCCTGCCCGCGGCCTGCCACGCAGCGATGACACGCTCGCGCTGCGCGGCCAACGCCTCGGCGTCGAAATGCAGCGAATGAGCCGGGTCGGTCACCCCGACAGCCCATTGCGCGGCTCGAGCTAGTGCCTTCGGGCCGATCACACCGGCGACGAGCGGGATACCGCCGCTCTGGGTGGGCGCGGGGCCGACTGGAAAGTGTCCCTCGACGGGGGGCTCCTGGGCCCACACGCTGCGCATCGCCGCGACTGCTATCCGGCCGGTGTCACATCCAGACCCGAGCCCTTGATCGACGCTTTTGCTCGATTCTCGGCCCGGACCGCCCTCTTCCCTCGCACGAACCCGGCCGCCGAGATCGACGCCGCAAGCAGCGCGCTCTCGCCCTTGACGAACGGGTGGAAGCCGACGCCGGCACCCCCGCGACCCTTCACCGGAATGTCGGCGACTTCGGTGACCTTCCAGCTCTTTTCAGCCAGCGACAGGATGGCCTCGCCGTTGGCGCACGAGACGGGCAGCGCGGCGATCACCTCGTCGTCGTCACCCGCCAACTTCACCCCGGCCACACCGTTGCCGGCAACGCCCTGAGGGTTGACCGCCGCCGGGTCGATGCGCAGGACTTTTCCTCGTCGGGTCACCAACGCCAGGTGGTAACCGTCCGGCAGCACACCCGAGCGCACCAGCCCGGTGATATCCGGGGCGACGGGAATGTCGCGAACCTTGTACGGCAGACCCCCACCGGCGGTGAACTTCACCCGGCCGTCGGTCCACACCGCCCAACCCAGACCTGAGGTGAGCAACTCGCCGTGGCTGTCGGAGAACACGCCTCGGTCGTCGAGCCGCCAGGCGGTGTTGACCTTGCGCTCACGGGGCCCGTCGTCGCCGTTGGAAGTGACTGGCGCGGCCTCGAAGTCGAGCACGGTGCGACGATCGAACTCCGGACCCTTGAACAGCTTCGCCGTCTCCACCAGTTCTTTGTCGATCACCTTCCGGCGCGCATCCGGATTCGACACCAGCTCAGTGAGTTCGGCGAACTCCGCATCCAGCTTCTGGGCCTCAGCCTGCAGCTCGATGACGTCGAGCTTGGTCAGGCGGCGCAACTGCAGCGCCAGTACATAGTCGGCCTGAACGGCATCGATCTTGAACCGGTCCTGCAGCCCTTGCCGAGCCTCGTCGACGGTTTCGGAGCCGCGGATCACCGCCACGGCGGCGTCGATGTCGAGGTGGATGGTCATCAGGCCCGCCACCAGATGACGTCGCGCCGTGACCTTCTCCAGCCGGTACTCACTGCGGTGCAAAACCACCGAATCACGCAGCGAGAGAAACGCTTTGATCAACTCGCGCACCGACCACCATCGCGGGACGCGGTTCTCGTCGAGGGCGACGAGGCTGGCGGCGAACGTCCCTTCCAAAGGTGTCAGGGCCAGCAGCTGATCGCGGATCTGCTCGGCGCTGTGGCCGCGTTTGGCGGTGACGACGATGCGCAGCCCGTTGCGGCGGTCGGTCAGATCGGACATGTCCGCCACACCAGCGAGCTCTCCCGACTCGACCAGGGCCCGAATCCGTTCCTGCACAGTGTTGCTCGCCACGCCAGGCGGCAGTTCGGTGATGAGGACGTTCTTCCCGTCGACCGAGAGCGTGCCGCGCACGGTGAACTGGCCTCGCCCGGTGGTGATGTACTCGCGCAGGCCGGCGGTGCCGACCACGGATGCTCCGCAGCCCCAGTCGGGACCCGGGATCAACTTGACCAGCCGATCGTCGGTCATATTCGGCGTTTTCAGCAGCGCCCGGCAGGCGGCCATGATCTCGCGCGGGTTGTGGGCGGGCACCTTGGTGGCCCACCCCTCGGCGATGCCGACGGCGCCGTTGCACAACAACACCGGCCACTGGGCCGGCAGCACTGTCGGCTCGATCCACTCGCCGTCGAACGTCGACACCATGGGCACTGCATGGCTGTCGAGTTCGGCGGTCAGCGCGGCACCTGGTGCCGACAACCGCATCTCGGTGTAGCGGTCGGCGGCCGGGATGTCGCCCTGGATACGGGGGAAAGCACCCTGTCCGTCAATGACTTTCACGCGCTGGAACTCGGCGGCCATCAGCGCCGCAGCGCCGTACATCGAGGTGCCGCCATGCGGATGCAGGTTGCCGGTGACCGCGGAACAGATCTTCGACGACTTCTGCGGCTTGTTGCCGGGCTGCAGTTTCGACTCGTGCATTTGGTAGAGCAGACGACGCTGACCCGGCTTGAGACCGTCGTAGGCCGACGGGATCGCACGGTCGCTGACGCTGTAGAGCGCGAACGTCAGCTGATAGAGGTTCCAGTAGTCGTCGGCGCTCTGGTCGACGACCAGGTCCGGGTTCTGCTCGGGTATGTCCAGGGTGGCGGTCACGGTATCTGCCTAAGTCTTAGTCGAGGTCGAGGGAATTGGTGTCGACGCGGGCGGCGATCTCGGCCATCCACATGCGTCGGCCCTCGGGCGGCCCACCGAACAAGGTGTGGTGCAATTTCTTCTCACCGTCGTCGGGGTGGACGCGAATAACGGTGCGCCGCTGGGGATCGAGGACGGTGTTCCAGAAGTCGTCGGCGTCCATCTCGCCGAGCCCCTTGTTGCGCTGCACCTCGACGCGGCCCTTCGAAGTGGACTTCAGCTTGGCCACGGCCGCATCGCGCTCGGATTCGTCTTGGCAATAAATGCGCTCGCTGGCGGTTTTGACCACGAACAACGGCGGCAGCGTCACGTACACCATCCCTGCCTCGACGAGCGGGCGGTAGAAGTCGAGAAACATCGAGATCAGACTGGAGTTGATGTTGCCGCCGTCGGGGTCGGCGTCGGAGGCGAACAGGATCCGGTCGTAGCGGCACAGCTCCGGGTCGCAGTTGTCCCGCACACCGCAGCCCAGGATGCGCTCGATGGAGTCGAACTCGTCTTTGGACCGTGCCTTGCTCAGCGCGAACCCATACACGTTGGGCGGCTTGCCTTTCAGCGGGAAGGCGGCCTGGAAGGTGGCGTCGCGCGCGGCCTTGATGGTGCCCAGCGCCGAATCGCCCTCGCACAGGAACAACTCGGCGCCCGACCCGCGGCCGGTCTCGCGGCTGGGAAGCAGCTTCGGTGGCAGCGACAGGTTGGTGCCCAGCCCCTTGGCCTTCGAAGCCGCGCGCGAACGTGCCTTCGCACCCTCCGCGCTGCGCCGTGCCCGCGCGTACTCCAGCGCCAGCTTGGTCCACAGGGTCACCGCATCGCCGTTGGCGGGGTTGGCCGCCCACACCGTGACGCTGCGCGCGACGTCCGGGGCCATCGCCACATTCAACGACCGCGACGACACCGCGGTCTTGGCCTGCGAGTCCCAAGCGACGTCCGGTGCACGGGTGTCCACCGCTAAAGCGGTGACGGCCGCGAAATCCTGTGGCTCCGGACCTTCTTCGCCCTTGGCGAGGCCCAGATCACGCATCCGCGACGCACGATCGGCAAGCGCTTCGGACAGGCCTTTCATCGCGGCCGTCAGATGTGATCCGCCGCCGGGGGTTCGCACGGTGTTGCAGAACGCGGCCACCGTCGCCGGCTCGGCCGGGCCCGCGGTCAGCGACCAGCGGAACGGCGTGGGTCCGCGGCCGGTGGTGTACTCGCCGCGACCCTCGACCGCCGCGCGGACGTCGGGCGCGGGAGTGCCCGCGGCGGTGCACATGAGATCGAGCAGCGTGTCGGTGCCCCAAGGGCCGCTGAAAGGTTCGAGAAACGCCTCGGGCACGTCGTCGCCGGGCCAGCCTTCGTCGACCACGACCAGATGCACACCGGGGGACATCCGGGCGGCGGCATGCGCCCGCAGCAGCACTTCGCCGACATCGACGCTGGTGTCGGGGACCACCGCGCGGTCGAACAGGATGCGAACCGTGGTGCCCTGCATGGCGGGCTTCCGATTTGCGGTGCCGCGCAGTTTCTGGGTGTCGGCCCGGGTGAACGGGGCGTCGGGGTCGAACTCCTTGCCCTCGAACGTCCCCGGGTAACCGCGCCCGAAGCTTTGCACGTAGGTCTTGGCGCCCCGATGCACCGTCACGTCGGTGCGTGCGGAGATGAATACCGCTGCGGCCGCGCCGATCCCGTTCAGACCGGCCCCTGTGCTCGCTGCATCGGTATGGACAGAGAACTTCCCGCCGGCCCGCGCGGTGCCGAGCGTCTTGACGATGCCGTTCTTTCCTGTCGTCGGATCGGTGTCGACGGGCAGGCCACGCCCGTCGTCGGCGACGCTGACCGATCCGTCCGCGTGGAGGGTGATCGTCACGGTGGATCCACCGTTGCCGGGGTCGGCGACCTCCTCGATGGCGTTGTCGATCAACTCACGCAACGCGGTGTTGAGCACGTCGAGCCCCAGGTTCACCGCCGGCCGCAGGCGTGTGTGCTGGACATCATCGAGTTCGGTGATGTCGGCGGCGGTGTAACTCACTGCAGATCCTTTGTGTCGATGCTGAGAAGGGGGCCGCAGGAATCGTAGACGGGGCGACGGACATCTCCGCGGAACCTGAGAGCCTGCGGTGATCACGGTGTCGACACAGCGTGATGAACTCCCGAGACCGCGCGCCTGCCGCTGCGTGTCGGACCTCTACGGAACACTTCGGCGTATGGGGAGACGAAACCGCGAAAAGCGGGCAGCCAAACACAGGAACCGGCGCCGGTCGGCGCCCAAGCAAGAGCGCGTCGAGGCTTTCGATCCGGCGGCGGACCGCGCGGTGCTCCTCGAACACCTCGTTGTGGCATTGAGCACGGCCGCATCCGGCCCTGCCGACCACCTGCCGTATCGCGCCACCGAACTGCTGCGCGAGTTTCGGGACTTCGCGCACGAACTCGACGTTGCAGCTGACCTCGCCATGAACGAGGCCATCAGCGCGGCGTGGACGCACGGTTGGCAACCGTCCGATCTGCACGAAATCGCCTGCCGCAGAATGAAGCCGGCCGAGATCCGTTACCTCGACGAGGCGATCGTCGGTGAGTGTAGGCGGTATGCGGCCGCGACTTTGCACCCAGACTGGCGCGCCGATATCGCCAGGCTGTCGGCCTCAGTCGGCTCACGCGCACAGCCGCCTCAGATGTGGCGGTGGGCCGCGTCGAACGCCGTCGACCAGCGCGACGGTCTTGTCGTGGTTCTCAAACTCCTGAACCTCCTCGGCAGACTCCCGGCGCTCGAAGTGATCCTGCCGCTGCCCGGCACATACCGGCACACGGCGACGACGGTGACCGATGCTGACGAAAAGGTCCTCGGCAGGGTCCGCGCTCTACTCGCAAAAGCCGAAGTCACCGAATTCCCGGACGAGGCAGAGGCCCTTTCCGCCAAGGCCCAAGACCTGATGAGCAGGTATTCGTTGAACGAAGCGGTGGCCCGCCACAACCGGGGGCGTGAGCCGGCTGCGGCCGCACGGCGTATCTGGATCGAGAACCCCTACGCCGCGGCCAAGGCGACGTTGGTGCAAGTGGTGAGTCGGTCCAACCGTTGCCGTGCAGTGTGGGCGGAGGGCATCGGGTTCGTCACCGTCATCGGCTGCGAAACCGATCTCAAGTTAGTGGAGTTGCTCACCACGTCGCTGCTTGTGCAAGCCAACCGAGCCATGCTGCGCGCGGGGCGCGCCGGAACTGCACAAGCACGTTCCAGGACATTCCGCCAGTCTTTTCTTGTCGCGTACGCACAGCGCATCGGCGAGCGACTCGACAACGCCAGCGCATCGGTAACCGCGGAAGTGGAACGTGACGTCCGTCTGCTTCCCGTGCTGGCAGCCAACAGCAGAGCGGCCGAAGACCTCGCTCATCGACTGTTTCCGTCGACGGTGCCTCGTGCGGTGTCAGCGTCCAACGGCGCCGGGTGGGGCGCCGGACGTGCAGCGGCAAACATGGCAGTTCTCGACACCCGCGATTCGATAGCGGGGTAGCGAGCGCGGAATCGCGATTCACATACGCGGGGGTTGTGCGATAACGTCGAAATCAGTGGCCTGTATTTACAGATGGGATCCGGCTACATGACTGTCACTGGCGAGCGGCAAGAGATTCGGCTCGACGACGTCGAATTCAACCGGCGCGATCACCCGGATCGGCCCTTGCGCCCTATCCCGCCGGGCCGCGACCATTTCGCCGCCCAGTGGCGGCAGATGCGCGAGTTCATGTTCGGCCAGTGGATCGACATCGACAAAGAGGTCGAACCCAACGAGCTCACGCGGCTACGCGACGATTATTTCTGGCAAGGCGACGAGCACATCATCGGCGTGGTCGACGCGTTCGAGCGCCTCGGCTACGAGAAGGGCCGCGCACTGTACGAACAGGCGCTGACTCGGGGCATCGACTCACTGGAGGATCCGCCCCGGGAGTTCGTCGAGTTCTTCGAGCACATCGATCAGCTGCCGAGCCAGTTCGACCTGGAGGCCGCCGAACGCGGCCGCATGCTGGCGATGTCGGCGACGAAGACGGCGACCATGATCATCCAGGGGTGGGCGTTCTACGAGACGGCGATGACCGGCGACATCTCCGCATCCACCGGCGCCACCGGACGTTTCGCCGACGACGGCCCGCGGCGCTTCATCGAGACCGCCCGGGTCTTCGCGGAGTTCACGCTGCCCGACATCTTCGACCGGCACTCGGAAGCCTTCCAGGATGTGATCCGGGTGCGGTTGATGCACGGGCTCGCCAGTCGTGGCTTGCGCCGGAAATGGGGTGACGACGTCTACCTGAAGTTCGGCGAGCCCATTCCGGTGACATCACTGCTCGGGTTCGGCAGTGGGATGTTGCTCGGACGGCTCGTCGACCACGCGTTCGGACGCAAGCTGACCAGCCAGGAACTCGAGGACCTCGCCGAGTACTCGTCGTACTCAGGACGGCTGTGGGGCGCACCGGAACGGCTCTACTCGCCGACCGGTCTGGACCTGATCAAGTCGTTGAACTACGTCCTGGCCCGGGGTGGGAACCCGTCGCCGTGGCGCGCCGAACTCGTCGACGCGATCGCGGGTCCCGCACACCTGACGACGCTGACCGAAACCCTCCCGGGCGTCGTCAAGAAGTTGGTGGCTCGCCACGCCAACCAGCTCACCGCGACCCTCGCGCTCGTCCCCGCGGGCGCGGTATTCGGTTATCAGCAAATCGAGGCGATGGTCGCCGGCAGCTTCTTCGAGCCGCTGGGTTACAACTACGAACGCCGAATCCGGATCTTCACCGAAATCGCCAAACTCAACGTCCGCATCGCGATGGTGGCGGACAAGCTGCCGTGGTCCAACCCGATCCGCGAACAGAGAAAGAAGACCGGCGCCGCCGCGCGCGAGCGGATCGCGATGCTGAACAAGATCGCCCGCGGACGGCAGATCCCGCTGACCTTCACCAGCCACGACCTATCGACGAAGGGCGAGGGGTTTACCGGCTGACCGCGCCCATCCGCTTGACCGCCTCGGTGAGGATCGCTTGTGAGGTGGCGAAGTTCAACCGCACGTGACCGGCGCCGCCGGAGCCGAAAACATGCCCGGAACTGAGCGCCACCCGTGCCTGGTCGAGAAATGCCCGCGCCGGCCCCGCCAGTTCGGAGACGACGCCGGGGCCGTCGACGCTACCGGGCTCCTCAAGGTTGAGTCGGCGGCAATCGAGCCAGGCCAGGTACGTGCCTTGCGGCCGGATGTAGTCGACGAGGGGCAGGTGTTCGGCGATCAGTTCGCCCAGCAGGTCGCGGTTGGCCGACAGCCCGGCCAGCAACGCATCGAGCCACGCCTCTGCCTCGTCGAACGCCACCGTGTGCGCCATCACGCCGAGGTGGCTGGGGCCGTGGCTGACTTCCTCGGGCATCCGGTCGAGGTCTGCCGCCGCGTCCGGGCCGGCAACCACCACCGCCGCCTTGAGGCCGGCGAGGTTCCACGCCTTGGAGGCCGACGTGACAGCGAACGCGTCCTCGGCGCCCGCGACGCTCAGATACGGCGTGAAGTCCGCTCCGGCCAACACCAATGGCGCATGAATCTCATCGGATACAACGCGCACGCCATGATCGCGGGAGAGCGCCGCGATGCGCGCGAGCTCATCGGCCGAGTGCACGGCACCGGTCGGATTGTGGGGACTGCACAACAGGTAGACCACCCGATCACTCATCGTGGCGGCCGTACCGAACGCCGTATCCAACGCCTCCATGTCGATGCGGCCGTCCATGCCGAGGCGCGCCTCCACGATGCGGCGGCCGGCGTGCGTGACGAAGGCGTAGAACGGCGGATAGACGGGCGCATTGACGACCACGACGTCGCCGGGTTCGGTGATCAGCTTGAGGACCTCGACGATGCCCAGCATCACGTCGGGAACGAGCGCAGTGCGCTGCACTGCGAGCCCGTCCCAACCCCAACGACGCGCCGCAAACCCGGACAACGCCTCGGCATAGGCGCGCGCTCCGCTCGGATACCCGGTGTCCCCCAAAGCGATTGCCGTATTCAGCGCGTCGGCGATGGGTTCGGCCAAGGGCACGTCCATCTCCGCGACCCATAGTGGCAACACATCTGCAGGATGCGTCCGCCACTTCATGCTGGTCCGCAGGCGCAGTTGCTCGACGGTCAACTGCTCCAGCGGATTCACCACCCCATCTTGTCGCAATGCCGCCGACCGCGGCACACGCCGGGCGATTGGCGCTAACACCGTTGACAATATACAACCGATCGGTTGTATATTCTGTTGGTGACCGATCAGGACGAGGACAGAGCGGACGCGTTCTTTCACGCCCTGGCCGACCGGACTCGGCGAGACATTCTTCGCCGGGTCTTGGCCGGGGAGCATTCGGTCACTGCGCTCGCGGCGCAGTACGACATGAGCTTCGCCGCGGTGCAAAAGCACGTCGCCGTGCTGGAGAAGGCAGGCCTGATCTCCAAGCGTCGCCAGGGGCGAGAGCAACTGGCGAGTGGTGATGTGGAGGCGGTGCGGTCAGTCGCCTCGATGCTCACTGAGCTCGAGGATGTCTGGCGCGGTCGCATCGCTCGCATTGACGACCTACTCAGCGAGGAATAGCCATGCCTGTCACCAACATCAGCAAGAACATCGACGACCGCACCCTGACGATCATCGCGGAGTTCGCGGCGCCCGTCGAGCGGGTCTGGCAGATCTATGCCGATCCGCGGCAGCTCGAGAAGATTTGGGGCCCACCGGGTTACCCCGCGACCGTGGTCGAGCATGCGCTCACGCCAGGCGGCACGGTCACCTACTACATGACTGGACCCGAAGGCGAGAAGTACGGCGGGTACTGGAAGGTCACGGCCGTCGACGAGCCGCGCAGCTTCAGTTTCGAAGACGGGTTCGCCGACGCGGATCTCAAGCCGGCAAGCAATATGCCGGTCGCGCACAGTGTCTACACCTTCGAGGCGATCGGCGACGGCGCGACCAGAGCCACCTACGTCAGCACGTACGAGTCGGCCGAAGGCCTGCAGAAGGTGCTCGAGATGGGCGTCGAAGAGGGCACGGCGCAGGCGATCAATCAGATCGACGAACTGCTCGCGAGCTGACACCCGATACGATCACGATGCCGGAACCTCTTGTGTCGCAGGGGTTCCGGCATCGTGTCATTCGCGGTGATCCCCTCGGTCAACCGCGGTCGGCGATCTCCCGGTCGGCGTGGACAGGAACCAGAAGCGGCGCGACGAGCGGGAAGATGGCCGACGCCGCGAAGGCCACCGGATAGCCGACGGCCGCGATCAGCGCGCCGAACACGGGCGGCGTAGCGCCCATCGTCACCATCTGACCGGTGTACTGGACGCCGAGCGCGCGCCCACTCCAGAACGGTCCGGCGAATTCGGCGATCGCGGTGTAGGCCAATCCGTTGTCGGTCACGGTGATCATCGACGCGATCACGATCACGGCGACGCTCACCGGAGAGCCCAGCTCGTCGGTCACCGCCAACACCAACATGGCGAGCGCGGCGGCGACACTGATGATCTGGATCGGACGCAGCCGCGCACCGAGGCGGTCCGACCAGTGCCCGGCCGCGACCCGGCCGACCGCACCGAGCAGTTGCGCGACGGTCACCACCACGCCCGCCGACGTAGCCGACCACCCGCGGTCAGCCATCAACCAGACCAGGGTGAATGTCCACACCACGCTCTGCGGCACCACCAACAGCATCGAGACGGCGTGGATTCGCAACAGAACCGTCGAGCCTCGATAGGGGTTGGCCAGATGCTCGGTCGGCGCCTCCGAGCGCGGTGGCCTCGGCGGATCCACCACGCCGATCGCGCTGATCAACGCCGACGCCGCGCACAGGACGGCGGGAAATAACAGCGCCGCGGCGACACCGTGGTGCTGGGCGAGTTGAGGGATGACCAGCGCCCCCAGCCCTACGCCCAACGGGGATGCCGTATGCCGAATCCCCATCGCCAAGCCACGCCGGTTCGGCGGAAACCACCCCACCACGAGTCTGCCGCTGGCGGCACTGTTGCTCGCCGCGGCCATCCCGCCCAGGAGGAGAAACGCCCCCGTCGCCACCAGAGAATCGACTGCCGCCGCTGCGAACGCCGCCGCGGCGGTGAGCGCCAAACCTGCTGTGAGCACGATCCGTTCGCCCACCCGGTCCACCACGTGGCCCCACGCGTACATCGTCGTCGCCACTCCGAAACTGGGCATCGCGGACAGCAGCCCGGCCTGTGCAAGGTGAAGCTCGTCGTCGAGGTGCAGCTCCGGGATCAGGAACGCGGCGCCATTGATGAACACGTTGGCGCACAACGTAGCCGTGAGAGCCATGACAAGCATCGACCAGCGCCGCAACGTGCTGATCGAATCGACGGATAGGACCGTTTGGCTATTCAGGGTTCAATCATGGGCGAATCGGCGCTTCAACTTCTCGAAAACCGGTCACGAATGAGAAATCCGCTAACACCGTCGCTTCGATCGCCGATGACACGGTCATGAGCTCGCTTCGTGCTGCCGGCGCAGTGGCCGTCGTGCTGGCTGCATCCTGGCTGGGGCTCGCGAGGGCCGATGCTGAGCCATTCACCCAACTCGATCGCGTTCCCGTGGTGGCCTCGCCGACATGCGGCGGCAGCGTCAGCGCCGAGGCTCAGTTGACCCCGGTTCAGGTCGGCGATCGCGTCGAGAATGGGGTCCGCGTCGCGATCAGCTACGACGCCGGCACCTATGACGGCTCCTGTTCTCTCACCGTCACGGCGGACTGGGTGAACCTCGACACCGGCGCCTCGGGAAGCAGCGACATCACAGCCGTTTCGACCATCGACGGGCACTACGGCTTCATCGGATATGCGAACACCACGTTCGCGACGGGTAGCGGCACGATCATCGTCACGCTCAGCTCGCACCCGGATGCCGAGATGCGAATCACCACCTAACCCAACTCTTCGCGGCTCCCTGTACCGGGAATGCGGCGCGCCCTTCGGGACTTGACGTCAAACGTACTGAGTTCGTAACTCCCCGGAGAGGTAGAAGACATGAGCACCACACCCTTGGCCGGACGGCGAGCGCTTGTCACCGGCGGTTCACGCGGGATCGGCGCGGAAATCGTGCGTCGTTTGGCATTTCACGGCGCCGAGGTCGCTTTCACGTACTCGGCATCGGCGACGGATGCCGAGAAGCTCGTGGCCCAAGTCGCCGAGCGCGGCGGGCGGGCCGTGGCGATCCAGGCCGACGCCGCCGATCCCGCTCAAGTTGCCGCCGCGGTCGACCAGACCGTGGCCGATCTCGGCGGTCTGGACGTGCTGGTGAACAATGCCGGCGTCGCTCACCTGGCGTCGATCGACGACTTCCCGGCGGAGCAATTCGACCGTCTGGTCGCGACCAACATCGGCGGAATGTTCTGGGCAGCCCGCACAGCGGTGAAGTACCTGGGTGAGGACGCGCGGATCATCAACATCGGCAGTATCAACGCCGACCGCGTTCCGGGACCGGGGCTTTCGGTCTACGCCATGACCAAGGGCGCGGTCTCGTCCTTCACCCGAGGATTGGCCCGTGAGCTCGGCCCGCGCGGCATCACCGTCAACAACGTCCAACCGGGGCCGATCGACACCGATGCGAATCCGGACAACAGCGGTGACTTTCCCGAGAGCTTGAAGAAGGTGACGGCACAAGGCCGCTACGGACACGTCGGCGATGTCGCTGCCATCGTGAGCTTTCTGGCGGGCCCCGAGTCCGGGTTCGTGACCGGCGCGAACTGGAACGTCGACGGGGGCTTCACCGTCTAGACGGTATGGGTGACCGTCGGCGTTGAGTCGGGGGTTGCGGGCCGGGGCCCCACTCACCCATGTTCGTGGGTTACCGAGTAGGAAGTCGCCTGCCCGGTCTATCCGACAGTGGTGGGAGGCCCC
>NZ_NKCN01000034.1 GCF_002245535.1 Mycobacterium lehmannii | reverse complement strand
GCACGAGGGGGAGGCGCGAGGGGGAGGCGCGAGGGAGAACGGGGCAGCGCCCGGTCGCGTTGACACTCCGGGCGGCAGCGGTGTCTAATATCGGGTAATGGTCATAAATATGGTCATTCCTACCCACTTTACGAGGAAATGATGACGACCACGAGCGAACAGCTCAACGCGGGGCGCTACGAGCTCAGCCATCTGCGGTCCCTGGAAGCCGAAGCCATCCACATCATCCGTGAGGTCGCCGCCGAGTTCGAGCGGCCCGTGCTGCTGTTCTCCGGCGGAAAAGACTCCATCGTGATGCTGCATCTGGCGCTCAAGGCGTTCCGCCCGGGCCGGCTGCCGTTCCCGGTCATGCACGTCGATACCGGACACAACTTCGACGAGGTGCTGCAGACCCGCGATGAGCTCGTCGAGGAGTTCGGCGTTCGGCTGGTCGTGGCCAAGGTGCAGGACGACATCGACGCCGGCCGCGTGGTCGAGACGATCCCGTCGCGCAACCCACTGCAGACGGTGACCCTGCTGCGCGCGATCCGCGAGAACAAGTTCGATGCCGCGTTCGGCGGCGCCCGCCGCGACGAGGAGAAGGCACGCGCCAAGGAGCGGGTGTTCTCCTTCCGCGACGAGTTCGGCCAATGGGATCCGAAGGCCCAGCGGCCCGAGCTGTGGAACCTCTACAACGGGCGCCACCACAAGGGTGAGCACATCCGCGTGTTCCCGCTGTCGAACTGGACCGAATTCGACATCTGGTCCTACATCGGCGCCGAGCAGATCAAGCTGCCGTCGATCTACTACGCCCACCGCCGCAAGGTGTTCGAGCGCGACGGCATGCTGCTGGCCGTGCACAAGTACCTGCAGCCGCGCAAGGACGAGGAGATCGTCGAGAAGACCGTCCGGTTCCGCACCGTCGGTGACGTCACCTGCACCGGCTGCGTGGAGTCGCACGCCGCAACGGTTTCCGAGGTCATCGCCGAGACGGCGGTCTCGCGGCTCACCGAGCGCGGCGCCACCCGCGCCGACGACCGCATCTCCGAGGCCGGTATGGAAGACCGCAAGCGAGAGGGCTACTTCTGATGACTCGCACCACCGAACGGCCCACCGCCCGGCCCGCCGCGACGCTGCTGCGGATCGCCACCGCGGGTTCCGTCGACGACGGCAAGTCGACCCTCATCGGCCGGCTGCTGTTCGACTCCAAGGCCGTCATGGAAGACCAATTAGCCTCTGTCGAGCGGACTTCCAAGGAACGCGGTCACGACTACACCGATCTGGCGCTGGTGACCGACGGCCTGCGGGCCGAGCGTGAGCAGGGCATCACGATCGATGTGGCCTACCGCTACTTCGCAACGCCCAAGCGCAAATTCATCATCGCCGACACCCCGGGCCACATCCAGTACACCCGCAACATGGTGACCGGTACGTCCACCGCGCAATTGGCGATCGTCCTGGTCGACGCGCGCCACGGGTTACTCGAACAGTCCCGCCGCCACGCGTTCCTCGCATCGCTGCTCGGTATCCGGCACATCGTGCTCGCGGTGAACAAGATGGATCTGATCGATTGGGACAGAGAGCGTTTCGAGAAGATCCGCGACGACTTCCATGACTTCGCCGCCCGCCTGGACATCCACGACGTGACGACGATTCCGCTGTCGGCGCTCAACGGCGACAACGTCGTCACCAAATCCGACAACACCCCGTGGTACGAAGGTCCGCCGCTGCTGAACCACCTCGAAGAGGTCTACATCGCCGGCGACCGCAACCTCGTCGACGTGCGGTTCCCCGTTCAGTACGTGATCCGCCCGCAATCCCTGGAACATCACGACCACCGCAGCTATGCGGGCACCGTCGCCGGCGGCGTGATGAAGGTCGGCGACGAGGTCGTCGTGCTTCCCGCGGGCCTGACGTCACGGATCGCGGCGATCGAGGGGCCCAGCGGTCCGATCGATGAGGCCTTTCCTCCGATGGCGGTGGCGATCAGCCTCACCGACGACATCGACATCTCGCGCGGCGATCTCATCGCGCGGCCGAACAACCAGCCGCGGGTGGCGCAGGAGTTCGATGCCACCGTCTGCTGGATGGCCGACGGTTCCGCGCTGGAACCCGGCCGCGACTACGTCATCAAGCACACCACCCGCACCACGCGGACGCGGGTCACGGCGCTGGACTACCGCCTCGACGTCAACACGCTGCACCGGGACAAGGAAGTGACCGCGCTCAAACTCAATGAGCTGGGCCGCATCTCGCTGCGCACACAACAGCCGCTGCTGCTTGACGAGTACAGCCGCAACGCCACCACCGGCTCGTTCATCCTGATCGACCCGAACACCAACGGCACGGTCGCCGCCGGCATGATCCTGCCGCAGGTGACCGCCCGCACCTCGAGCCCCAACACCGTCCGGCATGAGTCGCTGTGCAAGGCCGAGGACCGGCTGAGCAAGGGCAGGACCGTGTGGTTCACCGGCCTGTCGGGCTCCGGCAAGTCGTCGGTGGCGATGCTCGTCGAGCAGAAGCTGATCGAAAAAGGCGTTCCCGCCTACGTTCTCGACGGTGACAACCTGCGCCACGGTCTCAACGCCGACCTCGGTTTCTCGATGGCCGACCGCGCCGAGAACCAGCGCAGGTTGGCCCACGTCGCGGCGATCCTCGCTGACTCCGGACAGGTTGTGCTGGTGCCCGCGATCAGCCCACTCGAGGAGCACCGGGCCCTGGCCCGAAAGGTCACCACCGAGGCCGGACTCGACTTCTTCGAGGTCTTCTGCGACACCCCGCTGGAGGACTGTGAGCGACGCGATCCGAAGGGCCTGTACGCCAAGGCTCGTGCCGGTGAGATCACCCACTTCACCGGTATCGACAGCCCCTACCAGCGGCCGAAGGATCCTGACCTGCGCCTGACGCCCGAACGCGATCCCGAGGACCTGGCTCAGATGGTTATCGAGCTGCTGGAAAGTCGGCAGTGAGCGATCACGATCTCGCGGCTCGGCTGGCCACGGCGGCCGGAAGGCTTCTGCTCGACGTCCGGGACGAGCTCGCCGGCGCGACCGCAGCTGAGCGAAAGGCCGCCGGGGACAAGCGCTCCCACGACTTCCTGATCGAGGCGCTGGCGACGGAGCGGCCAGACGACGCAGTGCTGTCGGAAGAGGGCGCCGACGACCCGGTGCGCCTGACCGCCGAACGTGTCTGGATCGTTGACCCTCTCGACGGCACCCGGGAATTCTCCGAACTCGGACGCGACGACTGGGCGGTGCACGTTGCGCTTTGGCAGGCAGGGGGATTGGTAGCAGGGGCCGTAGCGCTTCCGGCGCAGGGCACGACGCTGGCCACCCCGACGGTCACGCCGCCCCCGCCGCAACCCGAGACCCCGCGGATCGTCGTGTCCCGCACGCGGCCCCCGGCCATCGCGCTCGCGGTGCGCGACGCGCTGGGCGGCACGCTGGTCGAGATGGGTTCGGCCGGAGCGAAGGTCGCTTCCGTCGTGCAGGGACGCTCGGATGTCTATGTGCATGCGGGAGGCCAGTACGAGTGGGACTCGGCAGCCCCGGTCGCCGTCGCCCGCGCCGCCGGGCTGCACACCTCACGAATCGACGGTTCGCCGCTGTCTTACAACCGGCGCGATCCGCTACTGCCCGACTTGGTGGTGTGCCGGCCCGAGCTCGCCGAGGCGGTGCTCGCGGTCACGCGTGATTGACTGGGTTCATGCGTATGTCGGCCAAAGCGGAGTACGCCGTCCGCGCGATGGTGCAACTCGCCACTGCCGACACCGGTGTCCTCGTCACCACCGACGACCTGGCCAAGGCGCAGGGCATTCCTCCGCAGTTCCTCGTCGACATCCTGTCCGCCTTGCGCACCGACCGACTCGTGCGCAGCCACCGCGGCCGCGAAGGCGGCTACGAGTTGGCCCGCCCAGCGAAAGACATCAGCATCGCCGATGTGCTGCGCTGCATCGACGGTCCGCTGGCCAGCGTTCGTGACATCGGCCTGGGAGACCTGCCCTATACGGGCCCGACGACGCCGCTGACCGACGTCTGGCGTGCACTGCGCGCGAGCATGCGCTCGGTGCTCGAGCAGACGAGCATCGCCGACGTGGCCGCCGATGCGCTGCCCAAGCACGTCCGCAAGCTCGCCGACGACTACCGCGATCAGGAGACCAAACGCGGACACTCGCTGAACTAGTGGCGTCGTCGCGGGTCAGTTCGCGCCGTATCCGTAGGGCCGGGTGATGATCTCGAGATAGTGGCCCGCTGGGTCCTGGAAGTAGACACCGCGACCGCCGTCATTGTGGTTGATCTCGCCGGGGCGCATGCCCCGCGGATCTGCCCAGTGCTGCAGGCCTCGCGCCAGGACGCGGTCGTAGATATCGGAGAACTCGTCTTCGGACACCAGGAATGCGTAGTGCTGCGGACGGATGTCCTCGTCCGGGCCGACTTGGGCGTAATCGAGGCTGGCGTCGTGCGCCAGGTCCACGACCAGAAAATGACCGAACTCCCTGGCGGGGGGCAACGCGAACAAATCGGTGAAGAACCGGGCCGATTCCTCGCGGTCTTTCGACGCCACGATGGTGTGGTTGAACGTGATGGCCATACCGATTCAGTCAACCACCGCGATGGCGCGCCGACAACGATGCACGATGGACGCGTGACGGTCGACTTCAGGGACCTTGAGCATCCCGTCATCGTGGCCCCGATGGCGGGCGGCCCCTCCACGCCGCAACTCGCCGCCGCGGGAACCAATGCGGGCGGCTTGGGTTTCGTCGCCGCCGGTTACCTGACCGCCGAGGCGTTCGGCGAACGCCTCAGTGCGACACAGCGGCTGACAACCGGCCCGGTGGGTGCCAATCTGTTCGCATCGCAGCCCAGCGCGGCCGATCCCGAGACGATCGCGCGTTATGCGCAGGCGCTCACCCGCGACGCCGAACGGTACGGCGCCACGCTCGGTGAGCCCCGGTTCGACGACGACGCCTGGGCGGCCAAGATCGATGTCCTGCTCGACCTCAAGCCCGCGGTGGCGTCGTTCACCTTCGGTCTGCCCAGCGCCGAGGAGATACAGCGGTTGCGCGCGGCCGGCATCACCACCGTCGGCACCGTGACCACGCTCCGCGAAGCGCAGCAGGCGGTGGCCCGCGGCGTGGATGCGGTCGCCGTGCAGGGCCCCGGGGCGGGTGGCCATCGCGGCACCTTCGACCCGACCGCGCAGCCGTCGGACCTTCCGCTGGACGAGTTGTTGGAAGCGGTGGTCGCAAGCGTTGACGTGCCAGTCGTCGCCGCGGGAGGCCTCATGAGCGCCGACGACGTCGCGCGGGTGCGACGTGCGGGCGCGGTGGCTGCACAACTCGGGACCGCATTCCTTCTCGCGGAGGAATCGGGCAGCAGCGCCGTGCACCGCGCCGCGTTGCAGGACCGCGCATTCACCGAAACCGTTGTCACGAAGGCGTTCTCGGGCCGTTACGCGCGTGGTCTGCGGAACCGGTTCGTCGACGACCACGAAGGCCAGGCGCCGTTGGGCTACCCCGAGGTGCACTACCTGACCAGCCCACTGCGCGCGGCGGCGCTGCGCGCCGGCGACCCGCACGGTGTCAACGTGTGGGCGGGAACCGGCTTCCGTGACGCCGCGCCCGGTTCGGTGGCCGACATCATGAGCAGGCTCACTTAACGGATCACTTCGGGGCGCTCAACTCCAGCGCGATGTTGTCCGGATCGCGGAACTCGAGGATGTACATCGGGCCGATGTCCTTGATCGGTTCATGGGCGATGCAGAGTTTGTCGAGATGGGCCTCCGCGGAATCGAGTTCGTCCTTGCTGGTCAGGCGGAACGCGACGTGGTCGAGGCCCGTGCGGTTCTCGTCGAAGCGATCGTCGCCCACGGGCCGCAGTGCCACCAGGACACCACCGAGGTCGTAGATGACGCCGCCGTACAGAAAGCCCAACGCCTCACGGGTCGCCGCGTCGGCGCCCTCCGGTAGCTCGATGAACACCCGCCAGCCGAACACCGACTCGTAGAACTCCCGGGACCGTTCGATGTCGGTGACCGTCAGCCGGAGGTGCGCGATGGACGCGGTGGTGATCGCCATGACCCTCATGCTGCCAGCCGTGCCAGAATCACCGTCGTGCAAATCGGGATGACGCTGCCTGTCATGGAAGCCGACCTTGATGCCGAGACACTCCAGACGTGGGCTCGGGTGATCGACGGCGGACCCTTCTCGTCGCTGTGCTGGGGCGAGCGCATCGCGTTCGACAACCCGCACTCGCTGACGCTGCTCGGCGCGGTCGCCGCGTGGACCGATCGGGTCCGTCTGGTGACCACCGTCGTGGTCCCGCAACTGCACGACCCCGTGATGCTGGCCAAAGCGCTGGCCACCGGCGACATGCTCTGCGGTGGACGGTTGACGGTCGGTTTCGGTGTGGGCGGCAGGGAAGAGGACTACCGCGCGGTCGGTGCCGAACCGGCAAGCCAGACCATGCGGGGGATGGCCGATCGCGTCGCGGTGATGCGGAGGGTCTGGGCGGGGGAGAAGGTCACCGAATCCGTCCTCCCGGTCGGGCCGACGCCGGTGCAATCCGGCGGGCCTCGACTGTTGGTCGGCACGATCGGGCCGAAGACGGTGCGCAGCGCGGCTTCATGGGCGGATGGGCTGGCAGGCACGACGCTCGATCTCGATGTCGACCGGCAGAACGAACTGTTCGACGTCGCGCGCGGCGCCTGGGCCGAGGCCGGCAAGCCCGCACCGCACCTTGCGACGTCGTTCTGGTTCGCGATCGGCGAGGGCGACCAACCGCGCGAGCAGGTGCATCGCCATCTGCGGCGCTATATGAACTGGATTCCCGCCGACGTGGTCGATGCGATGGCGCCCATGACCGGTTGGGCGGGCACTGAACGGGAACTGCTCGACGTCTTGCGTCGGTTCGAGGACATCGGCACCGACGAAATTCATCTGATCCCAACGAGTTCGGACGTCGACCAGGTGCGCAAAATTGCCGACGTCGTCAACGAATTCAAGCCGTAGGGCGGTTGGCGGTCGTACCCACCGGAGTGGCATATGGAGCCGTCGGGGAAGTCGTGAGGGTCGCGTCGTGTTGGACAGCAATACCGAGTGTCCATAGCAGCGGCGGGGGCAGATCGCCGAAAGGAAATCACGATGACGATGACAGGATTCAAGAGGTTTGCGGCCGGAGCCGTGTTGGCCGGTGCGCTGGGAGTCGCCTCTGCCGGCCTCGGGGCGAGCCAGGCCGCCGCCGACGACTGGCGCTGGGATCCGCCAGGACCCGGCCATGTCCACATTCCGGGACCGCCGCCAGTGCATGTCCATGTCCCGAAGGTGCCACCGGGGCATATCGCCCACATCCCCGGCGTGCCGCCGCCAGGACACTGGGACAAGCCCTGGAAGTGGTGGAGGTAACCCGGGGCGCCCCCGCCTAGAACTTCAGGTGGTGGCTGGTGTCGCCGACCTGGTCGATGAACATGGTGCGACTTTCGAACCACCAGGTGCCGTCGACGCGGTGGAAAGTGTCGCGGTAACGGCCGGTCACGATGACCTGCAGGGGTAGTTCGGGTGTGGACTGCGTGACGCAGTAGTAGGCGCTGCCGTGGCCCGTCCCGGCGTCTTCGTCGACGCGAACCGCCACGTTGGTAGTGAGGTGCTTGGTCTTGGGAGTGCCGTCGTCGTAGAGGCGCACCGCCATCTCGAACATCTGCCGCACCCGGGTCGCGCCCTCGAAAACCGTGTCCGGCGGCCCGTTCTCGACGCCGTGGATCCGGCCGTGCGTGAACAGTGCGCCGACACCGTCGAAATCGCCGGCGTCGATCCGATCGGCGTAGGCGTAGACGAGATTTTCGATCTCGCGCGCGGAGTTGCTCATCGGCGAGTAGACAACCAGCACCGATGTGTGGTGTCAACGATCACGCGCGTAGGGGCCGTCGCTAACCTCATGCGGTGGCTACGAATTGGTCGCCGAGCCGGCTCGGCAATCTGAGCGGAAAGCGGATCATCGTCACGGGGGCCACCAACGGCGTCGGCCTGGCGACGGCACGGGCGCTGGTCGGCGCCGGCGCACATGTGATCCTCGCGGTGCGCAACCTCGAGTTGGGTGCACAACGGGCCGCCGAGATGGGCGGCGACACGACGGTGGTCAAACTCGACCTGGCCGACCAGTCGTCGGTGCACGCCTTCCCCGGCCTGCTCGACGGCGACGTCGACATCCTCATCAACAACGCGGGCCTCGTCGCGCAGAACCGAGGCGAAACCGTGGACGGGTTCGAAACCACACTCGGCACCAACTTCCTCGGACCGTTCGCGTTGACCAACCTGCTCTTCGAGCGCGTGCGGTCGAAGATCATCAACGTGGGCTCCGATGCTCACAAGTCGGCCAGCATCGACCTCGCCGACCCGCATCTGCGCTCCAGCAAATGGTCGGCGTTCCCGGCGTACGCCCGCTCGAAGCTGGCCGTGATGCTGTGGGGACTCGAACTCGATCGTCGGTTGCGCGAGGCGGGCTCGCCGATCACCAGCTTCCTGACCCACCCCGGCTGGGTTGCGTCCAATCTGTCGAACGTCTCGGAAAAGCCCGCGATGGCAGCGTTTCACGCCGTGGTGAAGGTGGCGGCGCGGGTGCTCGCCAACGATCTCGACGCGGGCGCGGCGCCCACGCTGTACTGCATCACCGAGCCGATTCCTCCCGGCAGTTATGTCGGCATCGACAGCAGGTACGGCTTGAAGGGTGCGCCGACGTTGAGCGGCCGCGGCGCCGTCGCATGCGATTACGACGACGCCAGAAGGCTCTGGGAGTTCGCCGAGAAGGAAACCGGCACGAGCCTGCCGATCTGAACCGTTCGGCCGATAATCCTCCCTGCGCCGCAAATGAGTTGGCGCAGCAGATGGTCGCGTTGAACGAGCTGTTGGCGCAGGCGTCACAGCCGGTCGAAGAGGTGAGCAAGCCGCTTCCGCCTGCGGCACCTGCGTCGCCGCCACCGGCCCCAGCCCTTCCGAGCAACCTGCTCGCCGCCCCGGCACCGGGCGTATCGAACGCCACCGCCGCGGTGGCAGATGTCGCGGAAAATCTGAACATTCCTCCGGCCGAGGACTCGGGACGACGGACACGTCCGCGGCTCAACGTCATCACCGGCGCGGGGAACCCAAGTGGGCCGACGACGATCGGGAACGGGCGCACTTCCGGTGGTCCGGACTCGTCAGTTGAATGCTGGTGCGACGAAGCGCTCCACCATCTGGCGTTCCACCTCGGTGTCGCCGATCGGCCAGACCGCCAGCGACATGACGACGCGGACGATCCATTGAGCTGCCTGGGGGTCGTCGTGCGTGATACCGGCGAGGTCCGCGGCGAGACGGCCCAGCACCGGCGAGGAAGGGAGCCCTGTCAGATCACCACCGGCGCTCAACCCGACCATCATCTGGCGCATCGGGTCTGATCGCATGTGTTCGAGGGCGACTGTTATTGCCGTTACCACTCGCTCCGCGCCACTCAAGTTGTTCACGGCGCGTCGCACCGAGTCGACGATATGGGCCGCCAGGCGGATTAGAACGGCGTCGCGGATCTGCGCTTTGCCTCCGGCGTAGCGGTAGATGGTCGCCCGTGAACAGTGCACTCGCACGGCCAAGACATCCATGTCGAGGGCGTCTAGGCCATCCCGCAAGACGAGGTCGGTCGCCGCGGCATAGATGCGGTCTGCCGCTGCCGTACGGCGCTCGCCTCCAAGGAGCCAATCGTCTCGGGCCACGATGATCTTCCTCTCGAATGCAGAAAGTCAATCGTCTCAAGATTGAGACGAAATAGGCGGTTAATCTCAGAGTTGGTGCAGGTACGGAGTGCAGCGTGCGACGGATGCCGGCCGGCCGGCCGAGCGGGGATTTCAACTTGTGCGAAGACGGTTGACGTGCGCAGACGACTCCGATCAGCGTGGAGCAATGACGCGGCTTGGCATCGAGTTGTTCGACGATGAGTGGCTACAGGACCCCTACGCTCTCTACCGACGGATGTTGTCCACGGCGCCGGTGCATCGGATCGGCGATTCTGGGTTCTACGCGGTGTGCAGTTGGGACGCCGTCAACGACGCCATCGCTCGACCCGAGGACTTCTCCTCGAATTTGACCGCGACGATGACGTATCAGCCTGGTGGCGAGGTCGGCACCTTCGAGATGGAGGGATTAGGCGGCAAGAGCCATGTGTTGGCCACCGCCGACGAGCCCGCGCACGCGGTGCACAGGAAAGCGTTGCTGCCGCAGCTGGCGGCCAAACGTATCGCTGCCTTCGAACCGTTCATCGCTGAAACGGCCGAGCTGCTCTGGAATGCCAACGTGCGAGATGGGCGCATCGAATGGATGAGCGCCATGGCGAATCGACTGCCAATGATGATCGTGGGTCGCATCATCGGTGTCCCGGACGCCGACATCGACAACCTCGTGCGATGGGGATATTCGGCGACCCAGGTGGTGGAAGGGCTTGTCAGCCAAGATCAACTCGCCGCTGCTGGCGTCGCGGTGATGGAACTCGCGGGATACATCACCGATCAATTTCGACAGGCTGCCGCCGACCCGCAGGACAACTTGCTCGGCGACCTGGCCATCGCGTGTGCATCGGGTGAGCTGGAAGAGCTGACCGCGCAGGCGATGATGATCATCTTGTTCAGCGCGGGAGGCGAATCCACGGCATCGTTAATCGGTTCCGCGGCCTGGGTTTTGGCGACTCGTCCAGATATCCAAGAGCAGGTGCGCGATCACCCGGAGTTGCTGGGTGCGTTTCTTGAAGAGGTATTGAGATACGAGCCGCCGTTTCGGGGCCATTATCGTCACGTCGTCCACGACACCACCCTGTGTGGTGTCGAGCTTCCTGCGGATTCGCGCCTTCTACTGTTATGGGGCGCGGCCAACCGCGATCCTTCGCACTTCGACGATCCCGACGAATTCCGACTCGACCGGCCGACCGGGAAGAACCACATCGCATTCGGCAAGGGCGCGCACTTCTGCGTCGGGGCGGCGCTCGCTCGATTGGAGGCCCGGATCGTGCTCGGTCAACTCCTTGAACGGACGTCGAAGATCGAGGTAGCTGAGATTGGGCGGTGGCTGCCGAGCCTCCTCGTGCGCCGCCTCGAGCGACTCGAATTGGCCTGCGAGTAAACCGTCGCACCAGTTTGTTCGCGGAGTGGTGCCCCCGGCAGGATTCGAACCTGCGGCCTTCTGCTCCGGAGGCAGACGCTCTATCCCCTGAGCTACGGGGGCGCGTGAGAAATAGCGCCGATGGGCCTGCACAGCCTAACGCATTCAGCTCATCGGAAACGGATTCGGGGCCTGACCACCCGAGACCATAGGATGGACCCCCGTGACCCCCGCCGACCTGGCCGACCTGCTCAAGTCCACCGCTGCCGCGGTGCTGGCCCAGCATGGGCTCGACGCGTCGGCGCTGCCGGAGACCGTCACCGTCGAACGCCCGCGCAATCCCGAGCACGGCGACTATGCCACCAACCTGGCCCTTCAACTGGGCAAGAAGGTCGGCGCCAACCCGCGGGAACTCGCCGGGTGGCTTGCCGCGGCCCTGGCCGACACCGCCGGGATTTCCGCCGCGGACGTCGCCGGCCCCGGCTTCGTGAACCTGCGCCTCAAGGCGTCGGCGCAGAACGTCATCGTCACCAACGTCCTGACGGCCGGCGCCACCTACGGTCACTCCGAGACACTCGCAGGACGCAACATCAACCTCGAGTTCGTCTCCGCCAACCCCACCGGGCCGATCCACATCGGCGGCACCCGCTGGGCAGCCGTCGGCGACGCTCTCGGCCGGCTGCTGTCGACCCAGGGCGCCGCGGTGACCCGCGAGTACTACTTCAACGACCACGGCGCCCAGATCGACCGGTTCACCAGCTCCCTGATCGCTGCGGCCAAGGGCGAACCGACGCCCGAGGACGGCTACGCGGGCGACTACATCAAGGACATCGCGGCACAGGTGCTCGCCAAGGAACCAGACGCGCTGGGCCTGCCCGAGGACGAGATGTGCGAGACCTTCCGCGCAATCGGCGTGGACCTGATGTTCGCCCACATCAAGCAGTCCTTGCATGACTTCGGCACCGACTTCGACGTCTACACCCACGAAGACTCGATGCACACGTCCGGACGGGTCGAGCAGGCCATCGCCCGCCTGCGCGAGGCGGGCAGCATCTACGAGAAGGACGGCGCAACCTGGTTGCGCACCACCGATTACGGCGACGACAAAGACCGCGTCGTCATCAAGAGCGACGGTGCGCCTGCCTATGTCGCCGCCGACATCGCCTACTACCTGGACAAGCGCCAGCGCGGATTCGACCTGTGCATCTACATGCTCGGCGCCGACCACCACGGTTACATCGCCCGACTCAAAGCGGTGGCCGCCGCGCTGGGCGAGGACCCGACCACGGTCGAGGTGTTGATCGGGCAGATGGTCAATCTGGTGCGCGAGGGCCAGCCGGTCCGGATGAGCAAGCGGGCCGGCACGGTGATCACGCTCGACGACCTGGTCGAGGCGATCGGCGTCGACGCCGCCCGCTATTCGCTGATCCGATCCTCGGTCGACAGCCCGATCGACATCGACCTAGAGCTGTGGTCGTCAGCGTCCAACGAAAACCCGGTCTACTACGTGCAATACGCGCACGCGCGGATGTCGGCGCTGGCCCGCAACGCCGCCGAGCTGGGTGTCGTTCCCAGCACCGAGAACCTGAAACTGCTCAACCACGATAAGGAAGGCACGCTGATCCGCAACATCGGCGAATTTCCGCGGGTGCTCAAAACGGCTGCCGCGCTGCGAGAACCGCACCGTGTGTCGCGATATCTCGAGGATTTGGCCGGCGACTACCACCGGTTCTACGACTCCTGCCGTGTGCTGCCGCAGGGCGACGAGGCACCCAACGATCTGCACGGTGCGCGCCTGGCGCTCTGCGCAGCCACCCGTCAGGTGATCGCGAACGGTCTTGGCATCCTCGGCGTCTCCGCTCCGGAGCGCATGTGATCGCCCATCCCGCCGGCCCCCGGCACGCCGAAGAGATCCACCACGGTGGTGCTCCGCCGCGCCCGCAGTCGCCGTCTGAGCTTCTGTTGTTGGCGCCGAATGTGTGGCCCCGCAGCACTGTTCGCGATGACGACGGTCTGGTGTCGATCGGCGGTGTGCCGGTCACCGACATCGCCGCAGAGTTCGGCACGCCGACATTCGTCGTCGACGAGGACGACTTCCGGTCGCGCTGCCGCGAGATCGCCGCGGCGTTCGGTGGGGGCGACAACGTCCGCTACGCCGCTAAGGCGTTCATGTGCACCGAGGTGGCCCGCTGGATCGCCGAAGAAGGCCTCTCGCTCGACGTGGCCAGCGGGGGTGAGATGGCCGTCGCGCTGGCCGGTGGTTTCCCCGCCGAGCGGATCGCGTTGCACGGCAACAATAAATCGGTCGCCGAGCTGACCGCGGCCGTCAAGGCCGGTATCGAGCACGTGGTGGTCGACTCGATGATCGAGATCGACCGCCTCGACCGGATCGCCGGCGCCGCGGGCGTGGTCCAGGACGTTCTGGTCCGCGTCACGGTCGGCGTCGAGGCACACACGCACGAGTTCATCTCGACGGCGCACGAGGACCAGAAGTTCGGGCTCTCACTGGCTTCGGGTGCCGCCATGGATGCCGTACGGCGGGTGTTCGAGGCAGATCACCTGCGCCTCAAGGGTCTGCACAGCCATATCGGATCTCAGATCTTCGACGTCGCCGGGTTCGAGATCGCTGCCCATCGAGTGATCGGGTTCCTTCGCGACGTGGTCGCCGAGTTCGGCGTCGACAAGACCTCGCAGATGTCGATCGTCGACCTGGGCGGCGGCCTGGGTATCTCGTATCTGCCCCAGGACGATCCACCACCGATCGCCGACCTGGCGGCCAAGCTGACTGCGATCGTGCGCGACGAGTCGGCCGCCGTCGGGCTACCCACTCCACGGTTGGTCGTCGAGCCCGGTCGGGCCATCGCGGGTCCCGGCACGATCACGCTCTACGAGGTCGGCACCGTCAAGGATGTCGCCGTGAGCCCGACCGCGCATCGCCGCTACGTCAGCGTGGACGGCGGTATGAGCGACAACATCCGCACGTCGCTCTACGGCGCGGAATACGACGCACGGCTGATATCACGCAACACGGACGCCGCGCCCACAATCGGTCGTATCGTCGGAAAGCACTGTGAGAGCGGCGATATCGTCGTCCGTGACACCTGGGTGCCCGACGATATCCGGCCCGGCGACCTGCTGGGAGTCGCGGCGACCGGAGCTTACTGCTATTCGATGTCGAGCCGTTACAACCTGATCGGCCGTCCCGCCGTGGTGGCCGTGCGCGACGGGCGAGCCCGCCTGATCCTGCGCCGGGAGACGGTCGACGATCTATTGAGTCTGGAAGTGAGGTAACGATGACTGACTCGCAAAAGCCCATCGGCGTAGCGGTCCTCGGCTTTGGAAACGTCGGCAGCCAGGTGGTGCGCATCATCGAGCAGAGCGCCGACGACCTTGCTGCGCGCATCGGCGCGCCGTTGGTGCTGCGCGGCGTCGGCGTCCGTCGGGTGGCCGACGACCGCGGAATCTCCATCGACAAGCTCACCGACAACATCGAAGAACTCGTCTCCCGCGACGACGTCGACATCGTCGTCGAGTTGATGGGGCCCGTGGAACCGGCCCGCAAAGCGATCCTGGCCGCTCTGGAGCAGGGCAAGTCCGTGGTCACCGCGAACAAGGCGCTGATGGCGGTGTCCACGGGGGAGTTGGCCCAGGCGGCCGAGAACGCCCGGGTCGACCTGTATTTCGAGGCCTCGGTCGCCGGCGCGATCCCCGTGATCCGGCCCTTGACCCAGTCGCTGGCGGGGGACTCGGTGGTCCGAGTGGCGGGCATCGTCAACGGCACCACCAACTACATCCTCTCGGAGATGGACAGCACGGGCGCCGACTACGCCAGCGCGCTGGCCGACGCGAGCGCGCTCGGCTACGCGGAGGCCGACCCGACGGCCGATGTCGAGGGATACGACGCCGCGGCGAAGGCGGCGATCCTGGCCTCGATCGCCTTTCACACCCGCGTCAGCTCCAACGACGTGTACCGCGAGGGCATCACCAAGGTCAGCAGCGTCGACTTCGAATCGGCCAAGGCGCTCGGCTGCACCATCAAACTTCTGGCCATCTGCGAGCGGCTCACCAGCGATGAGGGCCAGCAACGGGTTTCGGCGCGGGTGTACCCGGCGCTGGTGCCGCTGGATCATCCGCTGGCCGCCGTCAACGGAGCGTTCAACGCCGTGGTGGTCGAGGCCGAGGCCGCTGGCCGTCTGATGTTCTACGGGCAGGGCGCCGGTGGCGCACCGACGGCCTCAGCCGTGATGGGTGACCTCGTGATGGCGGCCCGCAACCGCGTGCAGGGCGGCCGCGGACCGCGCGAATCGAAATACGCCAAGTTGCCGATCGCGCCGATCGGCTTCATCCCCACTCGTTACTACGTGAACATGAACGTCGCCGATCGCGCCGGCGTGTTGTCCGCTGTGGCAGCCGAATTCGGTAAACGTGACGTCAGCATCGCCGAGGTGCGCCAGGAGGGCATGGTCGACGAGGGTGGTCAGCGCTGCGGTGCACGCATCGTGGTGGTGACCCATCAGGCCACCGACGCGGCACTGTCGGAGACGGTGTCAGCGCTGGCCGACCTCGATGTCGTGCAGAGCATCAACAGCGTGCTGCGCATGGAAGGAACCACCGAATGAACACCTCAGCGCAGACCGTTCACCAGCCCTGGCCCGGCCTGATCGCCGCGTACCGCGACCGGTTGCCGGTCGAGGACAGCTGGACGCCGATCACCCTGCGTGAGGGTGGGACCCCGCTGCTGCCCGCGCAGCGGCTGTCCGAACTCACCGGGTGCACAGTGCATCTCAAGGTCGAGGGGCTCAACCCGACCGGTTCGTTCAAGGACCGCGGCATGACCATGGCGGTGACCGAGGCAGTGGCGCGCGGCCAGCAGGCGGTGCTGTGCGCGTCGACGGGCAACACATCGGCATCGGCAGCGGCCTATGCGGCCAGAGCGGGTATCACCTGCGCAGTGCTGGTGCCGCAGGGCAAGATCGCGATGGGCAAACTGGCCCAGGCCGTCATGCACGGCGCGAAGATCATCCAGGTCGACGGCAACTTCGACGATTGCCTGGAACTCGCGCGCAAACTGACCGCCGACTTCCCGACCATCTCGCTGGTCAACTCCGTCAACCCGTACCGGATCGAAGGACAGAAGACCGCGGCCTTCGAGATCGTCGACGCGTTGGGAGTCGCGCCCGATGTGCATTCGCTGCCGGTGGGCAACGCCGGCAACATCACCGCCTACTGGAAGGGCTACACCGAATACCACCGCGACGGTGTTTCGGATCGTCTTCCCCGCATGCTCGGCACGCAGGCGTCCGGCGCGGCGCCGCTCGTGCACGGGGAACCGGTCAAGAATCCGGAGACCATCGCAACGGCCATCCGAATCGGCTCGCCCGCATCGTGGACCACCGCCGTGGCCGCAGCGCAGCAGTCCGACGGTCGATTCCTGGCCGCCACCGATGAGGAGATCCTCGAGGCCTACCACGTGGTGGCCAGCAGCGAGGGTGTGTTCGTCGAGCCGGCGTCGGCGGCCAGCATCGCCGGTCTGCTCAAATCGGTCGAAGACGGTTGGGTCGCCAAGGGTTCGACGGTCGTGTGCACGGTGACGGGCAACGGGCTCAAGGATCCGGACACCGCGTTGAAGGGCATGCCGTCGGTCGTCGCGGTGCCTGTTGATCCCGTGGCCGTCGTCGAGCAGTTGGGGCTGGGATAGCCGGTGACTCACGTACTGCCGCCGGGACTGAGGGCCACTTCCGTGGTGGCGGCATCCAGCGCGAACCTCGGCCCGGGTTTCGACAGCCTGGGTATCGCGTTGAGCCTCTACGACGAGATCGTCGTCGAGACAACGGATTCCGGTCTGACGGTCGAGGTCGAAGGCGAGGGGCGGGGCCAGGTGCCGCTGGATGAAAGCCATCTCGTGGTGCGGGCCATCCGGCGAGGGCTCGACGCGCTGAACATCAGCGCTTCCGGCATGACGGTGCGCTGCCGCAACGACATTCCACACTCCAGAGGCCTCGGATCCTCGGCGGCAGCGGTGGTAAGCGGACTCTCGGTCGTCAACGGCCTTGCGGCGCAGACTTCTTCGGAGATCCTTTCCGAACACGACCTCGTCCAACTGTCCTCGGAGTTCGAAGGGCATCCCGACAACGCCTCGGCGGCGGTGCTGGGCGGCGGCGTGGTGTCCTGGACCGAAGGACCGGAGTCGGCGCCCCGATTCGACGCCGCGCCGATCCGGGTGCACCCCGACATCCGCCTGTTCGTCGCGATACCGGACGAGCGCTCGTCGACCGCAGAGACACGCGTGCTCCTACCGGAGAAGGTCAGCCATGCCGACGCGCGCTTCAACGTGAGCCGAGCCGCCCTGCTGATGGTCGCGTTGACAACGCGGCCCGACCTGCTGATGCCCGCGACCGAAGACGTCCTGCATCAGCCGCAACGGGCGTCGGCCATGCCGGCTTCCGCGGAATACCTGGGGGTCCTGCGACGTTGCGGCGTAGCAGCGGTGCTCTCAGGAGCGGGTCCGTCGGTACTTGCACTGTGCACGTCCCCGGAGTTGCCCGCAGAAGCTCTCGAGTGCGGTACCGCGAACGGGTTCACCGTCAAACCCATGACCATTGGTGACGGCGCGAAGTGGATGTCAGGCGCAGCAGCACGACGCTGAAAGCGGTCGGAACAGGAATCACAGGAGCAACACGACACCCATGTCTTTCTTGCTTCCCGTCCCGATGCGGGATATTCTCGCTGTCGTCAGGCAATCGCAGCGTCTCTACCTGCGCCGACAATAGGACACCACCCATTTTCCCCGTGGTCTACTCGTGGATTGACGGTTCGCCGTATACCGGCGAGGCCCGGCCATCACCGTTGCAGGGGCAATGGTGGGGCCCATGCGTTCAGTGGATCGACTGATCGCACCGAATCCCCGCACGACTCGTTCTGCGAGGGAAAGAAAGGACATCCGTGACTGAAACGGACCTGATCACGGCTGGGGGCAGCAGCGAAAACGGTGAGCTGCCAAACGCCGTGAGTTCAGATTCTTCTACTTCTGCGGCGGCGGACGCGCCGAACGCCACGCCGACCGCCGAAACCGCACCGACCGCCGAGGTCGCTTCGGGCAACCGCGGGGGCGCCTTGTCGACCATGGTGCTGCCCGAACTGCGCGCCTTGGCCAAGGAAATCGGCGTCGAGGGCGCGTCCGGTATGCGCAAGAGCGAACTGGTCGCCGCCATCCGTGAGCGGCGCGGCGATTCGAACGGCCGCGGAAAGGCTTCCGCCGGTGGCGAGGCTCCCGCGAGCAGCGAAGCCAAGACCGCCGAACCCGCCAAGGAGGCTCCGAACGCCGAGCAGGGCGCCGAGAGCGGCGACGACCGTAATTCCAACGCCGACGCCGAGCAGCAGCCCCGGCGCCGTGAGCGTCGTGGCGCGTCGCGCGGAGCCGGCACACCCGACGCTTCGGGTAACCAATCGGACAACGCCGCTGGCGACGCCAAGACGGGTGACCGCCAGAACGACCAGTCGAACAAAAGCGACCAGTCCAACAAGTCGGACAGCAAGTCCGACGGCGACCAGCAGCAGGGCGACCAGCAGGGTGGCCAGAACCGCGGCGGCGGAGGCGGCAACAACGACGACGACGGCGAAGGCCGGGGCGGTCGTCGCGGTCGCCGGTTCCGGGACCGCAGGCGTCGTGAGCGCGGTGGCGGTGACGGCGGCGGTGACCGCGACACCGAACTGCGCGAGGACGACGTCGTTCAGCCCGTTGCCGGCATCCTCGACGTTCTCGACAACTACGCGTTCGTACGCACCTCCGGTTACCTGGCCGGCCCGAACGACGTCTACGTCTCGATGAACATGGTGCGCAAGAACGGTCTGCGCCGCGGTGACGCCGTGACCGGCGCCGTGCGCGTGCCCCGAGACGGAGAAGGCGGCGACAAGAATCCGCGGCAGAAGTTCAATCCGCTGGTGCGTTTGGACACCGTCAACGGCAAGCCGGTCGAGGAGGCCAAGAAGCGGCCGGAGTTCAACAAGCTCACGCCGCTCTACCCGAACCAGCGGCTGCGCCTGGAGACCAACACTGAGAAGCTGACCACCCGCGTCATCGACCTGATCATGCCGATCGGCAAGGGTCAGCGCGCGCTGATCGTGTCCCCGCCGAAGGCGGGTAAGACGACGATCCTCCAGGACATCGCCAACGCGATCACCACCAACAATCCGGAATGCCACCTGATGGTGGTGCTCGTCGACGAGCGTCCGGAAGAGGTGACCGACATGCAGCGCTCGGTCAAGGGCGAGGTCATCGCCTCGACGTTCGACCGGCCGCCGTCCGATCACACCCAGGCCGCCGAACTGGCGATCGAGCGGGCCAAGCGGCTCGTCGAGCAGGGTAAGGACGTCGTCGTGCTGCTCGACTCGATCACCCGCCTCGGCCGCGCGTATAACAATGCGTCGCCGGCCTCGGGTCGCATCCTGTCCGGTGGTGTCGACTCCACTGCGCTGTATCCGCCCAAGCGGTTCCTCGGTGCGGCCCGAAACATCGAAGAGGGTGGCTCGCTGACCATCGTCGCCACCGCGATGGTGGAGACCGGGTCGACCGGTGACACGGTCATCTTCGAGGAGTTCAAGGGCACCGGCAACGCCGAGCTCAAGCTCGACCGCAAGATCGCCGAGCGGCGCGTCTTCCCGGCCGTCGACGTCAATCCGTCCGGTACCCGCAAGGATGAGCTGCTGCTGTCGCCGGACGAGTTCGCGATCGTGCACAAGCTGCGGCGCGTGTTGTCGGGGCTGGATCCGCACCAGGCGATCGACCTGTTGATGAGCCAGCTGCGCAAGACCAAGAACAACTACGAGTTTTTGGTGCAGGTCTCCAAGACCGCTCCGGGCTCGATGGACGCCGACTGACCGCGTGCTGATTTCGGTGCCGCCGGTTGCGCTGAGCGCGACGAGCGGCACCGAAACCGCTCATCGGTAGGGGTCGGTGATCTCGCGCAGTGCCGTCAGCGCGTCGCGAAGTTGCTGAAACCGGCGCTCACCGAGGAAGCGTCGCCACTCGTCCTCGACTTTGGCGATCTCCTCGCCCGCGGCCCGGCACACCGCCATGCCCTTGTCGCTCAACGTGACGAGTCGAGCGCGCGCATCCGTGGGGTCCGTCGTGCGCACCACATAACCGGACCGCTCCAGTTGATCGATCAGCGCGCCGGCGGTCTGCTTGGTCACGCGTGCCTGCTCGGCGAGGTCGGTAAGCCGCATTCCGCTCGAATTCACCTGCCGCAGGTCAAGGCGCTGCATGAGCCTGGACTGCGCGAGCGTGATGTCGTCGGCACCTGCCGCGACCAATGCCTCCATGACGCGTGCCTCGGCAGCACGATGGCCGATGAACATCAACGTCGCCGTGCTGACCCAGTCGCTCACCCCATTGACCTTAGTACGGGATCCTGACTATATTCGTCAGGGTACCTGACTAACTGGAGGAGGCGTCCGTGGAGTCCGACACCGTTTGGCGGAATATCGACGAACAGCGCGCGGGCCTCGCCGACATGCTCGACGGCCTCGAACCCGAACAATGGTCGACACCGACCCTGTGCGAGGGATGGACCGTTCGTGATGTGGCCGCCCACATCACACACTCCGCATCAGGTAAACCGAGATTGCTGTTCGAACTGCTGCGATCCGGCTTTCGGATCAACGCGATGATCTATCGAGTAGCGGTGCAGGACAACCGATCTCCTGCAGAGCTCACCGCGGCGCTGCGCGCCATGCGGGGATCGCGTAAACGCCCGCCGGGCACCGCCGAACTCGACCCGTTGATGGATGTGTTGGTGCACACCCAGGACATCGCGGTGCCGCTTGGAATCGACCGTCCCATGCCGGTCGACGCGGCGGTCGCTGCGGCCGAAAGGGTGTGGACGATGGGCTTCCCCTTCCAGGCGCAGCGACGCTTTCGTGGCGTGCAACTCGCCGCGACGGACGCCGAATTCCAGGCCGGCGAGGGCCGCCGCGTCGAGGCGCCGATCCGTGACATCCTCATGACGCTCGTGGGCCGGCCCGCCGCCGCCATCGACGTCGCCTAAAGATCACTCGGCGGGTCGGCTCGCAGTCCCGGCATGACGTAGCGGCGCAGATGCCGCAACACCGCGTCGCCGTCGCTGGGATCGAGCGTCTTACCGGGTACCGTTGCCAGCGAAATCAGCACGCGGGCAAGCCATTCCGATGCCGCGGCGACGTCCGTGTCGGGGTGGATCTCGCCCGACTCGCGCGCGGTGATCAGGTAGCGAGACCAGAAATCTGCCAGGTCGGGCACCAGGCCCTGGACGCCGGCGCCTGCGCACGCGGCGAACTCCTCGGGCTCGTCGATGCGCAGCTTCATCAACAACGTGCCAGGGTCGTCATAGGCCGTGCGCCCGTGCAGGACGCCGGCGGCGAGCTGCCGGTCGAGTCCGTCGACGCGCTCGAGCATCTCGTGCGCCTCGGACCAATAGGCCTCGTTGAGCCGCACGATCGCCGCCCCCAGCAGCGAGACCTTGTCGGGAAAGTGGCGATACAGCCAACCGCGGGAGACGCCCGCCACCTCAGCCACCTCGGACACAGTGGTCGCGCGGATTCCCTTGGCGCGCAGGCAGATCTCGGCCGCGTCGATCAGTCGATCGCGGACGCTCTTGGTGGCGGCATCGCTCGTCACCGGGTGGGCTCCTCCGTTAACCTCGCCCTCAAGTGGGCCGATCGGAGCATTGTGTCATGGTAGACACAATCGCGAATCTGTTCACTGTCGGAAGGTGAGCCATGGCGGACACGCTCCAGCAGCTGCTCAACGAGCGTGCCGACCGCGACACCGTCGCCATCCGGTACGGGAACCGCACCTGGACGTACCGCCAGTACGTTGCCGAGGCGAAGACGCAGGCCGCCGCGCTCATCGGGGCCGCCGACCAGGACCGTCCCCTGCACGTCGGCGTCCTGCTCGGCAACACCCCCGACATGCTGATCGCGCTGGCTGCGGCCGGCCTGGGAGGCTACGTGGTGTGCGGTATCAACACCACGCGCCGCGGTGAGGCCCTGGCGCGCGACGTCGCCAAGGTGCACTGTCAGTTCCTGATCACCGACGCCGAGCACCGCCCGCTGCTCAACGGTTTGGACCTTCCGGGGGTCACGCTGCTCGACACGTCCAGCACTGCCTGGTCCGACTTCCTGGCCACCGCGACGACATTCGTTGCGCACCGGGAAGCCGCCGTCGACGACACATTCATGATGATCTTCACGTCGGGCACCAGCGGTGAGCCCAAAGCGGTCCAGGTGGCCAACCTCATGGTGCTGTTCGCGGGCAACGCCTTGGCCGAGAAGTTCGAACTCACCGAGCGCGACGTCTGCTACCTGTCGATGCCGATGTTCCATTCGAACGCCGTGGTGGGCGGATGGGCACCCGCACTCGTCGCCGGGGCCGCGATGGTGCCCGCCAAGTTCTCCGCGTCGCGGTTCCTGGCCGACATCCGACGCCACGGCGTGACCTACATGAACTACGTGGGCAAACCGCTGGCCTACGTGCTGGCCACACCCGAGCAACCAGACGATCGCGACAACCCGCTGCGCGTCGCATTCGGCAACGAGGCCACCGACCGCGACATCGAGCAGTTCAGCCGGCGCTTCGATGTCACCGTTGACGACGGCTTCGGCTCGACCGAGAACGCCGTGATCATCACCCGCACCCCCGACACACCGAAAGGCTCGATCGGGCAAGGCTTTCCAGGCGTGGCGATCTACAACAGCGACACGGTCACCGAGTGCCCGGTGGCGGAGTTCGACGAGAACGGCGCGTTGACCAACGCCGACGTGGCGATCGGCGAACTCGTCAACACCGACGGCAGCGGCCTGTTCCGCGGCTACTACAACGACCCGGACGCCACCGACGAGCGGATGCGCCACGGCATGTACTGGTCGGGGGATCTGGCCTACCGCGACGCCGACGGCTACATCTACCTGGCCGGGCGCACGGCCGACTGGATGCGGGTCGACGGCGAGAACCTCGCGACCGCGCCGATCGAGCGGATCCTGCTCCGGTTGCCGGCGGTCAACCGCGTCGCTGTCTATCCGGTGCCCGACGAACTCGTCGGCGACCAGGTGATGGCCGCCCTGGTGCTGCAGGACGACGCCGAACTCGATTCGGGGGCGTTCGAGCAGTTCCTGGCGGCCCAGCGGGACCTCTCGCCCAAGGCCTGGCCGCGGTACGTGTGGGTGGCCGACGACCTGCCCAGCACCGCGACCAACAAGATCCTCAAGCGTGAGCTCGTCGCGCGGGGAGTCACACCCGACGGCAGAACCCTCTGGCGGCGCGACGGCAGCAGGTACCAGCCCCTTTAGGCGCGATTGTGGGGATATGGCACGCCAAACCGCCCCGCCGCGTGCCGGTAACCCACGTTCGGCCGGAGGTGGAAGCGGAATACCGCCCGGTGCGCACGCGTTTAGGCACTTGGCGGCCCTAGCTGGCATAATGGACCGCCGACCCTCGGTTCCGGTTCACGCCCGTCACCTCCAGCACGGAGGGGCGACCCGGGGCCACGATCGAAGAGGAAACCATGAAAACGGGTATTCACCCTGATTACGTAGAGACCACCGTGCACTGCGGCTGTGGCCACACGTTCACCACGCGCAGCACCAAGCAGAGCGGACAGATCCACGTCGAGGTCTGCTCGCAGTGCCATCCCTTCTACACCGGCAAGCAGAAGATCCTCGACAGCGGCGGCCGGGTGGCGCGCTTCGAGAAGCGCTACGGCAAGCGCAAGGCTTCCGCCGACAAAGGCTCAGCGGACAAGTAGCGTCCTTTCCGGCGCCCGTTCTGCCGCATCAGCGGCCAGGCCGGGCGCCGGTTTGCGTTCGCGAGGGGCTACGGAGAGGAGGTCGACATGGCTCGCGCGCAGTCCCCGACTCAGTCGGGAGGAGCGATCGACACGCTGCTGGCCGAGCATGCCGACCTCGAACGCCAACTCAGCGATCCGGACCTGCACGCCGACGCCGCCCGCGCCCGCAAGGTAAGTAAGCGCTTCGCGCAGGTGTCGCCGATCGTCGCGACGTACCGCAAGCTCGAGGCAGCCCGCGGCGACCTAGAGGCGGCACGGGAGCTGGTCGCCGACGACCCGTCGTTCGCGGCCGAGGTCGACGAGCTGGTGGCCACCGTCGAGCAGCTCGACACCCAGCTGACCGACCTGCTCGCACCCCGCGACCCGCACGACGCCGACGACATCGTGCTCGAGGTCAAGTCGGGGGAGGGCGGCGAGGAGTCCGCGCTGTTCGCCGCCGACCTGGCCCGGATGTACATTCGTTACGCCGAGCGCCACGGCTGGACCGTCACCGTGCTGGACGAGACCTTCTCCGACCTTGGCGGCTACAAGGACGCCACGTTGTCCATCCGGAGCAAGGGTGACTCCGCCGACGGCGTGTGGTCGCGGCTGAAGTTCGAAGGCGGCGTGCACCGGGTGCAACGCGTCCCGGTCACCGAGTCGCAGGGCCGCGTGCACACCTCCGCGGCCGGAGTGCTCGTCTACCCCGAACCCGAAGAGATCGAGGAGGTGCAGATCGACGAATCTGATCTGCGCGTCGACGTCTACCGGTCGTCGGGCAAGGGCGGCCAGGGCGTCAACACCACCGACTCCGCGGTGCGCATCACCCACCTGCCCACCGGCATCGTCGTCACCTGTCAGAACGAGCGGTCGCAGCTGCAGAACAAGGCCCGTGCGATGCAGGTGCTCGCCGCGCGACTGCAGGCGATGGCCGAGGAGCAGGCGCAGGCCGACGCCTCGGCCGACCGCGCCAGCCAGATCCGCACAGTGGACCGCAGCGAGCGCATCCGGACCTACAACTTCCCGGAGAACCGGATCGCCGATCACCGGATCAACTTCAAAGCGCACAACCTCGACCAGGTGCTCGACGGCGACCTCGACGACCTGTTCGACGCGCTGGCCGCCGCCGACAAGCAAGCGAGACTGCAGGCCACATGACCCGGCCCAGCCCGGCGCCGGCATCCACCACGCTGAGCCAGACCATCGACGCCGCCGCGACGGTGCTGGCCGAAGCGGGTGTCGCCACGCCGCGCGTCGACGCCGAACTGCTGGCCGCGGACGTGTTGGGCACCGACCGGGGCCGTCTGCGGTTCATCGAGGCCGGACCCGAGTTCGCGGAAAGATACGACGATCTCATCGCCCGGCGCGCCCGGCGCGTCCCGCTGCAGCACCTGGTCGGCACCGCCGCGTTCGGACCGGTCGACGTGCACGTCGGCCCGGGCGTGTTCATCCCACGCCCCGAGACCGAAGCCTTGCTGGAATGGGCTCGGGCGCAACGGTTACCCGATGCCCCGGTGGTCGTCGACCTGTGCACGGGCAGCGGTGCGCTGGCGCTCGCGCTGGCGAATGACCGGCCCGACGCGCGCATCATCGCCGTCGACGACTCCGAGTCGGCGCTCCAATACGCGCGACGCAATCTCGCCGGAACGGCCGTCGAGGCGGTCTGCGCCGACGTGACCGCACCCACGCTGCTGCCCGAACTCGACGGTTCGGTCGACCTCATCGTCGCGAATCCGCCCTACATTCCCGACGGTGCGCAGCTGGAACCCGACGTGGCCGACCATGATCCGGCCCACGCGTTGTTCGGGGGACCCGACGGGATGCGAGTGATCGAGGCGATCGTCGGCCTGGCGGGCCGGTGGCTGCGCACGGGTGGGTTGGTGGCCGTCGAGCACGACGACACGACGTCGGACCGTACCGTCGAGTGTTTCCGCCTCGCAACGCGTTTCGACGACGTCGTCGCCCGGCACGATCTCACCGGGCGGCCACGGTTCGTGACCGCGCGGAGGACCAGATGACGCCCGAAGGAGAAGTCGCGACATGAGCCAGTTGTTCGACTGCTCGGACGCCGACCAGCGTGAGACCGGTATCGCGTCGGCGATCAGCGCGCTCAAGGGCGGCCGCCTGGTCGTGTTGCCCACCGACACCGTCTACGGCGTCGGCGCCGACGCATTCGATGGTGAAGCCGTCGCGGCGCTGCTTGCCGCCAAGGGGCGGGGCCGCGACATGCCGGTGCCCGTTCTGGTCGGTTCGTGGCACACGATCGAGGGCCTGGTCTACAACGTGCCGAACAGCGCACGCGAACTCATCCGCGCTTTCTGGCCAGGCGCGCTGAGCCTGGTGGTACGCCAGGCCCCGTCGCTGCATTGGGACCTCGGCGATGCACACGGAACCGTGATGCTGCGCATGCCGTTGCATCCGGTGGCCATCGAACTGCTGCGCGCAGTCGGGCCGATGGCGGTCTCGAGTGCCAACGTCTCCGGACAACCCCCGGCAGTCACCGCAGAAGCGGCGCGCGAACAACTCGGCGAACAAGTCGAGGTGTACCTCGAAGCAGGACCATCCGAGCGGCAGGCCGCGTCGACGATCGTCGACCTCACCGGCGCACATCCCCGCGTGCTACGCGAAGGCCCGGTCGGTGTGGAGGCGATCGCGACCGTGCTCGGTGTCGAGCCGACGACTTTGACGGACTGAGATTGGCTTTCGTGCAGTACGGTTCACCGGTGGTCTACGCCACCGACACGCTGCTGGCACTCAACGATCGTGGTGCGGGCGTACCGATCCGGGAGCTCGCGCTGGTCGGTCTGACGGCCGCGATCATCACCTACTTCGCGACCGGGTGGGTCAGGGTCATGGCGCGTCGCTTCGGTGCCGTGGCGATTCCGCGCGACCGAGACGTGCACGCGCAACCCATCCCGCGGATGGGCGGACTCGCCATGTACATCGGCGTCGCGTTCGCCGTCCTGCTGGCCTCCCAACTGCCGGCGCTGACGCGGGGATTCGTCTACTCGACGGGCATGCCCGCGGTGGTCGTCGCCGGCGGGCTGATCATGGTCGTCGGCCTGATCGACGACCGCTGGGGCCTGGACTCGCTGACGAAGTTCGCCGGTCAGATCACCGCGGCGAGTGTGCTCGTCACCATGGGGGTGGCGTGGAGCGTGCTCTACATCCCGATCGGCGGCGTCGGCACCATCGTTTTGGATCAGGTGTCATCGATCCTGCTGACGCTGGCGCTGACGGTGTCGATCGTCAACGCGATGAACTTCATCGACGGGCTCGACGGGCTCGCGGCCGGCCTCGGGCTGATCACCGCATCGGCGATCTGCATCTTCTCGGTCGGGCTACTCCGTGACCACGGCGGCGACGTCCTGTTCTATCCGCCCGCGGTGATCTCGGTGGTGCTGGCCGGGGTGTGCCTCGGGTTCCTGCCGCACAACTTCCACCCCGCCCGGATCTTCATGGGCGACTCCGGGTCGATGCTGATCGGCCTGATGCTGGCGGCGGCGGCCACCACCGCCGCGGGCCCCATCTCGCAGACGGCGTACGGGGTGCGCGACGTCTTCGCGCTGCTGTCGCCGTTCCTGCTCGTGGTCGCGGTCATGTTCGTCCCCGCGCTCGACACCCTGCTGGCGATCATCCGGCGTACCCGCGCGGGCGTGCACTTCACGACACCGGACAAGATGCACCTGCATCACCGGTTGCTCCAGATCGGACATTCGCACCGGCGAGTCGTCCTGGTGATCTATCTGTGGGTGGCCATCGTCTGCTTCGGTGCGGCCAGCACGATCTTCATCGATCCGCGCTACAGCGGAGCCGTCATGCTGGCCGCAATTCTCGTCGCCGTCGTCGTGACCCTGATCCCTCTTCTCCGTCGGCGAAACGGCCAATTCGAGCCGATGTACGACGAAAAGTAGTAGACCCCCTTTTATGCCTCCCACCATGTGTTAGGGTGCATTCAGAACCCGAAAAAACCTCACGGGTTGCCGGCCCCCGGGCCATCGGTACACCACCGATCGGAACGGAACCACGACCGACAAAGGGAGCTGCCCCGTGGGTGATTCCAGCGAGCCGAACGCCCTCCGATACTCTCAGGGCGCATGCACGCAAATCATCGGGGCAGCCACCGTGAACCGCGGATTGAGGTGAAGTTGTGACGACGCCAGCGCAAGATGCGCCATTGGTGTTGCCATCCGTTGCGTTCCGCCCGTTACGGCTCTCGGTGATCTGCTTTGCGCTGACCGTGCTCGCCACGGTGGCGACCGCCCTGCTCGGCCATCCGATGGTCGGAATCTTCTTCGGCATCGGCTTGGGCCTCGGCTTGTTCAACGCAATTCTGGTACGACGATCGGCCCTGCGGATCACCGCCCATGCTCACCCGCTGAAGAGCAAGATGGCCGTGAACTCCGCCGTCCGCTTGATGGTCCTGACGGTGATCGGCCTGGTGATCGCGTTTGCGTTCCGGCCCGAGGGACTGGGTGTGGTCTTCGGAATGGCGTTGTTCCAGATGTTGCTCGTGTTCACGACCGCCGTGCCCGTCGCGCGGAAACTGCGCGCAGGTAGCCCGACTGACACCGTTGGACCCCAAGGGGAGGCCATCCAGTAATGACCGAAACCATCCTCGCCGCCGACTCCGGAATTCACGTCGGCACGCATACCGAGGCCAATTGGTTTGGGCTGACTGTCAACACCGATACGTTGCTCTCCGCGTCGATCGCCGCTGTGATCGTGCTGGCGCTGGCGTTCTACTTGCGCGCGAAGGTGACCTCGAGCGGTGTGCCCAGCGGAGTGCAGCTCTTCTGGGAAGCCATCACCGTCCAGGTGCGCAACCAGGTCGAGTCCGCGATCGGTATGAAGATCGCGCCGTTCGTGCTGCCCCTCGCGGTGACGCTGTTCGTCTACATCCTGATCGCGAACTGGCTGTCGGTCTTTCCGTGGCAGTACAGCGACGAGACCGGGATTCACGAACTGCTCAAACCCGCGGCCGCCGACATCAACTTCGTGTTGGCGCTCGGCCTGTTCGTATTCATCTGCTATCACGCCGCCGGGTTCTGGCGCCGCGGTCCGCTCGGCCACCCCGTGCGACTGCTCAAGGGGCACGTGTCGTTCCTCGCCCCGATCAACCTCGTCGAAGAGCTCGCCAAGCCAGTCTCGTTGTCACTCCGACTTTTCGGCAACGTCTTCGCCGGCGGCATCATGGTCACGATCATCGCCCTGTTTCCGGCGTACATCCTGTGGGCACCGAATGCCCTGTGGAAGTCGTTCGAATTGTTCATCGGCGCCATCCAGGCGTTCATCTTCGCGCTGCTGACGATCCTGTACTTCGGTCAGTCGATGGAGCTTGAGGATGAACATCACTGACCACGTGTAAATGCTCGACAAAACCACCTGGTAGGACTGCTACCAGAAATCAAGGAGGATAAGGAATGGATCCCACTATCGCTGCCGGAGCGCTCATCGGCGGTGGACTTCTTCTGGGCGGCGGCGCCATCGGTGCCGCGATCGGCGACGGTGTCGTCGGTAGCGCTCTGGTCAACGGCGTAGCCCGCCAGCCCGAAGCTCAGGGTCGTCTGTTCGTGCCGTTCTTCATCACGGTGGGTCTGGTGGAGGCCATGTACTTCATCAACCTGGCGTTCATGGCGCTGTTCGTGTTCGCCACGCCGGTCGGAGGTTAAAGCCGGCCATGGCTGACTCGAACGTCGTTCTGTTGGCGGCTGAGGGAGGCGGTCAGAGCAACTTCCTCATCCCCAACGGCACCTTCATCTTCGTGCTGCTGATCTTTTTGATCGTGCTCGGAGTGATCGCCAAGTGGGTCGTGCCCCCGATTTCTCGGGTCCTGCATGAGCGCGAGGCGATGGTGTTCAAGACGGCCGAGGACAACAAACGGGCAACCCAGTTGAGGGCTGCCGCGGATGCCGACTATCGCAACGTGATGGCGGACGCCCGCCGCGAGGCGACGTCGGTCCGTGAAGAGGCCCGTGCAGAGGGTCGCAAGATCGTCGACGACGCGCGGGCCCGCGCCAATGCGGAAGTCTCGACACTTCTGCAGCAGGCGAACGAACAGCTCACGCAGCAGTCGCGGGCACTGACGACCGATCTCCAGTCGTCGGTGGAGACGTTGGCCGCCAACCTCGCTAGTCGGGTGCTCGGCGTCGACGTGGCGACGCGCACGGTGCCGGTCGCGACAGGACGGGAGCGCTGACGCATGTCGACCTTTATCGGCCAGCTCATCGGCTTCATCCTTATTGTGTTCCTGATCGTGAAGTTTGTCGTGCCGCCGGTGCGCAACATGATGAGGACCCAGCAGGAGACGATCCGCGATCAGCTGACCGAACACGCCGAGGCCGAGAAGAAGGTGGCCGACGCCGATACCGAGCACGCAAAAGCTCTGGAACAGGCCAAGGCCGAGGCCGCACAGGTGATCGAAGAGGCTCGCAGGGACGCCGAGATCATCGCCGAGCAGCTGCGCGCACAGGCCGACGTCGAGCTCGAGCGCATCAAGACGCTAGGGGCGCAACAGGTTCAGCTCCTTCGCCAGCAGCTCGTTCGCGAGCTCCGGCAGAGCCTCGGTGCCGAATCGGTGCAGCGGGCAGGCGACATCGTGCGCGACTTCGTCTCCGATAGCGCCGAACAATCCGCGACTGTCGACCGCTTCCTCGCCGAGCTCGACGAGATGGCCCCGTCGACGACGACGTTCACCGACGTCGTCACAGCGAAGCTTCGCGCCGCCAGCCGCGACTCCCTGGCTCAGCTGGTCGAGCGGTTCGATGGGGTGGCCGACGGTCTGGACGGGGAAGCGCTGACGCGGCTGGCCGACGATCTGGCGTCCACCTCGAAACTGTTGCGCCGCGAGCCCGTGCTCTCCCGGCATTTGGCCGATCCCTCCAGTGCTGATGAGCCCAAGGTTCAGCTCGTCGAGCGGTTGCTCTCGGGCCAGGTCTCGGACTCCGCGCTCGACCTGATCAAAACCGCTGTGTCGCAGCGCTGGTCGGCCACGTCCGATCTGATTCACAGCATCCAGCACCTCGCCCGGTTGGCACTTCTGGTGCGGGCCGAGGGGGAGGGTCAGATCGAGGACGTCGAAGATCAGCTGTTCCGGTTCAGCCGCATCCTCGATTCTGAGCCGCGCCTGATCTCGTTGCTGGGTGAATACACCGCCCCGCTCGAGGGACGAATCGGGTTGCTGAACAACGTGCTTGGGCGACGGGCGAGCAAGAACACCGCCGACCTGCTGCGTCAGACGCTCGATCTGCTGCACGGGGAGCGCGCCGACGAGGCCGTTCGCGAACTCGCGAACCTGGCTGTCTCGCGGCGCGGTGAGGTCGTGGCGCAGGTTCGCGCGGCCGCTGAGCTCAGCGACGCCCAGAGCGAGCGGCTCACCGAACTGCTCACCCGTATCTACGACCGTCCGGTGTCGATTCAGCTCGACGTCAACCCCGAACTGCTCGGCGGCTTGACGATCGCCGTCGGCGACGAGGTGATCGACGGGTCGCTGGCGTCGAAGCTGGCGGCGGCCGAGACCCGTTTACCCGACTGACCCACCACACCAAGACCCACACACGAAGTAGGAAGAACACCATGGCAGAGTTGACGATCTCGGCGGATGAGATCCAGGGCGCGATCGAGGAGTATGTCTCCGGCTTCGAGGCGGACACCGAGCGCGAAGAGATCGGCACCGTCATCGACGCCGGCGACGGCATCGCTCACGTCGAGGGTCTCCCGTCGGTGATGACCCAGGAGCTGCTCGAGTTCCCCGGCGGCGTGCTGGGCGTGGCACTGAACCTCGACGAGCACAGCATCGGTGCCGTCATCCTGGGTGACTTCGAGAAGATCGAAGAAGGCCAGCAGGTGAAGCGCACCGGCGAGGTCCTCTCGGTGCCGGTGGGCGACGCCTTCCTCGGTCGCGTGGTCAACCCGCTGGGCCAGCCGATCGACGGCCGCGGCGAGATCGAAACGACCGAACGGCGCGCGCTCGAGCTCCAGGCGCCGTCGGTGGTGCAGCGCCAGGGCGTGAGCGAGCCGTTGCAGACGGGCATCAAGGCCATCGACTCGCAGACCCCGATCGGTCGCGGCCAGCGTCAGCTGATCATCGGCGACCGCAAGACCGGTAAGACCGCGGTGTGTGTGGACACCATCCTCAACCAGCGGCAGAACTGGGAGTCCGGCGATCCCGATCAGCAGGTCCGCTGTGTGTACGTGGCGATCGGGCAGAAGGGCACCACGATCGCCAGCGTGCGCCAGACCCTCGAAGAGGGCGGCGCCATGGAGTACACGACGATCGTCGCCGCGCCGGCGTCGGACTCGGCCGGGTTCAAATGGCTTGCGCCGTACACGGGCTCGTCGATCGCTCAGCACTGGATGTACGACGGCAAGCACGTGCTCATCGTCTTCGACGACCTGACCAAGCAGGCCGAGGCGTACCGCGCGATCTCGCTGCTGCTGCGTCGCCCGCCGGGCCGCGAGGCGTACCCGGGCGACGTGTTCTACCTGCACTCCCGGCTGCTGGAGCGCTGCGCAAAGCTCTCCGATGAGCTCGGCGGCGGTTCGTTGACCGGTCTGCCGATCATCGAGACCAAGGCCAATGACATCTCGGCGTACATCCCGACCAACGTCATCTCGATCACCGACGGTCAGTGCTTCCTGGAGACCGACCTGTTCAACCAGGGTGTGCGGCCGGCCATCAACGTGGGTGTCTCGGTGTCGCGTGTCGGTGGCGCCGCACAGATCAAGGCGATGAAGGAGGTGGCCGGGTCGCTGCGTCTGGACCTGTCGCAGTACCGCGAACTCGAGTCGTTCGCTGCGTTCGCCTCCGATCTGGACGAGACCTCGAAGGCGCAGCTCGACCGCGGCGCCCGGCTCGTCGAGTTGCTCAAGCAACCGCAGAGCAGCCCGATGCCCGTCGAGGAACAGGTGGTCGCGATCTTCCTCGGCACCAGGGGTCACCTGGATTCCGTTCCCGTCGAAGACGTTCAGAAGTTCGAGCGGGAATTCCTCGACCACGTGAAGGGGTCGCAGGAGGGCATCCTCAAGGAGATCCGGGAGAGCAAGAAGCTCTCCGAGGAACTGGAGGAGAAGCTCGAGAAGGTCGTCAACGACTTCAAGAAGGGCTTCGCCACCACCGACGGCAGCTCGGTCGTGCCCGACGAGCATGTCGAGGCGATGGACGAGGAAGACGTCGAAAAGGAATCGGTGAAGGTCCGCAAGCCCGCACCGAAGAAGAAGTAAGGCCTGAACACAGATGGCTGCCACACTGCGCGAATTGCGCGGCCGCATCCGCTCCGCGGGCTCGATCAAAAAGATCACCAAAGCCCAGGAGCTGATCGCGACGTCGCGAATCGCCAAGGCGCAGGCCCGAGTCGAGGCGGCTCGGCCCTACGACCGCGAGATCACGAACATGCTCACCGAACTCGCGAGCGCGAGCGCACTCGATCACCCGCTGCTCGTCCCGCGTGAGAATCCCCGGCGGGCCGCCGTGTTGGTGGTGTCGTCGGACCGAGGTCTCGCCGGTGCGTACAACGCGAACATCTTCCGGAGGTCTGAGGAGCTGTTTGCCCTTCTTCGTTCGGAGGGCAAGGAACCGATCCTGTACGTGGTGGGTCGTAAAGCTCTCGGGTACTACAGCTTCCGCAACTGGGACATCCAGGAGTCGTGGACCGGCTTCTCCGAGCGGCCCGACTACGAAAACGCTCAGGAGATCGCGAGCACGCTGGTCGACGCGTTCACGGCCGGCATGGACGACGAAGGCGACGACCCCGGTGCCGACAACGTCCTCGGAGTCGACGAACTGCACATCGTCTTCACCGAATTCAGGTCGATGCTGTCGCAGTCGGCGATCGCACGCCGGATCGCACCGATGGTGGTGGAGTACAGCGAAGAAGACCCCGGACTGCAGACGCTGTTCTCCTTCGAACCGGATGCCGAAACTCTCTTCGGCGCACTGTTGCCCCGGTACATCTCCACCCGCATCTTCGCCGCGCTGCTCGAGGCGGCGGCGTCGGAGTCGGCTTCTCGCCGGCGCGCCATGAAGTCGGCGACCGACAACGCCGACGATCTCATCAAGGACCTGACCCTGATGGCCAACCGCGAACGGCAATCTCAGATCACCCAGGAAATCAGCGAAATCGTCGGTGGCGCGAACGCGCTTGCGGACGCCGCCAAGAAGTAGCCCCAGAAAGCGAAGAAGACAATGACTGCTACTGCTGAAAAAGCGACCAGCACCGACACCGCGGGCCGCGTCGTACGTGTCACCGGCCCCGTCGTAGACGTCGAGTTCCCGCGCGGTTCCGTGCCGGAACTGTTCAACGCGCTGCACGCCGAGATCGGTTACAAGGACCTGGCCAAGACGCTGACCCTCGAGGTCGCCCAGCACCTCGGCGACAACCTCGTGCGCTGCATCTCGATGCAGCCGACCGACGGCCTGGTGCGTGGTGTCGAGGTGACCGACACCGGCAGCTCGATCTCGGTGCCGGTCGGCGACGGTGTCAAGGGCCACGTGTTCAACGCGTTGGGCGACTGCCTCGACGAGCCCGGCTACGGCAAGGACTTCGACCGCTGGTCGATCCACCGCAAGCCGCCTGCGTTCGATCAGCTCGAACCCAAGACCGAGATGCTGGAGACGGGCCTGAAGGTCGTCGACCTGCTGACCCCTTACGTCCGCGGCGGCAAGATCGCATTGTTCGGTGGTGCCGGCGTCGGCAAGACCGTTCTGATTCAGGAGATGATCAACCGCATCGCCCGCAACTTCGGCGGTACTTCGGTGTTCGCCGGTGTGGGCGAGCGCACCCGCGAGGGCAACGACCTGTGGGTCGAGCTCGCCGACGCCGACGTGCTCAAGGACACCGCGCTGGTGTTCGGCCAGATGGACGAGCCGCCGGGCACTCGTATGCGAGTCGCGTTGTCCGCGTTGACGATGGCCGAGTTCTTCCGTGACGAGCAGGGCCAGGACGTGCTGCTGTTCATCGACAACATCTTCCGATTCACCCAGGCGGGTTCGGAGGTTTCGACGCTGCTGGGCCGCATGCCTTCGGCGGTGGGCTATCAGCCGACGCTCGCCGACGAGATGGGTGAGCTGCAGGAGCGCATCACCTCGACCCGAGGCCACTCGATCACCTCGATGCAGGCCGTGTACGTGCCCGCCGACGACTACACCGACCCGGCGCCCGCGACGACGTTCGCCCACCTCGACGCCACCACGGAGTTGAGCCGTTCGGTGTTCTCCAAGGGCATCTTCCCGGCGGTGGACCCGCTGGCGTCCAGCTCGACGATCCTCGACCCGAGCGTGGTCGGCGACGAGCACTACCGCGTCGCCCAAGAGGTCATCCGAATCCTGCAGCGCTACAAGGACCTTCAGGACATCATCGCGATCCTCGGTATCGACGAGTTGGCCGAAGAGGACAAGCAGCTGGTGCAGCGCGCCCGTCGGATCGAGCGCTTCCTGTCGCAGAACATGATGGCGGCCGAGCAGTTCACCGGGCAGCCCGGCTCGACGGTTCCGCTGAAGGAGACCATCGAAGCGTTCGACAAGCTGACCAAGGGCGACTTCGACCATCTGCCGGAGCAGGCGTTCTTCCTCATCGGCGGTCTCGAGGATCTGGAGAAGAAGGCAGAAAGCCTCGGCGCCAAGATGGATGCCGGCGGCGGTGACGGCGCCCCCGCTCAGACGGACTCGAACGGCGACGCCGACAAGGGCGACGATTCCGACAAGGACGAATAGCGATGGCAGATCTGGACGTCGACATTGTCGCCGTCGAGCGGGAAATCTGGTCGGGCAAGGCGACGTTCGTGTTCACCCGCACCACTGCGGGTGAGATCGGCATCTTGCCCCGCCATATCCCGTTGGTTGCTCAGCTCGTCGACGACGCCATGGTGCGCGTCGAGCGAGAGGGCGAGGAGGATCTGCGCATCGCCGTCGACGGCGGGTTCATGTCGGTCACCGGTGAAGGCGTGATCATCCTTGCGGAGTCCGCCGAACTCGAATCCGAGATCGATAGCGACCGTGCGCGGCAGGACTCCGAATCCGACGATCCCGCAGTCGCGGCAAAAGGTCGAGCCAGGCTTCGCGCCCTGGGCCAGATCGACTAGCGGTCGGCGCCTGGGCGAGCGGAGCGACGGGATAGACAGATGAGCGCGCTCATGTTCATCATGGTCGCGCTGATCTGCGTGCTGCTTTTCGTCGTGATCGCGCTGTCCTACCGGCTGTGGAAGCTACGGCAGGTAGGCGGTACCGCAGGGATTTTGCGGGACGTGCCGGCTGTCGGTGGCCAGGGCTGGCGCCACGGTGTAATGCGTTATCGCGGTGGCGAAGCCGGCTTCTACCGGTTGTCGAGTCTGCGCTGGTGGCCCGACCGTCGGCTGAGCCGCCGCGGCCTGGAGATCGTGTCGCGCCGCGGTCCGCGCGGCGACGAGTACGACATCATGACCGATGAAATCGTGGTTCTGGAGCTGCGTGATACCAGCCCTGAACGTCGTCGCGGCTACGAGATCGCGCTGGATCGTGGTGCGCTGACGGCGTTTCTGTCCTGGCTGGAGTCCCGGCCGTCGCCTCGCGCGCGGCGCCGAAGCTTCTAATCCGTTGCCGGACCGCCCGGTTGCCACAGCACGTCGCCCTGTGGGTTGGCAGCGCGGGACAGGATGAAGAGCAGATCCGACAGCCTGTTCAGGTATTTCGCGGGTAGCACGGTGATCGAATCGCCGTGATACTCGACCGCTGCCCAGGCCGATCGCTCAGCGCGGCGGGCAACCGTGCGAGCGACGTGCAATAACGCGGATAGGGGACTACCGCCGGGCAGCACAAACGAATTCAGCGCGGGTAGCGGCTCGTTGAACTCGTCGCACCAGGCTTCGAGTCGGTCGATATAGCTTTGAGTGATGCGCAGCGGCGGGTGTTCGGGGTTCTCGACCACCGGAGTCGAAAGGTCAGCGCCCGCATCGAAGAGGTCGTTCTGAATTTGCTTGAGCACCTTCGACGTTTGCTCGGTGGGACTTCCCAGGGCGATGGCAACGCCGATGGCGGCGTTGACTTCGTCGCAGTCGGCATACGCCACGAGGCGGGCGTCATTCTTTGACACCCTGCTGAAATCGCTCAGGCCCGTGGTGCCGTCATCGCCCGTACGCGTGTATATCCGGGTGAGATGGACCGCCATGGTCAAACCGTACCGGAACCCGTGGCCGAGGAAACTGACATGGCCCGCGGCGCTGTTTAGACTTACCCGCGTGAGCGAGCGATTCGTGGTGACCGGCGGAAACCGGTTATCTGGCGAAGTTGCCGTCGGGGGAGCAAAGAACAGCGTCTTGAAGCTGATGGCCGCGACCCTGCTGGCTGAAGGCACCAGCACGATCACGAATTGCCCGGACATCCTCGACGTACCACTGATGGCCGAGGTGCTGCGGGGTCTCGGGGCCACCGTCGAGCTGAACGGCGACGTCGTCCGGATCACCTCGCCCGACGAACCCAAGTACGACGCCGACTTTGCCGCCGTTCGTCAATTCCGCGCTTCAGTGTGCGTATTGGGGCCGCTCGTCGGCCGGTGCAAGCGAGCCAAAGTCGCGCTGCCGGGCGGCGACGCGATCGGGTCGCGACCGTTGGACATGCATCAGGCCGGCCTGCGCCAGCTGGGTGCGCGGTGCAACATCGAGCACGGTTGTGTGGTGGCCGAGGCCGACCACCTCCGCGGCGCCGAGATCCAGCTGGAGTTTCCCTCCGTCGGTGCCACCGAGAATATTCTGATGGCGGCCGTCGTCGCCGAGGGTGTCACGACCATCCACAATGCCGCGCGCGAACCCGACGTCGTCGATCTCTGCGCGATGCTCAACCAGATGGGCGCCCAGATTTCCGGCGCGGGCACCCCGACGATGACGATCACCGGCGTTGACCGGCTGCATCCGACCGAGCACCGGGTGATCGGCGACCGGATCGTGGCGGCGACGTGGGGGATCGCCGCCGCGATGACGCACGGCGATATCTCCGTGACCGGCGTGGACCCGCAGCACCTGCAGCTGGTCCTGCACAAGCTGCACGACGCCGGCGCCACCGTGACGCAGTCCGACGACGGGTTCCGGGTGGTCCAGTACGAGCGTCCGAAGGCGGTGAACGTCGCGACGCTTCCGTTCCCCGGTTTCCCGACGGACCTGCAGCCGATGGCGATCGCCCTGGCGTCGATCGCCGACGGCACGTCGATGATCACGGAGAACGTCTTCGAAGCCCGCTTCCGATTCGTCGAGGAAATGGTGCGCCTGGGAGCCGATGCCAGGACCGACGGCCATCACGCGGTGGTCAGGGGTATCCCGCAGCTCTCCAGTGCGCCCGTCTGGTCGTCCGATATCCGGGCCGGTGCCGGGCTCGTCCTGGCCGGGCTGGTCGCCGACGGCGATACCGAGGTCCACGACGTCTTCCACATCGACCGCGGTTATCCGCTGTTTGTCGAGAATCTCCAGAGCTTGGGCGCCGAAATCGAGCGCGTAGCCTGACCGGCACCGCCGGGCTGCCGCGAACTGTGTCCCTGGCCCCGGGACCCGCTTTGGGGTTTGTTCGGAACTGGCGTATCCTCTTGTGAGAAGCCCACGGCCCCAGGCCAATCGGACTGGCGGACGGGGTTTGACGTCTCTGTCCAGATCGGTATAGACTGGCAGGGTTGCCCCAAAAGCGGGTGTGTTGTTTGAGAACTCAATAGTGTGTTTGGTGGTTTTTGTTTGTTGTTGTTTTTTGCCATGCCCTGTTTTCCCGTTTGTGGGTGTGGTGTTTTTTGATGCCAGTTTTTGGTGTCTGTTTG
>NZ_NKCN01000033.1 GCF_002245535.1 Mycobacterium lehmannii | reverse complement strand
CGCCGGGGGCGGCAGGCGCAGCGGGGGGTGCTGCGGCGGGCGCCCCGGGGACCGTGACCCGGAAACCGTTGACGATTGCGTCCGTGGCCTCAGCGGCCGGAACAACCTGGTCGACGCTCGTGGTGACGGACAGCGACACCAGATACTTGTCCGGTCCGGCGGCGGCGATGACGTGACGCCGCGAGGTGTTCAGCGTCATGTTGTTCTCGCGGTAGGTTCCCTCGATCAACGCCGACGGCATGCCGCCGAACTCGGCCAGCGACGCGTCGGTGCTGCGCCATGCGGGCAGCTGCTGACTGTCGATGAAGCCGTGGCTGATCGCCTCTTTGGGGTCGAAGTCGCCGACGAGCTTGTACACCACGACCTGAGCGTTCGAGGTGTACAACCCGTTGCCGCCGACCCGGTCCGCGATCACCGCGAACGCATCGGGGACGTTCGGGTCCGGGACGTGCTCCCACCCGCGCGGCATTGGCAGCACGATGGTGAGGGCCTTGAAGTCGCGGCTGTTTTGCGGCTCGAGTTTCACTCCCTTGTCGGCGAAGAACTCGGTGAGCGTGCCGGAGGTGGCGGGCATGATCGTCGCGACCGGCGCCGGGGGGACGGGTTGGGCGGCCAGGCCCGGGGCCGCGGTTCCGGCAGGTGCCGTCGCGGTACCGGCGGGCGCCGCCGCTCCCGCCGGCATCGCCGCACCGGGAGTCGCGCCTGCCGGAGTCGCCGCGCCCGCCGGAGTTGCTGCGCCGGCTCGGGCCGCCGCGCCGGCCGGGGTCCCCGCGGTGGCAGACGTCACACCCGGTGCGGTCACCCCCTGTTGGGTCAGGGGCTGGGCGTTCGGTGTGACCGTGACGGTCTGCGTGACCGTGGGCAACGCGGGCTGGGGTGGCTGCGGAACGAGAGGTTCGGCCGATGCGGTCGTGCCCGCGAAGCCGAGGACGCCGGCGGTGGCGGTGGCCACACTTGCGGCCAATATCCGCCAGCGAGGGGCGATCTCGATCATCTGCGTCGGTCCTTCCGAACTGCACGGGAAGAGGTCAGGCGCTGACTGTATCGACCCGTGAAGCACGGCGACCAGCGTCGGAACCGACCTGCAACCGTGTTCTGACTTCCCCGCAATGCAACCGAGACCGACCCGTGGCCGAAGCACGGCGGATATCGGTCCTTATACCCTGTTCACGTGACAGACGCGCCGACCACAGACACCCCGCAGCACCGCTACACCGCGGAGCTGGCCGGGCAGATCGAGCGCACCTGGCAGCAGCGGTGGGCCGACGCGGGGACCTTCCACGTGCCGAACCCCGTCGGGTCCCTGGCGCCCGCCGACGGTTCGCCGGTGCCCCCGGACAAGATGTTCGTCCTGGACATGTTCCCGTATCCGTCGGGTGAAGGCCTGCACGTCGGGCACCCGCTCGGTTACATCGCGACCGACGTCTACGCCAGGTACTTCCGGATGACCGGGCATAACGTGTTGCACGCCTTGGGTTTTGACGCGTTCGGCCTGCCTGCCGAGCAGTACGCCATCCAGACCGGGACGCATCCCCGGATTCGCACCGAGGCCAACATCGTCAACTTCAGGCGCCAGCTCGGCCGGCTGGGGTTCGGTCACGACTCGCGCCGAAGCTTCGCCACCACCGACGTCGACTACTACAAGTGGACGCAATGGATCTTCCTGCAGATCTACAACGCGTGGTTCGACCCGACCGCACAGAAGGCCCGGCCGATCGCGGAGCTGGTCGAGCAGTTCGAGTCGGGTACGCGCAGCCTCGGCGACGGCCGGTCGTGGAAGGACTTGTCGAAGGGTGAGCGCGCCGACGTCATCGACTCTTATCGGCTGGTGTATCAGTCCGACTCGCTGGTGAACTGGTGTCCGGGGTTGGGCACGGTACTGGCCAACGAGGAGGTCACCTCCGACGGTCGCAGCGAGCGCGGAAACTTCCCGGTGTTCCGTAAACGGTTGCGACAGTGGATGATGCGCATCACCGCATATTCCGATCGCCTGCTCGACGACCTCGAACTGCTGGACTGGCCGGAGAAGGTCAAGACCATGCAGCGCAACTGGATCGGCCGGTCGACGGGGGCGTCCGTCCTGTTCGGCACCGACGCCGGGGACATCGAGGTGTTCACCACCCGCCCCGACACATTGTTCGGCGCGACGTACATGGTGCTGGCGCCCGAACATGAACTGGTCGACAGGCTGGTGGGCGACCAGTGGCCGGCCGGTGTCGACGAGCGGTGGACGTACGGCGCCGCGACGCCCGCTGAAGCCGTCGCCGCCTACCGTGCTGCGATCGCGGCCAAGTCGGACCTGGAGCGGCAGGAGAACAGGATCAAGACCGGTGTGTTCGTCGGCGCGTATGCGACGAATCCCGCCAACGGTCAACGCGTTCCGATCTTCATCGCCGACTACGTTCTGCTGGGCTACGGCACCGGAGCCATCATGGCGGTGCCGGGACATGACCAGCGCGATTGGGAATTCGCGACCGAGTTCGCGCTGCCGATCGTCGAAGTCGTTGCCGGCGGCGATGTTTCGCAGGACCCCTACACCGGAGAAGGCGAGATCGTCAACTCCGACTACCTCAACGGGCTGAGCGTGGCCTCGGCGAAGGAGGCCATCACCGCGCGGCTGGCGGCAGAGGGCCGCGCCCGTGAGCGCGTCGAATACAAACTTCGGGATTGGCTTTTCGCGCGTCAGCGGTATTGGGGCGAGCCGTTCCCGATCGTCTACGACGAGGACGGCCGCGCGCACGCGCTGCCGGAGTCCGCGCTGCCGGTCGAGCTGCCCGACGTACCCGACTACTCGCCGGTGCTGTTCGACCCAGACGACGCCGACAGTGAGCCGTCGCCGCCGCTGGGCAAGGCCACCGACTGGGTGAACGTAGAGCTGGATCTCGGCGACGGGCTCAAGCGCTACACCCGCGACACCAACGTGATGCCGCAGTGGGCCGCCAGCTCCTGGTACGAGCTGCGCTACACCGACCCGCACAACTCAGAGGAGTTGTGCGCCAAGGAGAACGAGGCCTACTGGATGGGGCCGCGGCCCCTCGAACACGGCGCCGACGACCCGGGTGGTGTCGACCTGTACGTCGGCGGCGTCGAGCACGCGGTGCTGCACCTGCTGTACGCGCGGTTCTGGCACAAGGTGCTCTACGACCTCGGCCACGTCAGCTCTTCTGAGCCGTATCGCCGGCTGGTGAACCAGGGCTACATCCAGGCGTTCGCCTACACCGACTCCCGCGGCGCATACGTGCCCGCGGCGGAAGTGGTTGAGCGGGAAGGCAAGTTCTACTGGCAGGCCCTCGACGGTGAGATCGAGGTCTACCAGGAGTTCGGAAAGATCGGCAAGAGCCTGAAGAACTCGGTGTCGCCCGACGAGATCTGCGACAACTACGGTGCGGACACGCTTCGCGTTTACGAGATGTCGATGGGCCCACTGGAGGCGTCGCGGCCGTGGGCCACCAAGGACGTCGTCGGCGCACACCGGTTCCTGCAGCGGGTGTGGCGCCTGGTGGTCGACGAGGAGACCGGCGCCAACCGCGTCGCCGAACACGAGGCGATCGACGAGCCGACGCTGAAGTTGTTGCACCGCACCATCGCCGGAGTGTCCGACGATTACACGAGCCTGCGCAACAACACCGCGGCGGCCAAACTGATCGAGTACACCAACCACCTGACAAAGGAGGGGGTGACGGCGCGCGCGGCGTTGGAGCCGCTGGTGTTGATGGTCGCCCCGCTCGCCCCGCATCTGGCCGAGGAGCTGTGGCGTCGGCTGGGTCACGAATCGTCGCTGGCGCAGGGTCCGTTCCCGGTGGCCGACCCGCAGTATCTGGTCGAGGACACCGTCGAGTACCCCGTCCAGGTAAACGGGAAGGTGCGCGGGCGGGTGACGGTCGCGGCGGACGCGGACGCCGATGCGCTGGAGGCCGCCGCGTTGGCCGACGAGAAGGTTCAGGCGTTCATCAACGGCGCGACGCCGAAGAAGGTGATCGTGGTGGCCGGCCGCCTCGTCAACATCGTCGTCTAACGCGCGATTTCGGTGTCGTTGGTTGCGACTGGCGCAACCATTGACACCGAAATAGCGGCACCGGGAACCGGAGGAGCGGTTGTCGCGTCCATCACTAAGTGCTCAACGATCATCTCCGTCGGCACGATGGTGTTCTGACGCTCAGCCAGGCTCGCCTCATGGGGATGAGCAGGTCCGCAGTTCACAGGCGCGTGCGGTCCGGACTGTGGCGGCAGTGCGCACGCGGCGTCTTCTTCGTCGACGACCGTCCATTCAGTGACGCCGCGCGTATACGCGTCGGGGTGTGGAGTTGCGGGGAGACCGCCGTCGCGAGCGGATTGACAGCTGCGTGGTGGCACAGCCTCACCCGTTTCGCACCGAATATCGTTGAAGTCACCATGCCTCGCAACGGCAGCGGCCGAGCTCCCAGAGGCGTGAGGTTGCGCCGCCGGAACCTTGCATCCGAGGACATCGTCGAATGCAAGGGGCTACGCGTCACTTCCCGACCATTGACCGTTCTTGAGGCCGCCGTCCGGACTCGCGATGGCGCAAAGATCATGGATCGCGCACTCCAGGCGGATGTAGCGCTGCGGGATTTGTGGCGCGCCCAACTCCGCAACAAGGGCCGCTACGGTTCACCCGCGGCGCGCGTACTTCTGCAGGCGGCGTCGGACGGCGCGCGATCGACGGCCGAGCGGCTGCTGCTCAGGCTACTCCGGGAAGCCAGGATCACCGGGTGGCAAGCGAACTACCCGGTGGGTAGATATCGCGTCGACGTGGGATTTAAGGGCCCGAAGGTCGCCATCGAAGTTGACGGCTTAGCGTTCCATATCGGTTCTGACGAGTTCCATCAGGATCGGGTGCGACAGAACCACATAACCCTTCTGGGGTGGCAGGTGCTGCGCTTCACCTGGCTCGACCTCACGGAGTACCCCGATCGCGTGATAGCGCTCATCAAATCGGCGATTTCGATGTAGCTGGTTGCGCCTCCCGCGACAAACTACACCGAAATCACCGAACTACTAGCGGGGGCGGACGATGACCTCGTGCATGTGGGCGTCCGGCGGCGTGTGCACCGCATCGGCGATCACCTTCGCCACACTCTGCGGGCTCAGAAACCGTGACGGGTCGTACTCCCCGCCCTCGTAGGCGACCAGACCCTCTTGCATCTCCGTGGCGATCCGGCCCGGGTGCACCGACGTCACACGCAGCGACGGCTCATCGGCCCGCAGCGAGTCGGCGAACGACCGCAAGGCGAACTTGCTGGCCGAATACGACGCCAATCCCGGCGACGCGTTGATCCCCGACCCCGAGTTCACGAACAGCACGTGTCCGCCTGCGGCCCGCAACGCTGGCAACAGCGCGAGCGTAAGGGCAACCGCGCCAATGACATTGACCTCCATGGAGGTGCGCCACTCGTCGACGGTGGACTCGGCGACCCGGCCAGGGAACGCCACCCCGGCATTGTGGATCAGCACGTCGAGCTCGACGATCGGCTCGACCGCGGCCTCGATACCGGAGACGTCAGCCAGGTCGATCGGCCACGTGGTCGCGCCGAACTGCGCGGCAACCTCGTCGAGCGCCGCCGACGGTCGCCCGGCCAGAAACAGCGTGTGGCTGTCGGCGAGCGCCGTGGCGATCGCCGTCCCGAGCCCCCGTGAGGCACCCGTGATCATCGCGGTCGGCATGTCGAAACCCTACCGACCTGCGTTCGGCGGCGAAGCGTCGCATCATGGAACGGATGCCACCCGACCACAGCTTTGCGCCCACCCAACTCGCGGCCCGCGCCGCGTACCTGCTGCGGGGTAACGACCTGGGCACCATGACCACCGCGGCGCCGCTGCTGTACCCGCACATGTGGAGCTGGGACGCGGCGTTCGTGGCGATCGGGCTGGCCCCGCTGAGCGTCGAGCGCGCGGTCGTTGAACTCGACACCCTGCTCTCGGCGCAGTGGACCAACGGGATGATCCCGCACATCGTCTTCGCCAACGGTGTCGACGGCTACTTTCCCGGCCCGGCACGCTGGGCCACGTCCGCACTGGCCGCGCACGCACCCCGCAACCGGCACACGTCCGGTATCACCCAGCCGCCGGTGCATGCGATCGCCGTGCAGCGAATCCTCGATCACGCCCGCACCCGCGGCCGCTCCACCCGCGCTGTGGCCGAGGCGTTCCTGGACCGCCGCTGGTCCGACCTCGTCAAGTGGCACCGCTGGCTCGCCGAGGCCCGCGACCCGAAAGAACACGGCCGCGTCACGCTGTACCACGGCTGGGAATCCGGTATGGACAACTCCCCACGCTGGGACAGCGCCTATGCCAACGTGATTCCGGGCAACGTGCCCGAGTACCAGCGCGAGGACAACACGATCGTCACCGACGCGACCCAGCGCCCGTCCGACCTCGAGTACGACCGCTACTTGTGGCTGCTCGAGGAGATGAAGTCGGCGCGCTACGACGACGAATTGCTGCCCAAGGTCATGAGTTTCGCGGTCGAGGACGTCTTCGTCTCAGCTATCCTCGCGGTCGCCTGCGACGTGCTCGCAGAGATCGGCGAGGACTACGGCCGCCCCCGCGCCGACGTCCGCGACCTCTACGCGTGGGGTCAGCGGTTCCGTGACGGCGTCATCGACACCACGGACGAAAGAACAGGCGCAGCACGGGATTTCGACGTGCGAACCGGCAAGTGGGTGGCCACCGAAACGGTCGCGCAGTTCGCCCCGCTGTTGTGCGGCGGTCTGCCCCACGACAAGGAACGCACGCTGGTGAAGCTGCTGGAGGGCCCACGCTTCTGCGCTCACCCCGACCTCAAGTACGCCTGCATTCCGTCCACCTCGCCGGTGTCGCGCGAATTCCGCCCGCGCGAATACTGGCGCGGGCCGGTGTGGCCGGTGATGACGTGGCTGTTCTCGTGGTGCTTCGCGCGCCGCGGCTGGGCCGAACGCGCGCGTCTATTGCGCCAGGAGGGACTGCGCCAGGCCAGCGACGGGACGTTTGCCGAATACTACGAACCCTTCACCGGCGAGCCACTGGGCAGCATGCAGCAGTCGTGGACGGCGGCCGCGGTCCTGGACTGGCTCGGTTAGCCCACTACTCGGCCAGCCGCTCAAGCGGGTCGATGGCCTTGGTCAAAGTCTCGATGTCCTCCGGGCTCAACCGCGACAGCAGGCTGGCCAGATGCGCGCGCCGAACCTCGAGGGCCTCCTGGTGCTGGGCGCGACCCTCCGGGGTGATGTCGACGAGCACCGCCCGCAGGTCGGACGGGTCGCGCGAGCGCTTGACGAGGCCCAGCTTCTCCAGGCGGCGGATCGCCACCGTGGTCGTGGGCGTGCGGACACGCTCGTGGGCGGCCAGGTCGGTCATCCGCATCGGGCCCTGCTCCAGCAGCGTGAGCAGGATCGACAGCTGGGCCAACGTGAGGTCTCCCGCGTCGGCGCGGCCGGTGTCGCTGCGACGCAGCACGGAGAACACGCGGGACAGAACCCGCTGCAGCTCTCCTGACAGCTCCGCGACCTGCGGTTCTACGACTTCCGCCATAATTTCGGCAGTCTAACCTGTCAGGCGATGCCAGGTTGCGTGACGGACGCGTTAGTTCAAAGTCGTCGAAGGCCCGGTCACAGCACCTGCGAGAGGAACCGCTGCAGACGTTCGGTTTCGGCCGCATCGAAGATCTGCTCCGGCGGTCCGGCTTCGACGACCCTGCCGTGATCCATGAACACCACGGCATCGGAGGTCGATCGGGCGAAGCCCATCTCGTGGGTCACCACCACCATGGTCATGCCGTCGGCGCCGAGGTCGGCGATCAGCGCGAGGATGCCCTTGACCAACTCCGGGTCGAGCGCAGAGGTCGCCTCGTCGAAGAACATCACCTGCGGCGCCATCGCCAACGCCCGCGCGATCGCCACCCGCTGCTGCTGCCCACCGGACAGCGTCGTCGGCCGCACGTCGGCCTTGTTGCGCAGGCCGACGCGCTCCAGGTGCGCCAGCCCGAGCTCGCGGGCCTCCTCGGCGCTGAGCCGTTTGAGCTTGCGCGGCGCGAGGGTCACGTTGTCCAGCACGCTGCGGTGCGGGAACAGGTTGAAGTTCTGGAAGACCATCCCGATGCGTTGGCGCAACTGGTCGGGGTTGTCGGCGAGCACCGAGCGACCGTCGAGCAGGATGTCGCCGCGGTCGGGCTCGTACAGCCGGTTCAACGTCCGCAGCAGGGTGGACTTGCCCGACCCCGACGGCCCGATCACCGCGGTGGTGCTGCCCGCAGGCACGTCGATATCCACCCCGCGCAGCACCGGGTTGGGGCCGAACGAAAGATGGATGTCGTTGGCGCTCAACGACACCGGATCGAAACCGGACGCACTCATCAGATCATCTCCTGAGACGTCGCCATCGGAAGCGGGTCCTCCTCGGAGGGTTTTCGCCCGCGTCGCAACCGGTTGTCGATGTAGTTGACCAGATGCGTCAGCGGCACGGTCAGCATCAGATAGAAGAAGCCCGCGGCCACCAGCGGTGACAGGTTGCCGGTCTGCGCGTTGAGGTCGCGTCCGACCTGGAACAGCTCACGTTGATCGGCCACCAGCCCGAGGAAGTAGACCAGCGACGAGGCCTTCAGCAGCGAGATGAACTGGTTCATCAGCGCGGGCAGCACCCGCCGCACACCCTGGGGGACCACGACCAGCTGCATCGATGCGGTGTACGAGAAGCCAAGTGCGCGTGAGGCTTCCATCTGTCCGGGCTCGACGCTCTGGATACCGGAACGGAAGATCTCCCCGACGTAGGCCGCGGCCATCAGGCCCAGCGCGGCGATGCCCAGTGGGAAGGGGTTGTTGCCGGTCAGCCCGCCCACGATGGGCCCCACCCCGAGTCCGATCAACAAGATGATGACCACCTCGGGCAGGCCACGGAAGATGTCGGTGTAGACCCGCGCCGGCCACCGCAGCCAGCGGTGCCGCGAGATCCCCGCGACCGCCAGCAGCATCCCCAGCACCAGGCCGATGACGGCTGCGCTGACGGTCAGGATCAACGTGTTCGGCAGGCCGGTCTTCAACAGGTCGGGAACCGCCTGCCGGTACAGGTCCCAGTTCAGGAACGAGTCTTTCAGTTGCGCCAGAGTCGATTTCGGCGCTGCGGGACCGGTCGAAGGCTGCTGGTTCTCGGCGGCGATGGCGTTGAAGTCCGGCAGTTGCGGCGGCGGAGCCGCCTTGGAGCCTGGCTTCCACCCGGGCGGCAGCGCCCGCGGTACCCATTCGGAGTACAGCCGCGCCCAGGTGCCGTCGGCGATCACGGCGTCCAGCCCGGAGTTCAACGCGTCGATGAGCGGGCGGTTCTCGGTGGCCACCGCCCACGCGATGAAATTGTCCAAGCTGAAGGTGTTTTCGATGATCTCGGCCGGATCGCCGGGCTGCACGGTTCCCGACGCCTGCTGGGACGGGGCCACCCAGGCGTCGATCTGCCGGGTCTTCAGGCTGGCGTAGACGGTGTTGTAGTCGGGGTACTTGACCGGCTGCAGGCCCAGGGTGTCGATGACGTAGGACTCCTGCACAGTGCCTTGCACCACGCCGATGCGCTGGCCGGGCGCCAGTTTGTCGAACCCGGTGATCGGCGACCCGGTGGGTACGACGAGCGAAAAGTAGCCGAAGTCATAGCCGTTGGTGAAACCGACCGTGCGGCGGCGCTCTTCGGTCGTGGTGATCGAGGAGGACCCGACATCGAAGCGTCGCGCAGCCACCTGCGCCAGCAGCCCGGAGAACTCGGTGCCGACGAAGTTGATCCGCAGCCCCAGCTTGTCGGCGACCGCGCGCAGCACCTCGTTGTCGAAGCCGGTGAACTGACCGGCCGAGTCGATGCAGATGCTCGGTGGCGCGTCCGACAAGGTGCCGACGGTCAGCGTGCCCGGCTGGATCAGCCCCAGCGCATCGACGTCCACCGCCGCGAGGGGCACTACGGATGGCGTGGTGTACCGGTCCTCGTCGGGCCCGGCTGCCGCCGCGGCGAGGTTGGTCGGAAGGGCGCTGGCGCTCCCGATCCCGGGGGGTGTGCACTGGTCGACGTTGGCGTTTACGGGTCCGGCCAGACCGGTACCGGTCACCAGCATCGCGACGAGCGCGACCACCAAGAGCTTGCAGAACCGCGCGAACGGGGTCATCTGTGCAAGGTATCGGTCAAGGCGCCACGTTCGCCGGGTTGGGCTCGATCAGAACGTCACAGGCGAGGCGCCCGCCCCGCGCAGCACACCCCGTCGGACCAGTTCGGTGACCATGATGCGCCCCATCGTCTCGCTGCGGGCGATGCAGGCGTTGCGGGCGGCCTCCTCGTCGCCGCCGCGGATCGCGGCGGTCTCGTCCTCGTAGAAGGGCAGCATCTCGTCGTGATCGCTCAGGTACGTCACCCAGAACGCTCGAGGCGTGAAGGCCTGCACCGACCGGATCAACGCCGTCAGTCGCGGGCCGGCGTAAGAGTCGGTGATCACGGTGCGGTACTGCCATGCGGCGTCATAGAAGACGCGCGAGTCCCGGGTACCGCGCAACGTGTCGGTCAGCGCGCCCAGTCGGTCGAGAACGCCGGGATCCGGTTCGGCGGCCGCGCGCGCCGACGCCATGCCGGTCAGGAAGCCGTGCAGCTCGTGGTGCTCGCGCACGAACGCCTCGTCGAAGCGTTCGACGAAGGCACCGCGGTGATAGCGGGTGGACAAGATGCCGTCGTGTTCCATCTGCACGACGGCCTCTTGTATCGGCACGCGCGACAAACCGAGGTCTTGTGCGATCTCGTTGCGGTCGATCCGATCACCAGACCGGAGCTTGCCGGTCAGGACCAGGTTCACGACGTGCGCGACCACAAGGTCTTTTTCCTTGACCCCATACTTTTTGGGCATGGCGGCGACAGTCTCTCACGCACCACGCCCCGCCGGGAGGGGTTACGCCGGTTCAGCCGGCTTCGTTTCGACGACGGTCACGCCACCGGACCAACGCCTCGGCTTCGGACAGGTCGTAGTCGGGTCCGTTGACCCCGACGGTCAGCATCGTGACGCCGAGGTCGGCGAGCGCCTCGGCCTCGCCGATCAACCTCTCGGCCGTCTTTCCCGACACGCCGGCCGAGCGCTCGATGGCGTTCGGATCGCGGCCCACGTCGGCGCAGTGGCCCGCCAAAACCTCGGCCTTGCGCGGGTATTCGCCACTGTCGGAGAAGCTGTGCCAGATGTCGCCGTACTCGGCGACCAGACGCAGCGTCTTCCTCTCACCACCGCCGCCGATCAGGACGGGGATGTCGCGGGTGGGCTGCGGGTTGAGCTTGGAAAGACGCGACGTGATGCGTGGCATCGCCTCGGCGAGGTCGTCGAGCCGGCTGCCTGCGGTGCCGAACTCGTAGCCGTACTCGTCGTAATCCTTCTGCTTCCAACCCGAACCGATGCCCAGGATCAGGCGGCCGTCGCTGATGTGGTCGACGGTGCGCGCCATGTCTGCCAGCAGCTCGGGGTTGCGGTACGAGTTGCAGGTCACCAGCGCACCGATCTCGATGCGCGACGTTTGCTCGGCCCAGGCGCCAAGCATGGTCCAGCATTCGTAGTGGGCACCGTCGGGATCGCCGTAGAGCGGAAAGAAGTGGTCCCAGTTGAACGCGACGTCGACACCGAGGTCTTCGCACCGTCGGACCGCGTCGCGGATATGGCTGTACTTCGGGGAGTGCTGCGGCTGCAGTTGCACGCCGACACGGATCGGATAGCTCACCCCTCAACCGTACGCAGCGTCACCACCCCCACCGCGCGAGCGACCGTGTCTGTGCGCGACACGCCGCCGATCCGCGTACAAAGGCGGTCGCTCGCGCCACCCGAGCTACTCCGCGAGAACCGCCCGCAGGATTTCGATCAACTTGCCCGGCTGATCGCTCTGCACCGAGTGTCCGGAATCCTCGACCATCTGAACATCCTTGAATCCCGGTGCGCGGCGGGCGAACTCGGCGGCATCGTCGTCGTTGACGAAGAACGAGTTGGCGCCGCGCACCAACGTCGTCGTCACCTCCAGCCGCGGGACGTCGTCCCACAACCCCTCGAAGCCTTCGCCCCCGCGCATCTCGTCGTAGCGCCAGGTCCAGGTGCCATCGTCGAGCCGCTTGGCGTTGTGGAACACGCCGCGCCGCAACGATTCCCGGTCGCGGTGTGGTGCCGCAGCGACCGTCTTCTCCAGCATCGCCTCGAACGAGGGGAAGATGCGATCACCCTGCACCAGAGCGACAGTGCCCTTCTGGGCCTCGGTCATCTGGGTGTGCCGTTCGGGCGCCGACGGTGTCACGTCGACCAGCACCAGCCTGCGCACCAGGTCGGGCGCCGCGACGGCCAGACGCAACGCCGTCAAGCCGCCCAGCGACATGCCCACCACCAGTGACGCGTCGGAAGCCAGTGAGCGGACGACGGGTTCGATCGCGACGGCGTTGTTCTTCGGGCCGTAGTCGCCGTCCTCGCGCCACGCCGACCGGCCGTGCCCGGGCAGGTCGATGGCCAGCGCCGGCTCGCCCAGGCCGACGATCACGGTGTCCCAGGTGTGCGCGTTCTGTCCGCCGCCGTGCAGGAACACCACCCTCGGCGGCGCATCGCCGAACTTCAAGGAGCTGATCGGTCCTGCGTCGATACGCTTCACCGACGGCACCGCCTCGACACCGGCCTGGCGCGCGTTTTCCCGCAGGAAGGTGAGCTCGTCGAGCGCAGCCAGTTCGTCGTCAGGCGAGATGTCGGTCATCAGGTGACCCTACAAAACGCCGAAACCGACGTAGTGGCGGTCCGCACTCGCACAAATCCGCCAAAACGTCGGTTTCGGTATCGACGAAGGAGGGTCAGCCCTCGATGAAGGTCTCGAGCTGCGCCCGGGCCACATCATCGGGCAGCTGCTTGGGCGGGCTCTTCATCAGGTAGGCCGAGGCCGCCTCGACGGGGCCGCCGATGCCGCGATCGAGCGCGATCTTCGCCGCGCGCACCGCGTCGATGATGACGCCGGCCGAGTTCGGCGAATCCCACACCTCGAGCTTGTACTCCAGGTTCAGCGGCACGTCACCGAATGCGCGGCCCTCGAGCCGGACGTAGGCCCACTTGCGGTCGTCGAGCCAGCCGACGTGGTCGGACGGGCCGATGTGCACGTCCTTGGTCTTGAACTCGCGCTGCAGGTTGGAGGTGACGGCCTGGGTCTTGGAGATCTTCTTCGACTCCAGCCGCTCGCGCTCGAGCATGTTGAGGAAGTCCATGTTGCCGCCGACGTTGAGCTGCATGGTGCGGTCGAGCTGCACGCCGCGGTCCTCGAACAGCTTGGCCATCACGCGGTGGGTGATCGTCGCACCGATCTGGCTCTTGATGTCGTCGCCGACGATCGGGACGCCGGCGTCGGCGAACTTCTTGGCCCACTCCGGGTCGGAGGCGATGAACACCGGCAGCGCGTTGACGAACGCCACGCCGGCGTCGATCGCGCACTGGGCATAGAACTTGTCGGCCTCGTCCGAGCCGACCGGAAGGTAGGACACCAGGACGTCGACCTCGGCGTCCTTGAGCGCCTTGACGACGTCGACCGGGTCGGAGTCGGAGACCTCGATGGTGTCGGCGTAGTACTTGCCGATGCCGTCGAGGGTCGGACCGCGCTGCACGGTGACGTTCAGCGGCGGCACGTCGGCGATCTTGATGGTGTTGTTCTCCGACGCGAAGATCGCCTCGGACAGGTCGAAGCCGACCTTCTTGGCGTCGACGTCGAAGGCGGCGACGAACTTGACGTCGCGCACGTGGTAGGGGCCGAGGCGCACATGCATCAGGCCGGGCACGGTCGCCGTCTCGTCGGCATCGTGGTAGTACTGCACGCCCTGTACGAGCGAGGACGCGCAGTTGCCCACGCCGACAATCGCGACCCGCACCTCTCCGTTGGATGACATGACGTCTCTTCCCTTCGTAATCCCTGTCGTAGTTGGTTCGGTTCTGCCTAGGGCTGCACAGTGTTGTCTGAGCGCCCCTGGCTCAGACGTTCCGCCGCTATCAGCTCGTTGAGCCACTTCACCTCGCGCTCGCTCGACTCCAACCCCAGCTGATGAAGCTGCCGGGTGTACCTGTCGATGGAGCTGCTAGCCCGCGCAACGGCTTCACGCAGACCCTCGCGGCGTTCCTCCACCTGACGACGACGCCCCTCCAGGATCCGCATCCGGGCCTCGGCCGGGGTGCGGTTGAAGAAGGCGAGATGGACACCGAATCCGTCGTCGGAGAAGTTCTGTGGGCCCGTGTCGGCCACCAGTTCGGAGAAGCGCTGCTTGCCCTTCTCGGTGAGCTGGTAGACGCGTCGCGCCCGGCGCATCTTCGGGGTGCCGTCCGGCGCAGCGTCCTCGACGATCAGGCCGTCGTTCTGCATGCGCCGTAAGGCGGGATACAGCGATCCGTACGAAAACGCGCGGAAGGCGCCGAGCAACCCCGTCAATCTCTTGCGAAGTTCGTAGCCGTGCATGGGCGATTCCTGCAGGAGTCCCAGGATGGCCAGTTCCAACACCGAGAACACCTCCTTTGCTCGTCCGTTACGGCGGTTCGACACCTCGCACCATAGTATCGCGCCGATATATTCGGCGCGAACGTTGGGTTACCGTCGCGCGAACGCTGCGGGCCTCAGTTGGGGTAGTTGATCTGCTTGACCGTGCCGTCACCTGCCAGCTCGATGTAGCCGCTGCCGTAGTCGCTGGACACGTAGACGTCGATCGACAGCGCACCGGGGGTGGTCGGGTCGGTGGCCGGATCGATGGACAGGTAGGTGCTCTTGACGTCGGCCGGCTTCATACCGAGCGTCTCCGGGGCGCCGCGCAGAACGCCGACGACCGCCTTGGCGTCGAACTTGCCCAGGTCGACCTCGACGGCACCGCTGGTCTTCGAGGACGACGAGGGATCGTCCCAGCCGCCGCGGTAGGTGTAGATCAGTTCGCGGCGCTCCTCGTTCGGATCCGGCCGGGTCAACGACGCGTAATCCGGATAGACGATGAGCCGGTAGCCGTTGGTGTCGCCGAACCGCTGCTTCATCTGTTCGAGCAGACCCGTCAGCCCGCCGAGCGAGTGCAACTGCTTGGGCGGGGTCAGCACCACCGGGGTGATGCCGTCGGACTTCGCACCCGGGTCGGAGGTGAAGTTCAGCGGCGACGGGGTGTTGCCGTAGAGACCCCATCCGATCGCGATGCCGAGCACCACCAGCACACCGGCCACCGCGAGACGCAGACCCCAGCCGCTGCCGGCCATGGGCAGTGCCCGTGGCTTCTTCAGCGTGGGCAGTTGCACAGGGGCGTTGTTGGTCTGAAGGTCGGCCACCAACGCCTGCAGTTCGCCGAGCGTGGTTGCGGTCGTCGCCGCCTTGACCCGCTCGCCGTGCTCGGTCATCGACAGCTGGCCCTCGGCCAGGGCGCTGTCGAGGATCTGGCACGTGTCGTTGCGGTCGCTGTCTTTGGCCCGCGTTCCCGATGTCTGCCGCCCTGCCACGCGATGATCGTAGAAGCAAAAGTCAGCGGATGAGTCCCTGTGAGGTCATCACGGCCAGCAGCGATCCGTCCGAGTCGCGCAGCGAGCCGTAGGCCGAGACGCCTCCGCTGGCAACCGAACCCCGCGCCTCGAGCAGCCGCCATGCCGTGGACGGCACCAGGTGCGCCCCGGGCTGCCACACCAGGCTGAGGTCCAGACTCAGCAGCCAGGCGTCGACGAATCCGCTCACCTTGCCCGGCGCATCGAAGAGGTGGGCGTCCGCGTGCAGGACATCGGCGATCTGAGGATGGGTGAGCGGGTCACCGGGGGAGTCGCTGTCGGCGCTCACCCACAGCGCCACCTCCGGGCGACGGTCGGCGAAGCGGGTGAGGCTGGCCGGATAGTCCAGGCCGCGGCGGTGGGCGAACCGCAGCGACCGATACTCCTGGCCGATCCAGTCCAGCGCGGGCGACGACTCCGGTTCGGGCAGCGGGACGGCATAGCGCTCGAAGGGGACGGGTGCGTCGACCGACGGCGGGCCGAGCCAACCGTCGGCGAACCAACTGTTCGCGATGAGGATGGTGCGTTCCCGCTGGCGGATGGTGGCCTCGACTGCCGCGGCGGTACGGCCGCCGCGGATGCTGCGGACGTCGATCTGCAGCGGGCCGGGCGCCCCGGCGTCGACGAAGGTCACCGACAGCGACGCCGCCGCCGGCCGACCACTGTGCGCGAACATCGCGGCCAGCGCCAGTGCGGAGGTATAGCCGCCGAAGGCCCGCCCGTCGAAGCACCACTGTTCGCCGAGGTCGCGGGTGAATCGGCTCGAGCCTTCACCGGAGGGCCCACCGTCGAGGGCGAAGTCGCGCCCGTCCAGCATCGAGTCTCCTCAAGTCCGCCGCATACGGCCGATTGCTGTTGCCGTCGGTCCAGATCAAACACCTTAGAGAGGGGCGTGACCGTGCCGTCACGCTCCGGTAGTCCCATCGCCGACGTACTCTGGTCCTCGTGCGATTGCAGCGACAGGTGGTGGACTACGCACTTCGGCGACGGTCCCTGCTGGCCGAGGTCTATTCGGGACGCACCGGCGTCTCCGAGGTCTGCGACGCCAATCCCTATCTGCTGCGCGCCGCCAAATTCCACGGCAAGCCCAGTTCGGTGACGTGTCCGATCTGCCGGAAAGAACAGCTCACCCTGGTGTCGTGGGTATTCGGCGACCATCTTGGCCCGGTATCGGGTTCCGCACGAACCGCCGAGGAGTTGGTCCTGCTGGCATCCCGATACGACGAGTTCTCCGTACACGTGGTGGAGGTATGCCGCACCTGCAGCTGGAATCACCTGGTCAAGTCGTACGTGCTCGGTGCGGTCCCGCCACCGAAGGGAAAGCCCGGCACTCGAACCGCGCGCTCACGGGCGCGCACAGCCAGTGAATAGCGAAGGGCGCCACGACCGGTCAGTCAACGAGGTCCGTTCAGGACACGGGGCTGATGGCGTGAGCGCGCCGAAGTCCAACGCCGGCCGACGCCAGCCTCCCGGGGATGCACCGCAACAGCGCCACGCCGACGCACCACAGCAACGCGCGTCCGCCGACGCACCGCAACACCGTCCGCCGGCGGATTCCCGGACACGGCCGATGCCGCCCGACGACCGGCACACCTCGGTGCTGCCGCCGGTGCGCGAAGCCCGTCCGCCGCACCTGCGCGACCCCGTCGACGTCGTCAAGGCGGCGCTGGACGGCACTCCGACACGTAAGCCTCCGACGCCGCCACCGCCGCCCCGACCGCCGGGTGGGGGCGGACCTCCGAGCGGCCCGTCGGGTCCGCGGCGCGGACTGCCCAGCCAGATCAACTGGACGTGGGTGCGTCGCGGCGGTCTGATCGCGGCGGCGGTGTTCATCGTGTTGCCGCTCATCACGTTCGGGATGGCCTACATGATCGTCGACGTCCCCAAACCTGGGGACATTCGCACCAACCAGGTGTCGACGATCCTGGCCAGCGACGGCAGCGAGCTCGCGAAAATCGTTCCGCCTGAAGGCAACCGCGTCGACGTCAACATCGACCAGATCCCGGTGCAGGCCCGCAACGCGGTGATGGCCGCCGAGGACCGCGACTTCTACTCGAACCCGGGCTTCTCGTTCACCGGTTTCGCGCGCGCCATCAAGAACAACCTGTTCGGCGGCGACCTGCAGGGCGGCTCGACGATCACCCAGCAGTACGTCAAGAACGCGCTGGTCGGTTCCGAGCGCTCCGGCATCGGGGGCCTGATCCGAAAAGCCAAGGAGCTGGTCATCTCGACGAAGATGTCCGGTGAGTGGTCCAAAGACCAAGTGCTGCAGTCGTACCTGAACATCATCTACTTCGGTCGCGGGTCCTACGGCATCGCCGCCGCCTCCAAGGCGTACTTCAACAAGCCGGTCGAACAACTCAACGTCGCCGAGGGCGCGCTGCTGGCCGCGCTGATCCAGCGGCCGTCGGCCCTTGACCCGGCGGTCAACCTCGAGGGCGCCACGGCGCGCTGGAACTGGGTGCTCGACGGCATGGTCGAGATCGGCGCGCTGTCGCCCGAGGAGCGGGCGGCGCAGGTGTTCCCGGCGACGGTCCCGCCCGACCTGGCGCGCTCGCAGAACCAGACCACGGGGCCGAACGGCCTGATCGAACGGCAGGTGCAGAAGGAACTGCTCGAGCTGTTCGACATCAACGAGCAGACGCTCAACACCGAGGGCCTGCAGATCACCACGACCATCGACCCGAACGCGCAGCGGGCGGCGGAGGAGGCCGCCTCGGAGTACCTCGAGGGTCAGGACCCCGACATGCGCACCGCGATCGTGTCGATCGACCCCCGCACCGGCGGGGTGAAGGCCTATTACGGCGGCACCGACGCCAACGGATTCGACTTCGCCCAGGCCGGTCTCCCGACGGGGTCGTCGTTCAAGGTGTTCGCGTTGGTCGCGGCGCTGCAGCAGGGCATGGGCCTGGGCACCCAGGTCGACAGTTCGCCGCTGGAAGTCAACGGCATCAAGATCACCAACGTCGAGGGCGGCGGTTGCGGCACGTGCAACATCGCCGAGGCGCTGAAGCGTTCACTGAACACCAGCTACTACCGGTTGATGCTCAAGCTGAAGAACGGTCCGCAGGACGTCGCCGACGCCGCGCATCAGGCCGGTATCGCCGAGAGCTTCCCCGGCGTCGAGCACACGCTGTCCGAGGACGGGCAGGGTGGTCCGCCGAACAACGGAATCGTGTTGGGCCAGTACCAGTCCCGCGTGATTGACATGGCGTCGGCGTACGCCACGCTGGCCGCCTCCGGGGTGTACCACAAACCGCACTTCGTGCAGAAGGTCGTCAACTCCGAGGGCGAGGTGCTGTTCGACGCGTCGCAGCAGGACAACTCCGGTGAGCAGCGGATCGAGAAGAAGGTCGCCGACAACGTGACCTCGGCGATGCAGCCGATCGCGGCCTACTCCAACGGTCATGCGCTGGCCGGGGGGCGCCCGTCGGCGGCCAAGACGGGCACCAACCAGCTGGGCGACACCGACAGCAACCGCGACGCGTGGATGGTCGGCTACACGCCGTCGCTGTCCACTGCGGTGTGGGTCGGCACCACCGACGGCACCAAGCCGCTCGAGAACCAGTGGGGCTCACCGATTTACGGATCCGGTCTGCCGTCGGACATCTGGAAGGCGACGATGGACGGCGCGTTGGAGGACACCGAGAACGAGTCGTTCCCCAAGCCCGAGGAGATCGGCGGCTATGCCGGTGTTCCTCAGGCGCCGCCGCCGCCGTCGACGACGGCTCCCTCGACGGAGATCACGCCGCCGTCGCAGACCGTCATTCAGCCGACGATCGAAGTGGCACCCGGCATCACGATTCCGTGGGGTCCGCCGACGACGGTCCCGGTCGCTCCGCCGCCGGGCGCCCCCGCACCCGGCGGTCCCATACCTGGCGGTCCCGCACCCGGCGTTCCCGCGCCTGCACCGGCGCCCGTCGGAGCGCCGCCGCCCGCACCCGTTGGAGCACCCCCGGCGCCTGGCGCGCCGCTACCGCCTCCGTGACCGAGGTGGGGGGCGAGGAAACCGGCGAGCCGACGACGGCTGCGCCGCAGTCTGTTTCGCCGGGAGGGCTCGCTCGCGACACCAGAAGTTTCGATGAGCGCGACCTCCCGAGCCGCACAGACGCCATCGGCGCCGCGCTCTCCGATGTCATCGGCGGGCCGGTCGGCAGGCACGCGCTGATCGGCAGGCAGCGGTTCCTGACCCCGCTGCGGGTCATGCTGATCATTGCGCTGGTGTTCCTGGCGCTCGGCTATTCGACGAAGGCCGCGTGCCTTCAGACCACCGGCACGGGAACCGCTGATCAGCGGGTGGCCGACTGGAGCAACCAACGGGCCTACTTCCAACTCTGCTACTCCGACACGGTCCCGCTGTACACCGCCGAACTGCTGAACCTCGGCAAGTTCCCGTACAAGTCGAGCTGGATCGAGAAGGACGCCACCGGCCAGCCGCACATCCAGTACGACGGCAACATCGCGGTGCGCTACATGGAATATCCGGTGTTGACCGGCATCTACCAGTACGTGGCGATGTCATTGGCCAAGACCTACACCGCGCTGACGAAACTGGTGTCGGTGCCGGTGATCGCCGAAGTGGTGATGTTCTTCAACATCGCCGCGCTGGGGCTGGCGTTGGCGTGGCTGGTCACGGTGTGGGCGACGTCGCGGCTGGCCGGCCCGCGGCGGGTGTGGGACGCGGCGCTGGTGGCGGCCTCGCCGCTGGTGATCTTCCAGATCTTCACGAACTTCGACGCGCTGGCAACGGCTTTCGCGACCGGTGCGCTGCTCGCGTGGGCGCGACGAAAACCGGTGCTGGCCGGCGCGCTGATCGGTCTCGGGGTGGCAGCGAAGTTGTATCCGCTGCTGTTGTTGGCGCCGCTGGCGGTGTTGGCGGTGCGCACCGGCAAGCTGCGGGAGGTCGGCAAGACGGCCGCGGCGGCGGTGGCGGCATGGCTGGTGGTGAACCTGCCGATCATGGTGCTCTTCCCGCGGGGGTGGTCGGAGTTCTTCCGGCTCAACACCCGTCGCGGCGACGACATGGATTCGATCTACAACGTGATCAAGTCGTTCACCGGTTGGCGGGGATTCGACCCCGATCTGGGCTTCTGGGAACCACCGACGGTGACGAACACCGTCTCGGCGCTGCTGTTCGTGTCCTGTTGTATCGCCATCGGGTACATCGCCCTGACGGCGAGGCGGCGCCCGCGGGTGGCGCAAATCGCGTTCCTGGTCGTCGCGGCGTTCCTGTTGACCAACAAGGTGTGGAGCCCGCAGTTCTCCCTATGGCTGGTGCCGCTGGCGGTGTTGGCGTTGCCGCACCGGCGGATCCTGTTGGCGTGGATGACGATCGACGCGCTGGTGTGGGTGCCGCGGATGCTGTACCTCTATGGTGAAGCGAACATGGGGTTGCCGGAGCAGCCGTTCACCATCACCGTCCTGCTGCGCGATATCGCCGTGGTGGCGTTGTGCGCGTTGGTGATTCGCCAGATCTACCGCCCCGAACTCGACCTGGTCCGGGGTCGCGGTGCGGTCGACGACCCGGCGGGCGGGGTGTTCGATCGGGCTCCGGACGCGCCGCCGCGGTGGCTGCCCGACTGGTTGCGGCCCGACGCGTCGAGACCGCGTACAGAACGGGATTCGGTGGGAGAGCGCGACCTGGCCAACTCCCCACGGTGATTTGTGTGCGTTCTGTTGCGTCCAGCGCAACCCGATGCACACAAATCGCTATGAGGCGACGGCGAACAGGCGCCAGTCGCCGGGTACTCCTTTGAGTTCGTGGGCGCCGTGGTCTTCGAACTGCAGTCCGGAGCCGATGACCAGGTCGTGCAATGTGCTCGACACCAGCACTTCATTCGGACCCGCGAGGGCGCTGACCCGCGCGCCGATATGCACGGCGATGCCGCCGATGTCGTCACCGCGGATCTCACATTCGCCGGTGTGCAGACCGGCACGGATCTGGATGCCGAGGGCTTGGACGGCGTCGCGAATTGCCATGGTGCAGCGGATCGCTCGCTGCGGGCCGTCGAACATGGCAGGGAAGCCGTCGCCGCCCGTCCGCGCTCACATCGACCGGATCCGCGAACCCCTCGAGCACGACGAGCGCGGTGGCCCGGTCCGGGTGGGCCGCCGTGAAAAGGGCAGCCGGCGCGAACGCGCCGCCGACAGCGAGGAGAATTGCTTCGCGACTGCCTAGATCATCGAGTACCACCTTGATGGTGTCGCCCCATTGCTCCAGGGTGGGTAGCGCATCATCCGAAGCGCCGGTCCCCGGCTGGTCGATGAGGATCAGACGTCCGAGTGAGGTCATCGCCTCCAGCCCACCTTGTAGCGACGGCAGGTCCGGTATGACCTCACAATTGGTGAACCAGGTGGGCACGAAGACAATGTCGCGCTCGCCAGGCGGCGACGCCCGGTAGGCGACGCGCAGGTCCCCGTTCAACGCGTACCGCGTCTCGGAGAACATGGCCGAAGTGTAGAGCCGCCGAACAGGACGATTTCGCAGATCAGCGCGGTTTCCTGTAGCCTGGGCCGGTTGCCGACGCAGGCGACCCTCCTGCCGCGGATAGTCCGCGGCCGATCAGACCGTAGGAGGTGATGAGGTCTTCATGCGTCCATACGAAATCATGGTCATCCTCGACCCCACCCTTGACGAGCGCACCGTAGCTCCGTCGCTGGAAACGTTCCTCAACGTCATCCGCAAGGACGGCGGCAGTGTCGACAAGGTCGATATCTGGGGACGGCGCCGGTTGGCATACGAGATCGCCAAGCATGCCGAGGGCATCTACGCCGTCATCGATGTGAAGGCAGAACCCGCCACCGTGACCGAGCTGGACCGTCAGCTCAACCTGAACGAGTCCGTGCTGCGGACCAAGGTCATGCGGACGGACAAGCACTAGTCCCGAAGAACGGGCTGTAAGCGTCGGAGCGCTTCCGTAGGCTCGCCTGCGACCGCTCCCCAGACTTACACCGCCAATCCCAGGAGGACATCGTGGCTGGTGACACCATCATCACCGTCGTCGGAAACCTGACCGCCGATCCCGAACTGCGCTTCACGCCGTCGGGTGCGGCCGTCGCCAACTTCACCGTGGCGTCGACACCGCGCATCTACGACCGCCAGAGCGGGGAGTGGAAGGACGGCGAGGCGCTGTTCCTGCGCTGCAACATCTGGCGTGAGGCCGCCGAGAACGTGGCCGAAAGCCTCACTCGCGGTTCGCGGGTGATCGTGCAGGGCCGGCTCAAGCAGCGTTCGTTCGAGACCCGCGAGGGTGAGAAGCGCACCGTTGTCGAGCTCGAGGTCGACGAGATCGGCCCGTCGCTGCGGTACGCGACCGCCAAGGTGAACAAAGCCAGCCGCAGTGGCGGCGGTGGCGGCGGCTTCGGCGGCGGAGGCGGCGGAGGTTCGCGCCCAGCCGAGCAGCCGAAGGACGACCCGTGGGGCAGCGCCCCGGCGTCGGGCTCGTTCTCCGGAGCCGACGACGAGCCACCCTTCTGATCCACAACTGATCAACGAAGAAGCAAGAAAGAGATAGACACATGGCCAAGGCCACCAAGCGTCGGCCGGCTCCCGAGAAGCCGGTCAAGACCCGCAAGTGCGTGTTCTGCTCCAAGAAAGGGCAGGACATCGATTACAAGGACACCGCGCTGCTGCGCACGTACATCAGCGAGCGCGGGAAGATCCGCGCCCGCCGCGTCACCGGCAACTGCGTTCAGCACCAGCGTGACATCGCGATCGCCGTAAAGAACGCGCGCGAGGTTGCGCTGCTGCCGTTCACCTCGTCGACGCGATAGGCAGGACAAGAAGATGAAGCTGATTCTCACCGCCGACGTCGAACATCTCGGCGTCCAGGGCGACATCGTCGAGGTCAAGGACGGCTACGGCCGTAACTATCTGGTGCCCCGCCGGCTCGCGGTCGTGGCGTCGCGTGGCGCCGAGCGCCAGGCCGAAGAGATTCGTCGGGCCCGCGAGCAGAAGGCCATTCAGGGCCGGGAGCACGCCGTCGAGCTGAAGGCCGCGATCGAGAACCTCGGTCCGGTGCAGCTGCAGGTGAAGGCGGCACCCGACAGTGGCAAGCTGTTCGGCTCGGTGACGACGGCCGACGTGGTCGCCGCGATCAAGAACGCCGGCGGCCCCAATCTGGACAAGCGCACCGTGCAGTTGCCCAAGGCGCACATCAAGACGACCGGCACGCATCCGATCGCGGTTCGGCTCCATCCGGAGATCGCCGCGACGGTTTCGCTGGAAGTTATCGCCGGGCAGTAACCACAGCGTCAGATACGGCCGGGTGAAGACGAGATCGATCTTCACCCGGCCGTTGCTGTGTGCGCTGGCGAACTTCGCGCGACGGATAGCCGTAGCGAAGATAACCGGCCGTTAACCTGGATGGTCCCTGGCGGCAACACAACACGCCCGAAGTGGCAACCTGGCACGACACGCCGAGGCATTTCCCATCCACAAGATCGCACTCGGCTTATGGTGCGGCTATCTGCGCAGATGCAGTGAGCGAAGTGGTTGATTAACAGGTTCTCCCCAACGACTCAACATGGTTGTCCAGACCTATCCACACCCCATCCACAGGTCTATGAACAGGGCCGGGTTGCGCCCCCGCCAGCAACGTCTAGCGTAAGCCGTCGGCGGGGCGGAACCGGAGCCGCGAAAGCGGTTTGTCGGATGTCTGGCTTATAGTCGCGATTAGCGGGTATCGAACTTATGTTCGATAGTGAATAAAGGGGGTGACGCGCTTCGTGGCCGTCGTGGACGACCTTGGTCATCACGGGATGGATACCCCGCCACCGAGCGAGGACTTCGGGCGCCAACCCCCTCAGGACCAGGCAGCCGAGCAGGCAGTGCTGGGCGGGATGCTCCTGAGCAAGGACGCCATCGCCGACGTGCTCGAGAAGCTGCGTCCGGGTGACTTCTACCGTCCTGCACACCAGAACGTCTATGACGCGATCCTCGACCTCTATGGCCGCGGTGAGCCGGCCGACGCGGTGACGGTGGCCGCCGAGCTGGATCGGCGCGGGCTGCTACGCCGCATCGGCGGTGCGCCTTATCTGCACACGCTGATCTCGACGGTGCCGACGGCCGCGAATGCCGGCTTCTATGCGGGCATCGTCGCGGAGAAGGCGCTGCTGCGGCGTCTGGTCGAGGCGGGCACGCGGGTGGTGCAGTACGGGTACGCGGGCGCCGAGGGTGCCGACGTCAACGAGATCGTGGACCGGGCGCAGTCGGAGATCTACGACGTCACCGAGCGGCGCACTGCCGAAGACTTCGTTCCGCTCGAAGAACTGCTGCAGCCGACGATGGACGAGATCGACGCGATCGCATCGCAGGGCGGCATCGCGCGCGGTGTGCCGACGGGCTTCGTCGAGCTCGACGAGGTGACCAACGGCCTGCACCCGGGTCAGATGATCATCATCGCGGCCAGGCCGGGCGTCGGGAAGGCGCTGGCGCTCGATACGCCGCTGCCGACGCCGTCGGGCTGGACGACGATGGGCGACGTCGCCGTCGGTGATTACTTGCTCGGCGCGGACGGCGAGCCGACGCGAGTGGTTGCCGCGACCGAGGTGATGCTCGGGCGTCCTTGCTACGCGGTGGAATTCGCCGACGGCACCACGCTGGTCGCGGATGCGTTTCATCAGTGGCCGACGGACCGCGGTGTGCAGATCACCACGGCGTTGCGTCCGGGGGCTGACGTCATCAGTGCGGCCAGGGCTCCGGCGTTGGCTGCGGTGGGTGGCCGGCGTCCATCGGCGTGGGGCATAGACGCCGTGCGGCGGGTCGAGAGCGTGCCGGTGCGGTGCGTGGAGGTCGGCAACTCCGATCATCTGTATCTCGCGGGACGGGAGATGATCCCGACGCACAACTCCACGCTCGGTTTGGATTTCATGCGCTCGTGCTCGATCAAGCACCAGATGCCGAGCGTCATCTTCTCGCTGGAGATGAGCAAGTCCGAGATCGTGATGCGGCTGTTGTCGGCCGAGGCAAAGATCAAGCTGGCCGATATGCGCTCGGGCCGGATGAGCGACGACGACTGGACGCGGCTGGCGCGGCGAATGAGCGAAATCAGCGAAGCGCCTTTGTTTATCGACGACTCGCCGAACCTGACGATGATGGAGATTCGCGCCAAGGCACGCCGGCTGAGCCAGAAGGCCGGGTTGCGATTGATCGTCGTGGACTACATGCAGCTGATGACATCGGGCAAGAAGTACGAGTCGCGGCAGCAGGAAGTCTCGGACTTCTCGCGAAGCCTCAAGCTGATGGCCAAGGAACTCGACGTGCCGGTGGTCGCGATCAGCCAGCTGAACCGCGGGCCCGAGCAGCGCACCGACAAGAAGCCGATGGTGTCGGACCTGCGCGAATCGGGCTGTCTGACGGCGAATACGCGAATCCTGCGGGCGGACAACGGTGCTGAGGTGACGTTCGGTGAGCTGATGCGCACGGGGCAGCGGCCGCTGGTGTGGTCGATGGATGAGCGCAAGCGCATGGTGGCGCGGCCGATGACGAACGTGTTCTACAGCGGGCACAAGGAAGTGTTCAAGGTGCGGTTGGCGTCGGGCCGTGAGGTCGAGGCGACAGCCAATCACCCGTTCATGACGCTCGACGGGTGGATGCCGTTGGGCGAATTGGCTGTTGGCGCGCGGGTTGCAGTCCCCCGGCGGGTACCCGAACCGGTGAACACGCAGCGGATGGACGAAGCCGAGATCATCCTGCTGGCGCACATGATTGGTGACGGGTCGTGCGTGAAGAATCAACCAATCCGATACGCGAGCATTGACGAGTGGAACCTTCACGCCGTTGCTGAGGCGGCCACACACTTCGGAGTTACCGCGATTCGTGACGACTGTCCAGCCGCTCGTGTGACGACACTACGGCTGCCGGCGCCGTACCGGTTGGCGCGCGGGAAGCGAAACCCGATCGCGGCGTGGCTCGACAAACTGGGGCTGTTCGGCAAGCGGAGTTACAACAAGTTCGTGCCGGCAGAGGTTTTCGCGCTACCCAATGATCAGATCGCTTTGTTCCTGCGGCATCTATGGGCGACGGATGGCTCCGTGTCGTGGGATGCGAAGTTCGGCCAAGGACGTATCTACTACGCGTCGACCAGCCGACAGTTGATCGATGACGTGTCCATCCTGTTGGCGCGGCTGGGAGTGTTCGGTCGAATCAAGCGTGTGCGCAAAGCCGGCTATCGCGATGGGTGGCACCTGTACGTTTACGGCGCCGAGAACCAACTGCGGTTCCTGCGTCATGTCGGGGTCAACGGCGAGAAGGCAGTCGCCGTGCGAGAAGTGATCGGCATGTTGGAAAGCAAGGTGCGCAACACGAATCTCGATACGGTCCCGAAGGAAGTGTGGACGAACGTGCGCGCAGCGCTCGGCGCAAACCAGATGACGCACCGGCAGTTCGCTGCTGCAATGGGTACGAAGTTCTGCGGATCGACGATGTGGAAGCACGCACCGAGCAGGTCCCGATTGCACCGCGCCGCAGCATTACTCGAGGATCGTGAGATTCACGATCTGGCGACCAACGACGTGTTCTGGGACGAGATTGTCGAGATCACGAGCATCGGTGAGCACGATGTCTACGACGGGACAGTGGAAGAGACGCATAATTTCTCAGCAAACTGCATAATTCTGCACAACTCACTAGAACAGGATGCCGACATGGTAATTCTGTTGCATCGACCCGATGCCTTCGAGCGAGACGACCCGCGCGGCGGCGAGGCGGACCTCATTCTAGGCAAGCACCGCAACGGCCCGACGAAGACGATTACCGTTGCGCACCAACTGCATTTGAGCCGCTTCGCCAACATGGCGAAGCAGTAACGACTTGTCGAGATGCAACGGAAATTAACAAACGACCCCTAGTTGTTTAACAAGTTGGTTAGCCGGTGAAATTAAATCCGCCGCCTCGGCGAAAGCTCCGAGTGCACGAACTGGCCCGTGAACTGGGCTGGACTTCTCGGCAGTTGCTCGCCGAGTTGAATCGTCGCGGCGAGTTCGTGAAGTCGACGGCTAGCCAGTTAGAGGCGCCGGTCGTCCGCTCCCTTCGACGGGAGTTTGGGACCGTCAGTACAGGGCAGGACCCAGACACGAAGCTCAGCCAGGAGATGTACGGCCACTCGGCGGAGCCCGCGACTGGCGAAGACGGCACAAGTTTTGCCGATGAACTTGCGAGGGCCCGAGCTCAGTCGAAGACCAAGGGCCAGAACAAGGTTGCGCGATGGCATCCACCGATCCTGCAAGCGCTGCTCGATGAAGTCATCGTCCCCCATCGACCAACGCATCTTGCTGCTCCGGCGAACGGATACTTCGCGTGGGAGCTGAAGAAGGCCGCAAGGCTCAGCATGCAGTGGGCTGAGGCACAATTGAGCGGACTTGGGGACGATGAATCTCTAACAATCAGGTGGATTCGGCTCAGTGATGGCCAGCGTCCAGACATTGCTGCCGAACTAGCAAGTTGTGGCATTAGTCCGGACGAGGCGGCCCTTTGTATCGGACATGGCGGACGTATCGATCCGCGCCTCGGGACCATCTACGAGCGCTTCCGTGGCAGAAAAGTCGCGTCGATCGGAGGCTACCGCGCTAGTCCGCGAGTGGCGCGCCAAACAACAGGCTGTCTAAGCGTTTTTGACTGTACGCCAGCAACTTTCGGTCTTCAGAAGCGTGTAAATACTGCAGATTCCGGCCCCCGTGCGGTATCGTCTAGTACTACTAGTAGGGCACACGGGACTCGATTGCGAGGTTGAAATGGTTGAGACACTGCGTGATTGCTCGCCTGCGCCAAGCCTCGAGTATGTCGATCGATTCGGTCGAGTTGTTGGTGATCTAGTCTACCTTCGGTGGTGCGCGGGCGCTGCGGCCCCCTCCTGGAGGGAAGTCTTCGACTCACCGGACGTGTTGAGTTTCCTTGAACAAGAGAGACTTCCCGGCTTACACCCGCGGATGGAGGCTCTAATGGCGCGAGCCGCCGGCCGCGGCTGGCTGGCCTACTCCGACGAGCCGCGGTCGCTACGCGTTGGGCCAACCTACCTGGCATCACCCGGACAAAAGTTGCGAGTTAGACAGCCGCGAGACATGGGCCGTCGTGTTGCTGATGCGGCCGCGAGGTTCAGGTACAAGCACAGACACAATCCGACTATCAAAGAGTTTGCAGACTTTCTCCGAAACGCTCGGGTGCAGAGAATCTTTCGCGGCGAGGCCGATGTACTCAAGAGCCTGCCATGGTTGGTGGTCTCAGGCTGGATCGTGCTCGAAGATGGGCGCGTGCTTCGGGGTCCGACTGCGAGGGCCGACCAGAACGAACGAGCGGCTTTGCGGCGTTTGGCCATACGAGAGGCCGCCCAGGCCGCCAACACGGACGAGGAGCGCACCTCGTCGACGGCAATCCCGACACCTTGTGGCTGATGTCGCGCTCGTTGATCGTCGACGACCTCTAGGCTGGCCAATTTGAAGCAGGTCGTGGTCTCTTACTACTGGGCGAAAGTGTCGAGGTCGACGCTGATTTCGACTCCGTCGCGTTCTACGACGATTCGTGAATGCTCGATGCCTGCGGCTTTGAGATAGTCGCGCAGCGTCGATAGGAGAAGGTCGTGGCGACGCTCGATGCGTGAGACTGTGCCTTGGTCAGTGCTCAGTGCGGCCGCGATCTGTTGTTGCGTCAGGTTTCCTGCTCGGCGGATGTCGGCCAGACCTTCGGCGTAGACCCGGTTTGCGTTCTCGCGTTCAGCCGCGTAGCTGCGCACGTCATCCGCGATGAGGGGATCGGTGACCAGCTCGTCGATCCTGTTGTTCATCCGACGGAATGTCTTGCCTTCACTCATCGTGGTCCTCCTCAATTTCGTGAAGCCATGTGGATCTTGCATCGGGTCGGTTACTTCGATCAGTCCGAACTCAGCCAGCTCGTGGATGTAAACGTACCGGGGTCAACGTATAGCGATAATGCCCTCGCCGCACTCGAGTCGGCGACGCCATAGTTCCTACCTGAGACCGGCGCGATCGTGGCACCACTAGTAGGGTGGACATGCGGCTGTTCGCGTGACTTCCTGAAGTATGCGCAGTCGGCCACGAGCAGACTGGCTCCTTCCGGATCGAGCCACAAGACGGGGATCCGGCTAATGGTGACCGCCGCTCTCTTGCCTGTGCGGGTCAAGCCTGCGTCAGGGGAGTGCATCGATTCATGGTTGGATGCGACGGCGGCTGTCATGGGAGTTACGCTCGGCGATGTATCTCGCCAATTGCATCTATCGATAGCCGCGAAGCCGCAATGGATTTGGTGGCTGCCGCAGTACCAGTTGAACTCTCTTCAAGCGTTAACGGGCACCCCGGCCGAAGACATCGCAACGATGACACTCGACGACTATGCCGTCAAAGGTCTACCCGTCCTCACCGATTCACACGAACCCGACCGCACATTCCCGTTCGGCGTGTTACCGGGGTCGAGGTTCTGTCCCGAGTGCCTACACGAGTCGAGCGGCAGATGGCGGCTCGTGTGGCGGTTGGGCTGGTCATTCGCATGCACAACCCACGGCCGGTTGCTGGCTGCTCAATGTCCGCGTTGTGGAGAGGATCAGCGGCGTCGGCAGAACTACACAAGCATTCCGATGCCGACCCAATGTCGGTGCGGCTGCGATCTCACGTCGGTGCCCACCCCTGCGGTTGGGAGCGAGCACGACGTCGTTGTTGCGCAACGCTTCATCGGTAAGCTTCTCAGCGGAGCCCGCCCGAGCGGCGGAGTGCTTGCGCGGCAGGCGCGATCGCGTCGTGAGTCACTGGAAGCGGTCCGGAGTCTGGCCAATCGAACGATCAACTTCGCGGCACGCCACGGCTTGGCGACCGCAGCAAGACTGGGAGGCGGATTCACATTCGATGAACTTTCCGCGGAACCGAATCCGAGCCGTGGACGAAGTGCGGTGAATTCCTACCCATCGATGCGGACCGTTGAGGCCGCCGTGGGGATAACCGTTGCTGTCAAGGTCTTAGGCGCCGAAACCATTGAGGAATCAGCGAGCCGGCTTCGGTGGCTGGTAGACAGCCAAGACGCCAAAGCCCGCCAGACCGAGTTGCTCTGGTGTCGCACCGACGATGCGCTAGCTGCGGCGATCACGATTAAGGCGAGTAGGCAACATCTTGGAGCGCAGGGCGAACTCCGCTACCGCGCGGCAACTCCAGCGCCCGAAGCCCCACGGCGCAGTTATCTCGATGACTGGAGCTTCGCGGCGACACTACCCGCATTGATGTGGCCAACATGGTGCGAGAAGCTGCTCGCGGATACGTCAGTAGATGCGGATATGAGGCGCGCGCTATCGATCGCCACGCTCATCGTCGGCAGCAATATCACGATCGGTGGTGCAGAGAAACTGTTGTCTGCGCGCCCGTCCCACCGCACCGTGAATGAACAACTCGAGCTCCTCTATTCGTTGCCGCGCTGGAACTCTATATGCAGAACGCTAATCAGTCTGAGCGACTATCTCGTAACTCAGGGTTCAGAAATCGACTACGCGCGTCGGAGGAAGTTGGTCTACTCGGCTCGGCTCGAGTGGCAGGACTGGCTCAGGATCAGGGGCGAATCCGCCGACGAAACGCTGCCGCGGACGGCGCCCCAGCAACCAGACCAGGCGCTGGTGCATCTACGTCGCCTCGGGATCGACGAGCCTGTAGAGTGGCATCCGCCGCTCAAAATAATTGGTGTCGCGGACCTAACATAGCTACCCGTAAACTAGAAGATCGGTTGGGCTAGAGCGCATTTCAACACCCTCGCAGAATCAACTTGTGCTATCCACCGTCGTCTTGACCACGTAAGATAGTTCGCGCTGGTCTCGCGCGGGGACTTGTTCTTCTCGGTGCGCGGGAACCGACGAAAAGGTTCGACTAATGCCTTCGAGTCACGATGAAGACGATCTGCTTGGCGCCTTGGCAATGCGCGCGCCAGGGCTGACGTGGACGTTTATGATGCAGGGCAGCGAAATTGTATGGATGTGGCAGCGGAGTAGCTCGCCGCCGTTGCACAGTCTCGAGCCTGTGCGAAGGCCAGTCTCGTCCACCTTCAGCCGCCATGTACCCGTGACGGCGTACTCCATGACCAACGGCGCGAACGTGTCTCTTGAATCCGGATTGGAGCATGACCTATTCCGGCGACTCGACAGAGATCCGCGTGTCGCCCGGATAGTCGCGCAGCCGTTTCGTCTGGCTTGGAAAGACTTGCCTGGACGTCACACTCCCGATCTCTTGACCGTTGACGTGAAAGGGGATGTGACGACCTGGGACGTCCGCGCACCCGAAAAGCAGGACGACGACTTCAAGGCCCAGAGCCGCATCACAGAACATGCGTGCGCCGCTGTGGGATGGCGCTACGAGGTGTTCGGCGAAATGGCTCAAGCTGAGCGACTGAATCTCATGTGGCTGAACGGGTTTAGAAGAGAGCCATCATGGTTGCAATTTCATGAACGCCACATTGTTCACCTCGTCTCCGGTCACGAAGTAACTCTCGGAGCACTGTTTGACGCGGATGACGGCTCCGGTGAACTGAAATCGTCTGTTTGGCACCTGGTTTGGAAGGGCATCTTGAGTATCGACACGACGTGCCAGTGGGGATTGGACACGTCTGTGCGCCTATCTGTCGAAGTATCGCGATGAACGCCGGCCGGACATTCCTCTACGAGGGAGCGCGCGTGCTCACGGAGACGGGTGCGGAACTCGTCGTTCGATTCGACCGTACGGGTGTCGATCTTCGCGACTGCCTCAACAACATCCGACATAGGGACTGGGACGATCTTCCGCTTGTGCAGAACATCGTCGATGGTCGGCCGGTTGCCGTCGCTCGGTCTCTCCGACCACTCTGGGACAGCCTCGACGACAAAGCCCGCGAACGCGCGCTCAACAAACTCGAGATTGTTCTCGAGATCGTGACTGGATACCGCGATGGTCATCCCGAATTCAAACGACCCGGCGAACCATACCCTCCATTCGGGCCAGGGTTTGGCGTATCCGAGTCGAAGCGGGCCGTAGCGATGGTGTCGGTTCTCATTCAGGAAGGTCGAAATGACCGTAAGGCCCAGCGCCGGTTGCGAGATGGCGAGCTGACGTCGCTCGGGACGAACGAGAGCACCATCAGAAACTGGGTGCGAAGCTGGAGGCAGCAGGGACTGCTCGGGCTCATTGACGGGCGGCACATCCGCAAGAGCCTGTCGTGGGAGGTCATCGATCCGCGCTACCGCGCGATCGCTGAGGAAGAGTTCGCGACTCTGGACGGTGATAGATCGAGTCTGGCGATCCAAGAAATGCACAGACGAGTGCTGGTCAGGCTCCGTAACGAAGGCATCGACGATTACCATGCGCCGCAACGCACGACGCAGAAGTTTCTCTCGAACCTGAAGCACCAAAGAGGTGAGACCACCCGGTCGCAGCGCACCAAGAAACTGCAAACAGCCTCAGGCTCAGCACAATACCCAGGAGTAAGACCAGGCCAAGTCGTGGCCATCGATGTCACGCGAGCCGACAATCTCGTATACGACACCTTCAACGGCAGGCCGCTCAGCGTCGAGATCATCACCGCTATCGACGTCGCCACGCGCGTAGTCCTAGCGCTGCGGGTGGTTCCCATGAGCGCGAACGGCTTCGAAGCCGGACTGCTCCTCTACGACGTCTGCAGGCCCTTCTCAATGCTCGTCGCAGGCACGACCGTCAGCGATTGGAGATGGGTCGGCCTGCCCGAAACTGTCGATCTTTCGGATGCGGTGGGCAAGGTGTGGCGGCAAGACCTAGAGGTCAACTTCGACACGTTGCAGGGCCAGCACCCCATCCCATCTGTGATGCCGGATGCAATCCATTGCGACAACGCCGCGATCTTCACCAGCGTGCACTTCCGTGCACTATTGCGCGACCTTCAGATCGACCTCTTGCTCAGCCGTCCGGGCAACCCCACCGACAACCCGCAGGTCGAGCGGTGGCATGAGACGATCCAACGTGGCTTGCAGCAGATTCCGGGCTACAAGGGTCGGAACGTGTCTGAGCGGGGTCGGCTCGTCGCCGATGAGCCGCTGTTGACGGCGCGCGAACTGCAACTACACCTGCGAAAGTTCATTGCGCTCGATTACCACAGACACGGACACGACGGTCTCATCCAACCGGGCGCCGAGGCCGCCAAGATGTGTCCACTCGACTTATGGGACGTCATGGTCGAAGCCACTGGTCGTATCGATGTGCCCCAGCGCCACGGCCTGATCTACCAATTCCTACCTATCAAGTGGGGCACCATCGGACCAGCGGGAGTGGAATTCTCCAACCTCCGATACGAAAACCCGCTTGTCTTCGAGCCGTTGCGCTACGTCGAGGTGGGCCGATTCCGCGAGAAGGACCGGGCCGCACCGTTCTTCTACGATCCAAACGATCTCTCCCGCATATGGTTTCATGACGAATCCACCGACAGGATCGAGCCAATCGAATGGGTCGGCCGTAGTAAAGTCGATGCACCAATGACTGACGTCATCCTCGACGAGCTCTGTCGGAAGATCAGACGCCGCGGCGGCAACCATGTGCTCAAGCGTGGACTGACAACCCAACTGATCATCAACGAACTCGGCGAACTCACGTCGACGAGATCGAAAGCGGATCGCCGCAAGACAGCTGCCGCGGCACAAAGGGTCGAACAGTCGCGTATAGATCACGCCGAGGCAGAAGCTGCCCAGGAACACGCCCATCCCGTGCGCAGCATCGCACCGCGGACGTTGCCGACTTCGTCGATCAGGCGAGCGTGGGACAACTTGCTGGAAACCGAGTAGGCAATGGACTCGCAGGAGTGGCACGACAACAGCATCCAAGAGCTACCGCACGCGCCTTCCAGCCGATCGTCCAAGCAACTGAACGCCATGTCAGACCAGGCGCGACATGGGTATATCGAGCAACTCGAGGCGTGGCTCGCCCGGCTCTACCTCCCGACAGCAGCGTTCACCGAAATCGAGCACGCTCTAGACCGGACCGTCCGGGACAACATGTTGGAAGGTCCGGGCGCCAAACAGATCGTCGTGTTGACCGGGCCCAACTACGTCGGTAAGAGCACGTTCATGCTGCGGTGGGCGCAGAGACGATATCTGGAATGGACCCAAGATGCGCCGCATGACCGTCGCGGGCGCCCCGTTCACTATCCATCGGATGGCGTAGAGGCCGACCTATGTCCCGTGATTTGGATCGACTTGGGTTCGGCCGCCAAGGTCAACGACGTGACCACTGAGTTGCTCAATGGTTTCAACCTCGCGAGCACCGGCCTCACACGCGATCTGACTCATCGAGCGATGCACGGACTGCGCCTGCACCGCACCCAGATCATCGTCATGGACGACGCGCACCTTTTGAAGACCGACTCCAAGAGTGGGCGCGATGTTCTCGATCACATCAAGAGCATCAACACCAAACTTGGTCAGGTCTCGAGCGCGACCCTCGTTCTGGTCGGAGCCAACCTTGCAAACGGCGACCTGGTGAACGACCCGCAGATCGCATGTCGATTAACGGAGTTGTCCGTCGCACCCTACGGCGTGGATACCGAGGAAGAACAAGCCGAATGGCAACGCGTCGTACGTGACCTAGAGAGGTTGGTTCTGCCACACCTGCCAGCGGGTCGGCCGGGGATGCTCTTCCTGAAGCTGGCCGGCGAACTTTGGTTTCGCACGCAGGGCTACGTTGGCGACTTACGAAAGCTAGTCAGTCGAGCCACCGTTGCGGCCATTGCGGATGGCTCATACCGGATCAGCGTGGATCACCTCAAAGCGATCACCCTGAGCAAGCGTGCAATTCATGAGACTGCAGCGGAGGCGGAGCGCCGCCGCACTGAGTCATCGACGCAGACCCGGCGGCGCCGCCAGAAGCGCGCACGCGTGTCTGATCTCAACGCGTTGGGCCCGGAAGAACGAGTCGGCGCAGCGAGTCCCGGGCTGCGGCCGGCAGTCGGTCACGAAAGGCGCGATAGCCGGCCTTGATGCGATGGCAGGGCGGCACAGCCCATGCCGGACTGTTGTCGAGACAGCCTTGTGCCACCTCGCACCACATCCATGTGACGGCGTAGACCAACAGGTCAGACCGCCGCGCGGGAGTGGTCGACAGGCGCCAAGCGGGGTACCAGTGTTCAGGATCGCCCGCCAGAGCAAGGACCTGCACTTCGAGCGCGCGGAAGTCTCTGCTCGTAGGAATGTTGTTCAGCGCCACGTTGACTTGGCGCTGAAGATCCTCCGGCGTTGTACGCATCCGCGCACGCGCGGCGCGTGAGGTGCGCGAGCCAACGTCAGGCGGCAACCCGATTCGGACGGCCGCGTCGGCCCAGCTCTTCACTGAGACAATCGCTCTCACCATGCATAGCGACACATAAAGCCGACCGGTGTGTTCGTAGCCGCCGAGCATGCCGGCGAACAGTTGACGATAAATGCCGGTATCGATCATTTGGGGTATCGCCGATGGTTCTATTTGCCGGCAGCGGCGACCGCGATCGATTCGACGACCCACATCGCGGCGTTCGGATACGGCTGCGGCGATCAGTCGCTGCATCGTTGGCGTTCTCTTGGTGCGATTAGTGAGCCAGGCGGCGGGACCGTTCTTCTCGTCTTCGATGAAGCGAATCCACTCACGCAACCGGGCACCACCAGACTCAAAGTTCCGTTGCATAAGAATTTCGTGGGCGCATCCGAGGACGGCTCCGCGAACCCTGGCGCTGTGCGGGGGACTGAAGCCCCAACGAGCTCCACGAACCAGATTGGACCGAACCCGCGCCTCTTCGCGCAGGTCGCTCGCCCACGATACGGCAGTCTGGGCCGACGTCCTGGCCCCCAGATGAAGCAGAAGTGTTGCAAGGTTGCGCAGTTCGGCAAGAAAAGCACGAGGGTCGGCAGGTTCGCCGAACATGCTCAACGTCTGCCCGTTCAGCGCTCGATGGACGGACTCAGCGCAATCGAGCGCACGGGAGTCTGCCGGCCCCGCAGTGTTTGTGAGTACCGAGCGGAGACAGGGCCGCCGCAGGGCGACAGGGTTGCCGCATGGTTGCGCTGGTCCGAGCACTGGGCGCAATGGCCAGTACCGGTGGCTGCGAAACCGTTGGCTGCAGCCGCCACATTCGGTGGTCAGGTATGTGCCGTGATGGATGCATGCGGCGACGATCGGCAACCGCCAATCAACACGCCAGATTCCCTGCTGCGCAACGCATAAGGGACAGAGTTGTGTGCCGAAGGGAGGAAACCATCCCTGAACCACGACCTTGCGATAGCTGTGCCGGTCTAGCGGATCGAGGGCATCGAGGTGCAGGGGTCGTCCTGCGTCAAAGCGCATGAGAGTGGCGTTTCGAAGTTGCTCGACAGGGATTCCGCTGAGCTTTTCGATTCGCGCGAGCACGGTGTCGGTGGGTGCCGTCATGAAGAAAGCAAGCGTCGTTTGGGGTGCGTCTTCGCCGCGGCGGAGCGCGGCCAGGATGTGCTGAGGCTCGAGATCGTTGGCTTGGGTGAGCCGCTCGAGAAAGCTATCGAGTGCTTCGTCTTCGCCCAGAGACACCCTGGTTGGCAGCAAGCTCAGTTCTGTCGGCATGATCCCGTGACCTCGGTCGAGCACTGTGTGTGAGGTGCGGCGCAACGCTCAATGTACTACTAGTAGGGCAGACAATGATGGGCGTCCGCTGACTACTTGATGGGTGCCGACTCGCCCTAGTCAAAACAACCCGGAACGGGTTGCCAAGTGGGAGGCCTGGCGGTTGGAGGTAGGCACGAGAATTCGCGACGTCCGGCTATCGCGGGAAATGACTCAGGAGTCGCTCGCGCTGCGATCTGGCGTGACCCGAAACGTGCTCATCGACGTCGAACATGGACGGCGCGGCCTCCTATTCGAGCGGCTCCTCGATATCGCGGAGGCCTTGGAGGTTGCGCCGGCGGAACTACTGCCGTGATTGCAGGGACGCCTTGGACGCCACAGAACCGGCTCAGATGAAGCCCTACTAGTAGTACACTAAACTTGTGAGTATGGCGGCCAGACCAGGGCAAAGATGCGCCGCAGCGGCTCCGAGATGGCTAAGCGGGCCACCTGCTTATCCTTGCGGTTGCCCGACGAACGACAACCTTCGGGCATCACGGCGGACAACTCGGGCCATCCCCGGGAGCAAGCCCGGAACCCTGATTGCGCGGGCTGCACCTCGTCCACACGGTGCGCTAGCGGTTGGCGCCAAGTAGATGCGCCGGACCAAGCGCGTGACTGTCTCCGATAGCGCGATCAAGGACATGATCGCCCGAAACACCAGGGCCTCTGCGCGGCTCGAAGGACGGGAATTGCCCGATGGCCACACGCGCTCACAGGCCGTCCAGGATTACCTCGACGGGCTGGCATCAAGGAGTAAAAGCGATGCAGCGCAGAATATTTCGTACACTGATTCGGATAGCGCAAGTGTCGGTCACTGGAATTACCGCGTGGTGCAGTCCGCCGACGGATCCGAGTACTTCATCGCGGAGGTGTATTACGCCGGCGACAAGCTGGGGTGGGTCGACGGCTCCCGCGACCTTCTTCGCTGGGAGCGTTACCAGGACCTCATTGACACCGTGCAACTGATTAGACACGCGTTCGACCAGCCTCTGCTGCGTGTGACGGAGGACGACCGTCTAGTTGAGGCCACATCTACATGATGGAACGAAGCGGTTATCGGCGCTCGATCCGGCGATGCCGGAGTCACACTAGAGCGACTGGATCTTCGAGCAACAACAGGAGCGTGGGCAGGAGAGGGACGATGAGGTGGACCCTGCGCTGGCGATCATCGGCTGAGGTGGCCGACCTTTTCCACGGACCCGAGGATCCTGAGTGGGCGGCGGACCGAGACCTAATCGCGGACGAGCTGCAGGATCCGTGGCAGCGGGCGGCCCAAGCGGATTAACGTCGTCCTCGTGAGTCCCGTCGCTGAGGAGTGATCAGTCGCGGTGGTCGCGCATTCGGTGGACGGTGCGTGATGTCGCTGCAGCAGTGAGCAGTGTTCGTAGTTCGGGATTGGACCAGTACTCGTACTGGGCGTCAGGAACAGGCTGAGCAGGCTGAAGGATAATGCTGCCATCCGCGTTGTGGCGCAACAGGAACCGGCTATTCGGGCGGCCTGGCAGAGTGATGCGTCCGCGGTCATCTGTCTCAACGAACTCGGGGTCGGGCACTTCACGATTGTAGTCGCCGCGCCAGCGGACCGATGACAATCTTGATCCGACGGGATCGGCGGTTATTGGGGG
>NZ_NKCN01000032.1 GCF_002245535.1 Mycobacterium lehmannii | reverse complement strand
CCACCGCACCCACCCCCGGAACCAACGACAAGGGCAACCCCACCCTCGAATGGCCCGACCCGTACAAGCCGTTCCCACACCTCGACGAATACCGCGATGTCGCCGCGATCGTGTCCGCCGGTGACGCCAAGCTGCAGCAGGGCACCGCACTTGATGCCGCGCTGCTGGACAAGTCCGAGCAGATCCTGCAGAACATGCACGAGGCCCCCGACATCGCCTGGAAGGAGAACATCGGGCTGGGTCAGCGTCTCGTGGACCCCACCGTGCAGGACATGCTCAACGCGGCAGGACGCGACCCGATGGCCGTCCACGATGCGCTGGCGGGAGCGGACGGCAAGACGTCCAACGGCGGCTTCATCGAGGACCTGTTCACCCACCAGTGGGCCGACAACGGTGCGGCGGCAGGCAATCTGCTCAACGGCACCGGCGCCGGCGCCGTCCCGACGGACCTGACCGATCCCACCCAGGTGTTCCAGGCCGAGCAGGCGGGACAGACCATGCACGCGGTCGACAAGTGGGCCGGCGAGAACTCCCCGCGGTTGCTCGACATCCCCGGCACCGGCGGACAGTCGCTCGGACAGGTCAATCCCGATCTCGCGCGTGCGCTCGCGGACGCCAACAAACCCTACATCGACGACATGCTGGGTAATCCGCTCGACAACACCCGCGGGTTCGCGCCGCTCGACGATCTGAAGAATCCCGAGATGCCCGTCACCCGAGACCTTTTCGCGGTCATCGACACCGATCCCCAGGCCGCCGCCACCCTGAACAGCCAGGCCTACGTCAACGGCATGCAGTACCAGGCGAATTTCGAACAGTCCATCATCGACGGCGGCACCGTCGACACCGCGGATCTGCAGTCGGCGGGCACACTGCGCGGCATCATCGACTCCGGTGCCAACATCGCCGACAACGACGCCATCAAGTATGGCAACCTGCAAGAAGTCCGCGCATATGAGAGCCGCGAGCGGTGGTTCGAGTTCGCCAAGGCTGCCGGTGGTGAAATCCCCGGTGTCAAGACATTTCTCGAGTACTACGACAAGATGCCCGACGACCCTTTGCACGAAATCTTCATCGGAGATGCGCCGGTGCCGAACGACCCGACCTATATCGTCCAGGAGAGCTCCGAAGCGCTACAGTACGCGGTCGCCCAACGGTTGCTTGACAACAACATCGGCGATCCGCGTTTCTTCGCCGAGGCGGGCCTGATCGATCCGGCCACCGGCCAGCTCAAACCGCTCGAGAACGGTTTCGCCGACTTCCGAACCGCGCTCACCAACTACTTCAACGGAATCGATCCGACGGTGAAGGGGGGCATCGAGGACTACGAGGACGCCTACCGTGACGCCCTGCCCCGGCCGCCCGCTCATACCGGGTAGGTTCGCCTGACGGCATCGTAAGTTTCACGTACGGTGGGGCCGTGGCCGAAGTCGACCGCAGCCGTGTCATCGCCGCGAGCCCGACGCAGATCTGGGATGTACTCGCCGATTTCGGCGCCATCGCGTCGTGGCTCGACGTCGATCACTCCTCCATCCTGACGCGCGGTCCGGACGGCGCGTTGGTCGGAACGGCGCGGCGCGTGCAGATCGGCCGTAACACGCTGGTCGAAACCGTCACCGAATGTGATCCGCAGTATGCCCTCGCCTACGAGATCGAGGGCCTGCCCAAGTTCCTGGGCAAGGTGAGCAACCGCTGGAAACTCGAACCGACCAGCGGTGGCGAGACGGTCGTGACGATCACCAGCACCGTGCGGAAGGGCCGCGGCAGAACGCAGCAACTCGTCGAACGGTTAGCCAGCCGGGCGTTGGCCCGCGGATCCGACAAAATGCTCGCCGCGCTGGCGAAGCGATTGGAGAACACCCCATGACAGCTCGGCCCGACATCATCATCGTGATGACCGACGAGGAGCGCGCGGTGCCGCTCTACGAGGCGCCCGACGTCCTCGCTTGGCGCCGCGACACGCTCACCGGTCGCGCCTGGTTCGACGAGCACGGCGTGAGCTTCCAACGGCACTACACCGGATCGCTGGCCTGCGTGCCCAGTCGCCCGACGATCTTCACCGGCCAGTACCCCGACCTGCACGGCGTGACCCAGACCGACGGCATCGGCAAGGTCTACGACGACTCCCGCATGCGTTGGCTGCGCCCGAACGAGGTGCCCACACTGGGCAACTGGTTCCGCGCCGCCGGCTACGACACGCACTACGACGGCAAGTGGCACATCTCGCACGCCGACCTGACCGATCCGTCCACCGGTCAGCCGCTGGCCACCAACGACGAGCACGGCGTCGTCGACCCGAAGGCGGTGCAACGCTATATCGACGCCGATCCCCTTGCACCGTACGGTTTTTCGGGCTGGGTCGGCCCGGAACCGCACGGCGCCCCGTTGGCCAACGCGGGACTCCGGCGCGATCCGCTGATCGCCGACCGCGTGGTGGCGTGGCTGCGGGACCGCTACGACCGCCGCCGTGCGGGAGACGTCGACGCCATGCGGCCGTTCCTGCTGGTGGCCAGCTTCGTCAACCCGCACGACATCGTGCTGTTCCCGGCGTGGCAGCGGCGCAGCCCGGTACGCCGTTCGCCGCTGGATCCGCCGCCGATCCCGCCGGCGCCGACCGCCGACGAGGACCTGTCGACCAAACCCGCGGCACAGATCGCCTACCGGGAGGCCTACTACTCGGGCTACGGACCCGCGCCTGCCATCGACCGCACCTACACCCGCCAGGCGCAGCAGTACCGGGACCTCTACTACCGGCTGCACGCCGAGGTCGACGCCCCGATTGACCGCGTGCGACGCGCGGTCACCGACGGCGGCTCGCAGAACGCGGTGCTGGTCCGCACCTCGGATCACGGCGATCTGCTCGGCGCGCACGGCGGCCTGCACCAGAAGTGGTTCAACCTGTACGACGAGGCGACGCGGGTACCGTTCGTGGTCGCACGGATCGGTGACCAGGCCACGGACCCGCGGACGGTGACGGCGCCGACGTCGCACGTGGACATCGTCCCGACGGTGTTGGGCGCCGCCGGTGTTGATATCGAGGCCGCGGCGGCAAAACTGGCCGAGACCTTCTCCGAGGTGCACGACCTGCCCGGCCGCAACCTGATGCCGGTGGTGGACGGCGGCCCGGTGGACGAATCGCGGGCGGTGTACCTGATGACGCGCGACAACGTTCTCGAGGGCGACACCGGTGCCTCAGGCATGGCTCGCAAGCTGAAGATGTCGACGAAACCTCCTGCACCCCTGCGGATTCGGGTACCGGCGCACGTCGCGTCCAACTTCGAGGGACTGGTGGTGCGCGTCGACCAGGCCGGCGGCCAGGGGCACCTGTGGAAGCTGGTGCGGACTTTCGACGATCCGGCGACGTGGACGGAGCCGGGGGTGCGTCATCTCGCGGCCAACGGCATCGGTGGCGAGGCCTATCGGACGTCGCCGCTCGACGACCAGTGGGAGCTGTACGACCTGACCGACGACCCGTGCGAGGCCCGCAACCGGTGGACGGATCCGGACCTGCACGACCTGCGTCAGCACCTTCGCATGCGACTCAAGCAGGCCCGCGCGGAATCCGTCCCGGAGCGCAACAGTCCGTGGCCTTACACCTCGCGCCGCTCCCGAGCGTGACGCTCCTTTCTGGTCAAGCGAACTTCTGCTCCGAAGCGGTTTCCGGGGCGTCGTGGCTCGTCGCCGTGAGGAAGCGGTCCGGCAGGGCCAGTTTGTGGATCGTCCGAAGCGTCAGAAGGTATTGGCGCACGAGTGAGCCGCTGGTGTAGGGCAGGTCGTATTTTTCGCAGACGGCCCGCACCCGCACGGCGACCTCTGCCAGGCGGTTGCTCGGAAGGTCGGGGAACAGGTGGTGTTCGATCTGGTAGCACAGGTTGCCGGTCGAGAATGCCAGCAACGGGCCGGCGTCGATGTTGGCCGCGCCCAGCATCTGCCGCAGGTACCATTCGGCGCGGCTCTCCTCATCGAGCGCCTCGGCGGTGAATTTCTCGGCTCCATCGGGGAAATGGCCGCAGAAGATCACCACATAGGTCCACAGGTTGCGCACGAGGTTCGCCGCCGCGTTCGCGGCCAGGGTGCGACGCCAGCGCCGTCCGCTCAGCGCCGGAAACAACGCATAGTCCTTGACGCCCTGGCGGGCGATCTTGCGGATCAGCTTCTTTCTCTCGCGCGTCACCCGCGCGGTGTCACCCTCGGCGCGGTCGCGTTCGGAGTGAATGCCGTGCAGCGCGATGCCCCACTCGAAGATGGCCGCCAACAACAGGTTCCGTAGGGGCTGCAGCAGATGGACCGGCTCCCAGGGCTCATCGCGGGTGATCCGCATGATGCCGAACCCGAGGTCGTCGTCCACACCCACCACGTTGCTGAACATATGGTGGCGATAGTTGTGCGAGTACCTCCATTGCGCCGAGACGGCGACCATGTCCCATTCCCATGTAGTGGAATGGATTTCCGGATCATTCATCCAATCCCACTGCCCATGGGACACGTTGTGGCCGATCTCCATGTTCTCGACGCACTTGGCGAACGCCAACGACGCCGTACCGACAAGCCAGCCGGTGCGCGACCGGCTGACGCCGATGAGCAACCGCCCCGCCACTTCGAGTGCTCTTTGGAACATGATCGTGCGTCGGATGTAGGCCGCGTCGCGTTCCCCGAGCGACTCCTCGATATCTCTGCGAATGGCGTCCAACTCGACACCGAGGGCCTCGATGTCCGCTTCGGTTAAGTGGGTGTAGGCACCGACGTCGGTGATTGCCAATTGTCGTCCTGTGTTCGTGCGGGCGTAAGCGGGCTCGTGTCCGAACCATTGGTGACAGCGGAGCACCAACCGGAATCGACGAAGGACAACGGCAGCACGTCGGCTGCGACCAGTCTAGAGAAAATCCGCCCCACGCCGATGCCACCGAGGAAACCCGCAGATCAGGGGGTCAAGCGCTTCGGCGCGTCTCGCCGATAAGATTCGCGACGCTTAGCGGTCTACGAGTGCGAAGCCCGCACGCACGTGCAAGAACGAAAGGGAGTTGCTACTCCGACGAGTAGGCGACGCTCAACCAGCGCTTCGGGCGCATACGGATGATGACCGACGTCGACGTGAGGTTCTGGTCGGTGAAGGTGTTGCCTTCTTCTTCACCGAGGTAACGGATGGCGATCTCGCGGACGATCGCGTCCTCGGCGGGTTCGATACCAGTCACGTCGCCCTCCGCGGTGACATACCGATACGGCGGCGCCTCGTCCTGCGCGGTGATCGAAAACCGGCCGGCATTCTCGATCAGCCGGTGCTTGGTCGACGCCGACTCCGTCCACAGCAGCACCTCACCGCCCGGCTGGTAGCCGTACCAGATCGGCACGCTCAGCGGCGCCCGGTCGGGGCGCTCGACGGCGATGACGCCCACGTGGACGTCGGACAGGAACTTCTCGCGCTCATCGGTCGTCATCTTCGCCATACGCCATCCAACCGCTGCGTTGCCGATCACATTCCCGTCGCGGTAGGACCTCAGCCCCTGCCCGTCGCGCACGTCACGCGGAGTACGCGGGCGGTGACCTGCCGCGACGGGTCGGCACCTACACGGGTTCGCGTCGGGGAAGCCGCCACAACGCCTAGCCTGGACGTGATGCTGACCGAACTGATGGAGCTGCCCGCGGGCACCTTCCAGATGGGATCGGCCGACTTTTATCCGGAGGAGGCGCCCGTCCACGAAGTGGCGGTCGCGGCGTTCGCGGTCGAGCGCCACCCCGTCACCAACGCGCAGTTCGCCGAGTTCGTCGCCGACACGGGTTACATCACCCTCGCCGAACAGGAGCTCGACCCCGCCGCCTACCCGGGAGCCTCGCCCGACGACCTCGTCCCCGGCGCACTCGTCTTCCGCCAAACCCGCGGCCCCGTCAACCTGCGCGACTGGCGGCAATGGTGGACCTGGGTGCCGGGCGCCAGCTGGCGCCACCCGTTCGGGCCCGGATCGTCGATCGACGACCGCCCCGACCACCCCGTCGTACAGGTGGCGTATCCGGATGCGTCGGCCTACGCCGCCTGGGCGGGCCGCCGCCTGCCGACCGAAGCGCAGTGGGAGTACGCCGCGCGAGCCGGATCCCAATCCCGATACGCCTGGGGCGAGGAAGCGCAGCCGGACGGACGCCTGATGGCCAACGTATGGCAGGGCCACTTCCCGTACCGCAACGACGGCGCGCTCGGCTGGGTGGGCACCTCCCCGGTGGGCACGTTCCCGCCCAACGCATTCGGACTCGTCGACATGATCGGCAACGTCTGGGAATGGACGACGACGCCGTACGCGCCTGGCCACCGCCCCGAAGCCCAGAAGTCCGGTTGCTGTGCGCCGCCCACCGGCGACCCGTCGAAATTCCAGACGCTCAAGGGCGGCTCACACCTCTGCGCGCCCGAGTACTGCCATCGTTACCGGCCGGCCGCTCGGTCCTCTCAGTCGCAGGACAGCGCCACCACGCACATCGGGTTCCGGTGCGTCGCCGCGTGACGTTGTGCGACAACATCTTCGCGGCGCCTCGACACACACGCGGACCTGCCTTGATGTCGGACCCCGCGCATACAGTGCGGGCATGATCACATCGGTCGCCATCGCACTGGCCCGTCCGCGCGGGCGCTTGCTCCGCTATTCGGCCTGCTCGCAGGACCGATGTTGGACTGGAACCGTGCGTGCGGACTCTGTTGACACGGCGATTCTCGACGTCGTACGCCGGGTCCGTGAGGAGGCGGGGTGTGAGCGGATCCGGCTCGTGGTTCACCTGCCGCCGCGGAGCACGCTGTGGGCGCTGCGGGACGAGGTCGCCTTGTTGATTCCCGGTGCATACTTGGAGCGGCCGCGGCTTGCCGACGAGGAACTTGTGCGCGCGGCGTACGAAGAACTCCGGGTCGAGGCGTCGACCGCATGACCCGACTACGTTGAGCGACAAGGTCTCCGACACCAAGGTGGACCACCGTCGCTGAGAAGCACTCACGCAGACGCTCGAGGCCGCAATGAACGGCCGACGGTCGACCCGAAAACATCGGCGCCCACGAGACTTTGCCGACGCAACGGTTGATTGACAGGTACGACAATCACGCGTTGAGTCTAAATGCCTTCGCGCCTGCATGAGGGCGCGCCGAGGCTTGCACCTGGCCGCCGGCCCCGCGCAAAACGAATCGAAGGGGCTGCTCATGGCAGACGTGGATTATTGCGTCGTGGGTGCCGGGTTCGCCGGTCTGACCGCGGCGTTGCGCCTGAAGCAGGCGGGTCATTCGGTGGCGCTGCTGGAGGCCCGCGACCGTATCGGCGGCCGTACTTTCACCGAGGTTCGTGACGACGGTTCGTGGATCGACCGTGGAGGCGCGTGGATCGGTCCCGGACAGGACGCGATCTATGCGCTCATGAAGGAATTCGGGGTGCCTAGCTACAAGCAGTACACCGACGGTGACGCGATGATGTTCGTCGACGGCAAAAAGTACCGCTACACCGGGACGATCCCGCTGTCGATGAGCCCGTGGGCGGTCGCCAACTTGGGCGCGGTCTTCCTCGAACTCACGCAGATGTGCAAGGGAATCCCGGTCGAGGCGCCGTGGACTGCACGCAAGGCCCAGAAGTGGGACCAGATCAGCTGGGCGGCGTGGCTGGACAGAAACACGCTGTCGAAACCGGCTCACGAACTGCTCGAGAGTTCGGTCTCCGGGCTGTATACGTCGGCGGCGTCGGAGATCTCGTTGCTGTTCGTGCTCTACCAGATGGCATCGGCCGGCGGACCGAGCTTCGTGCTGGGCGTCAAGGACGCAGCCGAGGACGCGCGGCCCGTCGGCGGTATGGGCGCCATCCATCGAGCGGTCGCCACGGAACTGGGTGACGCGATCCACCTGTCGCAGCCGGTGCGCAGCATCGAGCAGAATGTCGACGGGGTGATAGTGCGCTCCGACGACATGGTGGTCAACGCACGCCGGGCGATCATCGCGGTGCCGATCTCGATTGCCAGCCAGATCACCTATGAGCCAATGCTTCCCGCGGATCGATCATTTCTACACCAGCGCATGCCGAGCGGAGCGGTCTACAAGATCGCGCTGGTGTTCGACGAACCGTTCTGGCGGGCCGACGGCCTGTCGGGGCAGTCGTTCGCACCGGGATCACCGGCGAACCTGACGATCGACTCGTGCACGAACACCGGCAGTCCCGGCATGCTCACTGTCATCACCGAGGGACCGGAGGCACGACGGTTGACGAATCTCGATGACGACGATCGCAAGCGGGCGGTGCTCGCCGCTGTCGCCGAAAGGTTCGGTGACAAGGCACTTTCGCCGGTGGACTATGTCGAACAGAACTGGACCGTGGAGCGGTACTCCGGTGGCGGGATGATCGCGCACGCCCCACCGGGTGTGCTCACCGAATTCGGTCCCGCGCTGCGCGAGCCGTGCGGACGGATCCACTGGGCCGGTACCGAGACCTCGGCAGTGATGTATGGCTTCATCGACGGGGCCGTACGATCCGGCGAGCGGGCCGCAGCGGAGGTCATCGAGCGCGAAGCGATGGCCGTAATCTGACCGCGAGCGCACGGCGTCACTGGACGTCGTTGGCTTCCCGCCAGGCCTGCCAGATTTCCGGACGCAGTCGACCCCGATCGGGCACCGGCAGCCCGGCGTCCCGCGCCCAGGCGCGGACCGAGGCGGTGCTGGGCCCGGACTCCGTAGATGACGATGACGACGAGACCGTGACCGGTACCGTGGCGATGCGCCGCACCGCCGCCTCCTCGCTGACCGCCCAAGTATGGGCCGCGGCGAGGAACCGGTACGTCCACTCCTCGGCGAGTCGCCGGGTCTCGCAGAACACGATAGGCACTGTCGGCCAACGGATCTGCAGCTCGGCGAGGTTGTCGGCGACGACCGCTGGACGCACATAGTCCACGCGGAACAGCTGCGAGTACCGGTCCTCGACGACGACCGCCGCGCGCGGAAGCGACGCCAGGTGCCCCACCTGGTAGCGGAGCTTGCCGCTGGTCAGACTGGATACCAGATCCGACAACGACTTTCGCTCTACGCTGGCCACCAGTGTCCCGTCGACGGCGACCCCGTAGTCGCCGCAGGGCAGCGCTCGTTTCTCCAGGCTGACCTGCTGGGTGCCGAATGTGTACGCGTACCGTTCGTGCGCATCCACCAGGATCGGCAACCGCTCGATGCCTTGGGCGCGCGCGGTCGGTGTCCGGACGTTGGGTCGCGCCTGTTTACGCGTGCGCGGCGACTGCCAGAACACGGTCTCGCGGCCTCGCGCGGTGGTGAAGACGATCTGCGATCGGTTCTCCCGGCCGCGTGTGAGGATCACATCGATGGCACCACCTCGCCGTTGACAGCTTTGCAGCGGTAGCCGTTCGACGATCTCGGCGTCGGCGGGCCATTCCTCGATTCTCATCGGATGGCAGTACAGCGCCTTGACCCGAGGCCACGTGTCCGACGTCCGGAACAGCAGGTCGCCGCCCGGCTGCGGCACACGTAGCAGGTAGCGCAACCGGGAATCCTCCTGGGGATTGACCGCGATCAACAAGTCCGCCACATGTTCAAGTGTGCCGCATCCGACACTGCCGAAAACGGCAGTCGTGGTAACTCCCGCGCACGCGGGTACTGTGCCACCCGTGAGCGGGGAACTGATCCTCACCGACGAGTTCCGCGACGCGTTGGCGCTCCTTGCCGGCGGCCGGCACCTGTTCCTCACGGGTAAGGCCGGCACCGGCAAGTCGACGTTGATTCGGCACTTCATGGCGGAGACCGACCGCAATGTCGTGGTGGTCGCGCCGACGGGTATCGCCGCGCTGAACGTCGACGGCTACACCATCCATCGGCTGTTCGGGTTCCGCACCACGACGACGCTTCACGACGTCACCGGCGGCCAGTACCGGCCGGGTCGGTTCGCCAAGACACTCGCGTCGTTGCAGACGTTGATCATCGACGAGGCGTCCATGGTTCGCGCCGACGTCTTCGACATGGTCGCCACGGCACTCGAGCGGTTCGGTCCCGAACCGGGAGCACCGTTCGGCGGCGTGCAGATCGTGCTCGTCGGCGACCTGTACCAGCTTCCACCGGTCGTCGGCGACGGTGAGGAAGGCTACTTCACGACGGTTTACGACACCCCGTACTTTTTCTCGGCCCGCAAGTTCGACCGCGACGACTTCCCCACCGTCTCGTTGACGACGGTGTTCCGTCAGCTCGGCGACGACCGAATGACGGCCATCCTCAACGAGATTCGCGAGGGGGTGCTGCTGGGCCACGCCCAGGAGCAGCTCAACGCCCGCGCCGACAAGGACTTCGTGCCGCCCGACGACGAGTTCTGGCTGACCTTGGCGCCGACGAATCGGCTGGTGACCGCACGCAACCGGCAACAGCTGGAGCGGTTATCCGGCGACGAAATGGTGCACCGCGCCAGCGAGTCGGGCGACCTGTCGCTGTTCGACAAGCCGATCGAGGACGAGCTGCGGTTCAAGGTCGGCGCGCAGGTGATGATGCTGAACAACGACCAGGGCGACCGGTGGGTCAACGGCTCGCTCGGCCGTGTCGTCGGGGTGGGTTACGACCGCTACGGCGCGGTTGTCGAGGTCGAGTTCACCGACGGATCGTGTGCGGAGGTCACGCCGTTCACATGGGAGGCCACCCGTCCGGTGGTCGACGGCGGGGCGTTGCGGCGCGAGGTGATCGGGACGTTCACCCAGCTGCCGTTCAAGCTGGCGTGGGCGATCACGATCCACAAGAGTCAGGGCCAGACGCTGGAACGAGTGGTCGTCGACCTCACCGGGGGCATGTTCTCGACCGGGCAGCTATACGTTGCGTTGAGCCGCTGCACCTCGTTGGCCGGTCTGGTGCTCAAACGCCCCGTGCTGCCCAAAGATCTGAAGACCGACCGGCGGATCGCCCGGTTCCTGCGTAGTTCGGTCGGCGGTGCCACGGCGCGCAAGTACTGCGCGATCGGGATGCTGACCGTCGGCGACGAGGGCCGAATGTCTCGACCCAGGCCAGTGGAACTGGCGGTGGCGTTCGACGATGGTACGGGGGTCTCGACGCTGATCAACCCGCAGCGCGATCTCGCCGATGCGCGAAGCGCCTACGGCATCAGTGTTTCCGACGTGCTGCTGGCGCCGACCCTGCGCGAGGCCTGGGCGGTGATCGCGCCGATGTTGGCGGGCTGCACGCCCGTCGGGCCGGCGGTGGACGAGACGCTGGGGCTGATCGACTTCGAACTCAAGAGGCTCGGACATGTGGCGGTGATGCCGTTGGGCATCGAGTTGCGTAAAGCGCGCGTGTCGGGGCGAACGGCGTTGGAACGTGCGCGGTCGGCGCTGGCGGCACACGCGCAGGCTGATGTCGAGGCTGGCTCGACGGCGTTCGAGGAACCCGAACCGGCAGAATCGGTTTCGGGCCTGTTGGTCAGCCGTGATCCGGACGTGCCGACACCGAAGGCCGATCATCTGCCCGGGTTGTCGGCGCTGTTGCGGATCAGCCGCGACGTGGGGGCCGTGATGCTGGGCGCATCGGTGCACCGAGACCTCGACTCGTCGTGGGACGCGGCGGCGCGGTCGGCAGTGGCTGATCAACTGCGAGCGGCCGCTTCCCGCTCGTTGCTGCCTGACGAGGTTGTCGCCCGGCTGCACAACGCGTCCGCGCTGTTAGGCATCGACGTGGTGAGTGACGCGGTGTTGGTGGCGCGGCACGATATCGAAGACGCACTGGTGCCAGGGGCGCGGATCTGTTTCACCGGAACGGCTTTGGATCCATCCGGACGGGTGGTGGAGCGCGAGGAGATCGAGCGGCTGGCCGCGAAAGCGGGTCTCAAGCCGGTGCGGTCGGTGACCAAGACGCGGTGCGAGGTATTGGTGACGGCCGAGGCGGGCACACAGTCGGGCAAGGCGCGCAAGGCCCAGGAGTACGGCAAGCCGGTGTTCACCGCCGAGGAGTTCTTCGGCTGGCTTGCGGAGCGTTGAGCCTTAGTCGCACCATGCCCGGAGCTGCGCGGCGATTTCGGGCACGTCGTCAATCGCACCCGAGGCGATGGCGATCATGAAGTCGAAGCGAGCATCCTCAGTTGCGGTCACCCACTGCCCGTTGAGGCCAAGAAACACCTGACAGGCCGTCCATGCCAAGCGTTTGTTGCCGTCGACGAGGGCACGGTTGCGGCAGAGTGAATGCAGGACGGCGGCGGCTTTGGTGTCGATGTCCGGGTAGACCTCGGCTCCGGCGACGATGGTCCTGGCGCGCGCCACCGCCGACTCCAGTAGGCCGTAATCCCTGATCACCACCTCGCCGGAGATCGCCCGCCCCGCGATCAGCAGTAGGTCATCGAGATCCAGGTAGACGGTCATGTATCAGCGAGCCGCCGCAACACCCCTTGCTCGCGTTCAATCACCCTGTCTAACACCGCTTTCACATCGGCCAGATGGGCACGACGCTCGATGTACTCGTCGATGGCCGAGAGTGCCACGGCTTGCATGGAACGGCCCTCGGCCTCGGCCTGACGGCGCAGCGCCTCAGTCTGTTGTTCGCTGGTACGGAGTGTCATACCCATGCGGGTGATGATACCACTTTGATACCACAGTCGGTCGTGGTGTCGGACTTCCGGCGTACCGTCGGCGCATGGCCGGCGGGGATGTACGAGTCAGACATGCGGAGGAGGAACCGCATGTGACGGAATGTGCCAAGTGCTCTGGCGCGTCCGGCGTCTTCCTCAGAACGAAGTCCGGCGCGGTGTGCCTCGATTGCGCCGGGTTCGGCCATCTGGAGTTCCTGCCCGCGGGCAGCGCCGCGCTCACCCGGCGCGCCGTGAAGCTCAGCCGGTCACCGGTCGTCGTGATGCGCAGGAACCTTCGGCGCTTCCGCTACGGGGGGCACAGCATGTACGAGAGGCAGGGCATCTTGGCCGAACCGGCGGTGATCGAGGCAGCCGCGTTGGCCAGTCTCGCTGACGCCGGTGTACGCGGCAGCGATGGCATTGCTGCGATCATCCGGGACCAGTTCCCCGGCTGTCCGACCGATCGTGCCGACGCCATCGCGTTGCACACCGCCGTCAAGTCGCGTGATCGAGCCCGACGGCTGGCGGTGCCCGAGATCGGACACGATGCGGTCCGTGGGGCGGTCACAGCCTCGGTGCTCCATGTCGACACCGACTACGACCAGCTGGTGGCGTCGGGCCTCGACCGCGACACTGCGCGGGCGAAGGTGACCGATCGCGTCGAGGAGGTGCTTCGCGCTTGGCGCGATGGCGTTGCGCTGCTCGACACCTGATCATGACAGTTCTGCGGTGGGGATTGAAATGCAAGGGAATTCAAGCCCTGAGCGCAGGATCAACGCCATAACCAAGCGCTCAGGGCTCGACGGCGTCGTCCTTCCGGTGGAAGTGCCGCCACAGCCGCGCGCCACCCGAAAGCGCCACCAATACCCCGATGCCGCCGATCACGATGCCGGCGAACAGCGACAGGAACATCGGATCCACCGACTCCCCCACCGTCCCGGCTCCGATCATGCCGCCGACCAGAAACCCGAACAGCGGCGCCAGGACGGCGACCGCGGTTCCCAGCAGCGCCCGCCACAGGCCGGGCGGGGTGGGCTCGAGCACCACCGGACGACCGTCGTCGACGGCGTCACCATTCTGGTCGACGGTCGCGGGTTCAGGTGTGTTGCTACTCATCGGATTTGACCCTCCTGATGTGAGGAATCGCGCCGCCGGGAGCTGCCGGATCGTCCCGAGAACCTTCGAGGAACGGGCGCACGATGTCCATGGGAATCGGAAACACGACGGTCGAGTTCTGGTCGGCGCCCAGTTCCAGCAGCGTCTGCAGATAGCGCAATTGCAGCGATGCAGGGCTCTCGCTGAGCGTGATCGCCGCGTCGCGCAGTTCGGTCGACGCCTGCAGTTCGCCCCGGGCGCTGATCACCTTGGCGCGTCGCTCCCGTTCGGCCTCGGCCTCGCGGGCCATCGCGCGCTGCATCATCTCGGGAATCTCGACGTCCTTGATCTCGACGACCTCGGCGACGATCCCCCACGGCTCGGTCTGCTTGGCGATCGATGCCGCGAGATCCTCGTTGAGATCGGCGCGGTGCGCGAGCAGTGTGTCGAGGTCGGCCCGCCCTACGACCGAACGCAGCGTGGTCTGCGCGATCTGTGACGTCGCGATCGCGAAGTTCTCCACGGCCATCACCGATTTCGTCGGATCAGTCACCCGGAACAGCACCACGGCATTGACACGCGCGGTCACGTTGTCGCGGGTGATGACCTCCTGCGGCGGGATCGTCAGGGTCACGGTTCGCAGGTCCACTCGCACGAGCTTGTCGATGCCGGGCACCACGACGACGATGCCGGGCCCCAGCGGTCCGCGCAGCCGGCCAAGGCGGAACGCCACCCCACGCTCGTACTCCTTGACAACGCGTATCGACGCGACCGCGACCGCCAGCAGCACGATCGCGAAGAACACGACGACAACCATCCACGCCTCCATCAGAGCACCTCCCTCGGCTCAGCCCGCCGATCGGACGCATACGAGCTTCGACGACGGATCTCGGCTTCAGCCAGCCGCTTTCGTTCCTCGAGGTTGTCGTCGAGCGACTGGAACACCACCCCGTCAGGGACGGCCGGGGTGCGGCGTAGGTGCGACCACAGCGGCAGGCTCATCACACCGACCACGACGGCGGATCCCACCAGCAGCAAGGCCTCCGGCACGGTGTCGGCCGCCAGGGCCGTCGCCGACGGCAGGATCACCGCGATGGCGCTGACGGCACAGGCGATTCCGCGATGGAAGCGCGCCGCCTCCGACGCCGGCCAGCTGTCGATCGCCCGGCTCACCTCGCGGCCGTCGTGCGACGAGGTACAGGTGTGCTTGACCGGGCAGGCGTTGCAGATCGACGGGCTGCCCCGATACCGCATGACCCGGTTGTCGGGGTCAAAGGACGTGGGCCACAACCACTGATCCTCCGGACACTGCCAGGCGTCGTGGTCCTCGTGGTAGACGAACGCACCCGTCCGGTGGCCCTCGACCTTGGCCGCGGCGCGGCGGGCGAACGTGTCGATGCCGTACGCGATGGCGACGAGAACCAGCGCGTAGCCGATCGTCAGCCACGCCGCGATCCCGATGCCGGCGATCACGGACCCTCACCGCTTTCGTCGGGCGGCACCCGTCGGTCCGAGGCATAACGGCTGCGTCCCGGTACCGCCATACCGGTGCGGTCCTCCTCGGCGTGGGCGTGCTCCTCGACGAACAACGTCTCGGCGGGCAGCGTGTGCGTGGTCGCCTTGATGCCGTACCGCACACCCAGCCAGGCGATCCAGAGGAACGGCAGCACGCCGCCGAGGATGAACAGGAAGTCGCCGGGCATGCGCAACCACTCCAACACAGCGTTGCCCGACTGCGTGATGTAGTTCAATGTCCGTGCCTCGTAGTAGCCGTCGTTCACCGAGTGCCACAACTGCAGGACGCCGAGCGGCAGCAGGGTGGCGAACACCATCCACGCCAGGCCGATGTTGAGCGACCAGAACGACAGCTTCGCCAGCTTCTCCGGCCAGTGCTGCGGCGGGATGATGTAGCGCAGCGCGAACAACGCCAAGCCGACGGCGAGCATGCCGTAGACGCCCATCATCGCCCCGTGCGCGTGGTTGGCGGTCAGCGCGGTGCCGATCTGGTAGTACGACACGATCGGCAGGTTGATCAGGAAGCCGAAAATGCCTGCGCCGACGAAGTTCCAGAACCCGACTGAGACGAGGAACATCACCGCCCATCGGTGCGGGAACGGCGCGCTGCTGCGGGATTGTTGCCGCGAGCCGAGCTGCAGGAACGTCCACGCCTCGACGGTCAGGAACGTCAGCGGGATGACCTCGAGAGCGGAGAAGAACGCGCCAAGAGCCATGTGCTCCACCGGTGTTCCCGAGAAGTACAGATGGTGCATCGTCCCGATGACGCCACCCATCGAGTAGAGGATGACATCGAGGAAGATCAACTGGATGGCGATCTTGCGCCGCACGACGCCCAGCATCACGAAGATGTAGGCCACCATGACCGTCGTGAACAGTTCGAGGAAGTCCTCCACCCACAGGTGCACCACCCAGAACCGCCAGAACTCGGCGACGGTCAGATGCGTCTCGGTGCCGGCGAGCATGCCGACGGCGTAGAACGCGGGAATGGCCAGACCGGCGTAGAAGAACAGCCACGGCATGTTCAACTTGCTCTCGGTCTTCAGCCGGGACCGGATCGCGCGGAAGATGATCGCCATCCACAGGAACAACCCGATGACGAGCAGCGCCTGCCAGAACCGCGGCAGGTCCAGGTACTCCCATTGCTGGTCGAAGAAGATCGAGCCTTTCGCCCAGTCGACACCGAACGTGCTCAGCGCCGTGCCGATCAGCGTGCCGGCGACGACGACGAACAACGCGCCCAGCAGACCGTAGGTCAGCCAGGACTGCCGGCGTGGTTCGCGGCCGGAGATGATCGGCGCCAGGAAGATTCCCGCGGCAAGGAACGATGCCGCGGTCCACAGCAGCGACAGCTGCACGTGCCAGGTCCTCGCCAGGTTGAACGGGAGGATCTGCGCCAGGTCGAGGCCGAAGAAGTCGCTCAATTCGGCACGGTAGTGCTCGATCGCGCCGCCCAGTATCGCCTGGGCGAGGAAGAGCACCGCGACAACGAGAAAGAACCAGGCGGTCGCCTTTTGCGACGGGGTGATCGCCACCTCACCGGGTTGGCGGAACTTCAGCGACGGCGTTTCGGTTGCGTGCCAACCGATTTTGCGGCTCCATCGGCCGTAGAGGGCGAACAGCGCGCCGAGCCCGGCGAGCAGCGCGATGAGCGACATCGCCGACCAGACCAGGATATCGGCGGTAGGCGTGTTGTTGACGCGCTCTTCAGGTGGCCAGTTGTTGGTGTAGGAGTAAGAGTGGCCGTCACGTTGCGCCGCACTGGCCCAGGCGGTCCAGCTGAAAAACGCTGTCAGCTCCTTGATTTCCTGCGGGTCGGTGATGACCTGCGGGATGAGGCCGTATTCGGTGGAGTCGGTGCCGAAGAGGTCGGCGTAGTAGTTACGGATCTCTTCGAATGCGCTTACCTGCTCGGCAGTGAACTGCAGGGTTCCGGTGGCCTCGTCGTAGCGGTTGGTCCGCATCATCTCGACGACGGCGGCGGTCGGATCCTGCACTCCGGCGTCGCGCAGCTCCTGTCCGACGTGGTCGGCGGACAGGCGAAGGTATTCGGCGGTGTAGTCCGGTCCGAGATAGCCGCCGTGGCCCATCACGGACCCGTACTGCTGCAGCCCGCGCCGCAGGAAGATCTGCTGGCCGGCGGTGATGTCCTGCGCGGTGAAGAGTGTCTGGCCGTCGGGGCCGACAACGCGCTGCGGCTGCGGCATCGAGTCGGAGTAGGTCCTGGCGGCCAGCATGCCCATGATCAGGAAGCCGAAGACCATGACCAGGGCGACGCCCTGGACCCAGCCCTTCGATATGGCGAGTTCGGCTTTGCTCGGAGCGGGCTCCAGGAACTGCTCGGTCATTGCCATGCCCTCCGACAAGATCGGGTTCATATTCGAAGCGTGTTGCCAAGGTAGCGAAACGCGGCTTCAAATTGGTGGAGGTTCGAAATTCCGCGTCGGCGTTCGTAGTTGAGTGAAGCCTTTCCAAACTTCCGGGACGACTCGGGCGTAGGGTGCCACCTGTGCATGTCGACGTGATGACCACCCCGCAACCGCTGCAAGACATCGGTGACCTGGCCAGGCGTACTCAGGCGGCCGGATTCGACGGGTTGTTGTTCACCGAGACCGGCCGCACGCCGTACCTGAACGCGGCCGTGGCGGCGCAGGCCGCGCCGGGGCTGGAGTTGTCGACGGGTGTGGCCGTGGCGTTCCCGCGTAGCCCGTTCGTGACGGCGGCGACGGCGTGGGAGTTGCAGGAGGCGACGGGCGGCCGGTTCCGACTCGGGTTGGGGACGCAGGTGCGCACGCACGTGGTGCGGCGCTACGGGGTGGAGTTCGAACGTCCCGGCCCGCGGCTGCGGGACTATGTATTGGCGGTGAAGGCGTGCTTTCATGCGTTCCGCACGGGCAAGCTGGAGCACCGCGGCGACTTCTACAGCCTGGACTTCATCACCCCGCAGTGGAGCGCGGGACCGATCGATGCACCCGATCCGAAAGTCGATGTGGCCGCGGTGAACCCGTGGATGCTGAGGATGGCTGGCGAGGTGGCCGACGGGATCCATGTGCATCCGCTGGGCGAGCCGGGATATATCGCGCGACATGTGCTGCCGAATGTCGCTGAGGGAGCGGCGAAGTCGGGCCGATCATCCGACGACATCGCGGTGATCGTGCCGGTGATGACCATCGTCGGCGACACTGACGAGGAACGTCACCGCGAGCGGGAGCTGGTGCGCACGAGCATGAGCTTCTACGGCAGCACGCCGAACTACGCCTTCATCTGGGACGAAGCCGGGTTCGAGGGCACGACGGCGCGCATCCGCGAGAAGCAGAAGGCCGGCGACCTCAAGGGCATGGCCGCGCAGATCACCGACGAGCACATCGCGACGTTCGCGACGGAAGCGACGTGGGATGGGTTGGCGGACACGCTCATCGAGAAGTACGGCCCGGTGGCGTCACGCGTCGTGCTGTACAACGCGCTGGCCGATCCGGAGCGATTCGAGCGCTACGGCGAGGTGGCGCAGCGAATCCGCGCCCGGTAGCGGATCACCACTCGCCGCCACATTCGGTACAGGTCCAATCGTCATTAAGACGACGGGTACAGCCGCGGTAGTCGTCCCACGGCGGGAAGTCCAGATGGAAGACCTGGCCGAACTGCGCGCTCTGCGTCCGTTGGGCGCCGCAGTACGGACACCGCGGATGCTGCGCGAACAGATAGTCGATCAGGCTAGTGAAGCCGCCGTCACGCATGGCGGTGTCGCAGCGAAGGCACAGTACGCCGGGCCAATCGGCGGGAAGCTCAGGCAGCCAACACTTGTCGGGTATCGGCCCGTAGAAGTAGGTCGGCACGTTGGTGGCTTCCATGATCACCGGCTGAGGTTGCGGGCGTTCGGGGAAGTCGACGGTGCGGATGCGGAAGGCGTCGCGGGCATTGTGGTCCAGCAGATCGAGAACGGCGCCGCATCCGGTGCACCTGCCGCGGCAATGGAGCAGGACGGCCGCCGCGGCCAAGGTGGAGTGGCCGAACCGGGTCGACCGCTTGGCCCCGGCGTCACAGTCGGTCAATGCGAGGGTCATGCGGGTGGCCGCGTCGCCGCGAAGCTGCCACACCTTGCGCGGGTCCTCGTCGTCGGCGAACCTCACGAGCCGCGCCAGGGTGTCGAGATCCACCAGACCGGGGCTCGGCAGGCCCCAGGTGACTTCGGCGCGGTCGAAGCGGCCGTCGGGACCGATGCGGCCGAGCCGCGTCATGACCGACGGCGGATCGGTGTTCAAGACGATGGCCACAGGGTCGCCGACTTGGGCTTCGCCGAAGCCGTAGCGCCACGGCCGGTAGGGCGAGCGATCCTCCAGCAGAGTGATCACCGCGTCCTTCCAGTCGGCTCCTTCGATGATGTGCAGGCGTTCGGTTGCAGTTTGCGTCACTACACCATTATTCCAGGTGGGTATGACAATTCACTGTTTCGACAGTTTGCTGTCTGTGTTGGGTCACCACAGGACGGCGATGGCAGCGGCGGTGAACGACAGCACGCCGATCGACCAGAACATCGGGCGCGGGATCGGGTTGCCGGTGCGCTTCTGACGGGCGCTGCCCATGCCGAGCAGTCCGCCGAGGACCACCAGGATGACGAGCTTGATGCCGATCTTCGGATAGTTGAGGTCGATGCCGGCGGGCCACGGCGCGGCGAGGGCCAACCCGGTGAGAAGCGAGAGCAGCAAGCCGTAGTCCATGGCGCGGGTGGTGCGGAAGCGTTGGGCGAGGGCTTCGGCGGCCCACCCGCCGAAGGTGATCGCGAAGCCGACGATGTGCAACAGTACAACTACGTTGCGTAGTAGTTCCATGGGGAGAGCTTAGCGTTCGTCGTTCAGGACTTCAGGGCGAACGGCTCGAAGCCGCGCGTGCTGCGACCCGCAGGACGTACGGACATCGCTGAGAAAGTGTGCGGAAGCTGAGCAGCATCAGTCGCCAATCTCTGCTCTCGAGACGGTGATTGACGGCCCGGCTGGGTTGACGACTATGCCGCCATGCCCGCCCTTGCGAACCATGTCGAGCACCTCGAGCGTGGTGAAGGCGCCGGCGGTATCCGACACGTTGTGCGCGACGACCTCTGGCGCGCTGGTGAAGCCGACAAGAGCTGTTGAGCCGTCACCCAGGGTCATTGATCGAATCAACGTCTTGCCCGGTACGGAGTTCCCGTCCGCACCCAGCAGCAACGGTCCCTCCGTCAGAAGGACTCGCAAGACATCCTCCCTGTCGGCGTCCCCGGCATCCAGTGCGGCGAGCGCCGTCTTCAACGGCTCGTTGTTCGGGTTCCGCAGCGCGAAATCAATATCGGCTGCCGACAGTGCGCACGTCGGACCTGCGGGGTCGACGTAGAGCCAGGCATCCTGACTATCTCGCGCGAAACTCAGCGCACCGGTCGCCGGAGTGACCATCGATTGGGTGCGCGTGTCCGGAGAGTAGAGGCGGGCGACCTCCTCCTGTCGGGTGAACACATAAAGCGCCCGGCCACCGTCCGGTCCTGTGCCGCCGCGGATCTGTAGCTGTGATCCGGCAGCGAAGGAATCGCCGTCAGGCTCGTCGGACCCGGTGATGTCGAAGAGCAATTCGCCGTACATGCACGACCGAAGCACATCAAGGGCAGTTCGCTGATTAGGTTGGGCCGCGAACTCCCCCACCGCCCGGCGGACGGTCGCGTTGTCGACGAGAGTCATGCGCCGCCTCCGATCGCCATGGGGAACGCCATGTTGCATGAAACCACTCGCGGCGGGGCGACGACTGGGCGCCTTCGTCTCATGGGTGCCGTCCGCCGCGCCTTGGGGCGGTCTCTCCCTGCCAAAATTTGCCGCGTCGGACTGCACCGCAGCGCTGTTAGTGTGCGGCTAGGCCCAGTGAAGGGGGGAGGGTGTCGGACTCGAGTGAGCCGCTGAAGGTCGATCCGATCGAGTTGCGCATGACCGCAGACAAACTGGACGGCCAGGCCAGCGGGTTTGAGACCGCACATCAGGCGGCGCAGGCGCGGGCGGGTAGTACGGCTCTTGGATCGGGGGCTTCAGCTGCGGCGTTGCCGAAGATGGTGGCCGCGTGGGAAGCCGACGGTGCACGTTTCGCCGCGGATTTCACCAAGCACGCGCGGGCACACCGCGCGGCGGCCGACAGCTATGTGCGCACCGATGCCGGGGGCGCCGAGGGTATCGAGGATGCCGGTTCTGCGCTGTGAGATGACATCGTGGCGCTGACGCTGGCCGACCTGAAGCAGTGGCCACCCGAGATCGCCGACCTGGCCCGATCCGCGCGCGCGGCCTGCGACATCCACACCAACTCTGCTGAGTTCTATCGCTCGTTGATCACGGTGTCGACTTGGGAGGGACAGGGCGCACAAGCGGCCAAGTCGGCGATGACGGCCACGGCTGTCGACCACGAAAGCGTGGCTGACAATCTCGGTACGGCCGCGAGCCGCATGGAACGCATCCACCACGACGCCGAGACCCTGGCCCAGACCATCACAGGCATTCTCGACGATGCCGCCGCCGCGCCGGCGGTGCTCATCGACGAAAGCACCAACCAGGTGATCGCGCCCGACACCAGCCACATGACCGAGGAATACGCCGCGCAAGTGGCGGCCAAGGTCGCCGACCTTCAGCAGCGCATCGGCGTCGCGCTCGCCCACGGACAACGCATCGACACCGAGCTGGCGGGTGCGATCACCGCCGCCAGTGGCGCAACCGAGCCGGTGGCGAAGACAGCGGGCGATCTGCTGCTGCCCGCCACCGGTGAGCAAGCTAAGGAACCTAAGCCCGGCGAACCGGCATCCCAACCCGACAGCCTCGCCGGCGCACTAGACCAGCTCGCCGGCGCACCTGTCGACCGACCCGCCCCACCCCCGCAGCCGGCGCCACTGGACCCGGCCAAAGTCGAGCAGTTCAAGAGGCTTGCCCGCGAGACGATGCTGCGTGACGGCGTGCCACCCGCGCAGATCGAGCAGCGACTCGACGCGATCGTCGCCGCAGCACACAAGCCGCTACCGGCGTCCAAGCCGTCCGAGGACGGATCGATGCCCAAGCCGAGTTTTTCCGACGGATTCGCCGACGGCTGGTTCAACACCGAAGAGGGCATCAAAAACCTGATCGGAGCCAATGGATGGGAGGACTTGAGGGACTCCTGGACCGACATGGCCAAAGGCACGTGGCAACGGGTGACCAATCCGATCGACTCGATCACTGCGGATCTCGACCACCTGACCAAGTATCCCGGCCACTACCTGGGCGAGGTCGCCGGCGGAACCGCCCTCACCGCGCCCAGCGCCATACTCGGCGGCGAAAGCGCACTCCTCGCCCACGGCGCACGAGGAGCCATACCCGACGAGATCATCGACTTGCCAAGTGCCACAGCGACAGTCAATCACTCGACCCTGCCCGAATCTACCTACGAGCCACCGGCCAGTAGTCATCCCCCATCACCGGTTGGCGATGCTGGCTACTCACCTGACGCACCCATCATTGCGTCCACTTTGAACGAAGCGTTCGCGAACGGAAGCCCAGTAGCGGACCTTGCCCGCGAGCTCGCAAACCTTTCCACGCATCAGTTTGGAAATGCCGATCGCGTAGTTCTCGGCAAGTGGGATGGGTTAGACGGCGGATACATCGGCGAGGCCCGAGTCAACGGCGGAATCTACTACGACACAGGACCAGACGCCTGGAATGCCATTGGCTACGGCCTCAGCAAGCCGGAGGCAAACGCTCTTGGCTGGATAGTCAACGAGCAGTTCCTCCAAACCCAGATGGAAAGGGGCGTTCCTCGCATCGACTACATCGTCGAAGGCACGCGATTCACGTCGATTGAAGACGTGATCCGCACCGACCCAAATTCTTTCTCAGCGAGGGAGATAAAGTTCCTAGTGCAGAACGCAGCAACATATGGATATGAGCGCGTTGGCAATTCGTGGGTGAAGAAGGAAGGTTGATGGAAATGGATGACTTCTTGAGCCAAGTGCAGTCCACCGTCGGTCCTCTGTTGACTGAACGAGGCTTTGAGCTGGAAGACGTCGACCTCAGCGTGGACGAGGGGGGAAGGTCGGGCGGTGTTGTCTACTATCGATCTAGTGACTGCAAGATCCAGGTCTACGAATCCTCTCGCGAGGGCAGTATCAATTGCATGATCGCCCCTCTCAATGCGCCCAACGAATTCGGACCTCATGACAGGTCGCATCGGTGGCAGTACTTGACGGAATTCGCCCCCCCACCTAATGCGCCCCTCGAAGAGTTAGTCGAATCTGTCAGCTTCAAGACGAAGACGACAGCTGAGCAACTACTTTGGGTCCGAGACATCATTGGCGAACACTACGAAGCAGCGCATGCTGGAATCCTCAAAGCGAACGGACACCGCTGACTTCCGCACGCAACGAGATAGCAGAGTCCACGGACCGAATACGTTCTAGGCAAGTACTCCGCATTAGAGGACGTGCTGCTGCAGCGACAGGCTCACTATCGGAAGCCTTGAGGCGCCTAATGAACATGGAAACGCGAGGGTGTTCGGTACATGCCGGTATTTCGTGACGTGGAGTCGATGAAAGAGTTTTACGGGCGCATGAGGCGCGCCGCGTAGCACGGCAATTACACGCCTAGGTCGCGGGACTAGAGCAGTCAGACCGGTACCGGCTTTCTCACCAGCAGCCACGCTTCGCCGTTACCTTCGCCCGCTGCGATAACCGTGAGTTCGGCGAACGCGGCGACCAGTTCCCCAGGCGCGACTCGAAACGGTCCCGGCTCCGCGCCGACAACGCTCAGCGCCGAGATCGCCAGTAGCCCACCGGGCGCCAACCGCTCAATGATCGGCTGATCAAGCCGAGTGTCCCGGAACCGGTGGCAGACAACGGCATCGACGGACAGGCCTGCGGGCAGGCCCAGATCGAGATCGACGACGTCGAACCGGCATCGATCGCTAACGCCGCTACGAACAGCGAGGTCCCGCGCCTGACGGATCGCTGTCACCGAGATATCCACTCCCCAAACATCCATGCCGCGATGCGCGAGCCAGACGCTCGCTGAACCCAGCCCACACGCCAAGTCCAGTGCTCGTCCCTCGGTCGGAAACTCGTTCGCAAACGGAGCGAACACGGCAGGGAGCTCGGCCGCAACCGCTCGCGGGACCTCGCGGCTCTGATACCGCTCCTCCCAGCGGACGCGGTCCTGCTCGCTCACGCCCGCAGCTTACGCAGCGTCCTGACTTTAGGACGCGGCGGTCAAATGCGTGGCTGACTCTCATTAGGCCTCAACGACTTCATCCCAAGTTGTCACCGACAACGCGCTCTTCAAGCGAATCGAGAAGCAGGTACGCGCGGCCGCGAAAAGCTAACGCCCGGGCGGGAGTTCCCGCGGACCGCGATGGCCGCTGAGCTCACGCGCACCGCCGCCGGCGAGTTCGCCGCGACCCTCGCCTCTCGTCACTGCGGCCGATGCGGGCCCCGCGCCGCGCCCGACGTGACCATAGCCGTAGTCGCAATCGTCGTCCCGGACGGTCGTCGCTCTCGCGCTACCCGACGCATCGGAAACACTTTCCTCCATGTGCGTGCTCACCTTGCGGGTGCGGCGCATCGAGAAGTGGATCTCCTCGGTCTCCTCGAGAATCTGCCGTACACCGCGCAGCGGCTTGGTGGTGGTGTCGATGGCGTTGGCGATGATCGGCGGTACCAGCGGACGAATCCACCGCGCGGCGGCGCGGGTGACATCCGGGATAGCGGGAATCAGCGAGCGCCCACCCTCACCCACAGGTTCCACCGAGCGGTCGTCGTCGACCGGTGCGGGCAGATTCTGAGCTGGAACCTGAGGCGTCTCGACGAAAGGCGTCTCGCCCGCAACGAGACTCGCCGCTTCGGCCTCTGCGGCAATCGGCAAGTACACATCCTGGGTATCGGCAATGCGCTCAGCGCGTGCAGAAACAGCCGGCTCGATCGCCTCGATGACCCGTCGGCGCTGCTGCTCCCGGTCGATCTCCAGCTGCGCCTCGACGGCCATGCGCGCACTCGCCAACTGCTGCTCGGCCCACATGTTCTCGATGGCCGCGCGCACCTCGGCCCGTTTCACCGCGACTGAGGTGTCAGCCTGCAGTTCGGCTCGATCGCGCTCGACGTCGGCGGCGATCCCCCGATCCTGCGACGTCTCACCCCGCCACAGCCGCAGAATCAGCGGCAGCAAGGCGAGCAGGACGAAGAACCCGTCCACGAGCAGCCGCAGCATCAGCGCACCCGCCTCGCCAAGCGTGTGGTCGTTCATGACGACCCACCGGGCCCCCAGTCCGCGATCCGCATCGGCCGCCGCGGCCTGCCGGGCCTGCGACAGCGCCTGCTCGGCGTCGGCAACCTGGGCGTCGAGCTCGGGCGCACGACGGTCCCTTTCGGCCAGCGTGGCGTCGAGCGCGAGTTGGGCGTCGGCGAGGAAGTCGTTGGCAGTCCGGTTCTCCGGCCCGGCCCCGGGCACACCGGTGATGAACGTCTGTGGGCAGTCGGGCCTCGGGTTGAACTCACAGCGCGCCACGACGAGCGCTTCCTGACGGCGTTGCACCGCCTGCTCCACCGCCGCATCGAGCTCAGCGCGTGCCACACGACTTCGGTCCAGGTCGGCCGCCGCTCGCATCACCGCGGGCGCCCCGTCCGCAGCCATCGCCGCCCGCTCGTCCAGCAGACGATCGACCGAGCCGGAGAACACGACGACGGCCGCGAGCTCACCGACGACGATCCCGACAGCTACTGCCACGGCCGCACGTCCGACTACACCGGCACCTCGGACCGCCCCAGCGGCCAGCGTGCGGCTCACCGCGCCGACAAGCAGGCCGAACGTCGAGGTAACCGCGACGACAGCCGCCAACGGCCAGGTGGTCGACGAGGCCAGTGCGGCGGCTGCCACCAGCCACGCCAGCATCGCCGCGACCAACATCACCACTCCCGCGCTGACCAGCGTCGACTGCTCATGGCGGGCGCTCAGGTCACGCCGATCGCCTCCGCCGAGCCAAATGAGCGCAGACGCGACCGGTGAGACATCGTGGTTCTGCTGAGATGCTCTGTGGGCGGACATGGAAACTCCAACATCTTCCGTGCTCTACCAGGCGTGATGAGGCGCAGACCGACGACCATGTCGGTGCCGTGCACCAGGCGGAACCCCCCGCGGATCGCACCACCACGCCGATGCGAATGCCGAAAGTCTCCCATACGCCACCGGTGCCTGTCCGTTCCGGAGGACGCCGCGTCGGCATCGCCTCGTATCGTGGCCGAATGCGCAAGGATCGATTCCTCCATATCGCCCGGCAGGTCGCGGCGCTGGTGGTCACGGCGGTGACGGCGGCCTCGACACTCAACGGCTACCGACCGCTGGCGCGTAAGGGCTACCCGTCGATCTTCTCGTTCGGCTTCGGCCTGGTGGTCAGCGAGTTCCCGCTGCAGACGCTGGTGAGCCAGCTCGGTGGGCTGGCGCTGACGGCTCGCCGGCTGACCCGTCCGGTGCGGATCATCGCCTGGGTGACGGCCGCCATCTCGGCGGCTGGACTGCTGAACTTCAGCCGCGCGGGTCACAAGGCCGCCGCCCCGCTGACCGCGGCTCTCGACAAGGGCCTGGGGACGCGTCGCCGCACCGACTCGACGGGCCTGTGGCGGCAAGCTGCCGGCGGTGGCACCGCCAAGACGCCGGGCGCTGTGCGGATGCTGCGGATCTACCGCGACTACGCCCACGACGGCGACATCAGCTACGGCGAATACGGCGGCGCCAACAAACTCGACATCTGGCGGCGGTCCGATCTCGACCGGAACGGCAAGGCGCCGGTGCTGTTCCAGATCCCCGGCGGCGCGTGGGTCACCGGAAACAAACGCGGACAAGCACATCCGTTGATGAGCCACCTCGCCGAGCTCGGCTGGATCTGCGTGGCGGTCAACTACCGGCACAGCCCGCGCAACACATGGCCCGACCACATCGTCGACGTCAAGCGCGCACTGGCGTGGGTCAAGACGCACATCGCCGAGTACGGCGGCGACCCGGACTTCATCGCGATCACCGGCGGCTCGGCGGGCGGGCACCTGTCGTCGCTGGCCGCGCTGACGCCCAACGATCCCCGGTATCAGCCGGGCTTCGAAGACGTCGACACGCGGGTGCAGGCCGCGGTCCCGTTCTACGGCGTGTATGACTTCACCCGTTTCGAGGACGCGATGCATCCGTCGATGCCGGAGTTGCTCGAGCAGATGGTCATCAAGCAACCGCAGAAGACAAGCTTGGAGACGTATGTCGAGGCGTCGCCGGTGAACCACGTCGCCGCCGACGCTCCGCCGTTCTTCATCCTGCACGGCACCAACGACTCGCTGGTTCCCGTCGAGCAGGCGCGGGCGTTCGTGTCGAAGCTGCGCGACGTCAGCACCCAGCCGGTCGTCTACGCCGAATTGCCGTTCGCACAACACGCTTTCGACATGTTCGGCTCAGCACGTGCCGCGCACGCCGCGGTCGCCGTCGAGCACTTCCTGGCCGAGATCTACGCGAACTGGCAGCAGACGACGCAGCCGGCGAGCCTCCGCTCGTCGTGAGGCAGGGGCCGCTGCTATTGCGCGGCGCGGACGACGAATGCGCGACGGCCACGATTCATGCGTTGGACAGGGCGGGGACGGCGGTAGGCTCGGGAGCGTGGGGCCTGACAACCTCGAAGCCCGCGTGGAGGCGTTGGAAACCCAGGTGCGTGGGCTTGCGCAGCGGGTACAGGCGAGTGAGCAGGACGCCGCAGCTGCCCGTGTCCTCGCCGGCGCGGCCGACCGCGACGTCACCGAATTCCACAACGAGCTTCGCGACTTTCGTCGGGCCACTGTCTCCGGCTTCAACGCCTTGCGCGAGGACCTGACTGATTTGCGCAGCGAAATGCGCGGAAAGCTCGATGTAGCGGCCGAAGGCCAACAGCACATCGTTGACCTCCTGGAAAGGCTCATCGCCGATCAGGGCTGAAGCTCGGCGAGCCGGCCAATCACAGCGTTGCCATGCAGCGTCCGATTACTGGTTTGTGGTACCGAGCCAATACCATCGCTACCGCTATGACCGACACTGCTCTGACGGCTGCGCCGAGCGCCGATGCCTCCCCACCTGGCCGTATCTCCGCCGAGGCGGGCCGCCGCAGAACCTTCGCCGTCATCAGCCACCCCGACGCCGGCAAGTCCACGTTGACCGAGGCGCTGGCGCTGCACGCCCGGGTCATCACCGAGGCTGGTGCGGTGCACGGCAAAGCGGGCCGTCGCGCGACGGTGTCGGACTGGATGGAGATGGAGAAGGCCAGGGGCATCTCGATCACGTCGACGGTGCTGCAGTTCCCCTACCGCGACTGCGTCATCAACCTGCTCGACACCCCCGGCCACGCCGACTTCTCCGAGGACACGTACCGGGTGCTGACGGCAGTCGACTGCGCGGTGATGCTCATCGACGCCGCCAAAGGCCTTGAGCCGCAAACACTGAAGCTGTTTCAGGTGTGTAAGCACCGCGGCATCCCGATCATCACGGTCATCAACAAGTGGGACCGGCCCGGCAGGCATGCCCTTGAGCTCGTCGACGAGATTCAGACCCGCATCGGGTTGCGCCCCACGCCTTTGACTTGGCCGGTCGGCATCGCCGGTGACTTCAAGGGCGTGCTGGATCGTCGCGGCGGCCAGTTCATCCGGTTCACCCGCACGGCGGGTGGTGCGACCGCTGCGCCCGAGGAACACATTGCAGCCGACGATGCGCACGCGGCCGCCGGCGACGACTGGGACACCGCGGTTGAGGAGTCCGAGCTGCTGAGCGCCGACGGTGGTGACTACGACCGCGAGGAGTTTCTCGCTGGGACCGCCTCGCCGACGCTGTTCACGTCGGCGGCGTTGAACTTCGGGGTGAACCAACTCCTCGATGTGCTGGTCGAACTCGCTCCGTCGCCGAGCGGAGCGGTCGATGTCGACGGGACTCGTCGTGCAGTCGAATCACCGTTCAGCGCTTTTGTTTTCAAGGTGCAGGCCGGGATGGACTCCGCGCACCGCGATCGCATCGCCTACGCGCGCGTCGTCTCGGGAACATTCGAGCGCGGCGATGTGCTCACCCATGCCGCCACCGGTAAGCCGTTCGTCACCAAGTACGCGCAGTCGGTGTTCGGCCAGCAGCGCGCCACGCTCGACGATGCCTGGCCCGGCGACGTGATCGGACTGGCCAACGCCGCCGCACTGCGCCCCGGCGACACGCTGTATCGCGATGTGCCCGTGCAGTTCCCGCCGATCCCGAGCTTCTCCCCCGAGCACTTCGCTGTCGCGCGTGGGACCGATCCGAGCAAGCACAAGCAGTTCCGGCGCGGTATCGAACAGCTCGAGCAGGAGGGCGTGGTGCAGGTGCTGCGCTCGGACAAGCGCGGCGAGCAGGCTCCGGTGTTCGCGGCGGTGGGCCCGATGCAGTTCGAGGTGGCCGTGCACCGGATGGCCGCCGAGTTCAGCACGCCGATCGCGTTGGAGCCGCTGCCGTATCAGGTGGCGCGCGTCGTCGACCCTGCCGATGCGGAGTTCATGGACAAGCAGGTCTCGGCCGAAGTGCTCACCCGCAGTGACGGAGTCATGCTGGTGTTGTTCTCGACTCCGTGGCGGCTGGAGGGTTTTCAGCGAGACAACCCCGGCGTCAAGCTCGCGTCCTTGGTGGCGGCATAGGGAATCGGAGGGCCGCCTACGGCCTAGGCGTCAGACGCGGATTATCACGAGGCCGGCGATGCCCTCGAGGGCATCGAAGTCGCTGTCCTGCGCGACGACCGGCAAGTGCTTGGCAGCTGCGATGGCAGCAATCCATAGATCATTGACTCGGACGCGTCGCCCCGCCTCGGCCAAGCGGACACGTAGCAGCGCCCACAGTTGGGCCGCCTCCTCGTCGACCGGCAACGCGGTCATATCAGCGATCGCATCCAACGTTCGGAGGCGACGCGCCCGGATCTCAGAGGTCTTCGCCGCGAGCACGCCTGCATTCAGTTCGGCTAGTGTCACGACAGTCGTGGCGAGTTCATCCGGAATCAGCGACGTCTTCAGTTGACGCCCGCTCTCGTCGGCGATGAAGACCGAGGTGTCGAGGATGCCGGCCGGCGGCCGATCTGTTGTCACAACTCGTCGAGTTCGTCGGTCGTTTCGCCGGCGAGCTCCGCGAGGTCGTCACGCAAACCGGGGTCCGCCTGGCTGGCCTCGAGCCGTTTGACCAACTCTGTCTTTGTTATCCAACGTCGACGCATCGGCTGCACGGCGGCGATCACCGCGACGGCTCGCCCGTTCACCGTGATGGTCACCTCCTCGCCCCCCTGGACTCGACGAAGCACGCCTGCTGTGTCGTTTCGCAGTTCGCGGGACGCAACCGTGGACATGCTACGACCGTAGCACATTTGTAGCACACCGGCCGCGCGCAGTTTCGGTGCGCTGAACGGTCAAGCCGGCTGGAGTTATGCCGCTGAGCGGTCGTAAGGGCCTTCGGCACCCGGTTCTTTAGCAGCCGCTTGGGGTTGGCCCGTCGCTGTTCAGGAGACCGCTGCGCCGAGCTCGGCGTAGACCGCGGCTTCGAAGCCGAGGATCGTCTCGACCATCTTTGCGTCGAAGAATGGCAGCAGCTGCGTCGCGATCACGGCGCCGATCCCCGCTTTGCGGTCGATCCAGAAGAAGCTGTTGAACAGCCCGGACCAGTCGGCGGAGCCGGCGCTGCGCATGCCGGGCAGATCGACCAGATACAGGTGGAAGCCCAGACCCCATCCCTGCGGGACGTCGAGCAGCTGAACAGGATTCGACAGTTCGGGCACTGTCGGTTCCATCGACATCGGCAGCGGCACTCCGTCGAGGTGGTCCCGCAGGGCGAGCTGCACCGTCTCTTCCTTGAGGATGCGCGCACCGTCGAGCTCGCCGCCGTTGAGCCAGGCGCGCACGAATCGGCCGTAGTCGGCGATCGTCCCGTAGGAGCCGTGGCCGGCCGCGTCCCACTCCGGTTCGGCGGGCAGGTCGAGCTCGGTCTCCAGAAGGCTGCCGTCGGGCGCGCGGAACCGAACCGGTAGCAGCCGATCGCGCTGCTCGTTGCTGGGAGCAAAGGTCGAGTCCGTCATCCCCAGCGGGCCGTAGACGTGCTCGGCCAGGTAGTCGGCCAGGGTCTGGCCGCTGACGGCCTCGACGACCAGACCGAGCCAGTCGGTGCTCACGCCGTACTCCCAGACCGTGCCGGGATCGTTGACCAGCGGCACGCGCAGGCCCTGCTTGACTCCGTCGAGCGGCGTGGGGAGGCCTTTCTCGGTGCAGTAGGTGTAGAGCTTGTCGTTGAGGAAGTGGTAGCCGCAGCCGGCTGTGTGGTTCATCAGCTGGCGGACGGTCGCCTGCGCCTTGGGTGCGCGCAGGACCGGCTCGCGGCCGTCGAAGCTGTCAAGGACCCGGAGTTCGCCGAACTCGGGCAGGATCGAGGCGACGGGCGCGTCGAGCTCGATGCGGCCTTGCTCGACGAGCTGCAGCGCCGCGGTGGTGGCGACGGCCTTAGTCATGGACGCATTGCGGAACATGCTGTCGGACTTGGCATCTCCGGCCGCGCCTTGGTACAGGACGCCGTCGCGGCCGACCACTGTCGCGGCGACGCCGTGCAGCGACCCATCGGCGGTCACACCGTTCAGCAACTCGTCGATTCGCTCAAATCCCATCTCAAGCTCCTTTGCTTTCGAGATATGCGAGCCATCATCGCACGCGGCGTGGGCCGACCGAGCTGAGCGGCCACCACGGCCGTAGGGAGACCATGCGCGCGCTACGTCGGAGGTGGGTCGAAGCTGACGACCTCGCCGCGGTTGATCGAGACCCAGTCCCGAGCCTCCAGGTAGGGGCGGAACGTCTCGGTGATCGCCTGCTGATCGGCGGGCGTCTTGGGGCGTTGCAGTTCGTAGAGGTGCGGGAACTCCGTCCAGGCGACGACGGCGTCCCACAGCCGCAGCGCAGCCTCCCCGGTCGGCGGATCGATCAGAACCGGCCCGAACAGGCACTGCCCGTCGGGGAAGAACAGGGTCGGGACGCCGTAGCCGCCAGCGTCGACGACACGCTGGTGGTCGGCCATGACCTCGTCGTTGGTGGTCGGGTCGGCGATGGCCTGGTCGACGAACCCGGGGTCGAAGCCGAGTTCCTCCAAAAGTGCTCGGGCGACGGCTTTTTCGTGTGGCTTCTGTCCGTCGACGTGCAGGGCCCGCGCTCCTCTTTCGTACCAGGCGTCGAGGTCGGCCATCGACTGCCGGCGCAGCAGGGCGCCGATGCGCATCATCGACCACCCGTAAGACCACTCCCGCTCCCACGGGTGCTTCTTGCCGTCCTGACGGTTGATCTCCTCGAGGCTGAAGAAGCGCCAATTCACCTTGAGGCCGGTCAGGTCCCGGACCTCGCGCATCCATCGCGACGTTTGATAAGCGAACGGGCACATGACGTCGAAGTGGAAGTCAACGGAGACAGGACGATTGATCACATCGAAACCCCAGACTAGGCGTGAACGTGAGCGTCATCCTGCCAGCTGATAGCACCGAAGTCGATGACGTCACCTACATCACCGATCCGGAACGAAAATTGCCGCGCGGCCGCGACCCACCGCGGCGTTAGGGTTGATTCGCGACGCTCGTCGACGTCCGAGTGATCAAAGGGGGACTCTTGCTTGTCGATCCGGAAGTACTTCGCGCCTTCGCAGGACAGGTAAGTGCAGCGTCAGAGGCCATCAATGGCGCCGACGTGGGCTCCAAGGCGATGACATCAGCCGACGGTCTTGCCGGCTCAACCACACAGTGGGCAATGCGCCTCGTCGGCGAACACTTGACGAAGAAGGCGGATGCGATCGCCACGAACGTCGAGGACATGGGGGTGGCCGTTCGTGGCGCAGGAGACCGGTACGAGGTGACCGACAGCTCCCTTGCGGGGACGTTCGACGGGCTGTTTTGATCCGTGCTGCCCTCACGGCCCCGCTTACAGGGGTGGAATCCCGAATCGTTGACGCCCGCTGCGTCGGGTCTAGCGACCGCGGGTCAGTCCGTTTACACAGCGGTGCGCGATCTTGACGATGGAATCGACCGGATGTCGGCGGCGCAGACATGGTCGGGTGGGGCCCATGACGCGGCCACGGCGATGTTTCACCGGGCCACCGATACGACCTCCGAATTCGCTCACTACACCGAAGCGGTCGCCACAGCGCTGAAAAAGGGCAGCGGTTCGATCGGAGGTGCCCGCGCTGCCCTGCTCGAGCACGCGGAGTCGGTAGATGCCGGTGAGCTCCAGGTCACCGATATGTGGGTAGTGCTCATCAAGCCTGCCCGCGTCTCGGCCGAAAAGGCAGCCAGCCTGCAGGCGCAGGCCCAAGCGGAGCAGAAGGAGATCAACCGCCTACTGACCGCGGTCGGCGACGCGGACAACGCAACAGCGGAGGCGGTGCAGGCTGCTGCTCAGAATCTCGGCTTCAGCCTGCCCGGGCCGAATGACTTTCCGCTTCTGAATCCTGCAACCGGAGCTGCCCGACCCGCTGATGAAGTCCCCGATCCGATGACACTCCACGGGCTTATTCAACAGGGAGTCGTTCGAGACAACGACATGGCGCAGACGGTTCGTGAGAGCCGCGAGTGGATGACCGAAGACGGGCAGGTGCGAAAGACGCTGATGATGATGGACGGCAGCCGGCACGAAATCTATGAGTGGAACGAATTCGCCCCGTGCGTCGAGGACACCTACTACGACAAGCACGGCAACGAAGTTTCCAGCACGTTCTCACAGGACAAGACCAACTACGACGGCACGAAGTACACATCGATCAGTTTCGCCGACGGCACCGAAGTCACCATGACGCAAACTCCAGATGGCAAGACCACGGGAGGTGTGACGGCGGCCGACGGTCGCCATGGCGTCCTACCCGACCAGTTCTTCACTCACCCGACACTCACGGCTGTTGGAGGGGCACTCACAGGCCTGGAGGAACAAGCCAAGCGCGGAATCCCCATGCTCTCACCGCAGTCGGTCGAAAACCTCGGCAAGGCGGCCAAGTATGGCGGCCCGACGTTAGGTGTGGCGACGGCCCTGTATGAGACGGTGACGGCCAAGACCTTCTACGACGGCTGTGTCGCTGCTATTTCAGGCGGCGCAGGGGTTGGTGGGGGTTATGCGGGTGGCACCTTGGCGGCGGCCGGAGCCTCGGCTTTCGGCGCTCCGCAATTGGCGCCGGGGGCCGCCGTGGTCGGAAGCATCGCCGGCAGTTGGACATTCGGCTATGTTGGCGGAATCATCGGCAATATCGTGTGTCCCAAATGAAGGTTCTCCCGATCGCGTTGCTCTGCACGCTGTTCTTCGGGCCGCTGGGCATTCTGGCGCTGGTGTGGACGATTATCTGCATCGGGCGCGGCGACTTCCTGACGGCGGTGGTGTCGCTGGGGTTTGCGATGTTCTTCCTGGGTTTCATCGTCCCGTTCGCACGGGTCGTCCCGGGGAAGCTCGTCCCGAGTGGCGATTTCGACGACGAGGGGACGACCATTCGGCCGGATCGAGGCGTCGACATACCTCTCCAGGTCGCACTCATCGGATCAACGGTGGCTTGTGGTTTGTTCGCGATATTCGGACCGCTCGGGATGGTTGATATCCCGGTGCCCGAGCACACGCGCATGTACTTTCCCCTCGCCAGCGCTGTCGCTGCGGTCGTAGGCGCGCCAATTCTGTGGCGAATGCTGCGCCGCGGCGGCGTGCATTACCTGCGCTTGACGCCCAACGGATTCACGTTCGTGCAAGGGCCGCGACCGCACGACGGTGACTGGGCGCAGGTCGTAGACGTCACCGACGCCTCACCGAAACAGTCCGCACCAACACCCAACTCGGTAGTTGTAGTGATGTCCGACGACGAGGTGTTTACATTGGCAGCGGGCTCGTTCACGCCGGAGGGGCGAGCTCTGCGCGAGCTGGTCCGGTTCTATTGGCAGAATCCGGATCGCCGCGACGAACTAACCGACGGCCGGGCGCTGAAGCGCCTGGCTGACGGTCGATTCGCTTGAGGCGGCTGCACAGAAAAAACTAAACGACGAGAGCGTTTAGGGCCGCACGGTCGGCCAGAAGAGGTCGAACAGTCGCGCTTCCCAGTCTTTGGCGACGCGGCCGGTCCGTGCTCGCTCGGCGATGATCGCGCCGACCACGGCGTCGATGAGGGTGGCGTCGTCGACATCGGCGCGAAACGATCCGTCGGCCTTGGCCGCATCGATCACCGATTCCAGTTCAGCCCGCTGCTTGGCAAGAATGCGCCGGAAGAGCTTGGTGAAGTCAGGGTCTTCGTCGGTCAGCATGGCGGCGAAGCCGCCGTAGCCGATGCCGACCCCAATCGCCTTGACCGCTTCTGCGATGAGCCAGCGGAGCCGATCCGGCGCGTCGGTTTCCGCGCTGAGTGGTTCGGGAGAGGTCACCCGCGAAAGCGCGTCGGACAGCATCTCGCGGCGGTCGCGATGCCGGCGGTAGATGGTGGTCTTCGCGATGCCCGACCGTGCCGCCACTGCCTCGACGGTCACGGACTTGGGGCCTCGGGTGCGCAAGAGGGCAAGGGTGGCGTCGGTGATGCCGTCATCGACGTCGCGTCGCTGTGCCATCACACCTCCTACTAGCCGGGAATACATCCGACCGGAAAAACGCTACACTAGACGTAGCGCTACGATACGCGTAGCGTATTGTTGAAACTTAGGAGAGGTGATACTGGTGTTGAAGGCGTTAGGGCGGATTCCGCCGACGTTGGTTGGGTACGTGTGTCTGCTGCTGAGTTTCGCGGCACTGGGAACGTTCGTGTACGCGCTGGCCGCGCAAAGTGCGGTGGCCGGGATCATCGGGGCCAGCCTGGTCGTCTTGATGGTGATAGCGGTGGCGGGCTTCCGCGTTGGCGCCCGAAAGCGCGCGGAGTCCAATGACAGTGGGATCGAGATCCCCAGCGAGAACATCTGGGCGCGACCGCTGCGCCGCGAGCAGATCGACCAGTATCTGTCGACGTACCGCGGTGTGCGGGACAACCACGAGCAGTTGTTGGATGCCGCCACAGAGGTGCCCGCCCAGTCGACGAGGGAGCTGGAACGGCAAGCCGCGTGACGCGCGGCTTGCGGCTCAATTTGTGTTCGAGCCACCTCTCGTGTGAAGGCGCGATGCGGCATCGATGACGTCCCACCAGGTCACGACACGCGGCACCCCGAGGCGGGAATCCGCCGTTAGAACGTCTAGGTTGATCAAGTCCGCCCATGTGGGCAGGTGTTCAACAAATTCGAGGTCGGCCACGAAGTAGAGATGGCCACGGGGCTCTGGATACCCACTCGAAATCAAGTCGGCTGCCGTTGCTGGGCTCCAACGCATTATATTCGCCGCGCGTATCACGTGAAGCACACCAAATCGATTCTCGTACAAGAGAAGCAGCTTGGCGCCGAGTTCTCGCCCCCCCATTTGGACCGCGCCGGCCCGCTCCCCAGCACGAACGTTGTACTTGCTTACTCTTTCTATCCATCGACGGTGGTCGTCACCTCGAACGAAACCGAGGAGCACGTCCGTGTCAGCGGGGGGTTCGTCCAAGAAGTCGGCCGTTAGTGGTGATGTGAGAGCGGGCTCGCCAGGGCGATGTACGGTCGCGGTCCAGAAGCGATGCCGCTCGTCACGCGTCACCTGGCTGGCGACATGGCTGAGCACGTTGCGAAGGAATTCGTCGAGCGCTTGCGACGACGAGGAGAGACCATCGCTGGTCGGTCTAAGTGGGAAGGCGCCAAGACCAGGCAACACTTCTTCGAAGCCGGGATGCCGTCGAACATCTTTGATTTCTGATCCCGGATACAGCACGTACGCCCCCGCTGTTCGCGCAATCGCGTCGCGGTACGCGTGCATCTTGAGTAGGTCATCGCGCTTAGCACCAGCGGAGATCTTCGACTCCTCACACAACTCACCCGCATCAGAGTCGGACGTCAGCTGGGCAAGGAGATTGTCCACACGGTACTTGGCGTCGAAGTGCAGCCAGATCTCGAGTTCGTGCGCGGAGACAAGCGAAGGCGTACCGCCTTCCGGTCGAATCCGCACCGAGCAGTCGGGGCGCATCGCTTGACTCCATGAGCCGTGCCGATCGTCTGCACCGGCGAAAGTCCGGTTGAAGTAGACCTCGACACGAAGTGGCCGGTCTCCTCGTTTGACCGACCACGACAACTTTGAAGCGCGGCCTGATCGCATCGTCATAGACAATCCGTCGCTCGTAAGAGTGAATGCACGCACCGTCTGGTCCTCGCCACACACTCGCCCGAGTGAGCTCACCAACGCGAGGAAGCACCAAAACTCATAGAGCGTTGCAACGTTGCGTTGCGAAGCAGCGAATATGTCAGTTATTGACTCGCGATCAAGGCGCATGGTCGGACCCGACTCAGTCATCGCGAACGTGCGGAACAGTTCGCGATAACCCGCACGCTTGAGTAGCACCTGGTCAGATGTCGGCATGCTCCGTAGTGAGCTGACTTCTTTGAAGAGCGGGTGGGCGAGATACTCGTCGAGTTGGGCACCAACCTCGGCAGCGATCTGCTGACCGCGACGCAACGGTCCGGACTCTATCTTCTGCGAGGCGTGAGATAGCGCGTCGATCAGTTCAAGCGAGACGGTTCGCCAGCGTTCCAAAGCGAATTTGACGAACTGATTTGCGGCGTTGTTAACACTGGCCTCGGCGCGATCACGAGCTAAAGCAGCAGGCAGGGACGGGAGTTCGCCGGGATAGCCCGACCACGGAACCCGCCGACCGGGCGCGCAGATTGCACGACGAAAGGCAGCCCCCGCTGGAAAGGGGGACCCGATGGGGCGGATCTCTCGCTCAGAGACCCACGTGCGGTGCGGCTGCGCGGTGACACGCGCGACCGCGGCCTCGAATGTTGGGTCCTGCAAGTACGCCGCGATCAAAGCGAAGCGAAGGTAGAGCAGTTCTGCGGGCAAATCACTCGGCGCCATTTTTAGCGTGCTGGGCGCGAAACCCTGCAACACTGCCTCAGCGGCGAACGAAGAGATGTCAGTCAACATCTGCCGGTATTCAGTCTCGTGGTCGAGTTTCACGGCCAGGACGTCAATATCGGCCGTTCCCCTCAGTCCCGTTGCGCGGTCAGCAACTTGAATACGGAGACGCCCGACGGATTGGCCAGGGCGGAGCCGACCTCGCTTGAAACTTGCGTCGTCAGGATCGAATAACTCGCGCGGTTCAACATCGACGCTCGTTGCTTCCGTGTGTACCTCGTAGCGGTACACCCCGGCTTCACGCAGCGCAAGGCCACCACTTGCCGAGAGTGTCGTGTCTTGCCGACCCGGGAGGTTGGTGACCAGCAGCTCACCAACGACCTGGCCTTCGTCTACTCGAAGTTCCAATTGCATCGAGTCCGCGAGCATGGTCACTCAGCGAAACTGACGAACTGATTGGCACGAACTGAGTCGATCATCCGGGTGATCTTGTCGTGCGTGATAGGCAGCCGCGGAGCCGGACCGATCCCCTTAGCCAGCGTATCTAGCGCAGTAAGAACCGGCTCGACTCGGCGCCGTGACCCGTGCACCTTCGGCAGAACTTTTTGCATCATTGCGAGGTCGATCGCCGTATCTCTGTCGGTGTCTCCTGTCGCTGCGAAGAATGCGCAGAAACGCAAGATTTCGTACAACGTTCGGTGCCCGAACTCTTGATTGGCGCCTGCCAGGATTGCGTGCGCCTCTCTAAGCGTCGCCACAATTTCGTCGCGCGCCGGATGAGGATGCTCTCGGTGCCAATGGTCTTTTTCAGCCAATGACGCGAAGGCGCGGACTCGCTGATCCTCGCCAGCCGCCGCGGCAGTGGGCCGTCGAAGCTCGGCGTCAAGTTCATCGGAGGTCACGCGAAACTCGAACGTGAAGGCCCTGTCGAGGACCTTTGGCGAGAACATGTACGTCGTCTCATCAACGTTGACTGTGCCGACAACGAACAGGTTTCGTGGCAACGGTAGCCTTTGCGCTTCCACGTCGCGCAGAACCCACTGATTGGATGACTGATCCAAAATCAAATCCGGTAAGACCGGACGGCGAGATTCGACTCCGGAGAGGAAATCGGAGAAGTACCGCTCTACGTGGGCCAAGTTCATCTCATCGAGGATCAGCAGGTACGGGTGTTCCGGATCGCTCGCGGCTCGAAGAACAAACTCAAACGCTTCGGGCACGAACCACACCGGGGCTCCAGATGGCGAAGTACGAAGCGCATCCTCGTACCCGAAGATAAATTCTGGGCCCGTCCAGTCAGGCCGCACAGGTATAACGACATGGCGATGACGTCCGTGCTGGTCCGTGCCGAACCATTCCCCAAGCCTCATTGCGAGCTGAGTCTTGCCCGAACCAGCGAGTCCCGTCAGGATCGCGAAAGGTTTGGCGAGCAGACTGCTCAAGAACGATCTGACGAGATTAGATTCGACTGGGAAGCGAAGCCCCGATGTTTCCACTGTGACGGCGAAGTCATGGAAAAGGTCGGCGGGCGTCGGGGCGGCCGGCAAGGTGATCGCCGGTCGCGAAACGGTTATGACCGACGGTAAATGCGCCGCGAGTTCGGGGAAACGGTGCGCTAGTTCATACACGAAGTGATCGTGAAGGCGCATAAGGTAAACCTGCTGGACAGAACCATTGATTGTGAACGGCGAACCTTGCTTGATTCGCGCGCCCTCGTCGATCGCGGCAAGCGCGATCGGCTCATTCAGCTCTTGATACTGCGCCTCGACGAGCCGCCCCGCGTTTTCCCAAGATTGGTCGCCGAGCGGATTGGGCGCTGGCCTCGCGGACGCGGTAACAAGGCTGGCGGCTCGCAACGAACCATTGCTGTAGTGCAGGACTACGTCGCCTTCACGGACTTCATCCATGGTGTCCCAGTGGTATTGCGGGCGGCCGGCCTTATTCAGCATTGGCGCCCAGAGGAACCCGCCATCACGCTCCTTGGTGTAGGTGGCACCCTGATTCACCCACCAAACCGAATTCGGTTCTGCAATGAAGGCAGTCCCTTCCTCGGTCAGTTCACCGCTTCTAACGATAAGACCACTCTCTATGAGAAGCTCTCGATAGCGAGCACCCTGCGACTCGAAGGTTCTGTCCGCTTGCCACTGGTCGGTTTCCACATGTTCCGCAAGCGCACGGCCTAGGTCGCTATTTGACCATCCGGCAGGTAGGTCACGAACAACCCGGACAGCGGCTTGGACATCATCAGCCAACGGAGCGCCACCGCTAGACAGGTTGTCTCTAAGGACGGCTGCCTGTACCCCATTTACGATCCAGGGATCGCTCGAATCCACTGCTTCGGCGTATGTGATACCCGATTCGGTGAGTTTCCACTTCCGCTGGTGCTCTACGGCCAGATCGAGCATCCGCGCAAACCGAAGACAATCGCTTGCTCGCCTTGCCGGGTTTTCGTGGGGCCCGTCGGACTTAAAGTGTTGCTCTGGATCTTCCCCGAGAAGCTCGTCAATACCGGCCGAGCCAAGCTCACGAAGGCGGGCGAGTAGCAGATTGCCATAGCTGAACTTGAGGGTCGGTATGGCCAGCACAGTCTCAGGCTAGTTGGGGCGGGCAGCTGCGGTGGGGTATTCCAAGCTCGTCGGAGCTCTTAGCTGGGGCTGAGATGCCGCAGCATAGTTGGTCGGTGCGGTGTCATATCGCAGTGGACGCCATTCGGTCGGGAGCCAACGTCATCGCAGAGGGTCGAGGCCCGATCGCACCATCTCCAAACTCTCCGAAACGATCGCCCCTAGATCCCCAACGCACCCGCCCCGCCCCCAGTTCTCTAC
>NZ_NKCN01000031.1 GCF_002245535.1 Mycobacterium lehmannii | reverse complement strand
GGGTTGGGTGGGTGTACGCGCCAGCGATCCGGGGTCAAGTGGTTCGCCCTCGCGGGTGGTGACGCGTAGTTGGTGGGCGGGTCCGGTGATGGTGATCTCGCCACTGTGGTGCAGCCGGTGATGATAGGGGCAGACCAGCACGAGGTTGTCCAGTTCGGTGGGCCCGCCGTCTTCCCAGTGCACGAGGTGATGAGCGTGCAGCCCGCGGGTGGCTCCGCAGCCGGGCACTCGGCAGGTGCGGTCGCGGTGCTCGAGGGCTCGGCGCAGGCGCCGGCTGATCACCCGCGTGGTGCGCCCGGCCCCGAGGGGTTGGCCGTTTCGTTCGAGCCAGATCTCGCAGCCGGTATCGCACAACAACAGTCGCCGATCGGCCTCCGAGAGCACCGGGCCCAGATGCGGCCAGGCGGCGGGCTTGTCGACATCGAAGTGCACGATCACGGTGGTGTCTTGGCCGTGGGGGCGCCGGGCCACCTCGGTGTCCCAGCCGGCGTCCACCAGGCGCATGAACGCATCACCCAGGCTGGGGAACGGCGGTTGGCGGCGCAGGTCGCCGAGTCGCTCGCGGCGTTCGTGCGTGTCGCCGTCTGTGTCGGGGCCGTGATCGCTGATGTGCTCGTTGATCAGCGCGTCGCGGTGGGACTGCAGGGCGGCATCGAACTTGGCCGCCTCCAGGGTGGGCAGGGTGATGCGGTAGGTGGTGGACTGCTCGCCGACGGTTTTGGTCAGCGACGGTTCGGGGGAAGGTGCGGGACGTTCGGGCTCAGGGCGCGGTTCGAGTTTGATCGCAAAGCGCAGCTGGCTGACGGTGGCCACCGACGCCAGCTGCGCATAGTGCTCATCAGATCCGGTGGCGGCGCGCTGGGCGATCACCCCGACCTGATCCAGCGACAGCCGGCCCTCACGCAGTTCCGTGGTGCAGCGGGGGAACTCCTCGATGCGCTGCGCGATAGCGGTGATCGCTTTGGCGGTGGTATCGGACAGGCCCAGCTTCCAGGCCACCAACGCTTTGACCGAGCGCGCACCGGTAGCCCCCCACGCCCCCTCCCGCTCGATCTGGGCGACGATGTCCACGATGCGCCCATCGATGGCGTTGCGTTGACCGGCCAACTCCTCCAGCGCAGCGAACTGCGCGCCCAGCCGCTCATCGGGCGACAACTCCTGGGCCTGCCCGGGTGCGGTCAACGTCATAACCGCATCATGACACCCCCCACCGACAAATCTCGCCGCCCACCATCCACCCAGCCAAAATTGGGTCTCGAATGCCGAAAACTTCCGCCACCGACCCGATTCCGGCAAAGCCGTACGCGCCGATGCGGATCTAGCTTGCGGCGCTCAACCCGGCGAGCTTCTGGATGAAACGGATCTCGTTGTCGTCGTGCGCCCGACCGTCGGGGTGGATCAGATCGCTGAACCACGTCTCCGGAAGCGTCGTGTACGGATCGTTCCAGGAGTCCCACGGAAGGTACGTCTGCGTCCGCCCCGCGACGAAGCCCCAGTTGTAGGCACCGACGTTGCGTCGCTTGGCAATCGGCAGGATGCCCTCGACCGTGCTGCCAAGGTTGCGGGCGAGGTACTCGGTGCACAGGATCGGCCGGCCCAGCGGGGCGAGCTCGTCGATGCGGTCCTCGAACTCGGACGGTTCAGCGTAGCTATGGAAGCTGATGATGTCGGAAAGCTCGAGCTGCAGGCTGGCGATCTCACTGCGGCTGCCGGGGTCGCGCCAATGGCCCTGCCACACGCCACTGGTCAACGGCTGAATCGGCTTGACCGCTCGCACCCACTGGAACACGTGCGGCAGGAACGCCGTGACCAGCTTCAGCTTGTCCGCGTGCTCGACCTTGCGGTAGTCCTTCGCGGGGTTGTCCGGCTCGTTCCACACGTCCCACCCGAGAACACGCGGATCGTTGCGGAACTGGCCGACCACGCCGGTGACATAGCTCTGCAGCACGCGGGTGTAGGCCGGATCCTCCAGGCGGTGAGCGCCGGGGCTTTGCACCCAGCCCGAGTTGTGCACTCCCTTGATCGGCGCGCGTTGGGGGCCGGCCTTGGGCAACGGATCCCAGCACGAGTCGAACAGCACGAACAGCGGTTTGATGTTGTGGCTTGCCGCGATGGAGACGAACTGGGACAGCCGCTGGCTGAATCCGGCTCGGTCCGCCGCCCATAGCTGGTCGTGCAGGAACACCCGCATGGTGTTCATCCCGATCCGCCTGGCCACGCTGAGCTCACCGGCGATACGGCGCGGATCGTAGGTGCCCGCCTGGAACATCTCGAGCTGGTTGACTGCATTCGAAGTGACATAGTTGGCGCCCAGCAGCCAGCCCTGCTCCCCATACCAGGCGTTGGCGCGGTCAGCCGACCACCGCCCCGTCTCGGCCGCAGCGGCGGACGGCAGCTTGGTCAGCGCCGCGGCGGCTGCGAGGTACAGCGGGAGTTTGAGGGCGGTTCGCCGGCGCACCTTGTGAACATAGTGTTCACACCCGAGCTGTTCGGTCCTCGTGTCTCATCTTGCAACGCAACAGGTTTCGAATCGTTATCAATCAGGTGACGCAAGTCACCGTGACGAGACAGGCTCAGACGGTCAGCCCGTCGGCGACCCGCGGCACCCGCTCGGCCTCCGCGCCGTCGAGCACCATCGCCGCGACCCGGTCCCTGTGCTCCTCGGTGCTGCCCAGCAGAACCGCGTTCGTCGCGGCGCGCTTGTAATAGAGATGGGCCTGGTGTTCCCAGGTGAACCCGATGCCACCGTGCACCTGAATGGTGTCGTTGGCGACGTGGGTCAGGGCGCCCGAGCAGACCGCCTGGGCGATGCTGGTGGCCAGTGCAGGATCGTCGGATCCGTCCGCCAGCGCCCAGATCGCATGATAGGCAGCCGACCTCGCGTGCTCGACGTCGACGAGCAGGTTCGCGAGCCGGTGCTTGACCGCTTGGAACGACCCGATCGGCCTGCCGAACTGCAACCGCGACTTCGCATAATCCACTGACAGGTCGAGCAGATGCTGAGCCGCGCCCACCTGCTCCACGGCAAGCAGCGCCGCACCGACCTGCAGCGCATGGTCGATGACCCGGGTGGCTTCCTCGGCCCCGGCGATCACGCGGGCAGGCGCATCGGTGAACGTTACGTTCGCCTCGGAGCGGGTGAGGTCGAGCGTGGCCAGCGGTGTGCGCTGCACTCCGTCGGCGGTGCCGTCGACGGCATACAAGGCGACGGCGTCACCGTCACGCGCGGCGACCAACAGGACGTCGGCGATGCCGCCATCGACGACCTGAGTCACCGTGCCTGTCAACGCATCTCCGGAAGCCGACACCGAGACGGCGTCCGGATCGAACGTGCCGGCGCGGTCCACCACGGCGAACGCCGCTGTGCGCCGACCCTCGACGAGGTCGCCGAGCAGCTCGTCGCGCACCGGCCCTGACGAGGCGGCCACGAGGGCCGGGATCGCCAGGTACACCGTGCCGAACAGCGGCCCACACGCCAACCGTGCCCCGAGCTCCTCGATGGCCACGGCCTGATCGATGAGCGTTCCGCCGACACCTCCGTCGGCCTCGGGCACCGACAGACCGAGCACGCCGAGCTCGCCGCCGAGTCGGGCCCAGACCTTGGGATCGAACGGCGGGTCGGACTCCATCAACCCGCGGACGGTCTCTTCGGAGAAGTGTTCTGCGCTGAACTTGCGCACCGCATCGCGTAATTGGCCCTGTTCTTCGGTGAATTTGTACTCGGCCTGCGAGGCTGGGCTGTCAACCACGGGGAATCTCCTTCCATGGCATGCCGGCGTCGGCACGCAGGTCGCCGGGCAGTCCAAGGATGCGTTCCCCGAGGATGTTCCGCATCACCTCAGACGTACCGCCTTCGATGGTGTTGGCCCTGCTCCGCAGGTACCGCTGCTGGATGGGCCCCTGCCAGTCGCTGTCCCTTTTTGCGACCGTGTGCCCGCTACCCTGCTGATAGCCGTGGTACAGAATTCCCTCGGGGCCAAGGAAATCCATGCACCACTGGTAGATGTCCTGGTTGAGCTCGGCGCCGACCAACTTGCCGACCGACCCCTCCGGGCCGGGTCCGCCGACCGTCGCGGCCGCGCGTGAGCGTTCGGAGGTGAGCCGTTGCGCCTCCGAGCGCAGCCACAGCTGTGTGAGCCGGTCCCGCAGCACCGGGGTGTGGCGCTCGGGTCGCGATGCCCACAGCCCGGTCGCATCGGCGATGGTGCCTGCGCCGCGCCTGCTGCCACTGCCGCCGAGTGCGGTGCGTTCGTTCATCAGCGTCGTCATCGCGACGGCCCAGCCGTTGTCGACCTCGCCGAGGCGGTGCTTGTCCGGGATGCGGGCGTCGCTGAAGTAGACCTCGTTGAACTCGGCCTGGCCCGTCATCTGGCGTAGCGGTCGCGTCTCGACACCGGCCCCGTGCATGTCGATGACGAAGTACGTCAGGCCCTTGTGCTTGGGCACATCGGGATTGGTGCGCGCGAGCAGCAGTCCCCAGCGCGCTCGGTGCGCGAGGCTGGTCCACACCTTCTGACCGTTGATGACCCAGTCGTCTCCGTCACGCACGGCCGATGTCGCAAGCCCGGCCAAGTCGGAGCCTGCGCCCGGCTCGGAGAACAACTGGCACCACAGGTCGTCGGTGGTTGCCAACGGGCGCAACCAATTTCGTTTGACGTCCTCGGTCTGGGCGTGTTCGCGGATGGTCGGCGCGGCCATGCCGTAGCCCATCGGGTTGAGCCCGAGGGGCACCGGGCCGCCCGCGCCCTGCAGGATGCGGTCGGCGACGGCCTGCAAACCGCGGGACACCCCGAGCCCACCGAGGCCTTCGGGAAAGTGCACCCAGGTCAGACCGGCGTCGTAGCACGCGCCGAGGAATTCGGGAATCGGCACGCTCTTCGGGTCGTGGTCGGCGACGACCCCGCGCGCCAGTTCGGCGACCCGACCGGCATCAGCGTCATTGCTCATGCAGTCACGATAGAAACTCGACGCGCGTCGAGAATCGGCGGGCTCCTCAATTCGGGCTCTGCTTGGGCGCTTGGCGTGTGCGAGCGACCGCCTTTGTACCTCTCGTTACGGCGTGTCGCCGTGCAGACGCGGTCGCTCGCGCTGACTTAGCCGTGCTGACTTAGCCGTGCTGACTTAGCCGCGGTACTTGGCCACCTTGTCCGCGTAGTCGTCGAGCAGCCGCACCGACTCATCGCGCGGTTTCGTGGGTAGCAGCAGGTTCACCTGCCGGTAGCCGAGGTCCTCGAGCGCGCGCCAATAATCCGGATTCGCAGGCGTCCCGAAGGTCGTCAACGGGACGTCGTGGCCCGCACCCTCGCGCATCTGGTCGATGCGTTTGGCGAGCCTCTCGACCGGCAGTGGATTGGAGATCCAGCCGGCTCCATGACGGATCACCCGCTTGACCGTGGCATCGGAGTCGCCGCCGACCACGATGGGTGGATGCGGTTTCCGCACCGGTTTGGGACGCAGGAACGAGGAGTCGAAGTCGACGAAGCGTCCGTGATACTCGGCGGGTTCATTGGTCCACAGCGCTTTGATCGCCTCGATGCGTTCATCCAGCAGCGCACCGCGGGTCTTGGGGTCGGTGCCGTGGTGGCGCAACTCCTCGATGTTCCACCCCGCACCCACACCGAACACGAACCGGCCATCCGAGATCACGTCGATGCTGGCCGCCTCCTTGGCGGTGGTGATCGGATCGCGCTGGATCAACAGCGCAATCCCGGTGACCAGTTGGATCTTCGTCGTCACCGCGGCTGCCGCGGCCAGCGTCACGAACGGATCCAGGGTCCGGTAGTAGACCTTCGGCAGGTCCCCGCCCATCGGATACGGCGACTGTCTGCTGGCCGGTATGTGGGTGTGCTCGGCGACCACGAGTGCGTGAAAGCCCCGCTCCTCGATGGCGCGGGCCAACGACACAGTGTCGATGGTGTCGTCATTGACGAATGTCGAAATCCCGAAGTCCATGCCGCTCTCGCTTCCGTCGATGCGCATGCCAACACCGGCGAACGACGCGGCTATTCCTCAGGCCAGCGGTTCACCGAACTTGGTAAGCACATGCCATTCCCCGCCGAACATGTCGAGACCCTGCCCGTTGGCGTCCCTGTCGGTCTGATCGCCCGCATAGCGATAGAGGGGATGGCCGCGGTACGTCACCTGCTCGCGGCCGTCGCGACGCGGCACCGTCCTGGCCGACGCCACGTCGATGCCGACGCCGCCGGCCGGATCGGCGTCCGCCAACAGTGGCAGCCAGGTGTCGGCGCATTCGCCGTAGCACGTCGGTTCGTTCAGAGCGTCCTGCGAGAAGACGTACAGCGTGCGCCCGGTGCTGTCGACGATGATCTGCCCGAGGTCGCCGCGGTCGTCGATCCCGAGCGAGACATCCCCGATCGGCAGCTTGCGCTCGACCGACGGGGGTGGATTCGGTGCCGGGGTGCGCGGCTCGGTGCGCGGAGCGGCCAACGGCGTCTGGGTGCCGGACTCTGCCGTCGCCGTACTGTGGGTCTCCTTGTTCTCGAGCGCGGCGCATCCGGACAGCACCATCAGGCTGACCATCAGGATCGAGGCGCACGTCGGCGACGTTCGTGGCGAGGGCATGATCAATCCATTTCCTTCGTTGTCAGCGCTCAAACGTGTCAGCGGCCCGCGTTGCGCGCCAACTCGATCACGTACTGGTTGACGAAATCACCGGCGGGCGGGTCACCCTTGCCGCATGTCCCGTCGGATTCGCCGGGCCGCTTGACCCACAGATAGGCGTCGGCGTGCGGACCCGCAGTGGCCGTAGTGGGCGCGACGCCCAGAGCCCGTCCGCTGGGATTGCACCAATAGAGCTCGCCCTCCGCCGGACCGTTCCCATTGCGGGACGTGTCGATCACGTAGTGCTTACCGTTCGTCAGGCCCGAGATCGCTTCGCCGTAACCGATTTCATCTTCGGTGGTGAAGAAGTTCGCAACGTTGAGGCTGAATCCCCGCGCGCCGGCGACGCCGGCCTGGTTGAGCCGAGACGCCATCTCCTCCGGGCTGTGCCAGCGCAGGTGGCCCGCGTCGACGTACACCGCGGTCGACGGGTTACGGGTCAGCGTGTCCACGGCGTAGCGGATCAGGTCGAAACGTTCCTGACGCTGATCCCCGGACAGGCAGTCGGCCATGGCGAGCGCGTCGGGTTCGACGATGACCACCGCGGGCACCGGGCCGATGTCGGCGGCAATGCCGTCGATCCACTGCCGATAGGCCTCACCGGATCCGTGCCCTCCCGCGGCGAAGCTTCCGCAGTCGCGGTGGGGAATCCCGTAGATGGCGAACACCGGTAGGGCACCGGCGGCCTGCGCGTCGCCCGCGTATTTCGCCACCGTCGACGCCGACGAGCCCGGCACCAGCCAATAGGCCTGCGGGGTGTTGGCGACCGCGGACAGTTCGGGGCTGGGCGGGTCCGCAGCTTGCGCGGCGCGCATCGCCTTGGACGTCGGGTTGACGTAGAAGGGCTTACCCGCCAACGGGTTGCCCTCGCTGGCCAAGCGCACCGTCGGCGCCGGGCCCTGCAACACCGGGCCGGCGGGGAGCCCCGCGGAGGCGACGACCGCCACGGTGAGCACGGGTGCGGTCAATCGCGAGACGGCGCGAACAGCTGAGGACATCACCCCAGGGAAATTAATGGCTCTTGATCGGCCTCGCCAATCCGGCCCTGGTAACCGACTGTGCAGCCTGCGGCCATGCTCGGCGAGGGTTCGAGGTTTGCGCGCGTTAGTGTGCTGGGGTCGGCCTTACCGACAAACCGGCAGAAAAGATGAGCAGATCTATGACCGCAGCACCTGAAACGTCGGCTATCGAAGCGCGGATCGGCCATTGGTACCGGATGGCCGACCCCTATCTCATCGGCCGCGAGAAGGTGCGCGAATACGCCCGCGCTGTGCAGGACTACCACCCCGCGCACTGGGACGTCGAAGCGGCCGCTGAGCTGGGATATTCGGGTCTGGTGGCACCGCTGACGTTCACGTCGGCCCCGGCCATGTCGTGTAACCGCCGCATGTTCGAGCAGGTGGTCGTCGGTTACGACACCTACCTGCAGACCGAAGAGGTCTTCGAGCAGCACCGCCCGATGGTGGCCGGCGACGAGCTGGTCATCGACGTCGAGTTGACGTCGGTGCGCAGGATCGCAGGGCGGGATCTGATCACCGTCACCAACACCTTCACCGACACCGCAGGCGAGCGGGTGCACACCCTGCACACCACCGTGGTAGGGCTGACCAGCGAAGACGTGGATCCGGACATCATGACCGCCGTTCACGCCAAGATGATGCACGACGTAGACATCTTCGCGGTCAGCGGAGCCGACGGCACATACGAGAAGACTGTCCGGCCCGAGGGCGAGGTCCGAATCGCCGACGGTTCGGACCGCCGACCGGGCACACCGTCGTTCGACGAGGTGAAGGTCGGCGACGAGCTCCCGGTGCGCCACACCCGGTTGTCCCGCGGCGATCTGGTCAACTACGCCGGCGTCGCCGGGGACGCCAACCCGATCCACTGGGACGAGGACATCGCCAAGCTGGCCGGACTACCCGACGTCATCGCCCACGGCATGCTCACCATGGGCCTCGGTGCCGGATTCGTCTCGGCCTGGTCGGGCGACCCGGGAGCGGTGACCCGCTACGCGGTCCGGCTGTCCGCACCCGCGATCGTCTCCGCCGAGGAAGGCGCTGACATCGAGTTCAGCGGCAGGATCAAGTCGCTGGATCCGGCGACCCGATCGGGTGTGATCGTGGTGGCGGCGCGATCCGCGGGGAAGAAGATCTTCGGCCTGGCGACGATGAACATCCGCTTCCGCTGAGACTCGGCACGGCTCAGCTGTTGGGCCGCGCGTCGCGCCCCGGTGGCGTCCGCAATCCGAGTGTGCGGCGACCGGCAGCGATCAGCTTCTCGCGCAGTGTGTCCTCGTCGACGTCGCCGTAGTCGACGCCCGCGGCGGAGGCGATCCCCGACATCACGAGCGCCGCTTTCACCTGACCGGCCAACCCGGGTTCCACATCCGCGAGCAGGCCCATCTGACGGTCGACGACCGCGGCCCAATCCGTCCGTGCCCGCAGCAATGCGGCGACGGTTGGGTCTCCGGTGAACAGCGGTATCAGTTCACGATTCGCGGCCGCCAGCGCGGCGTATCCACACAGCAGACGGTCGGCGCGAGCACGGGCTGAGCGCTGAGCGTCGGCTGCGGCGACGATCGCGGCGACCTCACCGATGAGCGGTTCCATCACCGCGGTCAGGAGTTCGTCGCGGGTGCGGAAGTGGTGGTAGATGGCGGACTTGGTAAGCCCTAGCTCTTCAGAGATCATCTGCAGCGACGTGCCTGCGACGCTGTGTTGTTTGAACAACTCGATCGCCACGTCGATGAGGCGTTGCCTGGTCGGACCGGCCTCCGAGGAGTGCTCGCTCACACAGATGTCTCTCTGTCGGATTACTTTCAACCGCCCACTCTAGCTGACCAGTCGTACAGGAGACTGCTGTACGGTTGGTCAGGAGTTGCCTTTACGATTGGTCAGGCGGACCCGCCCCGAAACCCGCAACGAGGAGAACCATGTCAACCGACTTTGACCGAAGGGATCGCACGGCGTTCGACCTGTCCGGCAAAGTCGTCGTCGTCGTGGGTGCCGGGCAGAGCGCCGGCCCCGGCATGGGGAACGGACGCGCCATCTCGATTCTGGCCGCGCGCCACGGCGCAGAGATCGTGGCCGTCGACCTGAACCCCACGGCGGTGCAGGAAACAGTTGAGATGATCACCGCCGAAGGCGGCCGGGCCTACGCCGTCGAAGCCGATGTCGCCGACAAAGGCGACTGCCAGAACATCTTCGACACGGCGATGGCGAGCAGCGGCCGTGTGGACGGGATGGTCTACAGCGCCGCCACCAATCCCCCGTTCGACTTCGACTCGAACTCGATGACCGTCGAGAACTTCAACTACGGCATCAACGTCAACATGCTCGGCTGCTACCACTGCAATCTCTTTGCCGCCCAATGCATGGAGAGGAATCCCGGCGACACCACCGGAAGCATCGTCAACATCTCGTCGATCGCCAGCGTCAAGAACGAGCTCGGGCTGAACATCGGCATCATGCCCTACGCACTGGGCAAAAGCGGTCTGAATCACATCACCGAACTGGCCGCCGTTCAGTTCGCCGAAGCCGGAATCCGGGTCAACACATTGATGTTGGGTCCCATCGACTCCGTGCTGGCCAACCGGGAGTCGCAGTCGTTGTTCGGATTGAACGCCGACGAGGCGACCGAACGGCACAGCGAGGTCGTCAAGCTGAAGATGGGCCGCGGCAGCGTATGGGAATCGGCGTATGCCGCCCTGTATCTGCTCGCCGACGAATCACGGTTCATGACCGGACAACAGATCCGCCTGGATGGTGGGGCCACCCTGGTGCGGTGACGCGGGGCCGCGCGTTTCAGCAGAGCCGGAGTAGCGCGCGGCTGACGATGTCCATCGCCGCGCCCGTCGAGATGCCGAGGTCGGCGCTGATCATATTGACCGCATCCGGCGCCAGGACACCGACGCTGGTGGCGGCGCAGGCCCGGTAGCCCTGCGTGAGCAACTCCTCCGCGGTCAGGAATGAATACCGGGGTTGAAGGTCACGCACGAATTCGTCCTCGGTCGCACCGGCCGGTGCGGCCAAGACGACTGCGAGGGTCGCGAGTCCGGCTCCAAGGCGCATCACGGGAAACATGTCGAACCTCCATCGACGGATCCCTTGCTCAGGCAGGTCGATGGTATGCCCGCGACGATGCACCCGTGGCGCTTTCAGCAAACCTCGTTCAGCGCCGCGGCTGGCTTCGCGCGTCCGTCAGGGCAGGACCACCCGATTCCACACCCGGTGTTGGCCGAGCGCGTTGAGCAGTGACTGCACCAGGGTCGCCGTGTCGGAGCCGGAGAACAGCCCGGGCCCATCGGTCGGAACCGCTACGGTGCCAGCAAGCTCGGTCCCCTCGGGCAGCATCGCGATCGCCTTGTGGTGTCGGAACATCTCGTCGACGATCGTTTTCGCCTTCGCGTTGGCCGGCGACCCCGCGATGAGTATCGCGTCGAACTCCACCGAACGAGCGGTGGCATAGGTGCGCGAGATGGGAATGGCACCACCGTCATGCTCGAGGGTGCCGCCGTGCGTGCCGACCACGAACGGCACGTTCTTGGCGTTCGCGATCGCGGCGACGGCGGCCGCCACACCGGCGAGATCGGAGTCCGGACCCGTGAGTATGCCGATCTGGCGGCCCTCGACCGGCCACTCCTGTCCAACTTGCGACAACGCGGGACTGAGCACCTCAGGGTCCGCGGGGACCACGGTGGGAGCCGGCGCCTCGAGGCCCAACCCCTCGGCCACCTTCGCGCACAGTTCGGGGTCGATGTTCGCCAGCGCCACCAGTTGGCGCTCCTTGACCGCCTGCTCGTAGCACTTGCCGAGTTCGAAGGTGTACGCCTCGGCGACGTGCTCCTGTTCGACCGCGCTCAGGCTGCGGTAGAACTGCGTCACCTGGCTGAAGTGGTCGTCGTAGGTGGCCGGGGCGTCGCGGCGTTTCGTCGATTCGGGAACGACGGTCGGCACCTCGATGAACGCGCCGGTATCCGCCCCCGCGAGGAACGGGCAACCGCCGTCGAGGGAGTTCGGCTTGTACGGCGCCACACCGGGATGCACGCCGCTCTGGTGGAACCCGTCGCGGAACATGTCGTTGACCGGAGCGTGCGGCCGGTTGATCGGGATGTGGCTGAAGTTCGGACCCGCCAGCCTGGTGATCTGGGTGTCGAGGTACGAGAACAGCCGCGCCTGAAGCAGCGGGTCGTCGGTGATGTCGATACCGGGCACCAGGTGGCCGGGATGGAAAGCGACCTGCTCGGTTTCGGCGAAGAAGTTCGTCACGTTGCGGTTGAGCTGCATCGTTCCGATGACCTGCACCGGGGCCAGTTCCTCCGGCACGATCTTCGTGGGGTCGAGCAGGTCGATGCCCTCGAACATCTGCTCCGGCGTGTCTGGGAAGACCTGCACGCCGAGATCCCACTCGGGGTAGACGCCCTTCTCGATCGCGTCCGCGAGGTCGCGGCGATGGAAGTCGGGATCCACCCCGGCGGTGATCTGCGCCTCCTCCCAGACCTGGGAGTGCACCCCGAGTCGCGGCTTCCAGTGGAACTTCACGAGCGACGTCGATCCGTCCGACCCGATCAACCGGAAGGTGTGGACTCCGAAGCCCTCCATCATCCGGTAGGACCGCGGGATCCCACGGTCGGACATGTTCCACATGGTGTGCGCCTGGGCTTCGGTGTGCAGCGACACGAAATCCCAGAAGGTGTCGTGCGCGCTTTGGGCCTGCGGGATCTCGCGGTCCGGATGCGGCTTGGCGGCGTGCACGACGTCGGGGAACTTGATGCCGTCCTGGATGAAGAACACCGGGATGTTGTTACCGACGAGATCGAAGGTGCCTTCCTTCGTGTAGAACTTGGTCGCGAACCCGCGGGTGTCACGCACCGTGTCGGCCGAGCCGCGATTGCCGAGCACCGTCGAGAAGCGGACGAAGACCTCGGTTTCCTCGCCGGACTTCAAAAACTCTGCCTTGCAGATCTTTTCGGCGGCCCCATTGCCGCGGAACACACCATGCGCGCCGGCGCCGCGGGCGTGCACCACCCGCTCCGGAATGCGTTCGTGGTCGAAGTGGGTGATCTTCTCGCGAAGGTGATGGTCCTGCAACAGAGTCGGCCCGCGCTCGCCGGCCTTTAGGGAGTGGTCGGTGTCATACAGCCGCGCGCCTTGCGTGGTGGTGAGGTAGGCACCCTGTTGGCCTCGGGCGGTCAATGGTCCCTCGGCGGGAGCACCCGTGGCCGTTCGCAGTTCGGGCGCACCCTGATCGACCTTGGGCGGCAGTGGGTCGCGCGGCGCCGTCGGCTCGTCGATCGACGGGGCCTCCGGACCTGGCGCACCGGGAATGTACGACGGATTGGGTTGTTCGGCCTTGCCCTCGCGCCTGAGCTCTTCGTTCCCGATCAGCGCCCCGGCCGCTTCCTTGGCCTTGCCCTTGGCCTCCTCGACGATGCCTTTGACGGCTTCCTTGGGTGCGCGGTCGTCCGCCATCGGTCTTTTCCTCCCGCGGGGTTGTTTCCGGGACCCAACGACTGTCGAATCGCGCCGAGCCCGCTTGCGGCGGCGGGTTTCCACTACGGGGGTACTTGAAACGTGTCAGAACTCAGGTGACGAGACGCGATGCGATGTTTGACCGCGAGCCGGGTGAACGTTGTTGCGGGCCGTCGCACACTTGTCACCGCCGCGCCTGGGTTGGAGCTGCTACTTCGCGACGGGGCGCAACACCCGAGCGCGACTTCACTCGTATGGGTCGCAACCCCGACGCGACGACCGCGTCCGCCACCGGGTTAGGGCGACAGGAGATACTCCACGTGCCTGTACGGGCCGCTGCTTCGCTGAGCGTTCCCCCACGGACGAAATCGCCCCACACCTCTTACCGGATTCAGGTGTGGCACGTGCATGGTGATGCTTCGGTTGGGGTCGCTGCCCGCTCATCGGCGTAACGGCCATCGGGCCGCCAGTCGAAGGGAAAGTGTTTACTCGAGCCGCCGTGGTACTCGTGCGACCACTCGAACCCGACGGCGTGATCACGCCCGACGACGCCCCATGTGGCGACCTGCCCGGGACCGACCTCGGCGCCAGGAGCGTTGACGGTGGTGACACGCCGATTCGGATCGGACGTGGGACCAGTGAGCGCGACAACCCGCACGTCGACCTTTGCGGGGATCTCGGCGCGCCAGTGGGCCAGGTCGTCGGCGGATTCGAACGTGATAGGTGCGTATTCGATGCCCCGCAGATCAGCGATCAGACTTGCAAACTGGGCAGGCCAGCCGCCTTCCTTGCCGGTGAAGATCCGCTCCAGCGCATGACGCTGGACTCCGTCGGCGGCGGCGTCGATATAGAACATCAACCTCATCATGGCGTCCGGATCACCGACCCACATGTTCCCGGTGAATTCCCCCAGAGAGACCACATTCAGCCCGGAGAGATCGGCCTCGCCGTAATGGCCCTCCCGAATATGCCAGACGAGAGTGAACAGGCAGTCGCCGTGCGTGGGTTCTTGAGCAAAACTGCATGGGCAGGGCAACTTACAGCTGCACACATCAAACCAGTCGCCCCGCAGATGCCAGTCGATAGCGGTCGGATTCGTGGACACAGTGGGTTCCCTTCTCTCATACCCCCCGGGGGTATACAGCCGGTCTCAGGGTAACCGCTGAGACCCTGGCGCACAAGTACCCCGGGGGGGTATATTCGGGCGCATGACCGGATCAACTCGGCGCCCGATGATCGTTCGGTGGGGGCCACAATTGCTCACCGCGGTATGGACGGCCGCGGGCGTGATGGCGGTGAGCGCGTGCGTATCGGTGGACGGACCCCCGGCCATCACATCGCCATACGAGCCCGCCAACGTCGCGCGGATTCTCGGGCCCGGCGAGTTCGCCGCGGCGATCGACGAACCCGATCGGTTAACGCTGAATGTCCACGTCCCCTTCGAGGGAGACATCCCCGGCACGGACATGTCGATTCCGTTCGACCAGATCGCCGCCCAAGCGAACCGCCTCCCCGCCGACCGCGACACCGCCCTGGCCGTCTACTGCCGCTCCGGCCCGATGAGTACCGTTGCAGCCGAGGCGCTTAGCGATCTCGGCTACACCGATGTCGTCGAACTCCGCGGGGGCATGCGCGCCTGGCAGGCCGAAGGTCGTCAGATTATCGGCATCTGACCTCACTCCGTGGCGGCGCGGCTTGCTACTGAATTTTGCCCGCGTTGAGCGGCACCCGCGGTTGGAGTCGGCCGGCCCGGTCCAGTCGGTAGAGCACTAACGCCGCCGTCACGCCGATGATGGTCAACACGATCCATGTCAGCTCTGGTCTTCCCGCTTCGGCTGCCTTCTGCATCAGTGTTCCTGTGCCGAGATTGCCGGCCAGGATCCCGATTCCGACGATCGTGTTGTAAAACCCGTAATGGGTTCCCACCAAGCGGCCACCGGCCAGCGACACCACCGTATCCATCTCGAATGGGAACACCGCGGCCGATCCGACCGCCAGTACCGCAGCACCGACGAAAAGTGCGGCCAACGCTGCGATCTCGCCGGCACGGCTTTTGTCGGGCAGCGCGGCCATCGGCATGAACGACAACGCGAGAATCAGCATGCCGGTCACCAGCGAACGTGTAGACCCCCACCTACTGGCGAACCATCGGGTTATCTTCAACTGCCCCGCGACCGCGATCAGCCCGGAGATTACGAAAATACCGGCCACTACGAGTGCTTCGGCATCCGGCATCAGTTCCTTGGCCTGTAGCGGTAACGCGAGATAGACCTGGAAAGACAGCACGTAGGAACCGATCATCGCCGCTGCGAAGAGCAGAAAGGAGCGATTGGCTAAAACCGTCCTCCAGTCATCCAATATCGACGAGTCATCTTGGTCCCGGGTGGCGTTGTGATGAGGGAGCGCGAAGAGTTGCGCAATGGTCAACGCCGCGAAGACAGCGGCGGCCGCAGTCGCAGCGATGCGGAAGTCGAGAACCATCAGAGCCAGGCCGACCAGCGGGCCGGCGAGAATTCCGCCCTGGTAAAAGACGTTGAACAGCGCGAAGGCCTCGATGCGGCGCGGTCCGGCGTCGGCGGCGAGGTAGGCGCGCACTGCCGGATTGAACAGCGCGCCGGCGAATCCCGTTGCTGCTGAGGCGATCAGGATGGCCGGTAGTGAGTCGGCAATGACCAGCAGGCCGAAACCGACGGTCCGCAGCAGGCACCCGGCGACGATGAGCGGTTTGTACCCGACGCGGTCGGCCAATGTTCCGCCGACGATGAACATGCCCTGCTGGGAGAAATTGCGCACGCCCAGGACCAGGCCGATGGCCCATGCGGCCAACCCGAGCGGTCCGGCCAGGTAACCGGCCAAGTACGGCATCAGCATGTAGAAGCCGAGGTTGATGCCGAATTGGTTGATCATCAGCAGCCGGCTCGGCCATCCGAAAGTGCGGAATTCGGTGACGATCCTCCTCATCGCGTCGTCCTCACCGGATCCACCACCGTGGTGCACCGTGTCCACGAGGACACCACACGTCGCGTGGGTTCGTCGATGACCGCCGGTTCGGTGGGAGGCGGTCCGCCCAGGAGGCCGTGCTGGCGGCAGAAATCGTCGTTGTAGACAGTGTCGAAGTAGCGCTGCGGGCCGTCGGGGAAGACCGCAGCGATCGTCATATCTGATGGATAGGTACGGGCTGCCCAGCCGGCGACCAGCGCCACCGCCCCGACACTCCATCCCCCGCTGGCATAGTGGGTGGCAGCCAATGTGCGACAAGCCCATACCGCTTCGGCGGGGGCAACCCAGTGGACCTCGTTGAAAGCGTCGTAGTCGACGTTTCGCGGATAGATGCTCGACCCTAGACCGCGCATGAGCCGTGCTGTCGCCGGTTGTCCGAAGATGGTGGAGCCCACCGTGTCGACACCGATCAATTGCAGGTCTGGGTTGAACTCTCGCAATACCCGAGCCACTCCCGACGAGTGGCCTCCGGTGCCGACAGAGCACACCAGCACGTCGACTTTGCCGAGTTGAGCCTGTAATTCCAGCGCCAAGCCGCGATACGCGTCGACATTGTCGGGATTGTTGTACTGATCCGGATACCAAGCGTGCTCATCGGCGGCCAGAACCTGCAGCACCCGGTCACGGCGCGCCTGCTGCCAACCACCGTCAGGATGCGGCTCGGTCACCAAGTCCACATCTGCGCCGTACGCCCGCAGCATCCGCTGGATGATCGGCTCCATGCCGGGGTCGGTGACGAGGGTGACAGGGTGCCGGTAGACGGTTCCTGCGAGCGCTAGGCCTAAACCCAATGTGCCGCTGGTGGATTCGACTATACGGCCACCGGGAGGGAGGACGCCGCTGGCGCGAGCCCGCTCCACCATGAACATGGCCGGGCGATCTTTCATGCCGCCGGGGCTGAAGCCTTCGAGCTTGGCCCAAAACCCAAGGTGTGCCGACGTGAACGGTTCGGCGATGCGCAGCACCGGAGTGTGACCGACCAGCGTGCCCGGCCGCTCATAGCGACCGAGGCATCTCTGGCCGGGGGCATGCAGGTCAGGAGCGTGAACAGTCAGAACGTGATTCATCGATGCATCGCTTCTGCGTCGAGCCGCGAAAGGTTGCACGCGGCAGCTGAAAGGGACGACGGTCACCGACCGAACCGCAACAAGCGGCATGGTCTGGCGCCACCGGATCAGCGTCGCGCGATGCAGAGCCGAGTGAGAATCACCCGACCTGAGAGAACAGTCGACCGTGCTCGAGGCGGCCCCCGGATCGCGGCCAATGCGGGTTGGTGCCAACACACCGCTACCACCGCGAGGGCGGCGGTCAACCCTAGAGCGATGAGTGAGGTGGACGCCCGCGGGAGAACCGCCTCAGCGAACGCGTCGGGAAGCAGCGGAGTCGGTGCATCACCGATGTGTGGATGGTCGATGACGACGGGATGTTCCCCTACGGACGCGGACGCAAGTGCATGCGGCCCGTGCGGCGGGGCGACGTCGTCGAGCGGCAGCGTCCACTGGGCAGCGACGGCGACCACCCACAACGCCAGGCCCAGCGCGATTACCGCGCGGACCCGTGTCACAGGGACGGCCACCGTGTAGCTCACAATGCCGCCGACTGTAGCAGCGCAGCATCGGCTGGTTCGGCGGCGCGAGGAGTTGACGCAATCTCGTTATCGCCTCGCGACAGCAGCTTCGAGGGCTGCCTAGCGTGGGGTTATCGCGGTCATGGACTGCTCCATCAGCCCGGACAGCTCGGCGCTTTCTTCATCGAATCTTCACAGAACGACTAACGCAGCCCGAATCATTCGGAGAAGGCTTGGTCGCGAATCGATGTGGATGACGGCGAGAGGAATGTCTGTTGACAAGGAGCAAATATGTGGCGGCCGCCGCGACGGTCCTGACCGCGGCATCGGTCATCGCTGCGTGCAGCAACTCTGCGAGTAACGAGTCGACGTCGGCGTCGCCCACTAACGCACAAACCTCGATCGCGGCCCCGGCCGCAGGGCACAATCATGCCGACGTGATGTTCGCCCATCACATGATCCCGCACCACCAGCAGGCGATCGAGATGAGCGACGTGATCCTTGCCAAGCAGGGGATCGATCCTCGAGTGGTCGATTTAGCGAAGCAGATCAAGGATGCGCAGGGACCAGAGATCAAACAGATGCAGGGTTGGCTCGACCAGTGGGGTATGCCCGAGATGAGCGGCATGCCAGGCGAGAGTGGGATGCCAGGTCAGAACCACACACCGGGGAATATGCCACCCGGCCACGGGGGTATGCACGGCCCTGATACAAGCGGATCACCTATGCCGGGCGGATCAATGATGCCCAGCGGATCGATGATGCCGGGGATGGGAGGCATGTCCGGCATGGAAGGGATGCTCTCGCCGGCCGAAATGCAAGCCTTGCGGGACTCTCAGGGCGTAGAGGCCAGCAAGCTGTTCCTGTCCCAGATGATCGAGCACCATCAGGGTGCGATCACCATGGCGCAGAACGAGATCAACAACGGACAGTTCCCCGATGCCGTCGCGCTGGCCAAGTCGATCGTGAGCAGCCAACAGAAGGAGATCGACACCATGAACGAGATACTCAAGTCGCTGTAGGCGCTGGGACGGCCCCCACGTGATGATGTCTCGAGTTCCCGGTTACCTGACAGGCAAGTCCCGCTTGTCGGGATCGAGGGCAGCCGCCGGTGGCTGAATCGGCACCGTCACGGTGAAGGTGGTCCCGGTTCCGGGCCCTTGACTTGTCGCGTCGATCTGGCCGCCATGGGCTTCCGTCAGCGCTTTGGCGATCGCGAGTCCGATTCCTGCGCCGCCTCGGTCACGATATCGGGCGACGTCTGCGCGGTAGAAGCGTTCGAAGAGATGTGGGAGGTGTTCGGCAGTGACACCCACGCCGTCGTCGGTGACGGTGAAGACGGCGTCGCTGCCGTGACGTGCGACCGCCAGGGTGACGTGGCCGCCGGCGGCGGTGTGACGCAGGGCGTTGTCGAGTAGGTTCCCCAGTACCTGCCCCAAGCGCTGCCTGTCACCCCACAATCGGGGGGCCTCGTCGACATGGGAAGTCAATGCCACGCTTTCGGCGGCGAAGCGATCTGCGACGGCGGCGATTGCCGCGTCGACCAACTGCCCGGAATCGACCCATTCCAATGTGATGGCCGTGTGCGCCTCTTCGGCTTGCGCGAGGGCGGCGGCGTCAGCAGAGAAACGCACGAGCCGACCGGTTTGCTCACGCAGCGTCGCGACGGTACGCGCGTCGAGAGTCTTCACGCCATCCTCGACGGCTTCCAGATAGGCGTCGAGCACGGCGACCGGGGTTCGGATTTCGTGGGCCAGGTCGCCGAACAATCGACGGCGGGTCGATTCCACCGCCCGCAGTCGATGCGCCATCTGGTTGAAAGCGGCTGCCAAACCATCAAATTCAGATCCGAGTTGAGGCGGCGTCACCTGAACGTCGTAGCGGCCCTCGGCGACGGTGATCGCCGCCGCGGATATCTCAGCGAGCGAGTGCTGGACGCGTCGGCTCAGATAGACGGTGACCACGAACGCCGTCAAGGCAGCCACCGCGATCGCGACAGCGATCGAGATAGCGGTGGCGTGCCAGTACGCCTGTTCGGCGTGGAATTGTTCACTGGAGTCATCTGGCACACCGGCTTGATGGAGGTGGTCGCGGAACAACGGCGGACCGACCAACGAGGCCACCGCCCAAGTGGTTACGCCGACCGCAAGCAACACCAACGCCTGTCCCAGCAGCAACCGGCGGAGCATGCCGGAACGCGCCGGCGCCCTCATCGCCCCGTCCCCATCCGGTACCCCACCCCACGCACGGTGAACACGAATCTCGGCTCGGCGGGGTCGTCACCGAGCTTGCGCCGAACATGCCCGACGTGGACATCGACGAGGTGGCTGTTCCCCACCCATGGTTCTCCCCAGACTGCGTCGATGAGCTGCCGACGGCTCCACACCACACCAGGACGGGACGACAGTGCAGCGAGAATGTCGAACTCGGTGCGAGTCAGCGTGATTGGCTTGGTGTCGAGATACACCTGTCTGCCGGCTACATCGATTGACAAAGGACCGAACACGCGCGGCTTCGGCACGTCGGCGCCCCTCGGATTGGATGTCGGAGCTGGCGTGCCAACGGTACGCGGACGACGGAGCATGGCCCGGATGCGGGCGACCAATTCCCGTGGGCTGAACGGCTTGGTCACATAATCATCTGCGCCGACCGAGAGTCCAATGATCGTGTCGACCTCGGTATCGCGGGCCGTCAGCATCACCACATAGGCATCGGAAAACGTCCGCAGCTGACGACAAACCTCTAACCCGTCAATGCCCGGCAATCCCAGATCCAACACAACCACATCCGGGTCGACCTCACGCGCCACGGCGAGCGCTTCAACCCCGTTGTGGCGGATCGTAACCTCGAAATGCTCCCGGGTGAGGTAGCTCGCCACCACTTCCGCCAGTGATTCTTCATCGTCGACGACGAGGGCGCGGTATCCGAGGTCCGCAGTGCCAGCCGACGATTGCGCGGCGCTGTCCATCACTCCATCGTGCCGCCCAACCGCCCGCTTACCGGCCGTTGAAGAAATCTTCACACAATCAAACCGTCCGCGCAGGCAGCGCCCGATGGGCCTGGCGAGGGAAGTGCAAATTGCCCGGCCGGCGGAGAGGACCGATGAGAATGCGCGCCTCACCTAACCAGCACCCGATACACCCTTTCGCCATCGTTGCGCTCGCCTAGCCTCCGTAGAATTGCGCTAGTTTTCCGCGCTCGAGAAGGGCCGCAATGAGCACTTACCTGCCGGATCGCGCCATTGAAAACAGGACGCTGACGAAGGTCACCTGGCGCCTCATTCCGTTCCTCTTCCTGCTCTACGTCGTCAACTACCTCGACCGGGTCAACATCGCGTTCGCCGGGCCCAACGGTATGAACGACGACCTCGCGATGAGCGCCAAGACGTTCGGCTTCGCCTCGGGGATCTTCTTTCTCGGCTATCTGCTGCTCGAAGTGCCCAGCAACATCGCACTTAACAAGTTCGGCGGCAGGCGCTGGCTGGCGCGGATCATGGTGAGTTGGGGAATCATCAGCGCCGCAATCGCATTCGTACCGAATGCGGAGATGTTGATCGTTCTGCGCTTTCTTCTCGGCGTGGCCGAGGCCGGCTTCTTCCCGGGCATCATTTTGTACCTCACGTTCTGGTTCCCCGAGAAGCAACGGTCACGCGCGGTTTCGCTGTTCATGGTCGCCGTACCCGTCTCGACCGCGGTCGGATCGACGATCTCGTCGTTGATCATCGACTGGGGACACGGCTTTCTCGGGTTGGCCGGCTGGCGGTTCATGTTCCTGGTCGAGGGGCTTCCCGCCGTCATCCTTGGCGTGATCTGCTGGTTCTATCTCACCGATCGGCCCGGTCTCGCGGGCTGGATGCATCATGACGAAAAGGATTGGCTGCAGACCACATTGGACGATGAGCGGGCGGCCGCCGAACGCAGCGGTGGCCACTGGCCGCTGAAGAAGGCCCTGACCCATCCGCGCATCCTGGCCCTGGCGTTCATCTACTTCGGGATCACCTATGGGCTGTACGCGGTCGGGTTCTTCCTGCCCACCATCGTCGCCGGGTTTCAAGAGGAGTACGGCGTCCATCTGGGCGTCATCCAACGCGGACTTGTCACCTCGATTCCGTACGCGGTGGCCGCGATCGTCATGGTGCCCTGGGCCTGGCACTCGGACCGAACCGGCGAGCGGGTCTGGCACGTCGCCATCCCGGCGATCGTGGGCGGTGTATCCATCCCCGCCGCCCTCTACATGACCGACGTCTACCTGGCGATGTTGGCCGTCACCTTGTGTACCTGCGCCGTCATGTGCGCGTTGCCCGTGTTCTGGTCCCTGCCATCGGCTTTCCTCACCGGCGCGGCCGCCGCCGGTGGTATCGCATTGATCAACTCGCTGGGCAACCTGAGCGGGTTCGGTGGGCCGTACATCACCGGCTGGCTCACCGATCTGACCGGCAACAGCAAGGTGGCGCTGTGGGTGGTCGGCACGCTGTCGTTGGCCGCGGCCGCTCTGGTCGTCGCCCTGGGTAGCCGGCCACGGCTCGCTGCTGCGGAGATCAGCAGTCAGTAGCGGGAAGGCCGGCGAGCACCCCGTCGATGATCTCCGCCGCGGTCCTCGCGGCCTGCTCGACGTCACCGGCGGCGATGTGCTCGAGCAGCACACCGTGATCGACGACTTCCACGGCGGCGTCCTGGCCGCTGGCGACGCTGGCCGCGATGGCTTCCATCAGGCCCCGGTACAGCTCCGTCAGCGTCGCGTTGTGCGAACTGCGAACCACCGCGAGGTGAAAGTCGGCGTCGGCGCGGGCGAATTCGTCGGTGTTTCCACCGGCCAGACAGGCGTCTCGACGGGCCAGCAATGCGCGCAGCTCGACCAGATCGTCGTCGGTTCGGCGGTCCGCGGCCGCCCTGGCGCCCTCGACCTCGAGAGCACGGCGAACCGCAAGCACGTCGCGCCACTCGGCGCCGCAGAGCCGGCGCAGCGCGCCCGACACCTCGCTGGTTGCCCGGACGTAGGTGCCGTCCCCCTGTCGCACCTCGAGGATGCCGGCGTGGGCCAGCGCCCGGACCGCCTCGCGCACGGTGTTGCGGCCGACGCCGAGCGACGCGACCAGGACCGTCTCGTTGGGGATGCGCTGTCCGACCGGCCATTCACCGCGCGCGACCGAGTCCCGTAACTGCTCGATGACCTGGTCGACGAGGCCCGACCGGCGCGCGGTGATCAACGGCACAGAGACATCCTTTCAACCAATCATAGGATGTATGGCACATTAGCAGGATGCGTGTCGGCAGGCGGGATGACGAAGGACAGCTGTCGCCGACGCATCTGAGCGTGGGCGTCAAGGAATACGCCGAGGCCGGCCACGCTCCCATTTCGGTGGTCGCGGGCGGTGCGCTGCTGGCGCTTGCTGTGGTCTTGACCGCGCTCAACTTGAGGCCTGCCGTGACCAGCGTGGCGCCGCTGCTCGGTGAGATGCGCACCGAACTCGGGGTCTCGGCGACGTGGGCCGGTCTGCTCACCACACTTCCAGCACTGTGCTTCGCGGTCGCGGGACTCACCGCGCCCCGACTCGCCGCCCGGATCGGGCTCGGTCGCACCATCTCCGCCGCACTGGTCGCGCTCACCGTCGGGCTGCTCGCCCGCACCGTTGGCGGGCCGCACACCGTGATCGCGGCGACGCTGATCGCGTGCGCGGGGATCGCATTGGCCAACGTGTTGATCCCGGTGGTGATCAAGGGATCGTTCCCTGCGCGGGTCGGACTGATGACCGGGATCTACACCGCGGCACTGCAGGGCGGCGGTGCGCTGGGATCGGCGGTGACCCCCGGGCTCGAGGACCCGCTGGGAGGGTGGCGCGCCGCGCTGGCGGCGTGGGCGGCGGTTTCCTTCGTCGCGCTCGTGGCGTGGCTTCCCACGTCGCGCCGACACGCAGGCACCTGGGCAGCGAGCACCACCCCGACCGGTGGACGACGCTCACTGCTGCGAAACCGGTTGGCGTGGACGGTCACGCTGTTCTTCGGTTGTCAGTCGTTGATGGCCTACATCGTGATGGGTTGGCTGCCAGAGGTATTCATCGACAGCGGGGTCGACAAGACCCATGCCGGCCTGCTTGTCGGCCTCACATCGCTGGTCGGTGTGCCCATCGCGTTGGTGATCGCGCCGTTGGCCGCGCGCAGCCATGGACAGAGCGCATGGATCGTCGGTTTGGGCGCCGTGGGCCTGGTGGGCACGGTCGGTCTGATGCTCGCACCCGCCGCACAACCGATGCTGTGGAGCGTGCTGATCGGAGTCGGTATGGGCGTGTTCGCCCTGGCGCTCGCGGTGATCGCGCTGCGGGCCCGAAACGCCGAGGACACCGCGCAATTGTCCGGTATGGCACAGGGATTCGGCTATCTCATCGCGGGTGTTGGCCCGTTCCTCTTCGGGCTGCTGCACGACGTCACACACGGGTGGACGGTGCCGTGGATGATGTTCCTCGGCGTCTACGTGATGCAGATCGTGCTCGGTGCGCTGGCCGGCCGCCCGCGCTACGTCTGATAGCCACGCACCAAGGCCGCGTCGAAGAACGCCAGTTCCAGCCGCATCGCGCGCCGGTAGGCCACCCGCGCGGCGGACACGTCGTCGGCGTGCTGATCGAGCAGTCGCTCCAACAGCGAGGCGACCTCGTCGAAGCCCGGATCGGCGTAGGTCTGCACCCATTGCGCATAGGGTCCGGCGGTGTCGGCGTCGAGCGTGACCCCGACATGCGCGTACAGACGCATGCACGGTGTCATCGCCGCGCACACCACGCCGACGTCGGCGGTGGCGGCGGTGGCCAGCAGAAACTCGGTGTAGGCCAGCGTCGCCGGGGCGGGTTCGACACCTGCCATGTCGATCCCCCATGATGCGGCGTAGGACGCGTGCAACCCGAGCTCTTCACGCACGCCTGCGAGCAGATCGGCGAACGTCAGCAGGGTGGCGGTATCAGAGCTCCTGGCCAGCGCGAGACCATATGCGCGCGCGAAGGATTCGAGAAAGAAGGCGTCCTGCGCGATGTAGCCGGCGAACAGGTCGCGGTCCAGCGAACCATCTCCGATACCCCGCACGAACGGGTTGGCCAGCACCTCGGCCACCACATCGGCGTTCTCCGTCCACAACTGCGCTGCCAGTGACATGGCACCTCCCACACGATCTACAGAACGCCAGGGACTCTAGTCGGGCGCGCGGGCGCGAGGGCCTTGCCGTCGGGTAGTCCGCGGTGCGGATGGGTACTCCGCAACCCATGACAGACAGGGAATCTCGAGACGACAAACCCGACGGCGGCTCCGCCGTCGTCATCTTCGCCCCGCTGCCCGTGCTCACCGTGACGGTCGAGAACCGCTCCGGGGACGCCGACATCCACGTCCACGCCGGCGGCCAGGGTGTCTGGCAGTCACGCATGATGTCCTCGCTCGGTGTGCCGGTCGTGTTGTGCTCGGCCCTCGGCGGGGAGACAGGCGACGTCCTCGGCCACCTGCTGCCCGCGCAGAACGTCACCGTGCAGACCGTGCCGGTCAGCGCGCGCAACGGCGCGTATGTGCACGATCGCCGCTCGGGTGACCGTGACGTGATCGCGGAGGCTGCTGGCAGCCCGCTCGACCGCCACGAACTGGACTCTCTGTACGAGCTCACCCTCACCGAGGGTCTGACCCACGGCCGGGTCCTGCTGTCCGGCCCGCAGGAAGACGACGTACTGCCCGCCGACCTGTACCGCCGCCTGTCCACCGACCTCGGCGCCAACGGCTGCAAGGTGGCGGCGGACCTGTCCGGCGCGCGGCTCGAGGCGGTGCTCGCCGGCGGCCCGGACCTCATCAAGGTCAGCCATGAAGAGCTGCTCGACGACGGCCGGGCGAAATCGGAGGACGCCAAGGATCTGGTCGCCGCCATGCGGTCGATGCGCAAGGAGGGCGCGAACATCATCGTCGTGTCGCGCGCCGGTGACGCTCCGGCGCTGGCCATGCTCGGTGAGGACGACGACAGTGCCGTCGTCGAGATCACGATGCCGACATTGGAACCGGCCGACTCGAAGGGTGCCGGGGACTCGATGACTGCGGGCATCGTCGCCGCGTTGGCGAGCGGACGTCCGCTGCGACAGGCAATGCAGATCGGGGCGGCCTGTGGGGCGCTCAACGTCGTGCGGCACGGGCTGGGCACCGGAGGTGCGCGCGCCGTGGAGACGCTTGCCGAGCGGGTGGAGTTGCGCCCATGGAAGTAGCGGCCTTGCGAACGGAGGGGGTAGGCGCATGCCGCGGGCATTGGTGACCAACGACGACGGGATCGACTCGCCCGGCCTGCACGCGCTGGCGAGTGCGGCGATCGAGGCGGGGCTGGAGGTGATCGTCGCCGCCCCGGCCGAGCAGGCCAGCGGCGCGAGCGCCGCGCTGAGCGCAGTCCGCCGCGACGGCCGCACGGTCGTCGAGGCCCGGGAGATACCCGCCCTCGACGGTGTCGAGGCGTGGGCGGTGCAGGCTCAGCCCGGCCACATCGTCGCCGCCGCGCTCAACGGTTGGTTCGATCCTCGACCGGACCTCGTCCTTTCCGGAATCAACCACGGCGCCAACGTCGGCCGCGCCATCCTGCACTCCGGCACGATCGGCGCGGCGCTCACCGCGAAGATCAGCGACACCCGCGCCCTGGCGGTATCGCTGGACGTCGCGCTGCATCCCACCGGCGAGCGGTACTGGGAGACCGCCGCAGGTCTGGTGGCGCCGGTGTTGAAACTGTTGCTCGACGCACCCGATGGCACCGTGCTGTCCCTCAATGTTCCCGACCGGCCCGCGGACGATCTCGGTCCGCTGCGCCACGCGCGGCTGGCTCGGGGCGGGGCCGTACAGACGCGGGTTGAGGAGGTCCGTGACGGCGGCGTGCGCCTGAGCGAGGTGGAGGTGTCGGACGAACCGGAGCACGACACCGACAGCGCCCTGCTGGACGCCGGGCATCCGACGCTGACGGAGTTGCGATCGGTCGAAGCGCACGACGGTGATCTCGTGCGCAAGTGGTTGGCAGACGGTCGCTAGGCCGGCGGCGTCAGGCCCGGTCCGACCATCGGAACACTGCGAGGCAACCGATCAGCCCGGCGACGCTCCACGCCGCCAACACCAGGAAGATGCGCCAGTGTTCCCAGCTGCCTGCGGGTTCCAGCGCGACCATCTCGGCGGGCAGCAGCACCGACCGGAATCCTTGGGCCATCCACTTGACCGGAAAAAGGGATCCGATCACCAACATCCATGTCGGCAGGATCATCAGCGGCACGTAGGTGCCCGAGACGAACTGCAGCGCCACCGATGGGCCGTTAGTGATGACCGCAGCGGACACGGCGTTGCTCGCCAGGTTGCTGATGAAGATGCCCAGCAGCGAACAACTGACGATGCCAAGGACCGACACCCACCCGAGGGTGAACCAGCCGTACGCGTCACTCGGCAGCCGCAGGCCGAAGACCAGCACACCCACCGCCAACAGCAGGACGGCCTCGGCGAGGCTGACCACGGCGACCAGCACGATCTTGCCGATGAAGTACGACGACGCCGTTGTCGGTGTGCCCCGAAGTCGACGCAACGCGCCGGTGTCACGGTCGACGGCGATGCTGGTGCCGAGGTTGACGAACGACGTCGCCAGGATGCCGTAGGCGAGCATGCTCGCCGCGATCACCGCACCGGTGCTGGTCTGGCTGCCGGGCAGCTCCGCGGAGAAGATCGAACCCAGCAGCAGGCAGATCACCGCGGGCATGGAGAACGTCAACACCACCTGTTCGGGCCGGCGGTAGAACATCTTCAGTTCGGGAACGACCCGCGACAGCCCGATCCGCAGCGGCGACGGGAGCGCAGCTCGTGCGGTGGCGCGGTGTCGCGGCGGCGCTGGGGCGGTGACGTGTTCGATATCGGTCATGGCTGGCCGATCAGGTGAAGGTACGCGTCTTCGAGTGTCGGTCGACTGATCGTCAGCTGCGCCAGTTCGGCGCCGTCCCTGCTGTGGCGACGGACGAAATCGGTCGGGAAATCCGTTGTCTGGACCCGGATCTGGCCGTCCTCCAGCCATCGCACCGTGGCTGCCGAGCTCACGTGCTCGGTCAATCGGGCCGGCGAGTCGACGGCCACCACCCTTCCGCCTGCGATCACCGCGACGCGGTCGGCCAGAGCGGCAGCCTCTTCGAGGTAGTGGGTGGTCAGCAGGATGGTGGTTCCGTCGGCGGCCAGCAATTGGATCAGCCGCCAGAACTGCCGCCGCGCTTCTGGGTCGAAACCGGTTGTGGGTTCGTCCAAGAACAGCAGTTCGGGCCTGCCGATGATGCCGAGCGCGACGTCGAGGCGACGGCGTTGACCGCCCGACAGCGTGCGCACCCGGGAGTCCGCGACGGTACCCAGACCGACGAGCTCGAGCACGTCCTCGGGTTCCCGAGCGGTGCCGTAACAACTTGCGAACATCTGCACGCTCTCGCGAACCGAGAGCATCCCGGCGTCGCTGACGTCCTGCAGCACGATGCCGATCCTGGCCCGCCAGTTCCGTCCCGCCGTCCCCGGGTCCTCGCCTAGTACTCGCACTCGTCCAGTGTCGCGAGTTCTGTTGCCCTCCAGGATTTCTATCGTCGTAGACTTCCCTGCGCCGTTGGGACCGAGGATGGCGAAGACCTCGCCTGCGGCGACGTCGAGGTCGAGGTCCCGGACGGCCTGGATCGGTCGGTAGGCCTTCGAGAGTCCTCGCACGTGCACCGCCGTCGAAGCCGCCCCACTCACGGCGCTGCGTCACCTTCGAGTTCTGCAAGGAGTTCGCGCAGATCGGTTTCTGACATCTCGCCGATCAGCTGATCGACATCGCCCGCTCCGGCCGGGGGTGCGGCCTCCGCAGCGGGCGTCTCACCGTGGATGGTGTGCAGTTCGTCGAGCACGCGAGCGGCCAACGAATCGACGCTGACGCCCTTCAGAATCTCCAGCACCGGCAGGTCGATTGAGAACGTGGTGTTGATCCTGACCCTGAAGTCCATCGCCATCATCGAGTCCAAACCGATGTCGTCGAGCATGTCGTCGTTCGCGAAATCGGTGACCGCACAGTCGAACACCGAAGCGACGAGTCGCTCGACCTGATCGGTGATCACGTTGATACGCTCGGGCTCCGGTGTCTTCGCCAGCACGTCGAGCAACGACCCGTCCGCCCCGGCCTCCGTCGGCGAGGCGGTAGCGGCATCGAGGTCGGCGAACATCCTCGGCAGGTGCCCGCCGAGAAGTTGCCGGGCACGGTTCCAGTCCGCGCTGATCGCGATGACGTTCGGAGTGCTCTGATTGATCAGACGGTCGAGGATCAACGCCCCTGTCGCCGGGGTGATCAACTCGATTCCCCGCATAGCGTAGACGTTTTCGAGGTTGAGATCCTCCACCATTCCCACCGACCAGGGTCCCCAGCCCACGGTGAGGGCCGGCAGCCCCTGGGCCTGTCGCTGATGTGCGAACGCATCGAGGAACGCGTTGGCGGCGGCGTAGTTGCCCTGCCCGGGTGAGGCGATGACCGAGCCGGCGGATCCGAACATCACGAAGAAGTCGAGCTCCTGGCCGGCGAACGCGGTGTGCAGCGCCCGGGTGCCGGTGACCTTCGGGCCCAGCACCTTGAGGAAATCGTCTTCGCTGACGTTGACGAGTAGCTGGTCGTGGACTGCACCCGCGGCGTGGATGACGCCGCGAACCGGTCTGTCTCCGTTGCGGTCGTGGTCGGCCAGCCAGGCGGCCACCGCGTCGGCGTCGGTGATGTCGACACTGGCCGCGCTGACTTGCGCTCCGAGGCGCTCGACGGCCCGAACGGTGTCGACGGCGGTGAACTGGGGGTCGTCGGGAGTGATGCTCGGCCACCGGTCGCGCGGTGGCAGCCCGCTTCTGCTCAGCAGCGCGATGTGTCGTGCGCCGTGCTCGGCCAGATAGGTGGCGACGGTGCGGCCGAGCGCGCCGGTGCCGCCGGTGACGACGTAGGTCGCGGTGGGCGAAAGCTTGGTGGGAAACGGTGTTGTGAGGTTCGTGCTGTGTCGCAACCGCGGGACCAGCGTCGCCTCGCCGCGGAAGGCCACCTGATCCTCGGATGTGGGATCGAGGATGTGCCGACAGACACGCGCGGCGGTGTCGGCGGCGCCGTCGGTGTCGTCGATGTCGATGAGACCGCCCCATCGTTCGACGAACTCCTGATGACCGACGACCCTGCCGAGCCCCCAGACGGTGGACTGGTCGACGGCCAGCGGTTCGGTGCCCAGTGCCGGTTGAGCGTTCGCGGTGACGACGTACACGCGTGGCCTCACACTGTCGTGTGCGGCCAGCGCCTTGGCGATGCGTAGCAGCGTGAGGACGCCGAGGTGGTTGGCGCTGTTCCCGTCGGACGCCTGCGGATCGGCGTCGAGATCCATTGACCAGCAGTCGATGACGCCGGTGAGTTCGCTGTCTTCGGCGAGGTGTTGGTCGAACAGCTGGGCCACGTGTTCAGGGCGCCGTTCGTCGATCGTGTATCCGCCGTCGACCGTGGTGACGGTGTCGACGCGGCGGTGTGCGACGGTGTGCACGCGCTGGCCGCCGTGCCGCAGTCGATCGGCGAGCGCCGAGCCGAACCCGGTTTCGTCGACGAAGACCAGCCATGAGGTAGGGACGGGCTCCGTGCCGTCCTCAACGCTCGGGTCGGCCGCGGGAACCCACTGGAGTTCGTAGAGCCCCTTGTCGATTCGTTCCGGCGACATGCGCGTCGAGGCGCTCAGCGATCGCACCGTGAAGCCCTCGAAGACGGCGAGCCGCTCACCGCGATGGTCGCAGATCGTGATGTCGCTTTCGATCTCCTCGGCGGTCGCCGACCTGACGGCCAGTCGTACGGTCATGTCCCCCTTGGGGGTGCCGTACACGGCGCTGCGCCGGATTCGGGTTGGCAGGTATGGGCCTTCGGTGGCGTTCCCGCCGGAAAGCGGTGCGCCGAAGAGTGTTTGAAATGCCCCGTCGATCAGCGCCGGGTGGAACCGGTAGTCGTCGAGCTCGGCGGCGATCGGCGCCGGGATCTCCATTTCGGCGACCACCCAGCCGTCGCCTGCGGTGAGGCCGGTGACGGCTCGGAACGCCGCCCCGTAATCAAATCCGATGGCTTCGGTGAGGGCGTAGAACTCGTCGCCGCTGAGAGCGTTGACCGGCGCCGCCTCGGCCATCGGAGGCGGGGCGCCCGCCGATTTCGGCAGCCTCGTGAGTTCGGCCGTGGCGGTGATCGTCCACTTGAGTTCACCGTCGGGGGTGGCGGTGTGAGCGGCGAACTCCAGGGCGCCGGTGTCCTGGTTGAGGGTGGTCCGCAGGAGGGGGTCGCAGGTGTCGTCGAGGATGAGCGCGCGGTGCAGCACCAAATCCTCGACAGCGAGGTCCACGCCGTAGGTCTCCTTCGCCGCTGCCAGCGACAGCTCGACGTAGACCGCACCGGGTACGACGATGCTGCCCTGGACCCGGTGGTCGTCGAGGAACGGGACGAGCGCGGTGCTCAATTCGATTTCCCACGTGGGATGCACGGCACTGACCGGCTGGCCCAGCAACGGGTGCACCGGGTGATAGTGCAGCGATTCGGTGGCCTCCTGGGTCTCGTTCCAGTAGCGCCGGGTCTGCCACGGGTAGCCGGGCAGCTTGAGCAAGCGCGCGTCACCGCGCGGATACATCGCCTCCCAGTCGATGTCGTGGCCGTGGTCGTGAAGCGCGCCGAGGCCGGTCATGAACGTGCGCACGTCGTCGTCGTTGCGTCGCTGGGTGGCCTGAACGAGGGTCTTCTGCGCGCCGGCGATCTCGAAGATCGACGACGCCAGCACCGGATGCGGCCCCAGTTCGACGAAGTGCGTGTAGCCGTCGTCGAGCATCCGGCGGATGGCCGGCTCGAAAAGAACTGTGGCGCGGGTGTTCTGCCACCAGTAGGCGGCACCGGAGCGGTACTCCTTCAACAGGCCGCCGGTGACCGTCGAGTAGAGCGGGAGCGTCGCCGGCTGTGACGACAGATCGTGCAGGGCGTTCTGCAGATCCTTCTTGATCGCATCCATGTAATGGGTGTGATAGGGCACCTTGCCGGTCAGGTAGCGGGTGAAGACTCCGGCGTCGTCCAACCGGCGGGCGATGTCGTCGAGGACATCGCCGTCCCCGGCGATGGTGACCGCGGAGGGGCTGTTGACCGCCGCCACCGAAACCCGGCCTCCGAACTCCTGGCGCATCTCGTCGTCGAGCGCGGCCATCAACGAGTCGGTGTCCAGGCCGACGGCCAGCATGCGGCCCTGTCCGCTCGTCCGCTGTTGGAGCCTGCTGCGGTGGTAGATGACCTCGATCGCCTGTTCGAAGGTGAGGAGCCCGGCGAGATGGTGGGCGGCGACTTCGCCTGCGCTGTGGCCGATCACGGCATCGGGGCGAATGCCGAACTGGTCGAGTTGTGCGGCCAGGGCGATCTGGATCGCGAAATTGGCCGGCTGGGCGAACTCGGTCTCACTCATCCGGGAATCCGCTTCGCCGCGCCGGAGTTCCTCGATCAGCGACCAGTCGGCGTGGCGCGCCAGCTCGCGATCGCTTCGCGCGATGCTCTCGGTGAAGGCGGGCAGGACGTCGAGGAGCCCGCGGCACATCTTCCACCACTGCGGGCCCATGCCGCTGCAGACGAACGCCAGCTTCGGCGTGGTTGACGACGTGCGCGCCGAGGCGAGCTGGCCCCCGTCGGCGAGGGCACGTAGTTGCTCACGTGCATCGGAGATGTCGGCGCTGACCAGGGTGTGGCGGTGGCTGAGGTGTGAGCGTCGTTGAGTCAGCGTGAATCTCAGGTCGGACAGGTCGATGTTCGGAGCGGCGTCCAGGTGGTCGGCCAACTGGCGCGCGGTGGCCACCAGGGCCTCCTCGCTGCGCGCCGAGATCGGAAGCAGCGTGACGGGAAGGTGCTCGGCCGTGCTCGATGCGGGCGTCTCGACCGCAGTCGGTGGTTCGGCGAGCACCGCGTGGGCGTTGGTGCCGCCGAAACCGAACGAGTTGACCCCGGCGATCCGTCGGCCGGCGGGAAAGGGGCGGCCCGCGCGCGGCACATCGAGCTTGAGCTCGGTGAGAGAGACTTGGCTGGTGGGGTTTTGGAGATGCAGGTGCGCGGGGATGAAGCCGTGCTTGAGCACCAACGCCGTCTTGATCAGTCCGGCGACGCCCGCGCCCGCTTCGAGGTGACCGATGTTGGTCTTGACCGATCCGATGGGAAGGGGGTCTGTGCGCTCTGATGTGAGCGTCGCGGCCAGCGCGCGCATCTCGACCGGGTCGCCGACGGGTGTTCCGGTGCCGTGCGCTTCGACGTAGCCGACATCGGTCGCCCGGACACCGGCCCGGCGCAGCGCCGAGGTGATCGCCGCCGCCTGAGCCTGCGCGCGGGGCACGGTGATGCCGTCGGTACGGCCGTCCTGAGACACCGCGGTCCCGAGGATCTGAGCGTAGATCTCGTCGCCGTCGCGCAACGCCTGCTCGAGGGGCTTGATGACGACGACGGTACCGCCCTCGCCGCGCGCATAGCCATCAGCCGACTCGTCGAAGGCCTTGCAGCGCCCGTCGGGGCTGAGGAATCCGCTCTTGGACTCCGCGATCGCGGTGTTGGGTCCGATCATGATGTTGACGCCGCCGGCCAGCGCGAGCTCGCTCTCACCGTTCCAGATGCTCTGTGCCGCAAGGTGCACCGCGACGAGTGAGCTCGAACACGCCGTGTCGATCGTCATGCTCGGGCCGCGGAAGTCGAAGGCGAACGAGATCCGGTTCGCCAGCATCGTCATCATCATCCCGGCGGCGGAATGCGTCTTGAACTGGTAGCGGCTGCCGCGGCCCTGGTTCTGCAACAACTGGTAGTCCAACGTGAAGCCGCCGATGAACACCCCAACATCGGTTCCGGCCAGGTGGTCGGGCCGGATTCCCCCGTCCTCCAGCGCCTCCCAGGTGGTCTGCAGCATCAGGCGTTGCTGCGGGTCGATCGAATGCGCCTCCCGCGGCGAGATGCCGAAGAACTGCGGATCGAACTGGTCGATGTCGTCGAGGAATCCGCCACGACGGGTGACCATCTTGCCGACTTTCTTCGGGTTGGCGTCGTGGAATCGATCGGCGTTCCAGCGTGATTCGGGGACCTCGCGGGTGGCGTCGACGCCGTCGGTCAATAGCCGCCAGTAGTCCTGGGCGGAGTTGACGCCGCCCGGTAGGCGGCATCCGATCCCGACGATCGCCAATGGTGCGGGCCGGTCCAAGATATCGTGCGTCTTCATACCTGCAACTCACGGATAGCGGTGTGGATCCAGTCGGAGCTGACCGGATTGTCCTGTTGTTCAAGGCGATACACGGAACGAAGCTCTCTCAACAAGGGGTCGCGCTGCCACGCCTGCACCTGGGCGACGGCGGCGTCGTCGTCGAACAGCGCCGACTTGTCGGCGAGCACAGTCTCGGCCAGCTGACCCACCAGCTGACGCAACAACCGGCCGTTGGCCTCGAAAACGTCGGCGAAGTTGGTCGCCGGTTCCATCATCGCCACGTGCAGCGTCTCCATGAAGTTCAGCGGCACGTACAGATCGACGAACCGTACCGGCGATTCGCGGCCCTCCACGGCGGCCCACTCGCGGAAGAACCGCTGCACCCGGTTGCTCAGTGCGATCAGGCCTTCCAGGTGCGGGACGACGGCGGGATCGTCGGCGACGCTGACGAAGCGGCCGTTGCGGTAGAGCAATCCGATGAAGCCCCAGTAGAACGCGATGTCCCAGACGATCTTCGCCGCCATCACCGTCGGTGTGCCCATGAGCGGGTACTGCTTCTCGTACACAGCCAGCCACATGTCGGCCAGCGACCGGAACAGGGAGTCGCTGATCCCCGCGCGGGCCACCACGTCTTCACCGTCGAGTTCGCGCGTGATCATGTCGGTGATGAGGCCGTTGCCGATCGCCACCAGGTCCAGCCCGGAGGAGTACAGCGGGTCAAGGAAGACGCCCGCGTCGCCTGTCAGGCACCAGCGCGCGGCACCGTCGAAGACCTTCGTGGCGGCGTGGCTGTAGTGCTTCATGACGCGGAAGTCCATGATCAGGTCGTCGTGTCGGGCGATCTCGTCGGCGCACTGCGGTTCGTGTCGGCGGATCCACGCCTTGGCCTTGTCCAGCGTGTTGAACTCGTCGAACGCGTGGAACTCGGGGTCGGCGACGATGCCGACGCTCGTGGCACCGGAGGCCAGCCGGATGAGCCAGACCCAATAGCCCTCGCCCATCAGGTGATTGGTGGACAGCGCGCGGTCACCTTCGACCAGTCGCGCGTGCCAGTCCGCGTCATCGGTCCATTGTCCGATGTCGAGTTCGGCCTTGACGCGGAACCATGCGGCGTTGCAGTGGTGTTCGGTGGCCCGCTTCAGGTTCAGCTGGCGCGACAGCGCCCGGTTGCGGCCGGACGCGTCGACCAACCAGCGTGCCGTCGTGCGGGTGGTCTCGTCGTCGCCCTGGTATGTCACGGTGTGCGCGTCGACGCCGAAGTCCACGGTTCTGACGCGGCCGCGAGCGATGCGTATCCCGGCGGCTTGGCATCGGCTGGCGAGTTCGTTCTCGAGCCTGCCCCGGTCGATCTGATAGGTCACCTGCGGCACGAACGCGGAGCTACCGACTTCGACGCGGCTTGCGATGTCGGTGTTGCCGTCGTGTGAGAAGAACATTCGCAAGCCCATCTTGCGGATCTGCGCGGTGCTCAAGTGGTCGGCCAGGCCGAGGCGTTCGCGGAGGTAGTGCGCGGACACCTCGACCGTCGATTCGCCCACCGTGTGGGTGATCTCGGCGACCGGACGCGCGTTCGGCTCGATGATCACGATCCGGGTGCGGGGCCGTGCGGAGCGAAGCTCCAACGCCAGCGTCAGGGCCGCCGCTCCCCCTCCGATGATGGCCACATCGTGGTCTGTTGACGCGGACCCGTTGGAGGACAGCTGGTTCCGGATCTTGCGGGCGAGGGCGGCACGAGCCTCGGGGTCGAGTTCAGACAGCTTCGATCGCACGTGCGTTACCTTCCCTCTGTCGCCGGAACGGCGGACGTCGCATCGGCGAGGTCTGCTTCCGGCAGCGTGGTGTCCACCGGAGGCCGGTGTCGGCCGTAGACGAATTCGAAGATCGGGGCGGCCATCAACGTCGTGACGATGGCGACCAGCACCAGGATGGTGAACAGCGTCGGGGTGATGATGCCGGCCTCCAGACCGATGTTGAGAAGGATGAGCTCGATCAACCCGCGTGCGTTCATCAACGAACCGAGCGCGATTGATTCGCGCAACGGCACCTTGCTCAGCCTGGCCGCGGCGGCGCACGCGACGCCCTTCCCCGCGATCGCCACGATGAGCACGCCGAGCGTCAGCGCCCAGAGTCCCGGCGTGTTCACCAAGCCGATCTCGGTGTTGAGACCGGAGTAGACGAAGAAGAGCGGCAGCAGCAGCCTCGTGGTGAGTGGCTCGATGGTCTCGGTGAGGCGTCGGGCGAACAGTCCCGACGGCATGGCGACACCGATGATGAAGGCGCCGAAGATCGCGTGGATTCCGATGGTGTCGGTGAGCCAGGCACCGCTCATCAGGACGATCAGGACGGTGCTCAGCACCCATCCTGGAATCGTCCGCTGCTCTTCGGATTTCGCGCCGAGCACCCGCGCCGCCCGTCGCCCGAGCGTCAGCACCACCGCGGTGTAGAGCAGTCCGCCCACGATGGCCGTGATGGCCGTCGCCGGGGTTCCGCGGTGCACGGCGACGACGACCGCCAGGATGCACCAGGAGATCGCGTCGGCGGTGGCGCCGCACGCGAGCGCCAGAGTGCCGAGAGATGTTCCGGTGAGCCGCTTTTCGAAGATGATCCGGGCGAGCATGGGGAACGCGGTGATCGCGATGGCCGCGCCCATGAACATCATCGCCATGGCGGGACTGACGTCTTCACCGAAGAATCCACCCGAGGACAGCAGCGGCACCGCGATGACCGCGCCCAACACCAGCGGAGCCAGGGTCCCTGCCGTGGAGACTGCGACGGCGGTGCGGGCGCGCTGTTTGACGTGCTCGACGTCGAAGTTCAGCCCCACGACGAACATGTAGAGCACGAGGCCGATCTGCGCGGCGGTGTAGAGCACGACGTTGGACGTGCCTGTCGGAAACAGGTCTTCCTGCACACCGGGCGCGATTCTGCCCAGCAGGGAGGGACCCAGGACGACACCGGCGATCATCTCGCCGACGACCGGTGGCTGGCCCACGCGTTGCGCCAACAGGCCGGCGAGGCGGCACGCCGCGAGGATGACCGCCAGCGCGAGAAAGAAGTGAACTGCCGTTGCCGCGGGCATGTCAGGTCCTACGTTCTGCAGTGCAGACCGTAGAGGTCCTGTGGGGTTCGGAGCGCAGCGCTGCGCGGGCGGGCTCCACCAGTCCGTCTATGACTCACCTCATCGTTTCCGACTGCCCGTCTCGCCGGAGACGATGCATCTTCGATGCGGTGGGGTATTGACAGATTGAGCGGTCGCTAATCGTAAGAATTCTCTCGGATTGATGACGCGGGCTGCTCGGCCGCCGACCTGCGGTGTCAGGCGCCCGACTCGGCGCCGTTCGCCTCGCCCTCGGCCCGCTCATCAATTTGCTCGTTGATGTAGCGAACTAGCACCGTGAGCATCGCGACCGTCGGCACGGCAAGGAAGGCGCCGACGATCCCGTACAGCGCGCCGCCCGCGGTCACCGCGAGCAGTACCACCGCCGCGTGCAGCTTCATCACCCGGCTCTGCAGCAACGGCTGCAGCACATTCCCCTCGATCTGCTGTACGGCGATGATGACGGCGAGCACCAGCAGCGCATTGACGAACCCGTTGGCCACCAACGCGATCAGCACCGCGAGCGCACCGGCGACGAAGGCTCCGATGAACGGGACGAACGCACCGATGAAGGTCAGCACGGCCAGTGCTGGGGCAAGCGGGACACCGAGTACCACCAGGCCGGCGCCGATGAAGACCGCGTCGATCAGAGCCACTCCGGTCTGCGCACGGATGAAGCCGCCGAGGTTGTCCCACATTCGGCTGAGCACCGTTTCCAGATGCCGGCCTGCGCGCCGCCCGGTCAGTCCGACAAGCCAGGGCAGGAACTTGCGTCCGTCCTTGAGGACGAAGAACGACAGCACGACGGTCAGCACCAGTGTCACCAGGACGCTGCCGACCGTGCTGACCCCGCTGACGACGCCGGTCGCGATCGCCGAGGACCTTTGCCGCATCGCGGTGACCAGTGAGTCGGCGAAGCGGTCCAACTGCTCTTGCCGGAGGTTGAGCGGGGGTCCGGCGGTCCAGTCCTGCAGCCGAGTGATGCCCTCGGTCGCCTGGTCGATCAGCGCAGGCATCTGACTCAGCAGCGGCGGGATGATCAGCGCGATGAGACCCGACGCGATGGCCAGGAACAGCAGCAGCGTCGTCAACGCCGCGACGGCAGGCGGCAGACCGGCGCGGTCCATCAGCACGCGCGCCGGCGGCCACAGCACCGTGCACAGGATGACGGCGAGCAGGACCGGCAGGAAGATCACCCACAGCTGGGCCACGAGCCAACCGAGCACCACCGCGCCCGCAGCGATCGCCACGATGACCAACGACCACTTCGCCATCCAGAACGCGCCGCTGCCGATCAGGGCTTCACGATCCCGCTCGGGTGCTGCGCCGGGGCTGTGTTCGCTCACGAGCATCCCCTTCTCAGCGTCCACCCCAGTCGACAGGACCGAGGTCGTCTACCCCGGCCCGTTGTATCGAAAACCGCACCGCTTCCGCGCCGGGTCTCGCTGATCTGGCAGGTTGAGGAACTATCACCCGGGGTTATCGAGTTCCACTCCATCGGCACCCGCGCTGCGCGACGCGGTGGACCCGGCTGGTGCGAGGATGCGCCGGAGGAAGGCGATCTGATCGTTGACGACCCGCTCATGCCAACCCTCACCCGGATATACGTCGAAATGGTCGCAGGGGTAGTGATGAACCGTCGCGCGCATCCGTGTCGCAGCCGCGGTGGCCGCTGCGGGCGGGGCGGTACGGTCCTGATCACCGATCTGCACGAGGGCCGGGCAGGTGACGCGATCGGCGCTCGCGATGGGTCGATGAGCACCCATGACCAACACCAATCGGGCGGCGAACTCGTTGCGCCAGGTGGGTCCCGCGATGCGACGCATGCCTTCGAGGGCCCCGTCGGCGCTCAGACCGGCCACCTCCCCCGGAGCACCCACCACCGGGATGAGCACCGGTGAGCGACCAAGCACCTTCGCCGCCACATCCCTTATGCCCTGGGCCATTACGCGCAGGACGTAGCGCGGCCCGAGTGTGCGCAGCATGTGGGTCACCACGGGTAGCCCGTCGGTGGCCGGCGTGAGCGAGATGACTCCCGCGAGGTGCGGGTCGTCGGCCGCAACCTTGATGACGTGCCCACCCGACAGCGAGACACCCCAGGCCACGATCCGCGCCGCGTCCACATTCTCGAGCCGCCGGGCGTAATCGATTACCGCGTGATAGTCGGCGACCTGTCCAGACAGCGAGATCAATTGCCTTGGCTGTCCCGAGGATTCGGCGAAATGCCGGTAGTCGAACGTGACGACTTCGGCGCCGGCACCGGCCAGCGCTTCGGCGAACGCGAACAGCCCGCAATCCTGGGTGGCGCCGAGACCGTGCGCCATGACGACACAGGGCCGCCCCGCCGGACCGGTCAGCGCGTCCGTCGTCGCGGCGAAGCGCCGCGCCGCGATGATGTCGCCGCCGACTGGAATCTGAATCCGCGTGCTTGTCATCGTGGCGTCCCTCCGAACAGCGCCGTGTGCCAGACGTGAATAACCGCCGCCAGAAGCGGGCCTGCGGCCTCCGGCCCGTCATCAGAGCGCACGTGGCGGTCGAGGACGCGTTCGTTCATCGAGATCAGCGCGTGCGCAAGCGGTCCGGGATCTCCGACGTCGATGGTGGGCTGGCTGGTGATGAACTCGCAGACGAACTCCTCGTACCGCTGTAGCCACTGGTCCCAGATCGCCCGTGCTTCGGGGTCGGAGTCGCGGGCGTCGAGCATCGCCCGGAACAGGGTCCGGTGGGCGTGCCAGGACTCAAACGTCCGTGTCATCGCGTCGGCCACCGACGCGCGCGGGTCGCCGCCGCCGGCCAGGAAACCGCCGATGGTGAAGACGTCGTCCTGGAAGATGTCCGTGAGCAGTTCGGTGACGACTTCGTGCTTACCGGCGAAGTAGAAGTAGAACGCAGGCCGCTTCAGTCCCGCTGCCCGCGCCACCTCGGCGACGCTGATCTCGGCGAGCGACTGGGTCTGCAGTTGCTCCTCGAAGGCCTCGAGTAGCCGAAGTCGGCTTTCGTCCCCGCGCGGTTGCGGCCGGCGCGCGTTTCGTCGGGACGTCTGCGTCGACTCAGGCGGCACCGGCTGCCTCGCGTGCCCGGCCGGCCAGCTGGACCGGACCGAACTTCTCGACGCGGCGCCTACCTGCCGGCAGCTCACGCTTGCGCATGTCGCGTTCGTAATCCCAGTAGTCCACCTGCTGGGTGTGTCGGGGTTTGTCGGCGAAGTGGCCGACGTACTTGCGTTCGTCGGCGGCGATGACGCGCCACATCTCGGATTCGGACGGCGGCCGGTACGTGCCTGCGAGATAAGCGGCGGCCAACCGGGCCTGGCATTCCACGAAGGGGAACAGCGTGGGCACCGCCTGCGCGAAGCCGAGGAAGAGCAGGTCGTCGATTCCCGGTTTGAGGATCCGCTTGTACAGCGGGAGCCGGTTGTCGGGAGCCTCGATGAAACTGCGGTCGAAAAACGGGAACGTGATGTTGTATCCCGTCGCGTAGATGATCACGTCGGCTTCCACGGTCGAACCGTCGACGAACACCACCGAATTCCCGTCCAGGCGTTCGATATTCGGTTTCGCGGTCGCGTCGCCGGATCCCAACCGCATGAGCAGTTCGGCGGATTGGGTCGGGTGCGCCTCGAGGAACCGGTGGTTGGGTTTGGGCAGGCCGTAGTTCTCGGGATCGCCGAACATGAACCGCGCGAACGGCTGCATCGCTCGCCGCTGCCATGACAGCGGGATCACCGGCAGCGAGCGCGCGACCTTGTCGGCGGTCTTCCCGAAGATGTACTTGGGCACGATCCACGCACCCGAGCGGGTGGAGAGATAAACCGTGTTGCGCCACGACTTTTGGGAGAGCTCGGAGACCAGGTCGGCTGCCGAGTTGCCGATGCCGACGACGACGATGCGCTTGCCGCGCAGATCGAGCGGTTCGGCGGGGTCGATGTAGTGGTGGGCGTGGATGCTCTCGCCGGTGAACTCGCCGGGAAAGTCGGGTGTGCGCGGATCCCAGTGATGCCCGTTGGCGACCACCAGCGCGTCATACCGTCGCGTGTGCCCGTCTGCGGTGTCGAGCTCCCAACCGCCGCGTGGCAAACGCCGCGCGTGCTTGACCTCGTTCTGGAACTGAATGCGGTCCAACAGGCCGAAGGTTTCGGCGTAGTCGTCCAGGTACTCCTTGATCTGGGAGTGATGCGGGAAGTCGGGGAGGTCGTCGCGCATCGGGAAGTCGCGGAACGACAGGCATTCACGCGAGGTGTCGATGTGCAGCGATCGGTACGCGCTGGAGTGGCCGTTCGGATTGCGGAACGCCCAGTTCCCGCCGATCCGGTCGGATGACTCGAAGCAGTCGTACTCGATACCGGCGTCTGCGAGGTTTTTTCCCGTGGTCAAACCGCTGATGCCTGCGCCGATGATCGCTGTCGTGGGTGATGAAGCCATGTTGCCTACCGTCGTCGTGAACTCCGTCACCGGCAACAGTACCAATTTTCTGACAGCTGTCAAAGAATCTGTGGGCCTCGCCCGCGCCGACCGTGCGGTCGTCCCTGCCTAGACGGTATGGGTGACCGTCGGCGTTGAGTCGGGGGTTGCGGGCCGGGGCCCCACTCACCCATGTTCGTGGGTTACCGAGTAGGAAGTCGCCTGCCCGGTCTATCCGACAGTGGTGGGAGGCCCC
>NZ_NKCN01000030.1 GCF_002245535.1 Mycobacterium lehmannii | reverse complement strand
ACGGGCATTACGGTGGGACACGAGAACCTCCGGACGGTGGTGGACCTAGACAAGCCACACCTCACCCGGAGGTTCTCCTCACATCAAGCCAACACGCCTGCTACCAACCTCATGACCCGGTACATCTAGTCAGAGTCCACGTCTAGCCAGGCCCGTCGCTGGCCGCGGCCAGCAGCGGCACCAGCACATCGCTGATCGGGGTGCTCAGCCCGTGCTCGGCCCCCTTGCGGGCGATCACCCCGTTGCGGATGTCCCACTCCAACTCCCGGCCGGCCTCGCGGTCGGTCAGCATCGAGGTGGTGATGTCCTCGGGGGACTTGGCGAGCAGCCCGACGATGCCGTCGATCACCTCATCGCCCAGTTGTGCACCCGCTGCCCGCGCGACAGCCAGGCATTCGGCCAGATAGCGCCGTGCCAGGCCGTCGACGTCGTCGCGGCGGAACATGCCCGAGCGACGGCCGCTGAGCACCATGAACCCCACGACCGCGTTGACCAGAAGCTTGTGCCACGCCGCGCTGAGGAAATTCGGGTCGATCTCGACCGTGACGGCGCTGCCGGCGAACAGTGCCGACAGTGTCCGCGCCCCGTCGGTGTCGGGCAGCACGAGGCGGGCCCCGGTGCGCAACCGGACATAACCCTGCTCCGTCGGCTCCGCCGAAACCCACACCGCCGCAGGCACAACCGTCGATGACGGGCAGTAGCGGCCGACGCGCTCGACCTGTTCGACACCGTTCTGCAGCGCGCACACGACGGTGCGCTCGTCGCACAACTTCGCGAGCCATCCGGCCGACTGCTCGTTCTGGGTGTCTTTCACCGCCAGCAGCACTACGTCGACCGGTTCGGAGATGTCGGCCGGGTCGGTCAGCACCGGACCGGGCACCACGATCGGCTCGCCGTCGTCGGACCTGACCTCGATCGAGTCTCGCGGCGTCCGCCCGCACAGCGTCACCGGGTGGCCGGCCGCGTGCAGCAGAGCCGCAACCGTCGATCCGATCGCCCCGGGTCCGACGAGCGCGACGCGACTGGGCATGAACGCCAAACTACCGGCGGATTCGACCCCTCTACACTTGTGCAGTTGTCTTGTCAGGCGAATTCCAGGAGTTTCAGTGCTGCGCAGTCATGCCGCCGGATCGTTGCGGCCCGCCGACGCCGGTCAGAAGGTGACGTTGGCCGGGTGGGTGGCGCGTCGGCGCGACCACGGCGGCGTCATCTTCATCGATCTGCGCGACGCGTCCGGGGTGTCGCAGGTCGTGTTCCGTGAGGCCGGCGTCCTCGCGGCGGCGCACCGGCTGCGCGCCGAGTTCTGCATCGCGATCGACGGTGTGGTGGAGATCCGCCCCGAAGGCAACGCCAACCCCGAGATCGCGACCGGTGAGATCGAGGTCAACGCGACGTCGCTGACCGTGCTCGGGGAGAGTGCGCCGCTGCCGTTCCAGCTCGACGAGCAGGCCGGCGAGGAGGCGCGCCTGAAGTACCGCTACCTCGACCTGCGGCGCGACGGGCCCGGCCACGCGATCCGGCTGCGGTCCAAGGTGAACGCCGCCGCCCGCGAAGTACTGGAACGGCATGACTTCGTCGAGATCGAGACCCCGACGATGACGCGCTCGACCCCCGAGGGCGCGCGCGACTTCCTGGTACCCGCACGGCTGCAGCCCGGGTCGTTCTACGCGTTGCCGCAGAGCCCGCAGCTGTTCAAGCAGCTGCTGATGGTCGCAGGCATGGAGCGTTACTACCAGATCGCGCGCTGCTACCGCGACGAGGATTTCCGCGCCGACCGCCAACCCGAGTTCACCCAGCTCGACCTCGAGATGAGCTTCGTCGATTCCGAGGACGTCATCGCCGTCTCCGAGGAGATCGTCGCCGCGCTGTGGCGGTTGATCGGCTACGACGTGCCCCTTCCGCTGCCGCGGATCACCTACGCCGACGCGATGCGCCGGTTCGGCTCGGACAAGCCCGATCTGAGGTTCGGGCTCGAGCTCGTCGAATGCGCGGAGTTTTTCTCCGACACCCCGTTCCGCGTCTTCCAGGCACCGTACGTCGGGGCCGTCGTCATGCCCGGCGGCGCCTCCCAGCCCCGTCGCACGCTGGACGCCTGGCAGGAGTTCGCCAAACAGCGCGGGCACAAGGGGCTTGCCTATGTGCTCGTCGGCGAGGACGGCACGCTGAGCGGTCCGGTGGCCAAGAACTTGTCCGACGCCGAGCGCGACGGCCTCGCCGCGCACGTCGGCGCATCCCCGGGTGACTGCGTGTTCTTCTCGGCGGGTCCGGCAAAGAGTTCACGGGCGCTGCTCGGCGCGGTGCGCATCGAGATCGCCAAACGGCTCGACATGATCGACCCGAACGCATGGGCGTTCACCTGGGTGGTGGACCCGCCGCTGTTCGAGCCCGCCGACGAGGCGACGGCCCACGGTGACGTCGCGGTCGGCTCCGGCGCGTGGACCGCGGTGCACCACGCGTTCACCGCGCCCAAGCCGGAGTTCGAGGACCGCATCGACACCGATCCCGGCGCCGTGCTCGCCGACGCCTACGACGTGGTGTGCAACGGCAACGAGATCGGCGGTGGTTCGATCCGTATCCACCGCCGCGACATCCAGGAGCGGGTGTTCGCGGTGATGGGAATCGACAAGGCCGAAGCCGAGGAGAAGTTCGGATTCCTATTGGAGGCGTTCACTTTTGGCGCGCCGCCACACGGCGGTCTGGCGTTCGGGTGGGATCGCACCACCGCCCTGCTGGCCGGTGCGGACTCGATCCGCGAAGTGATCGCGTTCCCGAAGTCCGGTGGTGGTGTCGACCCGTTGACCGGCGCGCCCGCACCCATCACCGCGCAGCAACGCAAGGAATCCGGGATCGACGCCAAGCCGAAGACCGACTGATCCCAATCCGCGTCAGGTTCGGCGCGACTGAGGCTACGATCCGCGCGTGACAGGTGCGGCGCCATCAGGCACGCCCAGGCGGCGACGGGTCACCGTCGTGACGACGGTCGTGGCGGTGATGGCGGTCTATGTCGGATCGCTCCTCGGATATGCGTTGTTGGAGCCGCGGCCCCGCAACTTCGAATTCTCAGAGCCGTCGGTCACCGGTGAATCCGTCGTCATCATCCGCTTGCGGCAGATGGACGCGATCCAGAACCGGCTGGCGGTCGACGTTCTCATGCACCCGGGCCCCAACCTGCAGGAGTACGAGCCCGCCGATTTCACGGTCCGGTTGAGTTCATGGACCGCTTCGGGCGAGTTGATCTATGTGCACGGTGACCTGTCGGTCAGTGAATCGGCCACCCATCTCGTCGCGGTCGGCGACCCCGACGACTGGCCGTTCGACAAGTTCACCACCGACACCATCGGCGTGGAGGCCTTTGCGGGCTACGGTGCCGAACAACGCCGCATCCCGGCGGGAATCGTCGCGGCGGGGCAGATCAACGGGTGGGACTTTCGTGCCCAGAACGGCACCGTCGATTCGGCGCCGGACCCGATTCCGACCGTACGGTTCACGATGGAGCGCACCAGGGGAGCGCTCGCGTTCGACATCGGGGTGTTGCTGGTGCTGCTTGCGCTGCCTGCGGCGGCGTTGTTCGTGGCGATCGAGACGGTGCTTGGCCGCCGAAAGTTCCTGCCTCCGTTGACGACCTGGTTCGCGGCGATGTTGTTCGCGGTGGTGCCGCTTCGCAACCTGTTGCCCGGGGCGCCGCCGGCGGGTGCCTGGATCGACCTGGCGGTGGTCCTGTGGGTGCTGATCGCGCTGGCTGCGGCGATGGTGCTGTACGTCGTCGCGTGGTGGCGGCAAAAGGACTGATCAGCGCCGCCCGTCGCAGCCGGTGAGTTCGGCCGACGCGTCCCACAGTCGATGCGCCATCACCGGATCCACCGCTTTGGGCCGCAGCCTGGTGACCTTGGGCCTGCCGAGCTGATTGAACCGCGGCGCCAGATAGGTCCCGCTGGGCAGGTCCGTCGTCACCGCCTGCAAGGTGGCCCGGGCGCCCTGCGCGGGGGTGTGCATCAGGCGCCGGATCCGCTTGTGCTCGCCCATTCCGAGCGATCGTGTGATGTCGGTGTTGGTGGCGCCCGGGTCGGTGGCGTACGCGCGCACACCCCGATTGGCCAACTCGGCGACGAACAGCAGGTTGGCCAATTTGGATTCGCCGTAGGCGCTCCACTTCGAGTACTTGCGGCGGTGCCAGTTCAGGTCGTCCAGATGCAGACTGGCGAACAGATACGTCGCGCTGGCCACCGAAATCACCCGGTCGGTGATCCGGTCGGCCAGCAGCGACGTCAACGCGAAGTGGCCGAGATGGTTGATGCCGATGTGGGATTCGAAACCGTCGGCCGTGCGCGTCAGCGGCATGCCCATCACGCCGGCGTTGTTCACCAGCACGTCAACCGATTCGACGGAATCGGCGAACGCGCGCACGCTGGCCAGGTCGGCGAGGTCGAGGGCGGCCACCTCGACGTCGCCGATCTCGGCCGCCGCGAGACGCCCCTTGTCGACATCGCGACAGGCGATCAGCACGCTGTGGCCGTCGGCTGCGAGAGCCGCCGCCGTGGCCTTGCCGACACCGCTGTTACCGCCCGTCACGATCACCCGCATGGTCGTCGATTATGCGGATGCGGAATACGGGGGCGTCCGCCGGCACTTGGAGAGGGAGTGACCGAGATCTCCAACATCAAGGACTTCAACGCAGGCATCGTCGATGAGTTCCGCGCCAACGGCGGGAAGGTCGGCGGGCCGTTCGAGGGCGGAAACCTCCTGTTGCTGCACACCACCGGCGCGAAGTCAGGTCAACCGCGGGTGTCACCGCTGGCGTACCTCCGACTCGAGGACAGGATCTACATCGTCGGCTCCTACGCCGGTTCCGACAAAGATCCAGCGTGGGCGCACAACCTCCGGGCGAATCCGAAGGTCCACGTCGAAATCGGGACCACCGATTACGACGCCACCGCTCGGGAGCTGCCGCACCATGAGCGCGACGAGCTCTACCCGAAGCTGGTCGAGTATGCGCCGGTGTTCGCCGAGTACCAAGCGAAGACGAGCCGGGTCATCCCGGTCTTCGAGCTCGCCAGGGCGTGACTTCGGCGTAGTTGAGCGCGGTCAGCGCGACCAACTACACCCAAGTCGCCCGGTTCAGAGGCGCTCGACGATGGTGGCGTTGGCCATGCCGCCGCCCTCACACATCGTTTGCAGCGCATACCGTCCGCCGCGCTGTTCCAGTGCGTTGACGAGGGTGGTCATGATCCGAGCACCGGACGCACCGAGCGGGTGACCGATCGCGATCGCGCCGCCGTTGACGTTCGTCTTGGCGAGATCGGCTCCGGTGTCGTGCGCCCACGCCAGGACGACGGGCGCGAACGCCTCGTTGACCTCGAACAGGTCGATGTCGGCGAGGGTGAGCCCGGCGCGCTGCAGCACCTTCTCCGTTGCCGGGATGACACCGGTCAGCATGTAGAGCGGATCGGAGCCGACGACGGTCATCGAGTGGATCCGGGCGAGCGGACGCAGCCCCAGCCGCGCGGCCACCTCGCTGGTGGTGATCAGCACCGCGGCGCTGCCATCGGACAATGGCGACGAGTTGCCCGGGGTGATCTCCCAGCCGATCTGCGGGAACCGCTGCTCGTAGGCGGGGTTGTAGAACGCCGGCTTCAGCGCGGCGAGCGTGTCGACGGTCGTGCCCGGCCGAATGATCTCGTCGGTGGTGAGACCGGCGATCGGGATCAGTTCGTCGTCGAACCGGCCCTCCTTGGTCGCGGTCGCGGCCTTCTCATGGCTGCCCGCCGAGAACTCGTCGAGCTGTTGGCGCGACAGACCCCACTTCGCGGCGATCAACTCCGCGCTGATGCCCTGCGGCACAAGGCCTTCGGGGTAGCGCTGCGCCATCGCGCCGAACGGATCGCTGCCGGGCAGCACGCTGGAACCCATCGGCGCTCGCGACATCGACTCCACCCCGGCGGCGACAACGATGTCGTAGGCGCCCGAGATGACGCCCTGGGCGGCGAAGTGGATGGCCTGTTGGCTGCTGCCGCACTGTCGGTCGACCGTCGTACCCGGTACCGATTCGGGGAACCCCGCGCCGAGTAGCGCGTTGCGCGCAATGTTGACCGCTTGGTCGCCGACCTGGGTGACCGCCCCGGCGATGACGTCGTCGATCTGTACCGGGTCGATGCCGGTCCTGGCCACCAGTTCCTTGAGACTGTGCGCGAGCAGGTCAACGGGTAGCACATCGTGCAGCGCGCCGTTCTGCTTGCCCTTTCCGACCGGTGTGCGTACCGCTCCGACGATGACGGCGTCCCGACCTGAGAATCCGGACATTGCTGCCTCCTACCCTCCACGCTGAGTGAACTTATCTATACCCAGCTATACCAGCTAGGTATAGATAGAACAACTCAGGGGTAGGGTGAATTCCATGACAGTTCTGCAGGGGAGGCTGGCCGACCGGGACGCGTGGTCGGCGGTCGGGGAGTGCCCGATCGAGAAGACGATGGCGGTGCTGGGCACCAAATCGGCGATGCTCATCATGCGCGAGGCTTACTACGGCACCACCCGCTTCGAAGACTTCTGGCGCCGGGTCGGTATCACCAAAGCGGCCGCGGCGGCCCGACTTTCGGACCTGGTTGAGGCCGGTCTGCTGGAGCGGCAGCCCTATCAGGAGCCGGGCCAGCGCAGCCGCGACGAGTACGTGCTCACCGAGGCCGGCCGCGAGTTCATGCCGGTGGTCTGGGCGATGTTCGAGTGGGGCCGGCGCCATCTGCCCAACCGCACGCCGTTGCGCCTTGCGCACCGGGGGTGCGGCGCCGAGGCCACCGTCGAGATCCGGTGCGCCCACGGTCACCGCGTACCGCTGGAGGAACTGGCGGTGCGGCTGGAGGGGTGAGCCTCGATCGCCGGCACAGCGCACCGCGCCGTATCCCGGGCTGACCGGTTACCGTTCTGCACTGATGGCACTACCGGCACCGAACATCCCCGACGACCTGCTGGGCAGGTACCGCACCGCACGCATTCAGCAGGCGCTGTTCGACGTGCGACCGGGCGCGGGCAGCGGCTACGACGAGTTCGTCGGCGCCGCAGGCGAAATCCGTCCGGGGTGGCAGGACGTGGCCGACTGCGTCGCCGAGCGCGGCCGCCCCGGTCTGGCCCAGCTGCGTGACGTGGTGCGCAGCCTGGTCGACAACGACGGCATCACCTATGTCCAGGTCGACAGGCGCGGTTCGGTGCTCGGTCAGGCCGGCCCCCACGGTCACGAGCCCACCGAACCGGGGCCGTGGCATCTCGACGCGCTGCCGCTTGTGGTCTCGGCCGACGAGTGGAACGTGCTGGAACCCGGTCTGCTGCAGCGCTCCCGACTCCTCGACGCGGTCCTCACCGACCTGTACGGGCCTCAGCTGTCGATCACCAGCGGCGTGCTGCCGGCCCCGCTTGTCTTCGCCCATCCGGGCTACGTGCGGGCCGCGCGAGGCATCGACGTCCCCGGCCGCCACCAGCTGTTCCTGCACGGCTGCGATGTCAGTCGCGGCGCCGACGGCGGCTTCCGTGTCAACGCCGACTGGACACAGGCACCCTCGGGGGCGGGTTACGCGCTGGCGGACCGGCGCGTCGTCGCGCATGCGGTTCCCGACCTCTACGAAAGGATCGGCCCGCGACCGGCGTCCCCGTGGGCCCAGGCGCTGCGACTGGCGCTCATTGACGCCGCCCCCGAGTCGGCCGAGGAACCCACTGTGGTGGTGCTCAGCCCGGGCATCCACTCCGAGACAGCCTTCGATCAGGCGTACCTGGCCAGCGTGCTGGGCTTCCCGCTGGTGGAGAGTGCCGACTTGGTCGTGCGTGACGGCAAGCTGTGGATGCGCTCGATGGGAACGCTCAAGCGTGTCGACGTCGTGCTGCGCCGGGTGGACGCGGACTTCGTCGATCCGCTGGATCTGCGTTCGGACTCACGAATCGGGGTCGTCGGCCTCGTCGAGGCGCTTCGCCGCGGCACGGTAGCGGTTGTCAACACGTTGGGCAGCGGCGTCCTCGAAAGCCCCGGACTGCAACGGTTTTTGCCCGAACTCTCGCAACAACTGCTCGGCGAGGCACCGATGCTCGATACCGCGACGATGTACTGGGGTGGCATCAGCACCGAACGCTCGCATCTTCTCGCCCACCTGTCGTCGCTGTTGATCAGACCGGTGGCCGGCGGCCGTGGGATCGTCGGCCCCGCCCTGTCGGCCGATCAGCGCAGGCAGCTCACCGAGTGCATCGAGGCCACACCGTGGCAGTGGGTCGGCCAGGAGCTGCCTCAGTTCTCCTCTGCACCAAGCGTTGTCGGCTCAGGTGGCCTGTCGGCGACCAATGTCGGTATGCGTCTGTTCACGGTCGCTCAGCGCGGTGGCTATGCGCCCATGATCGGCGGCCTCGGCTACGTGCTGGCACCGGGCGATGCGGCGTACACACTGAACACCGTTGCCGCCAAGGATGTCTGGGTTCGGGCACCGGAGCGGGTCACCGTGGAGCGGGTGCCGCCGGTCGAATTGTCCGCGGTCCGACCGAGCCCGACGCGCGCGGTGAGCTCGCCGCGCGTACTGGCCGACATGTTCTGGGTGGGACGCTACGCCGAACGCGCCGAGCACATGGCACGGCTGCTCACGGTGACCAGGGAGCGCTACCACGAATTTCATTACCGCCGGGACATGGACGGCAGCGAATGCGTGCCGGTGTTGCTGGCCGCGCTGGGCCACCAGACCGGTACCGACACCGGCGCCGACGGCGACGACGCGGAGATGGTCGCCACCGCACAGTCCACCCTGTGGTCGCTGACCGCGGACCGGTACCGCCCGGGATCGCTGGCGCAGTCCGTCGAACGCCTCGGACTGCTCACCCGCTCGGTGCGCGACCAGATGTCCAACGACACCTGGATGGTGCTGGCCGCTGTGGAACGGGCGCTGCTTCATCCACCAGCGTCGTCGGCCGGCCGTCCCGCCGACGAGCCGCCCGATTCGCAGGCCGAGGGCGAGGCGTTCCTCACCGCGACGGCCAGTCTGACCCTCGCGGGCATGCTGGCGCTGTCCGGTGTGGCGGCGGAGTCGATGATCCGCGATGTCAGCTGGACGATGATGGACATCGGCAAGCGCATCGAACGCGGCCTGAACCTCACCGCGCTGCTGAGCGCGACGCTCACCACCGCCCGTACTCCGGGCGCCGAGCAGGCCATCACCGAATCGACTCTGGTGGTGTGCGAGTCGTCAGTCATCTACCGGCGCCGGATGTTCGGAAAGGTCAGCATGTCCGCGGTCGCCGACCTGGTGCTGTTCGACGCCGACAACCCACGCTCGCTGGCCTACCAGCTGGAGCGGCTGCGCGCGGGCCTCAAGGCGTTGCCCGGGTCGTCGGGTTCGTCGCGACCCGAGCGGATGGTCGACGAGATCGCGACGCGGCTACGGCGACTCGACCCCGACGATCTCGAGGAGATCGTCGACGGCAGGCGGGTCGAGTTGGCTGAGCTGCTCGACGGAATGCACGCAGATCTCCGTGAACTGGCGACCGTGATCACGGCGACCCATCTGTCGCTGCCTGGAGGCATGCAACACCTGTGGGGCCCGGACGAGCGGAGGCTGATGCCGTGACCGCGTTCCCCGACGGCCCGACCTCGTCGGCGGCCAGCCGCACCTACCGCATCACGCACCGCACCGTGTACCGCTACGCCGCCGATGTCACCAGTTCCTACGGCCGTGGCTTCCTCGCCCCGCGGGACACGGCCCGTCAGCGCTGCCTGTCGCACGAGCTCGAGATCGATCCACCGGCCGCGGACAGCTCCACCAGCCGCGACGTCTACGGCAACATCAGCTCATACTTCCACGTGACCGAACGCCACCGGGCGCTGACGGTGACTAGCCGGTCGGTGGTCGAAGTCGACCCACCGCCCCCCACGCTGTACGGGGCCGGTTCGGCGCTGGCGCCGTGGGAGATCGCCCGCCCGGTCGGTGTGGACGCCGCGTTGGCGACCGAGTTCACCCTCGACCTGCAGCCGCCCGAGATCACGCCGGCCTTACGCGATTACGCGGCAGCCAGTTTCGAGCCGGAACGACCGTTGATCGACGCGCTGGAAGACCTGACGCACCGCATATATTCCGATTTCACCTACCGCTCGGGGTCGACGACGGTGTCCACTGCGGTCAGCCAGGTTTTGGCGGCACGCGAAGGGGTATGTCAGGACTTCGCACGGCTGGCCATCGCCTGCCTGCGCGCCAACGGGTTGGCCGCCAGTTATGTGTCGGGTTATCTGGCAACCGATCCGCCGCCCGGGAAGGAACGGATGATCGGTATCGATGCGACCCACGCGTGGGCCGCCGTGTGGACACCGCAGAACCAATGGCTGGGTCTGGATCCCACCAACGACCAGATGGTTGACGAGCGTTACATCACCGTCGGGTACGGCCGCGATTACGCCGACGTCCCGCCGTTGCGCGGCATCATCTACACCGAGTCGCAGAGCAGCGAGATCGACGTCTCCGTCGACGTCGAACCGTTCGAGGGGGGAGTGTTGCATGCGTGACTTCCTGTGCCCCAACTGCGGACAGCGCCTCGCCTTCGAGAACTCACTGTGCCTGTCGTGCGGGCGGCCGCTGGGTTTTTCGCTCGATGACATGGCGCTACTGGTCATCGCCACCGGCGACGAGCAGAACCACGCCGGCTTCGTCGGCGGCGAGAAGTATCAGCTGTGCGCGAATATGCATCTGGCGGAATGCAACTGGCTGGTGGAGAAAGCCCCGGTCCACAAGCTGTGTGAGGCATGCACCCTCACCCGCACCCGGCCGCAGGATTCCGACACCAAGGCGCTCGCGGCGTTCGCCGACGCCGAGCGCGCCAAGCGGCGGTTATTGGCCGAACTGCACGAACTCAAGCTGCCGATCGTGGGCCGTGACGAAGACCCCGACTATGGCCTGGCCTTCGACCTGTTGTCGAGCGAACACCAGAAGGTGTTCACCGGTCACGAAAACGGTGTCATCACTTTGGATCTCGCCGAGGGCGACGACGTGCACCGCGAGCAGTTGCGCAAGGCGATGGACGAGCCGTACCGCACCCTGCTCGGCCACTTCCGCCACGAGGTCGGGCACTATTACTACTACCGCCTGGTCAGCGTGTCACCCGACTACGACGCCCGGTTCCGTGAGTTGTTCGGCGACCCCGACGCCGATTACCAAGCCGCTCTGGACCGCCATTACAACGACGGTCCACCCCCGAACTGGGAGGACAGCTACGTCTCGTCATACGCCACCATGCACCCGGCCGAAGACTGGGCGGAGACCTTCGCCCACTACCTGCACATCCGCGACACCCTCGATACCGCCGCCGCGTTCGGGGTCGCGCCCGCGGCGGCGACGTTCGAGCGAAAGGTCTTGGGGCCGAGCAGCTTCGATGCGATCATCGAGATGTGGCTCCCGCTGTCGTGGGCGCTGAACATGCTCAACCGCTCGATGGGAAAGGAAGATCTCTACCCGTTCGTGCTGCCTGTGCCGGTGCTCGAGAAGATGCGGTTCATCCACACCGTCGTGGACGAGATCACCCAGACCTGAACTCGCGCTCCCCACACCTCCGCGAGCGGCCGTGTTTGCACACGACACGCCGCGACAATTTGACAGTTCGCGGTCGCTCGCACCGGTCGAGAGTCACCCCGACGTCGGACGCCCCGCCACACCCGCCGTCAACAACTCGCGCGCCTCGGCGCTGCCGTCGAGTTGTCGGGTCCGCCGCGCGACGATCGCCCATCGGCCGTCGCCGCGGCGCAACCGGAAGTGGTTGGCGCCCGCGCGCCACACCGCGAAACCGTCGTCGTGGCGCGTCACCAACAGCGACTCGCAGACCGCGACCGCGTCGTCGCCGTCCACCGTGACCACAGCAGGCCTCAAGAAGTGGCAGCATCCGCGACGGATCAAACCCTGGTGCGCATCGGAGCGGACCATCGCCGCGACCTCGCCACGGCTGGCCATGTGCCAACCCTCGACGTCGTAGCTGCCGTCGTCGGCCCAAAGGTCAGCCGTCGCATCAGCTTCGCCGGCATCCACCAGCGGACCGTAGGACGCGATCAGCCGTTCGATCGCGCGCTCCTCCTCGATGCGGGCAAGTCGCCGCTCAAGGTCCGCCAATTCGGTCATCGGGTTCCTTTCTCGCCCAGCAGCTTTTGCATGAACTCGTGCGTGCGCAGCACGACCTTGGGGCGGTCCGGGTCGTTGCGACGTGCGACATCCTCGGCGTTGCCGCCCGCGACGTAGACCGGCCCATTCGCCAACTGCTCCAGACCTTCTCGCGCCACATCGGCGGGATCGGCCACCCGCATACCGGGCACGTCGAAGTTCAGGCCCACCCGCTCCATGGCCGGTGTGCGGGTCACGCCCAGGACGAGTTCGAGCACATCGACGTCGTAGTCGCGCAGTTCGAGCCACAGGCTCTCGGCGAAGATCCGGCCGAACGCCTTCACCCCGCCGTAGACCGTGTGGCGCACGGAGCCCAGGTATCCCGCCATCGACCCCACCATCAGGATTCCGCCGCGGCGGCGGTCCCGCATCGGACGGCCGAAGTGCTGCACCATCGCGAGCATGGTGCCGACGTTAAGGTCAATCACCCTCTGAAAGTCGGCGAGGTCAGCGTCGAGGAAGTGCTCGCTGCAGGTGTTGGCCCCGGCGTTGTAGATCAGCAGACCGACCTCCAGTCCAGTGGTGACCGCGACGGTGCGCTCCAGCGCGTCGGGGGAGGTCAGGTCGACGGCGAGGGTACGCACCTCAACGCCGCTGCGGCGACAAGCCTCGGCCGTCTGCTCGAGCGGATCGAGCTTGCGTGCGATCAGCACGAGGTTGAACCCCGCGCTGGCAAGTTGGTGGGCGAACTGGGCGCCGACGCCTTCGGAGCCGCCGGCGATCACCGCCCAAGGTCCGTATCGGGACAGATCTGTCACGCCCCGCATTGTCGCCGACGCGCCTTGCTCATTGGGGGCAGACGTCGGAGTGGCAGACATCTCGGCGTGTCGGAACCACATTGCATCGGACGGCGGCAAGACGGGACCCTACGATCGCCCGGTGGCTGATCGCTATGGCTCCGACATCCTGGCCAACAACCCTCACCCGCGCAGAGTCCGCTCCACCGAACAACCGGCCGAGATCGGGCTCGTCGTCGAGGACGCGCAGACGGGATACGTCGGCGCCATCGTGCGAGTCGAGTACGGCCGCATGGAACTGGAAGACCGCGACGGACGACGTAAACCGTTTCCCGTCGGGCCGGGCTACCTGATCGACGGCAAGCCCGTAATCCTGACCGCGCCCCGCCGGGTCGCACCCAAGACCACCCGGACCGCGTCGGGATCCGTTGCGGTGCATGGTGCGCGGGCGAAAGTCGCGTTGGCCAGCCGCATCTACGTCGAGGGCCGCCACGACGCCGAACTCGTCGAACAGGTCTGGGGTGACGATCTCCGGATCGAAGGTGTCGTCGTCGAACACCTCGGTGGCATCGACGATCTCGTGGCAATCGTCGAAGACTTCCGGCCCGGCCCCGGCCGCCGGCTCGGCGTCCTCGTCGACCACCTGGTCGCGGGCTCGAAGGAGGCTCGTATCGCGGAGGCGGTGCGGCGCGGACCCGCCGGCGTGCACACGCTCGTTGTCGGGCACCCCTTCATCGACATCTGGCAAGCCGTCAAACCCGAACGGCTCGGCGTCGAGAAATGGCCCGTCGTGCCGAAGGGCGTCGACTGGAAGGCGGGGGTGTGCCGCGCGTTGGGCTGGCCGGCCGACGGGCAGGCCGACACGGCGAGGGCCTGGCAACGCATCCGCGGGCGGGTGCGGGACTGGAACGACCTGGAGCCCGCGCTGATCGGGCGGGTCGAGGAATTGATCGACTTCGTGACGCAACCCGCGTCGTGACGGCGTGGTAAGCAGAAGGCGTGTCCGACGGTCTGTTCGACGTTCCCGGTGAGGCCGCCACGCCCGCGGCCGGGCCCGTCGGTGCATCGGCGCCCTTGGCGGTGCGGATGCGTCCGGCCACCCTCGACGAGGTGGTCGGCCAGGACCACCTGCTGCAACCCGGCTCCCCGCTGCGCCGAATGGTGGAGGGGTCGGGTGCGGCCTCGGTCATCCTCTACGGCCCGCCCGGTACCGGTAAGACCACGCTGGCGTCGCTGATCTCACAAGCCACCGGCCGGCGATTCGAGGCGCTTTCGGCGCTGTCGGCGGGCGTCAAAGAGGTGCGCGCCGTGATCGACGTGGCCCGGCGCGCCGCGGCCTACGGCGAGCAGACCGTGCTGTTCATCGACGAGGTGCACCGCTTCTCCAAGACGCAGCAGGACGCGCTGCTGTCCGCGGTCGAGAACCGCGTCGTCGCCTTGGTCGCTGCGACCACCGAGAACCCGTCGTTCTCGGTGGTGGCCCCGCTGCTCTCACGCTCGCTGATCCTGCAGCTGCAACCCCTCGACGCCGACGCGGTGCGCACGCTGGTCCGTCGTGCCATCGACGACCCTCGCGGTCTCGGGGGCAAGGTCGAGGTCGCCGACGACGCCGTCGAGCTTCTGGTTTCGTTGTCTGCCGGCGACGCCCGCCGGGCGCTGACCGCGCTGGAGGTAGCGGCCGAAGCGGGCGAGGCCGTGGCGGTCGAGACCATCGAGCAGTCGCTGGACAAGGCCGCCGTCCGCTACGACCGCGACGGGGACCAGCACTACGACGTCATCAGCGCGTTCATCAAATCCGTGCGCGGATCCGACGTCGACGCCGCACTGCACTATCTGTCCCGGATGCTGGTCGCGGGGGAGGACCCGCGCTTCGTGGCGCGGCGGTTGATGATCCTGGCCAGCGAGGACATCGGCATGGCGGACCCGACGGCGCTGCACACCGCGGTGGCCGCCGCCCAGACCGTGCAGTTGATCGGCATGCCCGAAGCGCAGCTCACGCTCGCGCACGCCACGGTTCATCTCGCGACGGCCCCGAAGTCGAACGCGGTGACCACCGCGCTGGGGGCGGCGATGGCCGATATCCGGGCGGGCAAGGCCGGGATGGTGCCGCCGCATCTGCGCGACGGCCACTACTCCGGCGCGGAGAAGCTCGGAAACGCGGTCGGCTACCAGTACAGCCACGATGACCCGGACGGGGTTGTGCCGCAACAGTATCCGCCCGACGAACTGATCGGCGTCGACTACTACAAGCCGACCTCGCATGGCGTAGAGCGCGAGATCGCCACCCGGCTCGACAAGCTGCGCGCGATCATCCGTCGCAAGCGCTGACTTCAGCCTTGACACACCCTCTGGGCCGGTTTACCTTAGTATTCAATCAGTAGGTTGATCAAACATAGGGTTGATAATTGGAGCGTGATGACGATGCTGACTCCGCACTCGACCGCGCCTTCATGGCGCTGGCCGACCCCGTCCGGCGCGCCATCGTGGTGCGGCTATCTCGGGGGCCGGCCACGGTCAACGAGCTCGCGGAACCCTTCGACATCACCAAACAGGCGGTGTCCAAACACATTCAGGTGCTCGAGCAAGCGGGGCTGGTCACCAGGACCCGCGAAGCTCAGCGCAGGCCGGTGCACCTGGACGCCGCTGCGCTCGAGCGGCTAACCGCATGGATCGACCGCTACCGGCTCGACACCGAACGCAGTTATCGCCGGCTGGACACCCTGCTGGCAGAGATGACCGACACTGACGAGAAAGGAACCGACAGATGAGCAACGCACTGGATCTCACGGCCCCCGTGGACACTTTGGCCATGGAGTTCACCAGGGAGTTCGACGCTCCCGTGGACGCCCTTTTCCGCGCACACGCCGAGCCCGATCTGATCAAGCAGTGGCTCGGCCCCCGCGAACTGGAGATGACGATCGAGGAGTGGAGTTTCAAGAGCCACGGCGGATATCGCTACGTGCACAGGGACCAGGGCGGCGCATACAGCTTCAACGGCACGTTTCACACCGTCCGGGAAAACGAGTTCATCCTGCAGACGTTCGAGTTCGACGGAGCACCGGATCAGGTCAACATCGAGTACCTGTGGTTCGAGGATCTGGGCGACGGCCGCAGCCGGTTGCGTGGGCGGTCGATCTGCCCAACCGTCGAGGCCCGCGACGCGCTGCTGTCCTCCGGTATGGAGGGCGGGATGACCGAGGGCTACGAGAAACTCGACGAACTACTGAAGACGCTGTGACAGAAGCGATCCCGGCTGCCGGGGGGGCGCAGCCGGGATCGCCTGGGTGGTTTTCGCTAGCGCAGGACGCCGCCGCGACGGCCGCCCGTCACGCCGGTGCGCCGACGACCCATGAGCGCGGACACCAGCGCCACGCCGATCACGGCGACGACGACCTGGCAGAGCAATTCGATCCAGTCGACGCCTGCGGTGGCGGTCGGCAGCCCGAGCGCATTGGCGAGCCACGTGCCGATCAGCGCCGAGACGATGCCCACGAGAACGGTCACGATGATGCCGATGGGCTGCCTGCCGGGCAGGATCAGGCGGGCGAGCACGCCGACCACTGCGCCGATGAGAATCGCGGTGATAACTCCGGTGACGGTCATGGTTCCTCCAGGGTCTCGGGGTGCAGCTGACATACCCCGACACCGACGTCAATAAACGGATCGGTGTGGCCGACCGGGATCAGACCATTTCCGGGATGCGGAGGTGGGCGAGGGCCAGATCGAATTCGCCCACGTCGACGATGTCGGCTCCCAATTCGCGCGTTCGGGCATTGCGCAGCTCCCTGGCCTGCTCGCGGTTCTCCGCCATCGCGTCACGGCTGTCGAACGTCGCCGACGACACGGCGCGGCCCGAATCCGGATTGATCAGGTAGCTGGCGCTGCAGAAGCCGTCCAGTGCCTCGAGGACCGGAAGCACATCGGTCTTGAAGAACGCGATCGAGCGTGTGATGTGTTCGCGAGGCACCCTCAGCCAGGTGGCCCGGACGCAGGCGCCCTCCGCCGAGCGGTGATCGCGGTGCATGACGCCGATCTGCCACTGATCGACGGTCGCCTCGCCGCCGAGGGCCTCGGCGGCGCGATCGCGCAGCGGTGCCGCCCGCTCGGCGCTCGCCCGCAGCGCGTCCTCGGAGTCCCATGCGCTGGTCGCGATGCAGTGGCCGGATTCTCGATCCACCAGCAACGACAAGCCGACGAACCCGTCGACCGCTTCCAGCGCGGGCATGACCTCGGACCTGATGAACGCAATGCCCTCATCGATCGCCGAAGCCCGTGCATGGACGGTGGTAGAGCGTGCGTACACGGCCGACCTCCTTTGCTCGGGGCAGCGCCCCAGCGGCGCCGCCGGACCACCTCTCAGCTTCCTCCTGGTAGGAGGTCGATTCAATGGACGATCGAAACGCGACTCGTACCCTCGATGATGTGGATACCGACGTGCTCAACATCGAGACCGGTCAGCGCCGCATCATCGACCTGACCGACGACGTGCGCTCGTTCTGCGGCCGCCGCGGCGACGGGTTGTGCAGCGTCTTCGTCCCGCACGCCACGGCGGGTGTGGCGATCATCGAGACGGGCGCGGGTTCTGACGACGATCTCGTCGACACCCTCGAAAACCTGCTCCCGCGCGACGATCGCTACCGGCACTCCCACGGCTCACCAGGCCATGGCGCCGACCATGTGCTGCCCGCCCTGGTGTCGCCGTCGGTGACCATCCCGGTGCAGAACGGTGAGCCGTTGCTCGGCACCTGGCAGAGCATCGTGCTCGTCGACCTCAACCGCGACAATCCGCAGCGCAAGGTCCGGCTGAGTTTCATCGACGCTTGACGTGACGTCGGTGACAGCCGACCGAGTCTGGCCTGGGCACTGCCGACGCGGCCCCTTCGTTGTCTTTTCGGCGTGACAACCGGGACCGGTACTGTAGTGCGGTCGAATAGTCGCAGGTATCAGCGAAACTTCAAGGATGTAGCAGACGTGCAGACACACGAGATCAGGAAGCGTTTCCTCGATCACTTCGTGAAGGCGGGCCACACCGAGGTGCCGAGCGCTTCGGTGATCCTTGACGACCCGAATCTGCTCTTCGTGAACGCCGGCATGGTCCAGTTCGTGCCCTACTTCCTGGGCCAGCAGGCCCCGCCGTGGAAACGGGCCACCAGTATCCAGAAGTGCATCCGCACACCCGACATCGACGAGGTGGGCATCACCACCCGCCACAACACCTTCTTCCAGATGGCGGGCAACTTCTCGTTCGGCGACTACTTCAAGAAGGGCGCCATCGAGTTCGCGTGGACGCTGCTCACCAACCCGGTCGAACAAGGCGGTTACGGGCTCGACCCGCAGCGCTTGTGGGCCACGGTCTACCTCGACGACGACGAGGCGATGGCCCTGTGGCAGGAGGTGGCAGGGCTACCGGCCGAGCGCATCCAGCGCCGCGGCATGGCCGACAACTACTGGTCGATGGGCATCCCGGGGCCGTGCGGGCCGTCGTCGGAGATCTACTACGACCGGGGCCCCGCGTACGGCGTCGAGGGCGGCCCGATCGCCAACGAAGACCGCTACATCGAGATCTGGAACCTCGTCTTCATGCAGAACGAGCGCGGCGAGGGCACCTCCAAGGAGGACTTCGAGATCCTCGGTCCGCTGCCGCGCAGGAACATCGACACCGGCATGGGCGTCGAGCGGGTGGCCTGCCTCCTGCAGGGCGTGGACAACGTTTACGAGACCGACCTGCTGCGTCCGGCCATCGACCTGGTGGCCGCGCACGCGCCGCGCGGCTACGGGCAGGGCAGCCACACCGATGACGTGCGGTACCGCATCATCGCCGACCACAGCCGCACGGCGGCGATCATCATCGGAGACGGCGTGAGCCCCGGCAACGAGGGCCGCGGATACGTGTTGCGCCGCCTGCTGCGCCGGATCATCCGCTCCGCGAAACTGCTCGGCCTCGAACAACCGATCATGGCCGACCTGATGACCACCGTGCGCGACGCGATGGGCCCGTCGTATCCGGAACTGGTCGCCGACTTCGACCGCATCCAACGCATCGCCGTGGCCGAGGAGACCGCGTTCAACCGGACACTGGCCTCCGGCTCCCGGCTGTTCGACGAGGCGGCCGGCGCCACGAAGGCCAAGGGAGCCACGGTGTTGTCCGGCGCCGATGCGTTCACGCTGCACGACACCTACGGCTTCCCGATCGAGCTCACGCTGGAGATGGCGGCCGAACACGGCCTGTCCGTCGATGAGGAAGGTTTCCGCGGCCTGATGGCCGAGCAGCGGCAACGGGCCAAGGCCGACGCCGCGGCGCGCAAACAGGCGCACTCGGATCTGTCGGCGTACCGCGACCTCGTCGACGCCGGTCCGACCGAGTTCACCGGCTTCGACGAGTTGACTTCCGAGGCAAGGATTCTCGGAATTTTCGTCGACGGTGAACGGGTGCCTGTCGTCTCGCACAACGGTGGAGGCCCGCCGCCGGACCGCGTCGAGCTGATCCTCGACCGCACCCCCTTCTACGCCGAGTCCGGCGGCCAGATCGCCGACGAGGGCACGATCAGCGGATCGGGCTCCTCCACCGCGGCCAAGGCGGCAGTCACCGACGTGCAGAAGATCGCGAAGACATTGTGGTCACACCGTGTCCACGTGGAGTCCGGCGAGTTCGTCGAGGGCGACACGGTCGTCGCCGCGGTCGACCCGAAGTGGCGCCACGGCGCCACGCAGGGCCACTCCGGGACCCACATGGTGCACGCCGCGCTGCGGCAGGTGCTGGGGCCCAACGCCGTGCAGGCGGGCTCACTGAACCGGCCCGGATATCTGCGCTTCGACTTCAACTGGCAGGGTCCGTTGACCGCGGGGCAACGCAGCCAGATAGAAGAGGTGACCAACGAGGCGGTCGAAGCCGACCACGAGGTGCACACGTTCACCACAGAGTTGGACAAGGCCAAAGCGATGGGCGCCATAGCGCTGTTCGGCGAGCAGTACCCCGAACAGGTCCGCGTGGTCGAGATCGGCGGACCGTTCTCGCTGGAGCTGTGCGGCGGCACCCACGTGCACAACTCCGCGCAGATCGGTCCGGTCACCCTCCTCGGTGAGTCGTCGGTCGGCTCCGGCGTGCGCCGGGTGGAGGCCTACGTCGGCCTCGAGTCGTTTCGCCACCTGGCCAAGGAACGGGCCTTGATGGCCGGGCTCGCCTCGACGTTGAAGGTGCCCTCCGACGAGGTGCCTGCGCGGGTGGCGAACCTGGTCGAGCGGCTGCGCGCGGCCGAGAAAGAGCTGGACCGGTTGCGCCTGGCCAATGCCCGCGCCGCGGCAGCGAATGCCGCCGCGGGCGCGGAACTTGTCGGTAAGGTCCGTCTGGTGGCGCAGCGCATGGCCAGTGGGATGTCGGCCGGTGATCTGCGCACGCTCGTCGGCGACGTCCGCGGCAAGCTCGGCAGCGATCCCGCCGTTGTCGCGCTGATCGCCGAGGGTGAGAACGACAGCGTGCCGTTCGTGGTTGCGGTCAACCCAGCCGCGCAAGACCTCGGGTTCCGTGCCAACGATCTGGTGAAGACGCTGGGTGCGGCCGTCAACGGTCGCGGCGGCGGAAAGCCCGATCTGGCACAGGGTTCCGGCAAGGGGGCGGCAGGAATCGACGCGGCGCTGGCCGCGCTCCGCGCAGAGATCGACCGAGGCTAGCGGCGTGGATTCCACACCGACGGGCGACGAGTCGCACTCGCAGGCGGAATCAGGCGACCGTCGACCGGATCGGCCGGGGGATTCACTGAACCCGCCGGATCCGGGGCGCGGCCGCCGGATCGGCATCGACGTTGGCAGCGTGCGGATCGGCGTGGCCGCCAGCGATCCGGACGGCATCCTGGCCACTCCGGTCGAGACCGTCCGTCGCGACCGCACCGACCGGCACATCCGCCGGCTCACCGGGTTGGTCAAGGACCTCGATGTGGTCGAGGTCGTGGTGGGGTTGCCGCGCACGCTCGCCGATCGATCGGGGTCCTCGGCTCGGGACGCCGTCGTGTTGGCTGACGAATTGGCCGCACGGATCGCGCCGACACCGGTGCGACTGGCCGATGAACGACTTACTACGGTGGTGGCGCAACGCTCGCTGCGAGATGCCGGTGTCCGCGCCAGAGGGCAGCGCTCGGTGATCGACCAAGCGGCGGCGGTGGGCATTCTGCAGAACTGGTTGGACCAGCGGCGCGAAGCGGCGCGCACGCGAGGAGCGGATGAGCACGTTGCCGCGCATGGAGAGGTCGGGGATGACTAACCATTGGAGCGGTGAGCGGGCCGAACCGGTTGCGGTAGGCCCGCCGCGGCGCCGGATGACCCGCGCGGAGCGCATCCGCGCGGCGCGCAACCGGCGCAAGCGCCGGTGGGCGGGTGGCTTGGCCGTCGGCCTGCTGATCGTGGTCGTCATCGGCGCGGTGTTCCTGGGTTCCAAGATGTGGCACTCACTGTTCGGCGGTAACGACTTCACCGGTGACGGCGTCGCGGATGTCGTGATCCAGGTGCATGACGGCGACTCGACCACCGCGATCGGCAAGACGTTGCAGGAGCACAACATCGTCGCGACCGCGAGCGTGTTCGTCGACGCCGCCGAAGGCAACGACGCGATATCGGCGATCCAACCGGGCTTCTACAAGATGCGGACCGAGATCCCGGCCGCCAACGCCGTTGCGCGACTGTCGGATCCGAAGAACCGGGTCGGCAAGCTGACCATCCCCGAAGGGCGCCAGCTCGACGATGTGCGTGACGTCAAGACCAACGCGGTCACCGAGGGCATCCTCACCCTGATCTCCCGAGCGACATGTGTCGACCTCGACGGTGATCGGCACTGCGTATCCGCGGACGCGCTGAAGAACGTGGCCGCGACGGCGGCGCCGGCGTCGCTCGGCGTGGCCGACTGGGCTGTCGGCCCCGTCCAGGCGATGGGTGACGACCACCGCCGCCTCGAGGGGTTGATCGCCGCGGGGACGTGGAACATCGACCCATCGGCACAGCCGCAGGAGATCCTGACGAATCTGATCTCCACCAGCGCAACGCAATACGCCAACGGTGGACTGCTCGAAACGGCCGCGGCCATGGACATGTCGCCTTACGAGATCCTGATCGTCGGCTCACTGGTGCAGCGGGAGTCGACACCGGAGGACTTTGCGAAGGTGGCGCGCGTCATCTACAACCGGCTGGCCGAGAACCGCACGCTGGAGTTCGACTCGACGGTGAACTATCCGCTCGACCGCATCGAGGTGGCCACCACAGACGCCGACCGCGCCCAGCGCAACGACTGGAACACCTATGTGCGTCCCGGCCTTCCGGCGACACCGATCTGTTCGCCGAGCACCGCCGCGTTGACTGCTGCCGAGAATCCCGCGCCAGGGGATTGGCTGTACTTCGTCACCATCGACATGCAGGGTACGACGTTGTTCACCCGGGACTACCCGCAACACCTCGCGAACATCGAGCTCGCCCGGCGCAACGGTGTGCTCGACTCCGCGCGGTGAGCCCCGGCCGTAAGGCTGCGGTGCTCGGGTCGCCGATCGCTCATTCCCGTTCACCGCAACTACACCTCGCGGCCTATCGCGCCCTGGGCCTGGACGACTGGACCTACGAGCGCATCGAGTGCACGGCCGAGCAGCTGCCGGCTCTGGTCGACGGTTTGGGGCCGGAATGGGTGGGCGTGTCGGTGACGATGCCCGGCAAGTTCGCCGCGCTCGCGGTCGCCGACGAGCGCACCTCCCGTGCGGAATTGGTGGGCTCGGCCAACACACTGGTCCGGTCACCGACGGGTTGGCGAGCGGACAACACCGACATCGACGGTGTGACGGGCGCTCTGGAGGGCGTGGCGGCCGCCCACGGCATCGTCGTCGGCTCCGGGGGTACGGCGCCGGCGGTGGTCGTCGGGCTGGCCGAACTCGGGGTCCGACGGATCACGGTGGCGGCCAGGAACCCGGACAAGGCCGCCCCCCTGGTGGATCTGGCGACGCGGCTGGGTGCCGAGGCGCGGTGGTCGGACATCAATGGAACCGGATTGGCCGCGGCGGCGGCCGACGCAGACCTGATGATCAACACGATTCCGGCGGACGTCGCCGCGGCGTATGCCCCCCCGCTGGCCGTCGTCCCGCTGCTTCTCGATGCGATCTACGATCCCTGGCCGACCCCGCTGGCCACCGCTGTGCAGGACGCCGGTGGACAGGTGATCAGCGGTCTGCAGATGCTGCTGCACCAGGCGTTCGCGCAGGTCGAACTCTTCACCGGGATGCCAGCGCCGAAAGAGGCGATGGCCGCGGCGCTCGACTGACCCGGTCTGCCGCGATTGTGAACCTGATCGCCCGGTCTGGCGTTGGTAAGGGTATGAACTCAGTCGGCAAGGCCGCTCTCTCGGTGACCATGGCAGCGATCCTTGCCGCGACGCCGCCCGTTGCCCATGCCTCGGCGCCGCAGTACCTGGGTCAGTGGCAGGTGTCTCACCGCGCGGTCTTCGACGGCACCCTGATCGGAGGTCTCTCCGGGATCAGTTACGACCAGGAGCGCGACCTGTACTACACGATCAGCGACGACAAGGCCGACCATGGCAACGTCCGGTTCTACAGCGTTCGGCTGAACGTCTCCGACAGTGGAATCGACGGGGGTCACTTCGTCAGCAAGCAGGACCTGCTCGATGAATCGGGACGACCCTTCCGTCCCAACGACATGTCCGTCCATCCACCGGTGCTGGCTCCCGACGCCGAGGCGATCGCCTTCGACAGTGCCCGCGAGCAGTTGTATTGGACCTCCGAAGGATTCGTTGCCGACGGTGACGACACCGGCCCGGCGGGGCTGTTGCAACCCTGGATCAGGATTGCCGGCCTCGACGGCACGTATCGAGGGGAATTCGTCATGCCGCCCGGGTCGGCCCTATCGGCGGACAAGACCAGCGGGCCTCGTCGCAACGGGGTGCTCGAGGGGCTGACGCTCACGCCCGACGGCCGTCACCTGTTCGCGGCCATGGAGCAATCGCTGTACCAGGACGGCCCCACCGCAGACGAACAGACAGCCGGGCAGATCCGCATCACTAAATTCGACGTCGAGTCGAGGACGGCCGTCGCGCAGTACGCCTATCAAGTGGAACGGGCGGCACCGCGAACCGGACGAAACGGTGTGCCCGACATCCTGGCCCTCTCGGAGAGCTCATTGCTCGTCATCGAACGCGCAGCCAACCTTCCCCATGCCGTTGCGGTCGCGCTCTACCGCGCCGACCTCGGCCACGCGACGGATGTGCTGGGGCTGTCGTCGTTGAACGAAGCGTCGGTGACACCGATGGCCAAGTCGCTGGTCGTCGACCTCAACGCCCTCGACGAGCTCAAGGCGCTCGACAACGTCGAAGGAATCACTCAGGGCCCTGTGCTACCCGACGGCCGCCGATCCGTCGTACTGGTCAGCGACGACAATTTCCAGCCGTTCGAAGTGACCCAGTTCTTGGCGTTCGCGCTGTGACCGCGACCAGGAGGAACACGGTGGGCATGCCGTACCAGTACGACAACCGCGTTCAAGAGTCGGCGCGCGAGTGGCAGACACTTCAGCTTGCCGTATTGGGCTTCGTCGGCCTGTGCGGCGTTCTCACCGGTGATGATTCGGGTAAGCGCCGCCCGCAGTGGCTGCAGGAGATCGGAGCTGTGAGCGCGTTCGCCGGGTTCGTGCTGGCTGTCACGGGGATCTTTCTCGTCGCCACCATCGCACACCCCGTCATCGGGCAGCCTCGTCTTGGTCCCGCCACCATTTCGCGTCTGCGCGTGGGGATCACGTTCACGTTCGCCGCGGCCGCGCTGACCGCGGTGGCGGCGTTGACCTGGTGGTGGCCGCAGCCGCGCAGCGAGGCGCCGATCGCACCCAAGATAGAAGTGACGACCTCGCAAGGTTCGGTGTGTGGCGTTCCGGTGCCCGGCCGCAACGGAGCGGTTCATCTCGACGCCGATGGTGAGCAGTTCGTGATCCCGCTGCGACGGTTGCTCGCCATCACTGTCGTCGAGACCTGTTGAGGCGCGGTGTCGTCCGGAATGCCCGCGCCCAAAGAAGTGATGAGGGCGGCGCTGCAACGCCGTTAGCCTTCAATTGTGGGGGCGGGGGTCTGTGGTGTCGTCGCGTTCGTGTGGCTGGTGGCGCTGAGCGTGTTCGACGTCACGGCGCGCCGGCTGCCCAACTGGCTGACCCTGCCGGGAGCGCTGGTGATCGTTGCGGTCGCGTTCATGGCGGGGCGCGGTGTTGCCGCCTTGATCGGCTCCTCGGCGCTGTTCCTCGTGTACCTGACGGTGCACCTGCTCGCGCCTGCGGCGATGGGCGCCGGCGACGTAAAACTCGCCTTCGGTCTCGGAGCCCTGACCGGTTCGTTCGGTGTCGACGTGTGGGCCGTGGCCGCGCTTGCCGCACCGCTGGTGACGGCCACGTGGGCCGTCGTCGCCGTGATGTGCCGCAGGGAAAGCACTGTCCCACACGGCCTGTCGATGTGTCTGGCCGCGGCAACGGCGACCGCGCTCGCGGTGTCCTAATGACAGGGGAATCCGAGCAGATGGCGGGCGTCGTGCACGAACTCGTGGATGTGGGTGTCCGAGCCGAAGATCGACGTCGCGCCCTGGTCGAGGCCGACGACATACAGCACCATCAATGCCAGGAACGCCGTACCGGTCAGCCACGCGATGGCGGCCAGTGCGCTGACGTCGATGCGGGTGGCGGTCGCCTCAGTCATGGTTGTCTCCGGTCACACGGGCGGGCGCGGTCAGCAGATGGTGGTCGTGAATCACCTTCTCCAGGGCGCTGACCCAGTGGTCGTAGTACTGCCAGTCGCCGCGGTCGGTTTCTGGGGTCTCCTCCCACCGCCCGATCGTCTCGATCAGGCTCTGCTGGAAGTCACTCCAATCGAAGTGGCGGAATTCCGACAGGGCCAGTGCCAGACCGAACGCACGCCGTTGCCAGTCGTGGTCGAATTGCGGGGCGGCCTGGTCGGTGGTGCAGGTCTCGTGCAGGTTCATGAGGCCGGCCCCGCCAGGGCCACGCCCATCATCGATTCGGTGGTGACCAGTTCCATCAGCTCCTCGTCAGTGAACTGGTCTGTGCCGGATGGGCGTTCGGGGATGACGAACCACCGTGAGTGTCCGCTGCTGTCCCAGACCTTGATCTCGGTGTCCTCGGGCAGTTCGACGCCGATCTCGGCGAGCACCTTGCGTGGTTCGCGCGCCGCCCGAGCACGGAACACCGGGTCCTTGTACCAGTACGGCGGCAGACCCAGCACGGGCCACGGGAAGCACGAACACAGCGTGCAGATGACCAGATTATGCACACCGGGAAAGTTGGCGACGGCCTGCAGATGCTCGCCCTCGGCGCCGGCCATCCCCTCCGGTAGCTCGAGTTCAGCGATGGCCGCAGGGGTGTCGACCACGACGCGAGCCGCGAAATCCGGGTCGGTCCATGCCTTCACGACGATCTTGCGTCCGTTCAGCGGTGTCATCTCTGATTCGAAGTACGACAACACCTTGTCCACGGTTTGGTTCGTGATCACGCCCTTCTCGATCAGAAGAGATTCCAGCGCAGCGACTTTGGCGGCGCTGGACAGCTCGCGATCCTCGGGGTAGTAGAACTGGTCGCTCATCGCGCTCCTTCCAGGTAGGCCTCGAACAGCTCGGCGTAGATGGTCAGCGGACCGTCCTCGGCGCGCTCACCGAACAGATCCTGCGGGTCGAACGCGACGATGTAGATCGGCATCGGGTCACCGATGCCGTCGCCGGTGTTGGTGAAGTACGCGTAGTCGCCCTCGAAGATCCGCTCCACGGTGCCCACGCGACCACGCAGATAGCCGGGCAGGCGGGTGTGGGCGGCGGCGGGGACGTTGGTGATGCGCACGGAGTCGCCGACGGCGAACTTCGGGTGCGCGACGTCGCGGCGGGGACTGTCGCCCCGACGCAGATAGTCGACGACCTGGTCGTCGATCGCCGGCACCGGATCGCCGACGGCAGGGGTGGTTTCGGCACCCAATTCCTCTTTACGCGCGGCCAATTCGTCTTCGGTCACGTAGCCCTTGTCGATGAAGAACTGCGTGATACCGCCCAGCCACTTCTCGTAGTAGCGGAACTTGAAGTAGTCGAACGGGTTCATCGCCTCGGCGCCGGTGCGCAGGTCGGCCCATGTCCACTCGTCCTTGAACGCGGTCGGCACCTCGTCGATCGGATACCGCGGAAGCGACGAACCGAGGTGGTTCGACAACCCCATCATCGCGACGTGGATACCGAAGATCCGCTTCTCCCACTCTTCGACAAAGACTCGCTTCTCGAGGTTGAGCGGTTCCGGCAGCCCCTCCAGGCCGCCGAGGTAGTGCTGCAGTTTCATTACGCGGGGCTGCCTTCCGTCGTCGGTGCAATTTCCGGGGTTGCATGGTTGGGTTCGGGCTCGCGGGTCAACACCTTCGCGACGTACTCGCTCAACAGCCCGAATGAGGCCCCGAGTACACACGCCATCGCGGCGACCAGGCCCGGGTGCGATATCGACGTCACGGTGATCGCGTTGCCCGTCCCGGCCACCGTGGACACCGTGCTCGCGAAACCGACCACCACCGCGGGCGTCGTCGAGAGAAGCGGTAGCCAGGACGCCTGCACCATCACCGCGCTGCCGATCCCGACGGCCACCGCGACCGCCAACAGGCTGCCGCCCAAGAGGTGGCCCGCATACAGGCTCGCCGACGCGATCAGGACGCCGGCCAGATTGCTCGCCAGCGAGCGCACCCATCCGCCGATTCCGCCACCGACGAAGAAGAAGGAGGCCCACGTCAGGAAGACCACCCAGATCGGAACCGTGATCACTTCCGCGGTCAGGGCCACCGCGAGTCCGCCGAGCACGCCGATGCTCACCGTCAATGCCGATCTTGAATCCATGGAAGAACTGTGCGGTCGCGGTGTTTCGCCCGCGTAACGGCTGTGTTGGATTCAGAACAACTGCAGTTGCATACTCAGAGTAGGTTAGTACATACTATGAGTATGCAAAATGCAGACCTTGACCTGAAGGCCATCTCCGAGCGGTATTTCGCCGCATGGGCGGCTCGCGATCCTGACGCGATCGCCGAACTGCACACCGCGGACACCCGGTTCTGGACCCATGTGGACATCGAGCCCGCGGTCGGCCGCGACGCCGCGCGGGAGGCGTTCGCCGGTGTCTTCGAACAATTCCCACACTTCGCCTTCGAGGTCAACCGCATCCTCTATGGCAGTGCCCACTGGGTGCTCGACTGGGTGTTGATCTCCGGTGACGTGCGGTTCGACTGCCTCGACGTGGTCGTCGTCTCACCCGACGGACTGGTCGCCCGCAAGGACTCGTTCATCGACTCCGCGCAGATGGTCGCGTCGATGAGCGGGGGCCGTTCGTGACTGTGGCAGCGGCGATCGACCAACTGCCACTCGTCGACGCGCTGCCCGTGGAGCACCTCTTCGACGTCAGCGTTGATCTGCTTCCGGCACAAACGATTCCGACCGCAACCGGCATGCGGCTGACGTTCGTCACCAAAGGCGGGGGCGTGAACGGGCCGCGGCTGCGCGGCGAGGTACTACCCGGAGGTGGCGACTGGCTGCTCGTCGGCGACGACGGATGCGGCAGGGTCGACGTCCGCGCGACCTTGCGCACGCACGACGGCGTGCTCATCCACTTCGAGAGCGCGGGCATCATCAACGTTCCCGCCGACGGCCTCGACCGGCTGGCGCGCGGGGAGGTACTCGGTTTCGGCGAGACCTACGTGCGGACCACGCCGAGATTCGCCACCGCCGACGAGCGGTACGCATGGCTCGGCGGAATCGTCGCGGTGGGCTACAACATTCTCTCGCCCGACCACGTCGACTACCGGGTCTATCAAGTGTTGTGAACCGGTACGCGCTGTCCGGTTATCGTTCGCCCGTGGCGATGAAGGGCGCGAAGCGCACCCAGGCGGAGCGCACCGAGGCGACCGTCTCCGCGCTCGTCGACGCGGCGCGCGCGTTGTTCGCCGAGGACGGTTACGAGGCGACCTCGCTCGACGCCGTCGCGGCCCGGGCGCAGGTGACCAAGGGCGCCGTCTACCACCACTTCGACGGCAAGCGCGGCCTGTTCGAGGCGGTCTTCACGGGCGAGGTCGAGCGGATGGCGGTGCCGCTGGCCGAGGCCTATCAGCGTGCCTACGCGCGGAAGAAGGATCCGTGGGACGCCTTCGGGGCAGGCTGCCGGGCGTTCCTGGACGAATGCCTCGACCCGGGGGTGCAACGGATCGTGCTGCTCGACGCGTTCACCGCGCTGGGCTGGGAGGAGATGCGGCGCCTGGAGGCCCCGCTGCTCGACATGATGGAGGCGGCCATCGCTCGTGCGGTCGACGCCGGGCGGATCGCCAAGCGCACGCCCGGGCCGCTGGCGCACTTCCTGTTCGGAGCCATCTGCGAGGCGGCCATGATCGTCGCGCGCTCCACCGATCAGAAGGCCGCCCACCGTCAGGCCGCGGCCGAACTCGCCCGCGTCCTCGACGGCCTGGTCATCGCCTGATTCGGGGTCAGACGGCCGACGTGGGAAGATGGGACGCGTGTTGCGATGGACCACTGCTGGTGAATCACACGGCCGCGCCCTGGTGGCCGTGGTCGAGGGCATGGTCGCGGGCGTGCGCGTCACCTCCGACGACATCGCCGGACAACTGGCGCGCCGACGTCTCGGGTACGGCCGCGGCGCCCGGATGAAGTTCGAGCAGGACCAGGTCACGATGCTCGCCGGTGTCCGGCATGGCGTCACGCTCGGCGGCCCGATCGCGGTCGAGATCGGCAACACCGAGTGGCCGAAGTGGGAAACCGTGATGGCACCCGACCCCGTCGACCCCTCCGAGCTCGCAGAAAGCGCGCGGAACGCGCCGCTGACCCGGCCTCGGCCCGGGCACGCCGACTACGCGGGCATGCTCAAGTACGGCTTCGACGACGCCCGCCCGGTGCTGGAGCGTGCCAGCGCGCGCGAGACCGCGGCCCGCGTCGCCGCAGGCACCATCGCCCGCGCATTCCTCAAGGAGGCCCTCGGCGTCGAGGTGGTGTCCCACGTCATCTCGATCGGCGCGTCGGACCCCTACGACGGCCCGCCGCCGCAGGCGGCCGACCTCGCGGCGATCGACGCCAGCCCCGTGCGCGCGTACGACAAGGCCGCCGAGAAGTCGATGATCGACGAGATCGAGGCGGCCAAGAAGGACGGCGACACGCTGGGCGGCGTCGTCGAGGTGGTGGCGAACGGGCTTCCGGTCGGGCTGGGCTCCTTCACCAGCGGCGACAACCGGCTGGACAGCCAACTCGCCGCCGCGGTGATGGGCATCCAGGCGATCAAGGGTGTCGAAATCGGCGACGGCTTCCAGACCGCCCGCCGCCGCGGCAGCGTCGCCCACGACGAGATGTATCCGGGACCCGACGGCATCATGCGCTCGACGAACCGCGCGGGCGGGTTGGAAGGCGGGATGACCAACGGCCAACCGCTGCGGGTGCGGGCGGCGATGAAGCCGATCTCCACGGTTCCGCGCGCACTGGCCACCGTCGACATGGACACCGGTGAGGAGGCCGTCGCGATCCACCAGCGCTCCGACGTGTGCGCCGTGCCCGCCGCGGGTGTGGTCGTCGAGACCATGGTGGCGCTGGTGCTGGCGCGCGCGGCGCTGCAGAAGTTCGGCGGTGACTCGTTGACCGAGACGCGCGCCAACATCGACAACTACCTGCGGGCGGTGCGCACGCGTGAGCCCTCTCCGCAACGGGTCCAGGCTTCGGGCTGATGGCGCCCCGAGCAGTGCTGGTCGGATTGCCCGGCTCGGGTAAGTCCACCATCGGGCGGCGGCTGGCCAAGGCGCTCGACCTTTCAATGCTCGACACCGACGCCGCGATCGAGGAGACCACGGGCCGCACGATCGCCGACATCTTCGCCACCGACGGCGAGCAGGAGTTCCGCCGGATCGAGGAAGAGGTCATCCGCTCGGCACTGCGGACCCACGAGGGTGTGCTGTCGCTGGGCGGCGGCGCGGTGACCACACCCGGCGTGCGCGAGGCACTGGCCGGTCATACGGTCATCTATTTGGAGATCAGCGCCGCCGAAGGAGTTCGCCGGACCGGCGGAAGCACCGTGCGCCCGTTGCTCGAGGGCGGCGACCGCGGCGAGAAGTTCAAAGCCCTGATGTCCGAACGGGTTCCGCTGTATCGGCAGGTGGCGACGCTGCGGGTCAACACCAACCGGCGCAACCCCGGCGCGGTGGTGCGCTATATCGTGGCCCGCCTCGAGAACCCCGAGAACTCCCACTCCTCGCGACGCAAGCGCCGCTCGCCGTGGCGCAGGGGGCCGTCGCAGCTGACCGCCGAACCCAGTACCGAGGCCCCGCCGTCCCCGGCGGCGGTCGCCGCCCGCAATCCGAAGGCCAACCGTGATTGAGCCCGTGACCATAGACGTCCGCGTCGACCCGTCCTACCCGGTGATCGTCGGCACCGGACTGCTCGGCGATCTCGAGCGCGTGCTCGAGGGCAGGCACAAGGTCGCGATCCTGCACCAGCCGACGCTGGCGCAGACCGCCGAGGTCATACGAAGCACCCTGGCAGACAAGGGGATCGACGCACACCGCATCGAGATCCCGGACGCCGAGAAGGGCAAGGACCTGCCCGTCGTCGGGTTCATCTGGGAAGTGCTGGGCCGCATCGGGGTCGGCCGCAAGGATGCGATCGTCAGCCTGGGCGGGGGAGCGGCGACCGACGTCGCCGGGTTCGCCGCGGCCACCTGGCTGCGCGGCATCGACATCGTGCACGTGCCGACCACGCTGCTCGGCATGGTCGACGCCGCGGTCGGCGGGAAGACCGGCATCAACACCGACGCGGGCAAGAACCTGGTCGGCGCGTTCCACCAGCCGGCGGCCGTGCTCGTGGACCTCGCGACCCTGGAGACGTTGCCGCGCAACGAACTCGTGGCCGGTATGGCCGAGATCGTCAAGGCCGGCTTCATCTCCGACCCGACCATCCTCGATCTGATCGAAGCCGACCCAGAGGCGGCGCTCGACCCGACGGGCACCGTGCTTCCCGAACTGATCCGCCGCGCGATCGCGGTCAAGGCCGAGGTGGTGGCCGCCGACGAGAAGGAGTCGCAACTACGCGAGATCCTGAACTACGGCCATACCCTCGCCCACGCGATCGAACGCCGCGAACGCTACCAGTGGCGGCACGGCGCCGCAGTTTCGGTGGGGCTGGTCTTCGCCGCCGAACTCGGCCGGCTCGCGGGCCGGCTGGACGACGAAACCGCCGAGCGGCACCGTTCCGTGCTGACGTCGCTCGGGCTCCCGGTCAGCTATGACCCCGACGCGTTCGGCGACTTGCTGGAAAACATGGCCGGTGACAAGAAGACCCGCGCCGGTGTGCTGCGGTTCGTCGTGCTCGACGGGCTCGGCAAGCCCGGACGCCTGGAAGGGCCTGACCCGTCACTTCTGGCGGCGGCCTACGCAGAAATAGGGCGGTGACGTCATGACCCAGACTGTGCTCGTGCTCAACGGCCCCAACCTCGGTCGGCTGGGCCGCCGCGAACCCGGCGTGTACGGCAGCACCACCCACGACGAGTTGGTGGCGCTCATCGACCGCGAAGCCGATGCCCTCGGACTGAAGGCCGTTGTGCGCCAGAGTGACAACGAGGCCGACCTGCTGGGCTGGATCCACGCGGCCGCCGACGCCGGTGATCCGGTGATCATCAACGCCGGCGCGCTGACCCACACGTCGGTCGCCCTGCGCGATGCCTGCAGCGAACTGCGCGCGCCGCTGATCGAGGTGCACATCTCGAACGTGCACGCGCGCGAGGAGTTTCGGCATCATTCGTACCTCAGCGCCGTGGCCACGGGAGTGATCGTCGGCCTCGGCGTGCAGGGTTACCTGTTGGCCCTGCGGTATCTGGCCAGCCTCGGCGAGGAACCGCGTTCGTCGGTGCTGGCCACCGAATAGCAGATCGCCGTCGAGATCACCGTCGGCATCACGAGCGTGAGCATCAGCACGCAGACGACGATCGCCGGGTTCGGCGCCGTGAGCCAGGCCTCGGGGATGCGGGCCAGGCTTACGGCGAGCCAGGATCCAAAGATCGCAAGCACCACGGTGCCGATCGTGGCGAACTGGATGGACCGAAGCTCGAGGAGCGTCGGTTCGGTGGTGTCGGCCAACGACTTTCGTAACGCCCGGGTGCGCAGGTACACCAACACGAAATCGGCGATGACGAATGCCGCGGCTGCGACGACGATGGTGCCCTCGACCCACACCGCGGGCCGGTGCCCCCACATGAAGCGCAGGTAATCGATCGAGGTCTCGGACACGATCAGCGTCGCCGTCATCGCGGCCGCGAAGGTCAACCAACCGCCGAGTTCGGCAAGGAAGCCATACGCGCGCACATCGGCGGGGTCCTGGTCGCTGATCTTGTTGACGGCGTGGCTGGCCAGCATCCAGCCGAGCCCGCCGAACAGCGCAGCCGCCCCCGCGGCCAGCATCCCGGTCGACACCGCACCCTGAGTCCAGGCGATCGCACAGGTGGCCCGGCGCGCCCCGTCGGGCACCTGGGTTCCGGTGATCAAGCTGAACAGGAAGCTGTCGAGCATCAGGACCAGGACGGCCGAGGAGAACAGCGCCAGCGTGTGCACGCCTTCGCGGCTGTTCTTGTCGAACAGCAGGGCGATCGCGGTGATCAGGAAGCCGCCGAGCACCCCGGCCAGTTGGGAGTTCGCCGACGCGGACGACAACACGCTCCATTGGTCGGACGTGCAGAACTCGTCCGGGTTCACGGAGCGCTGGGCCTAGAGCTAGACCCGGTCGTCGCGGGGTGCGGTCTGGGTGGTGTCGTCCGTGCCCGGTTGACTGACCGCGGCGAAGACGTCGGTGTCGGTGCGGTCGTCGTCACCGGCGCGGTGCAGGTGCGGCGTCTGGTCGGCCTTGCGGTCGACGAGCCAGCGGCCCAGGGCCACCCCGGCGAGCGCCATCAGGAACACCAGCAGCGCGGTGAACGCCGCGAAGGTGGTGAGCTCGTTGACGAGCGCCTCGACGTAGAGCGCCTTGTAGAACAGCGAGATGAACCAGGCCACCGCGCCGCTGACGATCCCGGCGAACAGGCCGGCCAGCAGCCAGACCATTGCCAGGTCTCCGCGGCGGTCCGGGTCCGGGTTGGCGCGGGCGTCGGCGCGGCCGTCGATGAACCCCCAGATGAATACCGCAACTGCGAACAGAACGACCAGCACGACGCTGATCAATCCTGCCTTGGTTTCCCACGCGTTGATCAGCGCGCCCTGCAGCAATCGCACGATCACCATCAGGGTCGCGAACACCAGTCCGCGCAGCAACCACTTACTCATGGGGCCTCACCTTAGCGAGTAGCGTCATCGACCGTGACTATTTCACAGCGCCGGAGCCGGTTGCGCGAGCGGCTGGCCAAATCCGAAATCGATGCCATGTTGGTATCGGACCTGGTCAACGTGCGCTATCTGAGCGGGTTCACCGGCTCCAACGCCGCCCTGCTGATCAAGGCGGACGACGAAACGCCGGTGCTGGCGACCGACGGGCGCTATCGCACGCAGGCAGGGCAGCAGGCGCCCGACGCCGAAATCGTCATCGAGCGGGCGTGCGGACCGCATCTGGCGGGTCGTGCCGCCGCCGACGGCGTGCGCCGGCTCGGCTTCGAGAGCCATGTGGTCACCGTCGATGCTTTTTCAGTTCTGGAGAAGGCCGCTGGAGAACAGATCGACATGGTGCGCGCCGCCGGGACCGTCGAGGCGCTGCGCGAAGTCAAGGACGCCGGCGAGGTCGCACTGCTGCGGCTGGCCTGCGAGGCTGCCGACGCGGCACTGCAAGACCTGGTCGACCGCGGTGGGCTGCGGGCCGGTCGCAGTGAGAAGGAGGTCGCCCGCGAACTGGAGTGGCTGATGCTCGAACACGGCGCCGACGGTCCGTCTTTCGACACGATCGTGGCGGCCGGACCGAACTCGGCGATTCCGCATCACCGGCCCACCGATGCCGTTCTGACGGCCGGCGATTTCGTCAAGATCGATTTCGGCGCGTTGGTGAGCGGTTACCACTCCGACATGACCAGGACCTTCGTGCTCGCGCCGATCGCGGACTGGCAGCGCGAGATCTACGCGTTGGTGTCCGCCGCTCAGAAGGCGGGCCGGGAGGCGTTGGCGCCGGGAGTCGCGTGCAAGGACGTCGACGCGGCATCGCGGCAGGTCATCGCCGACGCCGGTTACATCGAGAACTTCACCCACGGCCTCGGCCACGGCGTGGGACTGCAGATCCACGAAGCGCCAGGAATCAGCGGGGCCTCCGTCGGTACACTGCTTGCTGGCTCCGCGGTGACCGTGGAGCCCGGTGTCTATCTGCCCGACCGTGGCGGTGTCCGCATCGAGGACACGCTCGTCGTCGGGGACGGCGCTCCAGACTTGCTCACCCGGTTCCCCAAGGAACTGGCCATCCTCTGACAAGGAGTACTACCAACGTGGCAACGACCGCCGACTTCAAGAACGGGCTCGTCCTGGTGATCGACGGCCAACTTTGGCAGATCATCGAATTCCAGCACGTCAAACCGGGCAAGGGACCGGCCTTCGTGCGCACCAAGCTCAAGAACGTCGTCTCTGGCAAGACCGTGGACAAGACCTACAACGCCGGGGTGAAGGTCGAGACCGCGACGGTCGACCGGCGCGACGCGACCTACCTGTACCGCGACGGTTCGGATTTCGTGTTCATGGATTCCGAGGACTACGAGCAGCATCCGCTGCCCGAGTCCCTCGTTGGCCGCGCCGCTGGGTTCCTGCTGGAGAGCATGCCGGTGCAGATCGCCTTCCACGACGGCAATCCGCTCTACCTCGAGTTGCCTGTGACCGTCGAACTCGAGGTGACCCACACCGAGCCGGGCCTGCAGGGTGACCGCTCCAGCGCCGGCACCAAACCCGCGACCGTCGAGACCGGTGCCGAGATCCAGGTGCCGCTGTTCATCAACACCGGCGACAAGCTGAAGATCGATTCGCGTGACGGCAGCTACCTGGGTCGGGTGAATGCCTGACCGGAAGGGCGATCGGGGCAGGCATCAGGCACGCAAGCGCGCCGTCGACCTGCTCTTCGAAGCCGAAGCGCGCGGGCTCACCTCGGCCGAGGTGGCCGATGCACGAAATGCGTTGGCCGAGAACCAGTCCGACGTATCGCCGCTCAACCCCTACACGGTGACGGTGGCCCGTGGTGTGACGGAGCACGCCGCACACATCGACGATCTGATCGCCTCCCATCTGCAGGGCTGGACGCTCGAGAGGCTGCCTGCCGTCGATCGCGCGATCCTGCGGGTCGCGGTGTGGGAGCTGCTGCACGCCGAGGACGTCCCCGAACCGGTGGCCGTCGACGAGGCGGTCGAACTCGCCAAACAGTTGTCCACCGACGACTCACCGGGTTTCGTCAACGGAGTGCTGGGTCAGGTGATGCTCGTGACGCCACAGATTCGTGCCGCCGCTGCGGCCGTGCGGGGTGAGGGGAGCGGGGGATAGGCGATGCCCACACCGCAGGACTGGGCGCCGTACTCCAGCGTCGACGAAGCGGCCAGGGTGTATCTACGCGATCCCGAACTCGCGCTCGACCAACTGCGGTCGGTGGTGGACCTGCCGATCATCAAGTCGTTCATCATGTCGCGCGGCGACATCGACGAGCCGTGGGGCGAGGAGGACCAATCCCTGTGGCAGGAGGTCGTCCTCACCGACGGGCACCGGCTGATCATGTGGCGCGCCGACGACGAGATGTCGTCGACGGACCGCGACCGTCGCGTGCTCAACGCCTCGGTGCGCACGATCCTGTTGTCGACGATCACCGATCACGTGCTGACTACCGAGTACGAGGTGCTCGACGACGGCGCCCGGCGCCTGTCGGAGGTCAGGTTGCGCATGTACACCCAACTGATCACCCGCGCACGACAGAAGTCCGCCACCGAATCCGACGTCTACTGCGAGTCGTTCCGCTACTACAAGTCCGTCGACAACGGCGGGCTCGCGCAGATGCAGCGGCTGTTGCAGTTCGGGCGGGTCCTGTCGCGCAGCATGCAGTAGCGCGCCGACGATTACCGGGCCACGGAGTCTCGATAGTCCGGCAACTCGATCGAGTCGGCCGTCGTGAACCACAGCCGCGCGGCCACCGGTCGAAACGGCCAGCGCTGCATCCACTTCATCACCGCCGCGTTGACCGCGATGTCGGACTCCTTCATCGGTGCGTACCGGTCGATGGTGTTGTTCAACTTCTGGCAGGTGTCGACGTAGGGGCGCATCCGCGACTCGTACCGCGCCAGCGCCTCGGCGATGCCGTCGGCCTCGAACGAATCCGCCGGGCCCAGTTCGCCCGCGAGAAGATAGGCGCCGACAAGGGCGAGGCTCGTACCCATGCCCGACAGCGGCGATGCGCAGTATCCGGCATCGCCGACGAGGGTGACGCGTCCCGTCGACCATGACGGCATGTGGATCTGGGCGAAAGAATCGAAGTAGAAGTCGTCGGCTTGGTCGGCGGCGGCCAGCAGCGCGTCGCACTCCCACCCGGCGCCTGCGAACCGCTCGGCGAGGATCCGGCGCTGTTGGTCGGGGTCGTGCCGGTCGTACTCAATCGGCTCGGATCGAAAAGCCAGGCCGGCCTTGGCGATTGCGGGATCGTGGGAGGGCCGCATCGAGGCGTTCAGGCCGCCGGGAGCCTGGTAGAGCAGGTACCAGCCGTCGAGTCCGACGCTGTCGGGCGCGGAGAACCACGCGTTGTATCCGCCGATCGGCTTGACGAACTGATCCTCGGGGCCGAAGGCCAGGCGGCGCACGGCCGAATGCGGACCGTCGGCGCCGACGACGAGGTCGGCGTGCAGCACTGTGCCGTCGGCCAGCGTCGCCTCGACTCCCGCGTCGACTTCGCGAAGTTCCGAGATCCGCTGTCCGAAACGGTATTCGACGGAGTCGCGGGTGGCCTCGTACAGCACGTCGACCAGATCGCCGCGCAGGATCTCCAACTTCGACACCAGACCGTTGCCGTCGAACGCGGTCACCGGCATCTCGGCACGTCTGCTGCCGTCGGAACGCACCCAGGCCGCACCGCGCTGTTCGAGCGCGCGGGCCCGCATCTGGTCGATCAGCCCCATCCGCTCGACGACGTCGCCGCCCGCGCCGCGCAGATCGACCGTCTGGCCGCCGGGCCGCACGCCCGGTGCGATCTCCACGACGACAACGCGATATCCCTTGCGCGTCAACCAGAACGCCAACGACGGCCCGGCGATCCCGGCGCCACTGATCAGGACGGTCTGCTGGGTCATGCCGCCAGACTAAACGCTCAGATGTCGAGTGCCTGGTAGGTCCGGCGGACGAATTTCGGCTGAGCGCTCTGCAGCTTGGCCAGCGAGGTGTTGCCCGCGATCGCGGCCATGTCGACGTTGAGATCGGGCAGGTTCTGGACCAGGTAGATCAGGATCAGATCCGCGGACGGGTCGGCCTGCCACCATGTGCCGTACGCACCGGGCCAGCTGAACGTACCCAGCCCGCCGGGCCCGAACAGCGGCTGGGATTTCGCCGGATCGGTCACCACCGACAGGTTCAGCCCGAACCCGCGGCCCACCCAGAACGGGGCGCCGAGAAAGTCCTGGCGCTTCTGCTCGTCGGTCAGGCGGTCGGTGCGCATCAGCCGCACGGACTCCTCTGACAGCACCCGGACACCGTCCAGCGTCCCGCCGGCCAACAGCATCTGCGCAAAGCGCAAGTAGTCATCGACTGTCGACCACAATCCGGCACCGCCGGTGCAGAACGGCGGATCGGTGATCGGTGCGGGTCCCATCACGTCGTGCTGCAGGGTGTTGTTCTGGTCGAGCTTGTACATCGTCGCGGCGCGGTGTCGTCGCGACGTGCCCACCGAGAACCCGGTGTCGGGCATCTGTAAGGGCTCAAAGATCCGTTCGCGCAAGATGTCGGACAACGGTTTGCCCTCGATCCGCGATAACGCGATCCCCAGCACGTCGGTGGCGTGGCTGTAGGTGAGCCGGTCACCGGGCTGGTGCGCCAGCGGCAAGGCGGCCAGCTCGGCCAGCCAGCGGTCCTGATCCTGGCGGAACGACATCCGGCCGTAGGCGCGGCTCAACGGACCCAACACCGAGAAGGCATAGGCCAGACCGCTGCGGTGGGTCATCAGGTCGTCGAACGTGATGAGACGCCGGGCAGGCGTGGTCTTGTCGAGCTCACCCCGCGGGTCGACAAGCACCTGCATGTCGGCGAGTTCGGGCACCCACCTGGCGATCGGGTCGGTGAGCGCGAAGCGGCCCTCCTCGAGAATGCTCATCGCGGCCGCGACCGTCACCGGCTTGGTCATCGAGGCGATGCGGAAGAGCGTGTCGCGCTGCATCGGCAGCCCGGCGTCGACGTCGCGGTGCCCCAACTCGTTGACCTGAACCACCTCGCCGGCGTGCCACACGAGGGTCACCGCCCCGGCGAGGAGCCCGGCGTCGATCGCCTCGCGGATGGACGCGTGGTTGCCGTCGAGTTTCATCGCGGCAAGCCTACTGACACGGTGGTGTGGGCAGTCGCCTTCGTGGCGCGAACGGACCACCGTCATCCGGGTGCTAAGCTTCCCCGCAGTTTCGACGTCCTTTAAGGAGCCGTCCAGAGAGGCGGAGAAGGAGGTCAGAGTCGCTTGGGCGCGCATGAAGGCTCGTCGGGCACCGACCGGGAGCTGATGTCCGCAGCGGACGTCGGCCGCACCATTTCCCGTATCGCCCACCAGATCATCGAGAAGACCGCACTCGACGGTTCCCCCGACGACGCCACGGCTCCCCGCGTCGTCCTGCTCGGCATCCCGACCCGGGGCGTGACGCTGGCCACCCGGCTCGCCGAGAAAATCAAGGAGTTCTCCGGCGTCGTCGTCCCGCACGGCGCGCTCGACAACACGCTGTACCGCGACGACCTCGACTTCAAGCCGCCCCGCGCTCTGGAGGAGACCTCGATACCCGAGGGCGGTGTCGATCAGTCGCTGGTCATCCTCGTCGACGACGTGCTCTACACCGGCCGCTCGGTGCGCGCGGCCCTGGACGCGCTGCGTGACATCGGCAGACCGAAGGCGGTGCAGCTGGCCGTCCTCGTCGACCGCGGCCACCGGGAGCTGCCGCTGCGCGCCGACTACGTGGGCAAGAACGTGCCCACGTCCCGAAGCGAGAACGTCAAGGTCCGGTTGGCCGAAGACGATGGCCACGACCGTGTGTCCATCGCGCCGTACGGAGGTCCGATCAGGTGAAACATCTGCTCTCGGCGGCGGATCTGTCGCGCGACGACGCGCTGGCGATCCTCGACAACGCCGACCGTTTCAGCCAGGCGCTGCTCGGCCGCGAGGTCAAGAAGCTGCCCACCCTGCGCGGGCGCACGATCATCACGATGTTCTACGAGAACTCGACCCGCACCCGGGTCTCCTTCGAGGTCGCCGGCAAGTGGATGAGCGCCGACGTGATCAACGTCAGCGCCTCGGGATCGTCGGTGTCCAAGGGGGAGTCGCTGCGCGACACCGCGTTGACGCTGCGCGCCGCCGGAGCCGACGCGCTGATCCTGCGCCACCCTGCCTCGGGAGCGCCGCAACAACTCGCCGAGTGGACGGCCACCGAGGACGGGCACGGTCCTGCGGTCATCAACGCCGGCGACGGCACCCACGAGCACCCCACCCAGGCGCTGCTCGACGCGTTGACCATCCGCCAGCGCCTCGGCGACATCGAGGGCAAGCGGGTGGTCATCGTCGGCGATGTCCTGCACAGCCGGGTGGCCCGCTCGAATGTGCTTCTGCTGCACACCCTCGGCGCGGAGGTGGTGTTGGTCGCGCCGCCGACGTTGCTGCCGGTCGGTGTCGCCGGCTGGCCGGTCACGGTCTCGCACGACCTCGACGCCGAACTGCCGCTGGCCGACGCGGTGCTGATGTTGAGGGTGCAGGCCGAGCGCATGAACGGCGGCTTCTTCCCGTCGGCCAGGGAGTACTCGGTGCTCTACGGCTTGTCCGAGAAGCGCCAGGCGCTGCTTTCGGGTAACGCGGTGGTGCTGCACCCGGGCCCGATGGTCCGCGGTATGGAGATCGCGTTCTCCGTCGCGGACTCGTCGCAATCGGCTGTGCTGCAGCAGGTTTCCAACGGTGTGCATATCCGGATGGCGGTGCTGTTCCACTTGTTGGTGGGTGCCGAGAAAGAGGCGATCAGCGTATGAGCGTGCTGATACGAGGGGTCCGACTCTACGGCGAGGGCGACCGCGTCGACGTGTTGGTGGACGACGGGCAGATCGCCGACATCGGCGCGGACCTGGCGGAGTCCGGCGGCCTCGAGAAGGCCTCCGAGGTCATCGACGCCACCGATCAGGTGCTGCTCCCCGGCTTCGTCGACCTGCACACCCACCTGCGCGAGCCCGGCCGCGAGTACGCCGAGGACATCGAAACCGGCTCGGCCGCAGCCGCTCTGGGCGGGTACACCGCGGTGTTCGCCATGGCCAACACCACCCCCGTCGCCGACAGCCCCGTGGTGACCGACCATGTCTGGCAGCGAGGTCAGCAGGTGGGTCTGGTCGACGTGCACCCCGTCGGCGCGGTGACCGTCGGTCTGGCGGGTGCCCAGCTCACCGAGATGGGGATGATGGCAAGCGGTGCCGCGCAGGTGCGGATGTTCTCCGACGACGGCATCTGTGTGCACGACCCGCTGATCATGCGCCGCGCGCTCGAATACGCCACCGGGCTCGGCGTGCTGATCGCCCAGCACGCCGAGGAGCCCCGGCTCACGGTCGGCGCCGTTGCCCACGAAGGTCCCAACGCCGCGCGGCTGGGCCTCGCCGGGTGGCCGCGCGCGGCCGAGGAGTCGATCGTCGCGCGCGATGCGCTGCTGGCGCGCGACGCCGGCGCGCGGGTGCACATCTGCCATGCGTCCACCTCGGGCACGGTCGAGATCGTGCGATGGGCGAAATCACAGGGGATCTCGATCACAGCGGAGGTGACCCCACACCACTTGCTGCTCGACGACGAACGGCTGGCCACCTACGACGGGCGCTATCGGGTCAACCCGCCGCTGCGTGAGGCCTCGGACGCGCGGTCGCTGCGCCAGGCGCTGGCGGACGGGATCATCGACTGTGTGGCCACCGATCACGCCCCGCACGCCGAGCACGAGAAGTGCTGCGAGTTCTCCGTCGCCCGCCCCGGCATGCTCGGATTGCAGACCGCGCTGTCGGTGGTGGTCGAGACCATGGTGCGCCCGGGGCTGCTGAGCTGGCGGGACGTCGCGCGGGTGATGAGCGAGCGGCCCGCCGAAATCGTCGGGCTGCCCGATCAGGGAAGGCCACTGGAAATCGGCGAGCCGGCCAACCTGACGGTGGTCGACCCGGACGCGACGTGGACGGTCGAGGGTTCCGCCCTGGCCAGCCGGTCGGCCAACACGCCCTATGAGGCGCTCGAACTGCCCGGGGCAGTGACGCTGACGTTGTTGCGCGGCAAGGTGACTGCGCGCGATGGGAAGTGTCCGGCATGAATACAGCCACGCTCGTCGGATCGCTGATCATGGCGGCCGTCGTGGCCGTGCTCATCGCGGTGCTGATCCAGGCGATGATCCGGGGATGGCGCCGCCGCGCCGAACGTCAGGCCGAACTGATCGGGACACTGCCCGCGCTTCCCGACACGGTCGGGCCCGCGATCGTGTCCGCCACCAAGGGCCTGTACGTCGGCAGCACGCTGGCCCCCCATTGGAACGACCGAATCGTGGTCGGCGACCTGGGCTTCCGCGCCAAGGCCGTGCTGACGCGCTACCCCGAAGGAATCATGTTGCAGCGCAGCGGGGCCCTGCCGATCTGGATTCCCGACGAGGCGATCACCGAAATCCGCACCGAGCGGGGGATCGCGGGCAAGGCGATGACGCACGAAGGCATTCTCGCGATCCGGTGGCGACTGCCGTCGGGCACCGAAATCGATACCGGGTTCCGCGCCAACGACCGCCGCGAGTACTCGCACTGGGTGGAACAGGAGGCGGTGTGAGAGGAAGCGACAAGTCGGCGATGAGCGCTCGTCGCGAAACGCAGAAGGCACTGTTGGTGCTCGAGGACGGCCGCGTCTTCACGGGCACGACGTTCGGCGCGGTCGGGCAGGCGCTCGGCGAGGCGGTGTTCTCCACGGGAATGTCGGGCTATCAGGAGACGCTCACCGATCCGAGTTACCACGGGCAGATCGTGGTCGCGACGGCACCGCAGATCGGCAACACCGGATGGAACCACGAGGACGCCGAGAGCCGCGGCGACAAGATCTGGGTGGCCGGTTATGCGGTGCGCGATCCCTCGCCGAGGGCCTCGAACTGGCGGGCCACCGGCACGCTCGACGAGGAACTCGAACGCCAGGGCATCGTCGGCATCGCGGGCATCGACACTCGCGCGGTGGTGCGCCACTTGCGCAGTCGGGGCTCGATGCGGGCCGGGTTGTTCTCCGGTCCGGCGCTGGCCGACCCCGACGAACTGCTCGAGCGGGTGCGCAGCCAGCCCGGCATGCTCGGCGCGAACCTGGCCGGAGAGGTCAGCACCGACGCCACCTATGTGGTGGAACCTCAAGGACCGCAACGGTTCACGGTGGCTGCGATCGACCTCGGCATCAAGACGAACACCCCCCGCAATTTCGCCAGGCGCGGTATCCGCAGCCACGTGTTGCCGGCGTCGACGACCTATGAGCAGATCGCCGACCTGAAACCCGACGGTGTGTTCCTGTCCAACGGCCCCGGCGACCCCGCCACCGCCGACCACATCGTGGCCGTCACCCGGGAGGTGCTCGGCGCGGGCATTCCGCTGTTCGGCATCTGTTTCGGCAATCAGATCCTGGGCCGTGCGCTGGGACGCTCGACGTACAAGATGGTATTCGGCCACCGTGGGATCAACGTGCCGGTGATCGACCACCAGACCGGCGCCGTCGCGATCACCGCGCAGAACCACGGTTTCGCGTTAGAAGGAGAGCGCGGCGAGGTTTTCGATACCCCGTTCGGCGAGGCGATCGTCAGCCACACCTGCGCCAACGACGGTGTCGTGGAGGGCATCAAACTCGTCAGCGGGCTGGCTTTTTCGGTGCAGTACCACCCGGAGGCCGCCGCGGGACCTCACGATGCGAACTATCTGTTCGACCAGTTTGTCGACCTGATGGCAGGGGAGAAGGGTGCCTGATTTGCGCCGAAATTGCATTCCAGCAGGCCATTACTCGCACTTTCGCTGCGGGAATGCACTTTCGCGGAATGAGGCCAGCTAATGCCCAAGCGGAGCGACCTGAACCACGTCCTGGTGATCGGCTCCGGGCCGATCGTGATCGGTCAGGCCGCCGAGTTCGACTACTCCGGCACCCAGGCGTGCCGGGTGTTGCGCGCCGAGGGGTTGCAGGTCAGCCTGATCAACTCGAACCCGGCGACGATCATGACCGACCCCGAGTACGCCGACCACACTTACGTCGAGCCGATCACGCCGGCGTTCGTCGAGCGGGTGATCGTGCAGCAGGCCGAGCGCGGCAACAAGATCGACGGCCTGCTGGCCACACTGGGTGGCCAGACAGCGTTGAACACCGCGGTCGCGCTGTCGGAGTCGGGGGCGCTGGCCAAGCACGGCGTGGAGCTGATCGGCGCGGACTTCGAGGCCATCCAGCGCGGCGAGGACCGGCAGCGGTTCAAGGACATCGTCGCCAAGGTCGGCGGCGAATCCGCGCGCTCGCGAGTGTGTTTCACGATGGACGAGGTGCGCGAAACGGTCGAGGACCTCGGCTTGCCGGTGGTGGTGCGCCCCTCCTTCACGATGGGCGGGCTGGGCTCGGGGA